>JANMMZ010000017.1:0-7650 GCA_031373665.1 Saprospiraceae bacterium | reverse complement strand
TTCAATTCCATCGGCAATCAAAGCATAGGAATTGCCAAAATACCCCGCTATTCCTTTTATAATGGCTAAACTTGTATTGCCAATTATGCTGAAATAGGTGGCTTTAATGGCCGTTTGCTCGTTGGTTATTTTTTCCATTTTCCTTATTTCGATAAATTATACCCTATGTTCTTTAATGTAAACGTTGCGTAAGTAAAATCACCATCGGGATAAGTATAAATTATCTTTTTGTGTACGAAATAGTAGGCAATACATGATTTATCAAGAGGTCGTTAGGGTTTTATTTTTTTTCTGATATTCTTCTTCGTTAATTTGCCCTTATGCAAGCCATTTTTTTTAGTATTTCACTATTTTAAACCCCAAATAAACCCATCAAAACCCCACCGATTGCCACTCGGAAAGGGGACGCCATTTGATCACCTTAATGGCACATCATCGTACGTGGAATACTAGTCTCAAAAATGGATAAATCCAAGTGAATGCCTCGCCAGATCAGAAGGAAGGCAACTACACAAAGCAGGATGGATTGCCATATTTTTATCCGCTGGCGTAGAGAGGGGTTGAGTGAACGACCAAACACACTCACCAATAGTAATAATGGCAAAGTGCCAGCACCAAAAATGGCCATAAAAAGGCTGCCTTCTAAACCGCTACTACAGGAAATGGCGCTTGCCAAAGCAGCATAGACCATGCCACAAGGAAGCAAACCATTGAGCAAACCGATGGAAAAATAACTACCCTTAGGATTGGTTTGAATCAAGTGACGGATACCGAGTTTCACCCGATTGGTGAATACTGCAAATCCCGGTAAGGCGGTCACCATCCATTCAAATCGCCAAGCCATAAAGGCGATCCCAATAAGAATAAAACCTGCTACGATGGATAGTAATTTTTGTAAACCTGCTACTGCCAAACCTTGGCCAATCAATCCAAACAATAAGCCTAGGGCCATATAGGTCAGAATACGCCCAGAATGATATACCAACATATTGCTTAATATCTGACGTTTGGTAGCAGCATCAAGTGGAAGCGCAAGCAGCAATGGCCCACACATGCCGACACAGTGTAAACTACCAGCCAGACCCAATAATAAGGCTGTTATGTACATCATTTGATGAATGTTGATTCCCAAAAATAGGGGGTTCCATGTTGGTCTTGCCAATCGGCCTCGAGGTGCCAACGGCCGGAAGTCAATGATTGGCCGGGGATATCAAGGGTTGCGATGTTGTTCAAGGGTACTAAAATATCCTCTTTAGTAGTAGCCGATCGGTAACATTTGACGGTGCCACTTGTTGCGATCATGCCTTCTGGAAATTTTACCTGTACCGTATTTTGAGACGCCACAAACTGTGCGTTTGGCAACGTTTGGAGATTGGCAGTATTTTGTTTTTTTTCAAGGTGTGCTTGGTAGTTTAGATCAAGCGCGTAATAGTCTTTCTGCATCATTTGCGGCGGATGCCGCGCGGTAGCAACCACCAGTGTAATCATGCTGGCAGCAAAAATAATGAAGAAAATAGTGATGCCTGTACCCCAGTTAAATTTCATAATTATGATGGTTAGATTTTTTCTTGCTGAATTGAGTGTAAAGTAGTGTGGTTTGATGGGCGATACCGCCCGTGGTGACTCGATGGGCGATGCCCATCGTTGGTAGATGTTGCCCCTTCAGGGCTATGAGTGGTACGCCAAACACCTCATTTTCCCATAAAATTGGTACTCACTTCATCTATCTTTTTTCCATTGGACATTACCCTGATGATGATGGGGGTTTTACGCCCAAGTAATTGATTTTCTGGCATTTCTATAAAGAAAGCACCCTCTATTTTTGATCCTTTAGCGATGCTATCAGGAGCTATACCTATGATTTGGATACTTGCTCCAGGGGTTACTGCTTCCAAACGAATGGGGAAGGTAAGTGTAGATTTATTGATGAGCAAATACGTGTATAAATTGGTCAAATGGGTATCATCTTTCTGTTGGTACATCTGCCCCGGCGAGCGCAAAATAATTGTTTCTACAATACCACGATTGGCAATAAGGAGTATATCGAGTACCAATAATGCGGTTAAAATACCTATATATGCATAGACTCTTGTCGTAAAAATTTTTCGTTTGCCAGACACTATACCTGTCATGGAATCGTAGCGAATGAGACCCAAAGGGCGATTTACTTTTTGCATCACCGCATCACAAGCGTCCATACAGGCGGTACAATTGACGCATTCGAGTTGGGTGCCATTGCGAATATCAATACCTGTTGGGCAGACGTGTACACAAAGATGGCAGTCAATACAATCACCTGCTGAGGGCTTAATTGGCTCTTTGACTGTGTTTGCGGCCATGGCCACTGATGCTTGTATTTGATGCACGGGGCTCAGGTATGTAGCGGGCTGCGAGACCTCTAAGGGCTTTACTTTTTTCAGTTTTTCCCGAGGTTCGCCGCGTACATGGTCGTAGGCCACCACTATCGAATCTTTCACCAGCAATACACTCTGCAAACGGCCATAAGGGCAGATAGTGGTACAAACCTGCTCCCGAAGTACCGCAAATACAGTATAAAACGCTGCACTGAATATCAACATAGCCGAAAACCCGCCCCAATGCTGGGAGATAGGTTCCCTAATAATTTTCAAGACCTCGTCCATACTGATTAGATAGGCCAAGAAGAAATTGGTGAAAATCAGGGCAAGGCTATATATGATGACGTGTTTTGTTACCCTTTTGCGAATTTTTTCGCGTGTCCATGGTGATTTAGCGAGTTTTCTCTGTTCATTTGAATCACCATCTATCCAATATTCTATTTTTCGGAAAATCATTTCCATAAAAATCGTTTGGGGACATACCCACCCACAAAACAACCGCCCAAACACTACTGTAAACAAGATAATAAAGACAATAAATGTCAGCATAGCGAGCACAAACAAGTGGAAATCTTGTGGCGTAAATAACAAGCCAAACAGAATAAATTTTCGCTCCAATACATTGAACAACAAAAATGGCTCTCCATTCACCTTGATGAATGGCATTAACAAAAAAACTGCTAAAAAGACAAAACTTACCCAAGTGCGCCAGCGATAAAACTGTCCAGAAGGTTTCTTTGGGTACAACCAAATGCGTTTACCCTCCGAATCCACCGTTGATAGGTGGTCGCGATACGCTTCGTTGTCGTCTTCGATGACACTTTTGAGATAGTCCTGATCCATTTTATTTGTGCTATTTTAATTTAGCCTTTATTGTGTCACTGTTACTTAGAGAATCTTGTGCCATTTTTTCTTCTTCCCAAATTTCGCCCTGCGGGGCTTTAGGGTTTGGCGGATTGGTTCCTTCCAAGGTCAAAATATAAGATCCTACTTTTTGGATATCGGATGGTTTCAGTTGGGCACTCCAAGCGATCATACCTTTTTCTGGCACCCCATATTTAATCACCTTAAATATATTTTTGATTCCCCCGCCGTGTATCCAGTTTTTATCTGAGAAATTAGGCCCTACACCTCCCTCCCCTTTTTGTCCATGACAGGCTGCACACACACTTTTATAAATCAGTTCACCTTGGCCTATCAGTCCTATATCTGTCAATGGTACTACACTGGATTCATCCATATCATTGGCTTTACCAGCCAAGGCTAAGGCTATCTCTTTTTTGGCGGTTTCCACTTCTAGTTTGTATTCTTGATCTTGATTTGCGCCACTACCTCCCCAGTGGTAGTAATACATATAGCCTATTGACCAAATAACGGTCAGTATGAACATGTTGACCCACCAAGGTGGCAAGTGGTTATCGAGTTCACGGATACCATCATAATCATGACCCAACGTAATAATGCCTTCTTGATCGATAGGTACTGGATTTTCCCAGTATTTTTTTCGTAATTTGGTGAAGGAGTCTTCCTCTACTGGATAGACTCCGACCACCTCATCGCTAGGCAAAATCAAACCGTTTTTTTCGGCCTCCATCTGCATGAGCCGTTTTGTCAACAGGCTATTGACTTTTACCAGCGCGGATATGCCGACGACGAAAACTATGAATGAAACAGCGACCAAAATAATGGTCATTATAGTAGGAAATTGCTCTACGCCTAAGTTTTTTGTAGAGGCAGCCACTGTTTGACCCCAAGTATTTACAGTACAAGTAAATGTGAGTAAAAAAAGGAAAATATATTTATTATATGACATATTAAAAAAAAATTAAACCTATTTTAAAGAATTAATCCTCTAAGGGCATATTAGCCATGTGATCCATATCTTCCTTTTTAAATATAAAGGTGCGTATGGTCACTACACAAAATGTGATGAAGAAGAGTAGGAATGTTCCAATACCGAAGCACTGGATTCCATCTACTGACTCTAGCAGGTATTTGTACATATTTTATGATTTTTATTGTTTCTTTTGTACTTTAATATCAGTACCCAACCGTTGTAAATAGGCAATGATGGCCACTATTTCTTTAGATTCAATGCCTTTATCTTTTACGCCTTGTTCGGCAAGACTCAGAGCAATTTTTTGGGCTTGAATATTCGCATCATTGATGGCTATTTTTTCAAAACCTTCCGGATATGGCGTACCCAACTTACGCAAAGCCCTGATTTTAGCAGGTAAGTCCCGCAAATCAAGCGGCTCTTCCAATAAGTGCGGATAAGCAGGCATAATAGAACCAGGCGACATAGCAGTGGGATCCCACATGTGATTATAGTGCCAACTATCAGGGTATTTACCGCCCTCACGCCAAAGGTCTGGCCCAGTCCGCTTACTTCCCCATAGAAATGGTCTGTCATATATGTATTCGCCTGATTTAGAGTACTCTCCGTAGCGTTCTGTTTCATCGCGGAAAGGGCGGATCTGTTGGGAGTGACAACCTACACAGCCTTCTTTGATATAGAGATCACGACCAGCAAGTTCGAGTGGCGTATATGGTTTGACGGTCGAAATTTTAGGTACTTGGCTATCAATAAAAACCATGGGTACGATCTGAACAATACCCCCGATGGCGATCATGATGGTGCTAAACAATAGCATCTGCATTGGGCGACCTTCTATGCGACGATGCCAGTGATCTCCTACTACTACTGGTATATGACGTTCGCGGGCAGGTGCTTCGGCATTTTCATTGGGCATAAACTGGCCTTGTTTTGCAGTTTTGTATAGATTATAGACGCCTACCACTGCTCCAATAAAAAATAAAGTGCCGCCTACGATCCGAATCATATACATAGGCATGATCTGAATGACGGTATCCAAAAAATTGCCCCAAGCCAGTGTTCCCTCTGGTGTAAATTCTTTCCACATCAGTGCTTGAGTCCAACCAGCCCAATACAAAGGAACAGCATAAAAGATGATGCCCAGTGTGCCTATCCAGAAATGTACGTTGGCCAATTGCGTAGAATACAAAGTGGTGCGGTACATGCGTGGCCATAGCCAATACAGTACGCCAAAAGTTAGGAATCCATTCCAGCCCAGAGCACCCACGTGTACGTGTGCAATAGTCCAGTCGGTGAAGTGGCTAATGGCATTCACTGACTTGATTGATAGCATGGGTCCTTCGAAAGTAGCCATCCCATAAGCAATGACCGCCACTACCATGAATTTAAGTACTGGATCACTGGCTACCCGATCCCAAGCACCGCGAAGGGTCAACAAACCATTGAGCATACCACCCCAAGATGGAGCAATGAGCATGATCGAAAAAACGGTGCCCAATGATTGAACCCAATCAGGCAGTGAAGTATATAATAAATGGTGAGGACCCGCCCAGATATAGATAAATATCAATGCCCAAAAGTGGATAATGGATAATTTATAGGAATAAACCGGGCGGTTGGCTGCTTTGGGCAAGAAGTAATACATCATCCCCAAATATGGAGTAGTCAAAAAGAAGGCCACCGCATTGTGGCCATACCACCACTGAACCAAAGCATCTTGTACCCCTGTAAAGAGTGGATAACTCTCTGTAAAACTCACTGGAATTTCAATACTACGAACAATGTGTAGTACTGCTACGGTAACCCAAGTAGCAATATAAAACCAAATTGCTACATATAGGTGACTCTCTCTTCTGGTGAGTATAGTGCCAAACATATTGACCCCAAATATGACCCAAACCAAGGTAATCAGTACATCAATTGGCCAAATCAATTCTCCATATTCGGCACTAGTGGTCATACCCATAGGAAGGGTATAAGCGGCGCAAAGTATGACGGCTTGCCAACCCCAAAAATGAATCCAAGAGAGTTTGTCGCTCCACATCCGAGCCTTGAGCAGCCTTTGCAATGAGTAATAGATACCCATAAAAATACCATTGCCTACAAAGGCAAAAACAACTGCATTGGTGTGTAGGGGGCGCAGACGACCAAAGGTGAACCAAGGCCCATAATTAAGTACTGGATAGACCAATTGCAAGGCAATAATGATCCCAACCAGCATACCTACCATACCCCAAATGAAAGACGCCATCCCGAATGCACGGGTAATTTTATTATCGTATTGAAATTGTTGAATATTGTTCATGAGTATATGATTATGCTTCGTCGTTTTGTTGTTCTTCTATAGTTTTGTCATCAAAAAGGATTCTGATAGATGGTGTATAGTCATCATCAAATTGGCCAGCACGTGCGGCACTTAAATAGGCCAACAAAAAGCCACAGCCAATCATCAGGCTAATTAGAATCAGGATAAAAATAATTTGCATTGTAGTATTTGATTTCAGGTTGAGTTATTGTCTGAAATCGAGTGCAAGATGGGGGCATCAAGAAAGGTGTATTGATGATGATCGTCAGATAGTAGGATGATTTTGGTCAATAGGATTGTTGCGATAAACACTCGAAAAAAGTCATCTACCCCAATGACCATGGTCATTGTCAGCCAAACCTTCAGGTGGGCACCTTTGCATCATAAATCATCTAGTTATGCAATACCATACACTTATATCAGAGATTATGACTACTGAACCTGCCACAGTAGCACCAGAAGACAATCTCAAAATCGTACACGATTTATTTGAAAAACATGGTTTTCATCATGTTCCCGTTGTGCATGACAATACATTGGTTGGCATCGTTAGTTACTCCGATTATTTAAGGGTATTATCAAATTTATTTAACAACGATGTCGAAAAAGATACCTCAGAGCGGCTGCTAAATGCCATGTTGGCTAAAGATGTGATGTCAACGAATATGATGACACTGCATCCATATGAAACGGTGAACCATGCAGTGAATCTGTTTGAAATCAATCAATTTCATGCTATTCCAATAGTAGAGACTACTGGTCGTTTGGTGGGTATATTAACCACTTATGATCTGGTGTTGTTTCTCAAAAAAATACTTTCTGAGCAATGAGTTGCCCATTGGTATCTGCCTGTAGGGTTTTGCTATAAAAGTTCGTTTAATTGGGTGGAGAGATAAAAATGTTTGAACTACGAGATAATCGAAACAAAATTTGCCCCTCATCGCCGCCTTTCCCGACCTACGGTTTCTCTATCGGCGGGATTGTACTCGGCGGCTCTTCGGGGGATGGGGTTTGGGGGCATGCGTATCAGGTTTAGGAATTAACAATTTGTAATAACTTGATAACCAGTGATCTTTAAAAGAACAAAGTAATAAAAAAGGTGTTCCGTCTTTGTATCGTCTAAAATAAAAAGATAATGGAACACCCTACTT
>JANMMZ010000011.1:0-41977 GCA_031373665.1 Saprospiraceae bacterium | reverse complement strand
ACCGAGGCATTTCACAAGAACGATTGCCTTTTTATCTGGGATTTTTTGAATTCCTTCATAATATCAGAAAAAGAGGGGGTAGTGCGCTCACTGGTTTACTCACCCTTTTGATAGCAACTTGAAATCATAATTGAGCCAAATTCAATTTATTATCCGTCTGCATTTTTACAATGCTTCTTGCATTTAGTTGTAAGAAAGAATCTTCACCCTTTTCTGCGCTTCCTGATTCAGGTTTTACTAAGTCCGTCCTAAGTAGGAGTGACTGCGATGCCTTTGCTTTGACTAGCACAGAAATACAGGTTCTAAATGGGAGATTCTATTTCCCTACTTATGAACTGTTAGAACAAACAATGACCTCCTTGGAAAGCCTTAGTGAAAATGAGGAAGTGAATGCAAGTGCCCTCTTATCTCTTGGTTTTTTAGATGAAGATGATGAGTTTGCACCTGAAGAACCAGCATTGAAGATATTTAACAATCGGTTTTCAATTTATTCGCTTCGACAGCATTTAGAGGATGTAGAAAACAACATAGACTTGGGTTTGCTAGAGGAAGATGAAATTGATAAAATAATTATATGGGATCCGGCATTAGGAAGCATCATAAATCAAGATCATGAAATACAAATAGGTAACCTCATATATAAGTATATTGATGACGATCAAACACTTGTATTTAAGGCAGGCGCACAAACAGAGAATATCGTAAAAAATGCAGCAAATTTATATGAAATTCCGCGCCAATTCAATATTTTTAAAATAGATCAAAGAAAGCCAGAAGATGTGGCTCTTTATGAAAAACTTGAGGCAGCCAACAAAGGCGGGGAGTGTCTCTTTGATATTGTATGGTCAAATGATGGAGCATATTTTTTCTTTCACGCCTTTGGTTCTTTTCCTCCTACAGGAAGTGTTGTCTGGAATATTTTAGATGGTAATGGTCAGGTACTTGCAACACAAAATGGGCTTTCTACCTTCAATTTTGAAATACCATTGGGTGCTGTTTATCCGCTTTCTGTTTCTATTGGATCTGCTGGTTGTGATGCTCATGTGGAGGTTTTTGCAGCATCCAACCCCAATAGCGGCTATAATTGCGAAACATTTGACTTCCAATATGAGTTCACCGAAAATGCGCAACAAAACGCGGTGAGATTTATTATTCCACCCAATACACCAGCAGTTCATTGGGATTTCGGCCCCAATACCTCATCTCTCAATACCCCCCCAACAGGCACTGTTGGTGGCAGTTTTATTAAATATTTCGCTGATGATGATGAAGTAGAACACACCGTATGTGCTACTGTTCAGACAGAGATCTGTACAAAAACAGTATGCAAAACCATCGGTTATCTTGGTTGTGGTGAAAAGCAAAACTTTAGATTTTGGGATCGCCTTTACTATGGGCCTAGTACTCCTTCAGAAGGGAGAATTAAAGGTAGATTTGCTCTAAAAAACCCTTTGTTTGCAAAATCAAAACTTGTAATAAAATTGAAACATGCCACTTTGCTTGATGGTGGAAGTTTCATTTTTTATATACGAGCAAAGGCCGACAGATTACAACTTGATTTAAACGCATTTCCACATACCAACGTCAGCGATTTGAGATACTTCAACCCAACGTCTATTCTTGGATGCGAACAAGTAGAACAGACTGCTACCAAAACGGTATTTAATAAACGAAAACTCAAGGGTACACGAGAGCTTAGCAAAAACGCAACTATGCGCAAATCTGATGCTTTAGTAATCTTGACAGGATCTGACACGTTTGAAGGTACGAATCTACCATTTAGCATGGAGTTGGGGTATGATGCTCAATAAATCCTACCCTTAATCGTTTTTATCAACGGTACTCGCTATGCTTTATCATAACGAGTACCGTTCACCTAACCACTTTCGACAATGCACACCGAAAAACAAAGCCCCCCTCCAAAATTCCTCCTCATTTGGGTCTGTTACCTACTTGTCTCCATCGGCTTATTTGGCCAATCGAAAAGTAAGATAATCGTCGGAGCAGAAATGCTCGTGACAAATGATGTTTCAATCCAGACACCTACGGGTGAGTCGTCTTTCACTACTTACTTAATTGGGAATTCAGCAGCATTGAGCCTTTTATTTGAAAGACGGATCAAAGCCAATTTCTGGTTTTCAAGTGGGTATCGTTACAAAAACCACTGGATAACCTTAGATGGACGAGGGATACACGGATCCAGCAGCTGGTCAAAAATATCACACTCTTTGCCCCTGAAATTGGCTTGGAAAAAAACATTTGAGCGTCATTCGCGCTTGAAGAGATTTGGTTTAGACATAAATGCAGGGGTATTATGTAGTCGTTTTTTAGACGATATCCTGCTACTCGGTGCCTCTACATCTACCTCAGGTTCTGGCAATAATCAAATCATTACCAGTTCCAGATTCAAGCAGAGCGATATTTCTTTGGGAATTTCCGTTGATGCCTCCATAAAACTCGAATATCTGTGGAAAAGAATTTCCTTACACCTTGGTTATGGTAACACCTACGGTTTTCGGACACTCACCTCTCTAACGTATTCATTAAGAAGCCCCTCAAGACTGGAAAGTGGTGCGTCTAAAAATCAAGGCTCCTATACTTATTTCATATTGGGTGCAAAGTATTTGATTAAACCTAAAGATTTGGTGTCTAATCCCCAAAAATAGAACCTATTTGCATTCATCCACCCTTACTCCACATTTTATTTTTTAACAACTGAATCTGGCACGGTTAAGTCCATGTCATATTCACAAAACTATTTACAATGAAAAAAATACATAAATTATTGATTTTACAATTTCTATTTGCAGCAATGGCTTGGCAGACCCAAGCACAAAGTGTGGCTAAAACCCCATTTTGTGAAGGCATTCCTTTGAAAGATTGCCTGTCTGAACACATCGCTGAAGCAGAGGTGATTTTTGAAGGCACGGTGCTTGAAAGCACGAGGTATTTAGACAAGGATAGTATCTGGAAAATAAAAACAGTCTTTGCTGTTGAAAAGGTTTTTAAGGGAAACGTTAAAGGAGATATGATAACACAAATTGATAGTATAGAAAAATTAATTAGTTATTACAGTGCATGGCATTTAAAAAAATACAGAGAATATGCAAAAGGAGTGACGATAGCACCATTAAAGTCTGGAACTACCTCTATTGTAATGGGCATGTACAAGTATCATGAGCAAAGTGATACTATTGAAAGTTTATTTGGCACTTTTAACTTAGAATATCAGATGGGTTATGCTTATTACCCCTTTCCTACTGAAAAGGAACACTATATTTTGCACTTTGCCAATAATATCGATGAAATTTTATTTAGGACAACGGCTGATTTATATGAATTCCTAATATCACAGCCTAATATAAAGTTTCAAGATTATACCCATAAACAATTTATCAAACCCACTTTTGAGGAATGGAAAAAGATAAAAAAAAAGAACGAAAAAAGCGGGAACGCCGCGCAAGATGGGCAAAATGTTTTAAAAGAAGAGCCTGACATACCGACTATTACCTCTTTTTCACCAAATGTTCCAGGCGGCGTTGATAATATCCTCACCATTAATGGAACTAATTTTGGGCTTCCCCCTTTCCCTGGTTTCAATCTTGCCAATATTTGGTTCGAGGCTTCTTCTTATAACGGAAGTATCATAAAACTTGACAATTTTGACCTTACATTTGGTCTAATATCATGGACACCTACGGAGATCAAGATTAAACTGCCAGGAGATGTCAATGACTTAAAAGAAAACAGCAATTTTTGGCTAAACGTTCCACTTATGAGTGCCAGATTAAAGGTCTTTACAGCAAATGGAGACGCTACTGAATGGACGGATGAAAAACTAAATATTAGGTTCAGCGCGCGCCAAAACATACAAAGAGACGGTATAAATGATGCGAATGTCGCCTCCAAAGAACGCGTAAAAATAACGACACCAGAATCAGATGGTATATTCTATTTTTATGTGAGCAATGAAATCTATAATGATTGCATACTGATGAACCAAATAAACAAAGCCCTCAAAGAGTGGAAATGCAAAACGGGAATTGATTGGAGGGTAAAGGAGAAGACAAGTACCAATGCTGGAGGTCAAGATAATAAATCCTTGTTTTTCTTTGGCTCAACTTGTTGCGCTGTTGCATTTCCAACGTTTGGCCAGACCTGTTCAGATAATAATTATGAGGTATATGAAAATGATATTGAAATATGCCCTACCATTGGTTCTGACCCTTTTTGTAGTGGTAGCACGTTTGGCATTTTACCAACCATACTGCATGAGTTAGGCCATGTTCATGGCTTAAATCATACCCTACCTGGTGGTGGTGTTGATTTAATGAACCTTCCGTCAATGGGTGGTACCGCAAGTAGTATTACCGCAGATGATTTGGACGGTGCTACCGTAATTGCAAACTTTAGCAATGCTAACTGTAAAGAGAATATTGATTTTACCTCTTTTGGCGATTATGCTATGAGAGATAATACTGGAGACATGGGTACAGAACCAAATTGCAGCGCAGTAAATGGGAGCGATCCAATCTTGTATAATAGTCCAGATTTGTGGAATTGCCATAACTCAAATAATGCTTGCGTTGGAGCAAACGAAATGCCGAAGGAAGGCCAGACAAACTATATGAATGCTAGGGTTAAAAATATTTCAGCAGATTGTAGTGCCCAAGGCGGTAAGGTTGAATTCTACTGGACTATTGGAAGTACTGGAGAGATTTGGCCTACAGATTGGATTGATCACTATTGGAGTACTTCAAATTGTCTAATTGGAGACTTTGCAGGTGCTGCAAATATTGGAGTTCTAGCCCCTAATGAGGCAAAAATTGTTTCTGTGCCATGGGAAGCACCTTTGATTGATGAACTCATTGATTGTGGTGTCCCCCGATACCCATGGGATGTGGAAAATGGCAATTACCAAGTCTGCCTTTTAGCACGGGTTGGTTCAACTAAAGATTATAATTTTCTGGAGCAACAAAATGTTCTAATAGGCGAAAATGTTCGCAATAGCAATCATATTATCACTAAAAATACTGGCTTGCTAGATGACGGATTTTTTACTGATACTAGTGATCCCAATGATGTATCATTTTCAATAGGTACTCCTACTTGGATATTTTTTTCAAACAATAACCATCAACAGCAGAATCTTGATTTGGTGCTGAGTTCACTGCCCGATAATACAGACTTCGATTTTCAATATATTGAATTATTGCTTTCGGATGACCTTTTTACAAAACTGACCTCAGTAGAAAATGATTTTACGATTCCTTCTCCCAATGTAATTAGATTAAAAGGTACGGG
Organism: Saprospiraceae bacterium; assembly: GCA_031373665.1. Lineage (GTDB taxonomy): Bacteria > Bacteroidota > Bacteroidia > Chitinophagales > Saprospiraceae > M3007. The sequence continues at coordinate 36,673 of JANMMZ010000011.1, read as the reverse complement.
CAATTTTGTAATCCCAAGTATCACAATGAGTGCAGGAGAAATGCATCTCATCGGAATAAGGGTAGTTGTTTCAGAAGAAGACCTTCTTAACTATGAAACTACCAATAAAAATCAAACTTTTTATATAACTCACCGCAGTTCGGTACTGCAAAATAGTATCAATCCATCTAGTGTTTGTTATTTTACAACTCCCGAAATTACAAAGTCAGAGCCTACAGACCACAGAAAGTCCACACAAAAACAAGGGGCAGATATTCCTCAATATGGAGAGGTTTTGGTTTTTGATATTTTAGGCAGACTCGTATCCACTGTAACTTATGATGAGCAAAATAAGGTAGAAAATTTTGACAACCAACTTCCTAATGGCGTTTATTTCATGGTTTATAGAAGTAAAAATGGCGTTCAAAGAGTAAAAAAAGTTACTTTGTTACGATAACCTTACTTTGGTATTCAGAAACAAAAGAACAATGGATGACCTCCCTTAATTATTATTTTGCCAACGGTACTCGCTATAATAAAACATAGCGAGTACCGTTACACTATTAACTTTCCAGCATAAACACCGTAAAAAAATGCAAAAAAAATACCTCATTTGGGCTTGCTCCCTACTAGTATCCACTGGTTTATTTGGTCAGTCCAATGGCAATATAATTCTAGGAGCAGAACTCCTCATAACAAATGATATTTCTATTCAGACTCCCAGAGATGAGCCCTCTTTTACAACTTATTTAATTGGAAATGCTCCTGCATTAAGCCTTTTAGTGGAGAGAAGGCTCAAAAAAAACTTCTGGTTTTCGAGCGGGTACCGCTACAAAAACCATTGGATCACAATAGATGGACGAGGACTACATAGTGGCAGTGAGTGGTCAAAAATATCACATTCTTTACCTGTAAAATTGGCTTGGAAAAAAACATTCTTGCATAACCGACGCTTGAAAAAATTTGGTTTGGATATAAATGCTGGAGCCTTATGCAGTTATTTTACCGATGATATTATAATACTCGGTATGTCAACTACTAGATCTGGGCCTAATGACACTATGATTATTTCAAGTTATGTACCCAAGCAGAGCGACATTTCTTGGGGTATTTCCGTTGATGCCTCCATAAAACTCGAATACTTATTATGGAAAAGAATTTCCATCCACTTTGGTTATGGGAATACCTACGGTTTTCGGCCACTCACCGCTCTAACGTATTCACTAAAAAGCACATCAAGATCGGAAAGTGGCATCTCTAAAATTCAGGGTTCTTATACTTATTTCATATTGGGTGCAAAGTATTTGATTAAACCTAAATTTTGGGTGTCTCATAGCAAGAAATAGAACCAATATAAGTCCATGTCATGTTCATAGATAAATTACAATGAAAAAAATACATGAATTATTGATTTTATCGGCTTTGCTACTGACAATTGCCGAATATACACAAGCACAAAACATGGCTAAAAACCCGTTTTGTGAAGGCATCACTATGCAAGATTGCCTGGCAGAACATATCTCTGAAGCAGAGGTGATTTTTGAAGGAACAGTACTTGAAAGTACTAGATATCAAGATACGGATAGTATCTGGCAAATAAAAACAGTCTTTGAAGTTGAGAAGGTTTTTAAGGGGGATATTAAAAAAGGAAGAGTAACTCAAATAACAGAAGCAACACATGCTATTAAGTATATCAAAGAAAGACATCTAAAAAAATATAGAGAACATCTCAATACGGGTGAGTTACAGGGACCTTTAGAAGTTGGTATAACTTCCATTATTTTTGGAATGTATTCATCAGCAGACAGGTCAGTTATCCTTAGTCTTTTTAGGTTTCCTGATCTTACCTATCAAATGGGATATGCTTATTACCCTTTTCCTATCGGAAAGGAACACCATATACTATATCATACGGATGGAGTTACTGAAATTTCGTTTGAAACGACCGATGAATTATATAAATTTATATTGCAACAGCCGAATACAGGCATGAAAGATTATACACATAAGCAGTTTATAAAGCCTTCCTTTGAGGAGTGGAAAAAGATAAAAAAAAAGAGCGAAAAAAGCGGGAGCGTAAAGCAAAATGGGCAAAACACTTCAAAGGAAGAGCCAGCATCAAGAACGATTAAACAACAACCGATAATTCCGATACTCAAAAGGTCGCCACCCTGTCCATTCTTCTAAAAAATGAGAACAGCGGTCTTTCCAAGACCAACGCCCTTGGGTTGGGTCACCCACGAACTGCCAATTCTGAGCCAGTATCCGAGGCATCATCACCGCAGGATGCGTCCCTTGAAATTTTTCCAAAGGCTCCAACCCATCATAGTCATAGTCTTGAAAATCAAATTTATCTTGCATTTGAAGGTCAGAATGCCATAATTTATTGAAATTCAATTGCTTGCGCAATTGCGCCTCTGGGTGTTTTACCCAACCATAGTGATGGATGTGTGCATCTATGAGTCGGACTTTTAGTTTTGCCTCCTCTAGCCTAAACCCCTGTGCATCACGGTAAGAACGAATCTTTTTATTGTTTTTGATGATCCTAACCTCTCGTCGGTACCAACGCCGAGAAACACCAATATAATCGTAGGATCCATAGAAATGGCGGTATTTAAACAAAAGACCCTCCGTTTTTTCGTCATTCAGGTATTGAGCCATCCCAGCCCGGATGGCCGGAAAATCAGCCTCGTGCACACATTCATCGGCTTGGATATAAAAGCACCAATCATAATCGTCAGGTATGGATTGGAATACTTTGTCGGTTTCGACAGCCAACACCTGTCCACCTGCCCGCAAACCATCATCCCAAATGGTTTCTATGATCTGGATTTTGTTGTCATCAATGGATCGGATCAGATTCAAAGTATCATCGTCTGAGTTGCCGACAGCCACCACAAAAATATCGCACAATGGCAATACAGACCGAATGGCTTCCACCACCGGATAGTCGTATAACAGTGCGTTTCTGATAAATGTAAATCCGGCGACACGCATCCTTTATCTTGGTACTTCTATCTTTTTCAAAATATTGTCCAAAACCTCTTTAGTGCTTTGGCCTTCCATCTCCCGCTCTGGCGTAAGTATGATTCGGTGGTTTAGCGCAGGGAAAGTCACCATCCGAATATCGTCGGGCGTTACAAAATTGCGCCCACTCATGGCGGCTACGGCTTTAGATGCCTTCATCAATGCCAGCGAAGCACGAGGGCTAGCCCCTAGGAACAAATCAGCATTGTGGCGCGTATTGTGTACAATAGCAGCGATGTAATCAAGCAATTCTTCCCGAATATACACCTGCTCTATCAACCGTTGGCATTCGGCTATATCTTTGGAGGTCAGCACTGGCTTAACCTCTTTTTGAAGCATGCCTCCAAAATCGTTTTGGAATCGGCGCAAAATTGTTTGCTCTTCGGTCAGTGTTGGATATTCCAAAATGACCTTAAACAGAAAACGATCCAACTGCGCCTCTGGCAGTTTATACGTCCCCTCTTGCTCTATTGGGTTTTGAGTAGCAATGACAAAAAAGGGCATTTCCAAGGGATAAGTAACACCATCCACCGTGATTTGCTTCTCTTCCATCACCTCAAACAGTGCAGATTGAGTCTTGGCTGGGGCGCGATTGATTTCATCAATCAGCACGATATTGGAAAAAATAGGCCCTTGCTTAAAACTGAATTCCGAGGTCTTCATATTAAACACCGAAGTTCCAATCACATCGGCTGGCATCAGGTCGGGCGTGAACTGAATCCTACTAAAATCAGAGCGGATGGTTTGAGCCAATAGTTTGGCGCTCAAGGTTTTGGCAATACCCGGCACCCCTTCTAAAAGGACGTGGCTACCAGTGAACAAAGCCGTCAACAATAGATCAAGCATGTCTTCTTGACCTACAATGACGCGGCCAATTTCATATTTTACCCGTTCTGCATGTAGCATTACTGGTGTTACATCCACCCCTGTCATTTGTTCTGGTTCGGAGTCAAATACTGGCGTGGTTTCTTCCGAAAGATTTAATTCGTTTTCGAGCATATAAGTAAAAATTATTGCGTCAGAGCAATGATATTGCCCCAAAGGTACACTATTTTTTAGATTCAAATTTGCTCAAAGCCTGGTGTAGGTCAATGGCCATTTGTTCTGTTGGTTGATATTGAATGATGGTCGCATATTGGCGCAGGATCTCCCTGATATGTGCCTCCGGCACTTCCGATACTTGAGCCAATTGCTTGATATTGTCTTCACTGATCCGGATCTGGCCACTTTCGGGGTCTAAACCAATCGGGATATTATGTCGCTCTCTTGTCTGCGCACAGAAAAGGCGCATATTTTGCATGCAAAGCGCCTGATAATTTTGCTGCTTGAATTGCAAGTGAGCGATCGTGCTGATAAACTCATAAGAGGTATTTTCTTTAGGTGGTATGATTGGAATGATACGCCGCCGCCTTTTGGCCCTGAAAATCACCCACAAAAGAGCAGAGCCCACCAACAAATACCAAGCCCAAGCCAAAGATGGCTGTTTCAACATATAGGCCAGTAAGTGTTCATCCGGCCGATTACCGCCTCCGCTATCTTGACTACCATTGCGACTGCGGGCTACAGACTCTGGCACTCGACTGACTGCATCCCAATAAATATTTCCTTCTTGCAAATGCGACAAAACCCCATCAGCATAAGCCCGGGCTGGTGGTTTGGTGAGGCTATAGTTGGAAAACGCAAGGGGTGTACAATGTAGTAAAAAACGCCCTTTGCCATAAGGGAATACGGCGAAATTGATGTACTCATCATTTTGATAGCCCAAGGGGTGATGCCCGAGGCTATCGCAAAAAAATTGTTCTGGTATATGATGCCAAGTATAAGGCTCTGCCTTGTTTTGACGGCTATAAAAGATGGCGTTTTGAGTATCACGCAATAAAGGCGTACGAAGGCTCAAGTGCGCAAAGGTATCTAGTTCGCGGCTATAATCAGCCCAAATAGCCTCTTCACATTCGTGGTAATACACAAATGTCATGAGGTCAAAGGGGATCGTTTTACTTGAAATCAAGGCCGTATTGCCATTTTTTACAAAATTCAGCAGTCGGTCGGTCCCCAAAGAGTCCAAGTACATACCTTCTCCCACAAACACATAATTATCATGCCCACTGCCTTCGGCAGGCAGTTCTTTGGATACATCCTCTTTTAGATCAGTACTGGTGCTGTTAGGAAAATAATCTTCCAAAAATCGGTGGAAAGTCTGGGTTCCGTAAGGTTGATCGCTTGTTTCAGTGTAAGCCTTCTTATTCCACGACGATTCTGACCAGTCATAACGGCGCGTTTTTGACGTTTCAAAATAATAAAATACCCCCGCTAACAAGCAGATGGCAAGTACTATATAAACTAATGGAGATCGTTGTGTATTCATTTACGCGGTAAAGGTAATAAATTTACTTTTTTATATCAGATTTTTGTTTTAAAATTATATAAAATAAAGATTATTAATCACTCCCATAAACCCTTACAATATTTCATGCATAAACTTTGTTAATGGCCTTTATTTTTATAAATTAATTGTTTTTACAATTATATATATTTGATTAACAACAATTTATGATTAAGTAATTTCAAAAAAGGCTTAATATTAAAAACCTTTGCTGACACTGACAACCTCCCTCCACTAGACAGAAATTTTCCAAGAACGAAGCCAGCTTAAGCAATAAATTTATTTTATTTTTTAAAACAAATTGATTTATTATTCGTTTCCTTATTTTAAAATAAAATACTTTTGCACTGTGGATAATTAATATTGGCTTAACATATCAGAACCTGAAAAACTAAGGATCCTATCTATTAGATCAAAAGTCAATTTATGGCTAATGTGTTAAAATTCAAGCAGATAAATAAAGCGCAAAGGTTTCTAACTTAGGAAAATCAAGTGGCAAAATCATGTTGATAACTATTGAGCCATGTTGATAAATCAAAGTGTTTTCACACTTACTCACACTTTTAGCCTAAGTTGTCCACAGTTTTCCACTATACGGATTGTTTGAAAAACGGTTTTCATCAAGATTAAATGTAAATTTGCGGATAATATAACTGAGACAATTTATGAGGTAATCAATACTCGAAATCGCCTTCGATGATTCAAATCCTCCACTAAGATGAACGAAACTAATAACGGAGCACAAGGTAACGCACAGAATACAACCAAAAACCGCAAAAGTGCGAATCAGGGCAATGACAACTTGTCCAATTATGTTTTTGGCAAAATACAGCCTCAAGCCATTCCGCTTGAAGAGGCCGTGTTGGGTGCGCTCATGCTCGATCGGGAGGCCTTACCACAGGTTATGGACATCCTGCGTTCCGAATCCTTTTATTTAGAGTCTCACCAACATATTTATAAGGCTATTATCAAATTGTTTGAGCGATCAAACCCCGTTGACTTGCTCACCGTGACGGAGGAATTGCGCAAGAGCGGCGACCTTGATAAAATAGGCGGTGGATATTACTTAGTAGAACTAACCAATAAGATCGCCTCGGCAGCCAACATTGAGTACCATTCCAGGATCATAGCCCAGAAGCATATACAGCGTGAGTTGATACAGGTCAGTACCAAGACCATCAAAAACGCTTACGAAGATACCTCCGACGTGTTTGACCTGCTTGACGAGGCAGAGAAAGGACTGTTTGCCATTACGCAAAACAACCTGAGCCGCTCCTTTGAAACAATGGGTGCTTTGAGCAGCCGAGTACTGAAACAAATAGAGGAATTATCGAAAAAAGCCGATGGACTCACTGGTGTACCGACGGGGTTCACTGATCTTGATAGGCTGACCTCTGGTTGGCAACCCTCCGATTTGATTATTTTGGCAGCCCGACCCGGTATGGGTAAGACCTCTATGGTACTCGCGATTACGCTCAATGCCGCCCGCGACTTCAATAAAGGCGTAGCCCTGTTTTCATTAGAAATGGCCAGTGCCCAATTGGTACAACGCCTTATTTCGATGGAAGCCGAAATAGCAGGCTCTAAGATGCGCAATGGTAAATTGGAAGATTATGAGTGGCAACAATTGCAAACTACGGTAGAGCGGCTGAGCAATATCCCAATCTTTATTGATGATACACCCGCTATCAATATTTTTGAATTGCGGGCCAAGTGTCGTCGCCTCAAAATGCAGCATGATATTCAAATGATTATCATTGATTACTTGCAATTGATGACTGGTTCGCCCGAAAATGCGAAAAGTGGCAATCGTGAACAAGAAATATCTAGTATTTCACGTGCCTTGAAAGGACTAGCGAAGGAGTTGCGCGTGCCAGTGATCGCACTGTCGCAGTTGAGTCGTGCAGTAGAGGTGCGTGGAGGCAGCAAACGGCCACAATTGAGTGACCTTCGTGAATCGGGTGCGATCGAGCAGGATGCAGATATTGTATCCTTTATCTATCGCCCGGAGTATTATCAAATCTTAGAAGATGAAAATGGCCAAAGCCTGAAAGGCGTGGCAGAATTTATCATAGCCAAACACCGTAACGGTGCTTTAGATACTATAAAATTGAAATTCACTGATACCTTTGCGAAGTTTAGCAACCTCGACGATCCCAACTTTTCGGGGATCAGGGATCCATTGATTGGTCCATTTGAACCCTCACAAAATGTGATTGTGCGCACATCAAGAGCCAATGAGGAGGATATTCCGTTCTAGTGAAATATCCTCCTTTATGAGCGACGAAATATTACCCTTCTGCCCGCATTTGAGGGAAAAATAACACCTCTTGTATAGAAGACTGACCCGTAAACAACATGGTCAACCGATCAATACCAAAGCCAATACCCGCAGTGGGCGGCATTCCGTACTCCAATGCGCGAACAAAATCATCATCCATAGCCATGGCTTCTTCATCGCCACGGGCGGCTAAGTTCAATTGATCTTCAAAGCGTTCACGCTGATCTATGGGATCGTTGAGTTCCGAGTAAGCATTGGCCACTTCTTTGCCATTGATAAACAACTCAAAGCGTTCTACCAAACCCGGACGGCTCCGATGTTTTTTTGTTAGCGGCGACATTTCAACTGGGTAATCAATCAAAAAAGTAGGTTGTATCAGTTGAGCCTCTACTTTTTCTCCAAATATTTCATCAATTAATTTGGCCTTACCCATAGAGGCATCCAAGTCAATGTGTTCTTTTTTACAATAAGCCCGCAACTCGTCTTCAGAGGCACGCTCTACATCAATACCAGTGTATTCTTGAATGGCATCAAACATGGTCAAGCGGCGGTATGGGCCAGCAAATTCAATGCTGTGACCTCCAACTTGTACCGTACTACCACCATCTTCATTGACCGCTCGCGCTACGCGCTCCAGCATCTCCTCGGTGGTATCCATCATCCAAAAATAGTCTTTGTAAGCCACATAAAACTCCAAAGCCGTAAATTCAGGATTATGGGTGCGATCCATGCCTTCATTTCTGAACATCTTAGCGAATTCATACACCCCATCAAAACCAGCGACAATCAATCTTTTCAGATATAATTCATTGGCGATACGCAAGTAAAGTTGCATATCCAACGTGTTGTGATGCGTCTTGAAAGGTCGTGCTGCTGCGCCACCATGGATCGCCTGCAAGATTGGGGTTTCCACCTCCAACAAGCCTAGGTCATCCAAGTAATTGCGCATGGTTTTGATGAGTTTTGCCCGTTTCAAAAATATTTTCTTGAAATCAGGATTGACCGTCAAATCCACATAACGCATCCTATACCGTTGTTCTGGATCGGTAAACGCATCAAAAACATTGCCTTCGGCATCTTTCTTGACAGTTGGGAGCGGTCGCAAGGTTTTAGCAAGCACTTTCAATTCCTGAACATGCACGCTGACCTCTCCGGTCTTAGTTTTGAAGGCAAAACCTTTTACGCCTATATAGTCGCCCAAGTCTAGCAACTTCTTGATGACAACATCAAAAAAAGTACTGTCTTCGCCCGGCGCAATCTCCTCCCGGCGCAAGTACAACTGAATACGACCACTAGAGTCTTGGAGGTTCATAAACAAAGCCTTACCCGCCTCACGGGTAGCCATGATACGACCAGCCAATGCCACTTGATGGTAGTTAAGCCGGTTTTTAGTACCGTCTTCCAAGATTTCTTCTTGATAATTGGCAGTAATGTCACTAGCAAATGCTGTGACATCAAATAATTCTGCAGGATATGGATCAATACCTAAATCGCGAATTTTTTGAAGCGATTCGCGGCGCAATAACTCTTGTTCTGTCATGTTTTTACAACTCTATGAGCGAGCATATTCACCAAAAAGCAAAGCCATTTGGTCATATACTCAAAATCGAGCCGCAAAGGTACATGTTTTTACTGACACACAAGATCAATGCGAAGGGTATTCCCATTTTCGTGAATAGTGTATTCGCCCGGTGCCAATATTGCAGACTTCATGCCGAGTGCCTCACACATATCCCTTGGAACCGATATGGATTCAGTCATCTTAAATACTCCCTTGTAGAAATGGTTAGCATAAAGACGGCTGCATAGTACCTGACGTACAAAGTAAATTGAAATGGTGTTTGACCCCTCTGACGTTGAAAGCCACCCGGTTGTCTGTTGGCAATTAGTCCTTGAAAGCAAAGGTTGCCGAAACATAGTTAGGCTACAAATACCAGTACCCGCGCATTCGTAACGTGGAGAACCTAGGGTAACATTACTTTTAACAAGTAATTTTTGAATGCCTGTATTTGGTTGTAAATTTTGGAAGATTGTTGCCGAGTTCATTGACTCAGTCATAGTGATTGCCTGTTGCATAATGTGTTTGTTATTTTATAATACTACTTTATCCAATGATTTGGATCATGAAGGGGGTAGTGATTAAAAATTGATGCTCAAAATTACTACTACTCTTAACACAAAAACAATACCAAACTGCATTATGTCAGATAAAAGACGAAACTATAAGTCAGAAAAACGTTTTTTCCCTTTAATATAGTAATTAAAAATAATACTCTTAGGATAAATGCCTTCTTTATTTGCTTTTCCTAATTTTTGGTAGAAAACTATTTGGGTGGTTTCTTTACGTTTTTGGAGCGTTTTTCTGATATTATTGTATAGCGAAAAATGGGCTCTTACAATAGCCCAAACAGCAGGAAAGTCTTTTTTTACTAAAAATCGGAGCCCTGCTACCCCATCTAAAACCAACCGTGCCGGAAGCAACCAGCACAACTTACTCCAAGGCTCATTTTTGATGAGCGTGTAAAGGCTATTTCTAAAATTGAGGAACACCTTACGAGGATTTTCATATTCTAAAGTACCGCCGCCCAAATGATAAACCACTGACTCGGGAAAACACCAAACAGAATATCCAGCCCTCTTGAGCCTCCAGCAGAGATCTATCTCTTCATTGTGGGCAAAATAATCACCATCAAACCCACCAAAGGTATGATACAAATCAGCCCTGATAAAAAATGCGGCACCTGTAGCCCATAGACATTGTTGTGGGGTGTCATACTGCCCATTATCTTCTTCTAAATGCGAAAAAATACGACCCCTACAAAATGGGTAACCCAGATAATCAATCCAGCCTCCAGAGGCTCCCGCATACTCAAAGGTATCCCGGTTTGACCATGCCCTGATTTTAGGTTGTGCCACTCCAATGGTCGGATCCGCTTTCATGGCCGTGATGATGGGTTTCAACCAACCTTCCGTTACCTCCACATCAGAGTTTAAAATAACATAAAATTCCGCATCTACCTGTTTCAGTGCCTCATTATAACCTTGAGCAAAACCATAGTTTTGCGTTAATTCTATCACTTCTACCTGTGGGAAATTTGACCTCAAATAAGCAACAGAGTCGTCAGGCGATCCATTGTCAGCCACTACAATCCTTGCACCCTTACTGTACGCCAGCACCGATGGCAAATAAGTTTCTAAGTGCTTTTGGGTATTATAATTGAGTATCACAATGGCCACATCTCCGAGGTCTGATGTTCCCTCTACAGCTAATCTATCTTCAATGGCTTGTTGGTCGGCCTTGATCTGTGCTTGTAATGCCTCCAGTCCGTCTAATTTTTTATCTCCCCTGATAAAATCTATCACTTCCACTTTTAGGGATTGTCCATATAAGTCTTCTGAGTACTGGAGCAAATTCACTTCTATGACCCTATTTCCATTGGCTTCTACGGTTGGGCGTTTGCCAATATAAAGCATGGCAGCAAACTTGCCACCATCTTCGGTATAGGCGTAGGCTGCGTAAATGCCTTCGGGCAACACTAATTTATGTGGGTCTGCTATTTCGATATTCGCCGTCGGAAACCCAATGGTACGCCCAATACGATCTCCTACGATGACAACCCCTTTGAGCATAAAAGGATACCCCAGTAGTTTATTGGCCAATGGCAGATCAGACCGGTCTAAAGCCTTCCGAATTTTAGAGGAACTGACGGCTATTTCATCTACTTCCCAAGCGGGTATTTCTACTACCTGAAACGCACCCTTATCCGCATATTTTTTCAGAAAATTAATATCGCCTGCGCGATCAGCACCGAACCGATGATCATAACCGATGACGATATAACTTGGATGGAACAGATGTATTAAAAATTGCTCCACATAACGCTCCGCACTTTGATTGGCAAACGCTTTTGAAAAAGGTACCACCACCACATGGTCTATTCCCAATGCTTCGAGCAGTTCTATTTTCTCATCCAAGTTGTTGAGTAACTTGAACGAATTGTCTTCCGGATTCAATAAAGTACGAGGGTGGGGATCGAAAGTGATGACAATACTTTCGCCATTGATCTCCTGTGCAAGGGATCTCACTTTGTTCAATATCCGGCGATGCCCCAAATGGACACCATCGAAAGAGCCAATAGTGATAACAGCCTTTTTGAAATCGGCCAATTGATTAAAATCGTAATAAACCCGCATAAGAAGCGCAAAGGTATAGATTGTTTAGTTTTCAGGGCATTCAAGCCTTTTCTTTTAAATATTTATTTTGCAAAAACAAAACCCATGCTGTCTTGTACAATACAGCATGGGCTTTGATTCTATTATTAGGGCAGCATTATTTTTTCAAAGCAACGCCATCCAAACGGATCATGTCTTGCATAATACGCATGGTTTCAAACAATTGAATGTCTTTTTTGCGGTCTTTGATCCAATCTGTATTGCGGGCAAGGCGAGCAGTATCTGCTTGCATCACCGCCAGATCATCGGCAATATTGGAAACGACAAACCCGTCAATTGGCTTGAACATATTTTCAAACTGCTCTGCTTCCTCGTCTTGGCTTTTATTCCACTTGCGGTATTCCTCCAATTGAAGCGGATATAAGGTGTTTTCGCGTTGCTTGCGCAAGCGCAAAGAGTTGTCCGTTATTTTCTTAAATGTCGGATCTACATTTACGCGCGTATTACTCGCAGACTTTAGTTTATCTAAGTCATTAACCTGATATGTTTGTTGGCTGTATGGCACTGCGTCAATGGTGTTTGATTCCAATGGGTAGTCATTTTCGCGCTCTCCACGCTCAATTTCATTGTAGAAATCGGGCAAGATAATATCTGGCACAACCCCGTCCAATTGAGTGGTTTTACCCGACACTCGATAAAATTTTTGGATGGTCAGTTTCATATCGCCAAGTGGGCTAACCTCTGCACTGCCAGAAAAATTATCAAGATCAACGAAACGTTGTACGGTTCCTTTTCCGTAAGTAGCATTGGAACCTACAATCACAGCACGCTTATAATCTTGTAAAGCAGCAGCCAAGATCTCCGAAGCGGAAGCACTGTAACTGTTTACCATGACGATCATGGGCCCACCCCATTGTACCCGACTATCATTATCGGCTAATATTTCGGGCTTTCTATCACGGCTTTTTACTTGTACTATAGGGCCTTGCTCAATGAATAAGCCACTCATAGTCACTACATCGCGGAGCGAACCACCGCCATTGCCCCTAAGGTCAAGAATAATTCCTTTTACATTTTCCTTTTTTAGTTTTTCTACTTCTTTGGCTACATCAGCAGCACAAGAGGTAGAGCCTTGAGCCGTGAAATCGGCATAAAACTTCGACAAATAAATAAGGCCAATCTTATCTTGGGCTGATTCGGTGGTATTTAAGATCAAAGACTTAGCCAGTCCTTCCTCCATGATTACTACATCGCGTACAATGGTGAGCATCCGCTCTGTACCATCTGGTTTTTGGATAGTCAAGGTAACTTTAGTGCCTTTAGATCCACGTACTTTAGATACGACATCGTCAATATCCCAACCCATGATATCTGTAGGCTCCACCTCTTTGTCTCCCTGTGCTACCTTTAGTATTACATCTTTGGCTTCCAAACCACCTTGTTTCCAGGCTGGTCCACCTACCACGATTTCTGACACAATTGTCTTTTCGCCTTCGGTCATCAAGCGCGCGCCGATACCTTCCAGTTTTCCAGACATCTGAATATCAAATGATTCTTTGTCTTTAGGGGAAAAATAACCACTGTGAGGATCAAATACATTGGTGAAAGAAGTCAAGTACTGCTCCAAGCGACGGTCACGGTCGAGTTTTTGCAGACGCTTATACCATTTATCATAGGTATCCAGCACTTTTTTACGCTGCTCTTCTTCCAGTGTTTCAAAGGACTTTTTGTCTCCTTTAAAGTCGGCTTTATCTTGCTTGGCCTGCTCATCAGTAACCCTACTGAGCACTTCATATTTCATCCACGATTCCCAACGCTGACGCAGTTCTGTATCATTTTTGGCCCATGATAGTTTTTTCCCTTCTACCTCGAGTTGACCGGCCTTGTTAAAATCCAGCGGTTTTGCAAGTATTTCTCGATACCAAGTTTGCGATTTTACCAAACTAGCATCAAGCATTTTGACAGACATATCAAAAAACTCAAAAGAACTAGATTTGGCCTGATCGTCAAGCATTAGTTCAAATGGTTTTAGTTGATCTATATCTGATTGGGTTAAAAAACGCTTATTTGCATCAACATCTTTCAAGTATAGGTTATAAACCGACTTAGAAAAATCGTCGTTTACTTGTTTGGGTTGAAAGTGATACCTCGTCAATCCCGTCAAGACCGCCTGCATTAACATGGCATCTTTCTGCGGATTGGGGTCGTTAGAGCGAAAAACATTGGCTTCCCGAAGCCAAAAAGCGGCTCCGATGATTCCTACAAAGGAAAACAGCATCAAAGAGGATCTCATGTTCATATCCAATAAAAATTTGTCTAATGTAGCCAGTTGGCTTTTATAATACTTCAACATTTACCTAAATAATTTAATTACGATTCAAAGATAATACAAAAAATAGAAATGCAAGTACACGTTTACTTGTTTACTCAATACTTAACGCAAGAAATCATAAATTGATGTACACGGATAATGAAAATTCTACGAAAATGACAAAATTAGGGGTTCAACATCCATTACTGCACTACAATGGCCAATTTCCCATCTTTACTGGCAGCAATTCTGGTTATTTTTTGGATACCATATTTGCTTAGATCACTAACTTTGCTCCAATCTTTGCTGTATCCGGGCTTGTATTGCCACAATACTGCCCCTTGTCCACACAAATAAGTATTATTGGATAATATCGCAAAGTCCTCTACCCCAGCGGGCATCTTTACCACTATTTCACTAGTATTATTGAGGTGGCTCCAAGTCTTTAGGTACCAAGTTTGCTCGGTTGCTTTTTGCACAAAAGCCAGTTTCCCATCGCTGGTTTTAAGCAAACAGCGACCTATATTGGAGGATATACGAATCATTTTTTGTGTTTTCACTCCTGCCACCTGTAAGGTATGCGGTTGATCTTGTTCTCCAACAATAAACAATGCAACCAAGGTGTCTTTGAGCCAACAGTGATACCCAACGCCTTTGGTGTTTTCAAACACCCGCTGCCCACCATCTGATTGATCTATCGGAAAAGACCACAAGTATTGCTCCCCATTTTCTTCTACCCGCACCGCACTAAACCTACGCCCGTCGGGCATGAGTGTAGGAGAGTACTCGGCTGTAAGAGGCGTGTTGGTGACGCGTGAAAGCGTTTGGTCGCCCAAGTGAAGGGCTACAATGTCTGTTTGTGTCGTATCACCGTACAATTGGGCGGTCAGGTATAGTTCGGTGTTCGAAAAAAAACTGGGTTGGTTATTATAGCCTGTCCGATTGAATGATGTCATTAATCGGGGTGCCGCATTGATTTCTACACTATCGCCCATGGTGGTCTGGACTAGCATAATATCATAATGGTCTAGCCCTTGGGCGTTCATCAAGGTGCTATATGCAAAAGCGGAAATAATAAAACAAGTTCTGATGCTCATGAGTAAGGTTTGATACCGCAAAAATAGTAAATTATTGGGTATTAGGCTTCTAAACTAGGTAACAATAAGATACGCGTATGATTATTGGCAATTTGATAGGCTATAAAGGTTACCAGAGTGGTTAAATTCCTTAAAAATATTATAATTATATAAATATTTTTATTGTTCCTACATATGAAATATTAAAACTATTGCATCGTTTAAGCATTTTAACTAAATTTTTACTTTATCGTATGATTAACAAACTTAAAATTGGCTTTTGGGCCGTAATCGTTATTGCCGTAGTAGCCTCATCTTGTAAAAAAGATAACGAAGAGGACTTTTTAGTGGATGCTGGCTGTTGGAGGTTGGTAAAATCTGAATCCAAAGAGAACTTTACTGGTGGTGGCACTTGGATGGTGGACACATTAAAAGCGTGTGAAGCAGATGACTGTCTCCAGTTTAAATCAGATGGAGGATCTTCATTGGATGAGGGAGCGACCAAATGTTTTAGTACTGACCCTCAAACCAGCAATGTTGGCACGTGGAAACTATCTGAAGATTTCAAGACACTAACAGTAATTGATGGTCAAGATACGATCCCGTTTACGGTGACAGAATTGACTAAAAGTCGCTTGGTTCTCTCTCTTAATCTAGTAATTGCAGAGTCGAGACAGACCTTTGAAGCCAAATAAGGAATAAAGAACTTTAAAAAAGCCTCCACATGCATTTGTGGGGGCTTTTTTTATGTACATAAATGTGTGATCAATACACATTATTAATGGGTGCAAGTGGCTTATAATCAATCAGTTAAAAAGGATAAGTTATTATTTCACCGCTCCTTATCCCTCAGTTTCATAAAAATACCCGATATTTGCGGTAACAATGCTCAATATTTGCACTAAAAATAAGACATGAAGAAAAGAGGCATAGTATGTGAAACCCTTGGTTTTGACGACCGGTGGTTACTTATTGGAGGTATTCCAGTGGCTGGCTTACTCATGTCTATGCTTTTATTTACTGATTTTTATATCCAAAAGCAGTGGGAATACTTGGTTGTTTGTGTTCCTATAACACTGGTATATACGGGTGTTTTTTGGGTGTCTCTCCGCTGGGCATATCATATCATTCGGAATCGTTACCCAGAGTCCAAAGACCTTTTTAAGCGAATGCTGTGGACATTCGGGGCATTCCTGATTATTTTTACATTGGTCAATACCATCCTTGATCGTGTTTTTTCATGGGCAATGCCTTTGCATCCACACTCCACCAAACTTTATATTGAATTTATTGGCTCGCTCATCCTTTCTGCTTTGACCATTACTATTTATGAAGCAGTAGCATTTGCGCATGGGCTACATAAAGTAGAAGCGGAAAAAGTGGAACTCCAACGCCACTTTGTGCAATCTCAATTGGAGGGCTTACGAAACCAAGTCAATCCTCACTTTTTGTTCAACAGCCTCAATACTTTGATTTACTTGATTCCAGAAGACGCTAGTAGAGCCGTCAGTTTTGTGCAAAAACTAAGTAAAGTATACCGGTATGTATTGGAGAGTCGGGCGGCAGCAGTCATTCCACTCCGCGATGAAATAGAATACCTCAACGCCTATATTTATTTGCTCCGTGAGCGTTTTGGAGAAAACCTCCAAGTCAATATTGCCGAGTTAAATGGACAATCCAATAGCACAATAGTGCCATTGACACTCCAGATCTTGTTTGAAAACGCCATTAAACACAATGTCATATCTGCTGAAAAGCCTTTAAAAATAGAAGTTTTTCCTGAAAATGGTCACCTGACCGTGCGCAACAACCTACAACTCAAAAATCAAGTGATGGATTCTACAGGTGTTGGCTTAGAAAATATACGCGCACGTTATCGTATGTTGACCCAACAAGAAATAGGGGTGGCCATCACCGCTGATTATTTTACCGTTTCACTTCCAGTTATTAAATAGTGAGAGTTTTACTAATAGAAGACGAGTTGCCTGCCTCCAAGCAACTCACCAAATTAATTGTAGCAGCCCGTCCAAAATTTCAAGTAGTACAGACACTTGATTCTGTAGAAAGCAGTGTCAGGTGGCTACATTCCGAGCCGTCGCCGGATCTGATTTTTATGGATATACAGATCGCCGATGGGTTGAGTTTCGATATTTTCAGACAGGTCAAAGTGAAGACTCCGGTTATTTTTACAACTGCCTTCGATCAGTATGCATTGCAGGCTTTCAAGGTAAATGCTTTGGATTATCTATTAAAACCAGTAGCACCAGAAGACCTGCACGAGGCCATTGTAAAATTTGAGAATCAACAGATTAAGTCTGGTATTGATACCGCCGTCTTGTTGCAACTACTTCAAAAAGAGGCATATAAGGAACGTTTTTTAGTTAAATCAGGGCATCATTTGGTGACTATACCAGCCATAGAGATTGCATTCTTTCGATCCTCCAATGGGCTTACCCAAGCCTTTACTTTTTCAGGAAAAAAACACTTTGTAGATCATACGCTGGAGGAGTTGGAAAAACTATTAGACCCTCGCCAATACTTTAGGGTGAGCCGGAGCCTGAGTGTGCGGGTCAATGCCATTCAAAAAATTCATCCCCACCTCAATGGAAGATTGAAGTTGGAGTTGACGACTCATTTGCAAGATGATCTATTCGTCAGCCGAGATCGGGTAAACGAGTTTAAGACTTGGTTGTCTTGAAAGTGCCATGATTTTTCTTTTGCATCTATCAAAAATCCCCGATATGGAGTTACCTTTGAGCCATAAAATTTCATCTTGGAGTTAAAAGGTAAAATGGTATGCGGCATTGTTGGCCTATTTGCTGCCGACTTTATGAGGATCCCCTATGGTGGAGCCATAGGGTTTGTTGTGGGGTCATATCTAGGTCATTACTTTTGGGACGCACCTAAGGAACGAAAAGCATCGGATGAAAATTTTAATGCTTATAAACGACGCAAAGGCGAGTTTCTTTTTCATTCCTTTAGGTTGTGCGCCAAAATGGCAAAGACCGATGGCCCTATCAATGAACGAGAAATCAAACACATGGAATACCTCATGCGGGATCAATTTGCCATGAGTGACAAAGGACGACTTCACGCCATCAAAGTATGGAAGGATGCCAAAGAGTCAAACGAATCTTTTGATCAGTATGCTCGTGGATTTTACAATGATTTTGGCCGAGAGCGACACCATGTGACGAATATGCTCGATCTCCTATTTTCTATGGCCGCCAGTGATGGCGGTTTGCACCCAAGGGAAGAAGAGTTGCTTTTAAAGGCTGCTGGTATTTTTCACATTGGCCGCCTTCAGTACGACCGAATCAAAAGCCGCTATTACCAAAGCAAGGGAACCTCCGCTCCACCGAAACAACACTGGAATGCTTTGGATCCGCATTACGCTATTCTCAATGCTTCATCGGCAGATAGTTTGGATACCATCAAAAAAAAGTACCGAGCCTTGGCTATGCAGTGGCATCCTGACCGCGTAGTAGCCAAAGGGCTTTCTACCGAAGCGCAACGCCACGCCAAGGAAAAGTTTCAAAAAATAAATGAAGCCTACGAAAAAATAGTGGATGCTCGAAAATAAATAATGAGAAGCCTTCCGTTGCACGAGGCACAAAAAAAAGTCAGCCCTGCATTGCGCAGGGCTGACACATCAAAACAAAACGAAAAACCAACTTTATCTTAAATAGTCCGTTTGGACTTTATTTTTTACCCATTGCCCCGAGCCTTCAACTTAACCGGAATTTCTAATGACTTACCATTTCTCTGGAGGGCCAACGTAATTGTTTCACCTGCTTTAGAACGTCCAATCATCTCTAAAAGTTCTGCGCCACTTGTCACATTTTTGCCATTTATCTTAGTAATGACATCGTTGGCCTTAATTCCAGATAGGGCAGCCGATCCACGAAGGTCAAGTGTAGCCACGATTACCCCTTGGGTATAAGGTATATCAAGGGCTTCCGCATTTTCGGTAGTCATTTCGGCTATATCTATACCGAGATAAGCGCGGCGGTATTCACCATATTTGATCAAATCGTCGGCTATTCGTTTAGCAAGATTGACAGGAATAGCAAAAGAATAACCTGCAAATACACCTGTAGGTGTTGCAATAGCCGAATTGATACCTATTAATTTGCCATTTACATCAACCAACGCACCACCCGAGTTGCCGGGATTGACCGCAGCATCGGTTTGAATAAACGACTCAATAGCTGCTTGGCTCTGAATGATATTTATGTTTCTGCCTTTGGCACTGACTATGCCTGCTGTTACGGTAGAGGTTAAGTCAAAGGGATTGCCTACAGCCAATACCCATTCGCCCACCCGCACATCATCTGAATTTCCGATCTCTATAGACTGAAATTCTTGTCCCTCTATTTTGATAACGGCCATATCGGTATTAGCATCACGGCCTACTAGGCGGGCTTTGAATTCGCGATTGTCGTGCAGGGTTACCATAAATTCATCGGCAAACTCCACGACGTGGTTATTGGTCAAAATATACCCATCATTGGTGTAAATAACACCAGAACCCGTGCCAGAACGTGGTTGCTGTTGATATTCTCCAAAGAAAAAACTAAATGGGTCGCGGGTGCGCTGTTCTTTTTGGCGTTCGTAGGCCGCTTTGCGACTTTCCGAGGCTTTGATGTGTACAACCGACGACATAGAGCGATCAGCAGCTTTTATAAAGTCAAAAGGTGCGCCTCCGCCAACGGTAGTGTAATTAACCTGCCGGGCAACGCTAGTCTGATCTGCAGCGTTGCTGTTGGTATCAGGATTTGATGTCAATTTTGTGACCGCTACGGTAATCATGCCACCTGCGGCTCCTGCTAATAACGTAGATAAAAACTTATTCATGATTTTTAGAAACTTAAGAGTCTTCTGAATAAATGACAGATAAAAAACGTTTGAGGTTGCAATTTTCTTGTGAAACTTCAATTTTTAACGTTCTGTTAACCAACTTCGAAAAATTTGATAAAATTCTTGACGGTTGACATAGATAACGCCAAAATTGCTCTGTATGTTTGCCCTGTTTCAAACAACCCGACTAACAACGGAGATTGAACGACCAATGCCGCTTATGCCTTTGTTAAATATACATACGCTTGCGATAGAAGCATTGCTAAAACCAGAAACGCCTTTGGAGCATCATTTGCTTACATTGCCTGAGTTTCGGTTTGGCCTCGTATGGGGCGAGCCTCGCTATGGGCATCCGGAAGGCAAGGTCGGTTATCATGTACGCGAGGTACTCGATAATATTGACCGCATCCCACAGAGTGACCACCAAAGAACCCAACTCCGGCTCATCGCTTTGGCACATGATACATTCAAATATGCAGAAGACCGAAGTCGCCCTAGAGATTGGAGTAAGCATCACGGTCGCTTGTCGCGACAGTTCATGGAAATATATACGAGTGATTCAGCTGTTTTGGATGTTTTGGAGTTGCACGATGATGCTTATTATGCTTGGCTATCGGCCAAACACCCCGAAGATTGGAACGACGGACGGGCACGCAGCCTAGAGACCCTATACCAACGGATAGGATATTGTGCGCAATTGTACTATCTATTCTTTAAGTGTGACACCCAAACGGGCGATAAAACCCAAGCACCTATGAAATGGTTTGAAAAAACGGCTCCCGGTATAGAAGTGATTACCTTAAACGATCCATAGAACGCACCAATTTTTCATCTTTTTTGATGTTGCGGGCGGCTAACCATTGGAATATAACCGATACTAAGGGAAGTCCTAAGCCTAACCCCGCCTGTAATACCCCTGCACTGGCATCGTAGTGCTGCTTGAAAAGAAATGCTGCAAACCCAAGGAGTCCAACCGATACTAAAATTCCAGCATTGGTTACTTTGGTTTGTACCGCACGGTTTTTGTATAAAAAGATGGCTATTAAGGAAATTAGGCCTCCGCCTACAGCCAAAGAAATCAAGCCAATGTTATCAAAGACATTGAAACGGCCATCGGCCAAGGCAGCCACGGTTTCAGATTGACCATTGCCATAAGGCAGACCAAATTGTCCAAATGAGGCGGTTCCAGCCAAAAAAAGAAAGATGCTTTGAATACGTTGGATCATAACTGTGTTTTTTTTGCGCAAAGATAGCGCATGAGTCATATTAATCAATCTACATGAACGCACATTTATTAACGATAGGAGATGAAATATTGATCGGACAGATCATAGACACCAATTCACCTTGGATGAGCCAGCAACTAAACCTGCGCGGCATAGGGGTGAATGGCAAAAGCAGCGTGGGTGACACGAAAGAAGCCATTGTTGCTGGGATCAAACACGCGGCCTCACAGGCAGATGTGGTTATTATGACGGGGGGGCTTGGCCCTACCAAAGACGATATCACCAAAAAGACCCTCGCGGAGATGTTTGATTCGGAAATGGTTTTCCACCAAGCCACTTATGATCGGATAGAGGGTTATTTTTTGAAAATAGGTAGGACAACACCGCCTGCTATGCGGACTCAGGCCACCTTACCTGAAAAAGCGACCATCTTATTGAATAAGGTAGGCACTGCTCCCGGTATGTGGTTTGAGCAGGAGGGTAAAGTATATATTTCGTTGCCGGGCGTACCTTTTGAGATGGAATATCTGATGGAATATGAAGTGATACCGCGTTTGTGCGACCGATTCCAGAGTAGTCCTATTGTACATAGAACTATATTGACAGTTGCCGAAGGAGAAAGCAATATCGCTAAGCGCATAGAAGCCTTTGAAGATGGATTGCCGCCCCACGTGAAATTGGCTTATTTGCCCGCTTTGGGGTCAGTACGGCTACGCCTTACTGGCGTTTGGCAGGACAGTGTCACCAGCGATTCGGAGTCAATATTAAGTGCTGAACTGGATGTGCTCCAATCTGAACTGGTGGCGTTAATCCCAGATATTGTGTATGGATTTGAAGGCGAAAACCTGCCGATGTCCGTCGGAAAACTATTATTGGCCCAAGGCAAGCAGTTTGGTACAGCCGAAAGTTGTACTGGTGGTTATGTGGCGCACCTGATTACTTCGATACCTGGATCTTCGGCATATTTTCCCGGTACGGTGGTGAGTTATTCTTATGAAATGAAACGGGTTTTACTGGGCGTAAATGCTGAGACTTTGGAGAAATATGGCGCTGTGAGCGAAGAAACCGTACGAGAAATGGCTCAAGGTGCTTTAAAAACGCTCGGAATAGATATTTCTTTGGCTATATCCGGTATTGCCGGCCCTGATGGCGGCACTGCGGATAAACCTGTTGGTACGGTGTGGTTGGCGGTCAGCGACGGTACACGTACGGTTACTGAAAAGCAGGTGTTTGGCCGCGATCGCTTGAAAAACATTCAACTATCTGGTACGTATGGGCTTAATTTGGTTCGGAAGTTTTTGTTGGGAAAGGTTTAGGAACGGTACTGAATTATTCAAACGCAAAAGAGGCTGTATCATAGGTCCAAGTTTAAGTTTTAAGGAAAATTGTCACCAAATTTTCACTAAAACAAGATTTTGACTTATGAGATAACCTCTTTTTAGAATAGGCTAACGACCATTTAGTTGCCTGCCTTACATAATATTATTACAATTGAAAACCTACACGAATACCCGCTTCAAAGCGAAATTTACGAGACTTAAACTCAGATGCTCCATTTCCATAGTTACCGTCAAGATCTCTGCCAATATCTTGGCGGAGGTTATTGCTAATGCGTGCACCTACCCCCGCAAACCACTCAAAAGTTAGTTTTGGGTAAATGGTTTGATAGCCGTATTGAACGCCAAAGTCAATGCTTTTTACCTTCTCTGGTTGATATTCATTGGGAGCCCTCTCTAAAGAAGGAGTGCCCTCAAGCACTTTCTGAACCTCAAATTTTCTTTGGGAGAAACGCACCATTGGGGCTATATATCCGCCATCGAAACCATCGCTACCAAAAAACAGACGCGGTGAAAAAGATGCCATATAGCCAACCGAACCTTTTCTTATAGTATAATCTGCATAATAGTCGCATTCATCATTTGCCCATTGTGTAGATTCACAAGAGTAATCACCCAACCCTTCTATTTCTTCTCCAATAATATTCTGGTAATTGATAATTGGCAAAAAAGTAAGGCCAAGCCCCGCTTGCAAACTGAGGTAATCGGTTATTTCTTTTTCAATTTCAAAGGGCTGTCGGCCAAAAATAAAGGAAATAGGGCTGGTCTTAATAATGATACTTTTATAGGTTTTATCATCTTTTTTTGAGTCCTCGTCATCTCCAAAATCTATTACCTCTACATCTTTAGTGGGTTTCTTTTTAGACTTTGATTTTGATTTTTGAGCCAAGACAACATCAGAGGCCAACAGGCTGATTACCAGCAGTATTAAAATACGAAATTTCATTGTAGTAAATATTTTATAAGTTAGTTTAGAGGTGCAAATATGCGATTATTTTCCTTTTCAAAGGTTTATAAGGTTAAAAAAATAACTTATCCTTTTTAACTTATTACTTTTCCCCGTTACTTAGTAAACGAGATTATATCGGCATTGACTTGAAAATCTTACCTGTACAACTATAATAATTGAAAAACTATCTTGAAGTTCAATACTTAGCGTAATTTCGCCGCCTAATATTTAACCAATTTCACCACATATTATGTTCCAACTCAGCGAAGAGCATTTAGCAGTAAGAGAGGCTGCACGCCAATTTGCCCAAAATGAACTCAAACCAGGCGTTATCGAGCGCGATTCCAAAATGGAATATCCCTATGAGCAAATCAAAAAGATGGGCGAATTGGGTTTTTTAGGTATGATGGTTTCGCCAGAATATGGCGGTGGAGGTATGGACTCCCTATCGTACGTACTGGCGATGGAAGAAATCAGTAAAATTGACAACTCCTGTTCGGTCATCATGTCTGTCAATAACTCTCTCGTATGCTGGGGAATAGAAACCTTCGGTACGGAGGCGCAAAAGCGCAAATACCTGCCTAAATTAGCCTCTGGAGAATGGATTGGTTCATTTTGTCTCTCAGAGCCGGAGGCCGGGTCGGACGCTACAAGCCAGCGTACCACGGCTATTGATATGGGCGATCATTATTTGCTGAATGGCACCAAGAACTGGATCACCAACGGGGGGACTTCTAAAGTTCATTTGGTGATGGCACAAACTGATGTTGACAAAGCACATCGTGGTATCAATTGCCTGATCGTTGAAGCCGATTGGAAGGGTGTAGCCATAGGAGCCAAAGAAGATAAACTGGGCATCCGTTCGTCGGACACGCATACTATTATGTATAGTGATGTGAAAGTACCCAAGGAAAATCGCATCGGCGAAGATGGTTTTGGGTTTAAGTTTGCCATGAAAACGCTTTCTGGAGGTCGGATCGGTATCGCATCACAAGCACTAGGTATTGCAGCAGGTGCTTACGAACTAGCGGTTGCTTATGCCAAACAACGGGAGGCATTTGGGAAGCCTATCAGCCAACACCAAGCCATTGCTTTTAAAATAGCCGATATGGCTACTGATATTGAGGCGGCTCGCCTTTTGGTGCATCGTGCGGCGAGGCTCAAAGATCAACACCTAAACTATGACCAAGCTGCGGCTATGGCAAAGTTATTTGCTTCTGATATTGCTATGCGCCACACGGTAGAAGCAGTACAGATACATGGTGGTTATGGCTTTGTAAAAGAGTATCATGTAGAACGCCTTATGCGCGATGCTAAAATCACACAGATATACGAAGGCACTTCTGAAGTACAACGCATTGTGATTTCTAGGAATATATTAAATGGGGAGTTGTACGTTTAGGAGGTTGTGTGAAAGCCTAACCTCGTTGTGATGCCTCTAGTTTTCTGGCCGCTCAGATAGTCATCGGATGACTTCAAGTCATCTGATGACTATCTACACCCTACTCATCAATACCTGCCTTAAACTTGGAACCTACTGGAGCCCGATAAGCCTCAAAAGGGATTTTCAACATTCTGCCCAAATTGGAATGCTCTTCGGCCTCCATGTGAGTGTCAATACCAAAAACTATATCTTTTCCTTGCATTTCACTATAGGTGCCAAACATGCGATCCCATATTGAGAAAATATTACCAAAATTAGTATCGGTATATGGCAGCATATAATGGTGGTGTACCCTGTGCATGGCCGGTGTGACAAAGGCCCAACTCAAAGGCCGCTCTAACCACGCCGGAAACTGAATATTGGCATGGTTAAATTGAGACAACGCCGCCGACATAGATTGATACAGCATAACAATACCAATGGGAGTGCCTGCGGCTACGATGCCCATAGTCGTGAATATAAAACGAAACACGCTCTCTCCAGGATGATGCCGATTGGCAGTGGTGGTGCCTACATTGGTATCGGTATGGTGAATTAGGTGAAAACGCCACATCCATTTTACTTTATGCTCTGTCCAATGTACAAAATATGCTCCAATCAAATCAAGCAACAGTAGCCCCACAATGATGTATAACCAAAGTGGCATAACTGGTAACCACTGCAAAATGCCAATATGCTTGGCCGCCACCCAATCGCAGGCCATCAATAGGATAAAGGCCATTAGAAAATTGACCAAAATGGTGGTAAAGGTGAAAAAGAGGTTGATTCCAGTGTGTTTCACCTTGTTGAATTGCCATTGAAACAATGGCACCACATTTTCAAGGATTAGGAAAAAACTCAACCCTCCAAACAAAATGATGCTGCGATGGGCGGATGGGATGTGTTCAAAATAGGATAGTATGGCCTCCATGCACTTTATTTTTTAAACGATTCGATTGCTTTTTTAGAATGCTCTGTCAATGAAAGGCGGCCACTGATGGCGGCACGTTCGTTCAAAAGGGTGTCCCAATGATCAGTACCTTGCCAGAAAACACGTTTGAGTTCCAGTATCGCTTCGGGGCTGTAACTGCATAAGTTGTTACAAAAATGCGCTATGTAAGTATCTAGTTGCTCTACGGTTTCAAAAACCTCTTGGTACAATCCATTGGCTTTGCCCCATTCTGCGGTCTGCCATTCGGCAGGGGTAAGTGCTAATTTGCTAAAGGCAGACAAGCCCATTTTTCGCTCCACGGCAGGGCCAATCACAAAAGGACCAAAGCCTACCGCCAATTCGCTCAACCTAAACGTGGCAAAATGCGAGGCCATGCAATAATCGGTTGCGGCAGAAAGTCCTACGCCACCACCTACTGATTTGCCATGTACGCGCCCTACAATGATCTTTGGGCAGCGGCGCATGGCATTGATGACGCGACCAAAACCATTGAAAAACTGCTGTCCGGTCACTAGATCAATAATGCTTGACAACTCATCAAAACTAGCCCCAGCACAGAATGTTTTATGCTCGGCACTGCTTAATACGATCACCCGCACGGAGGGATCTTGCCCCGCTGTGTCGAACGCATCCACCAGTGCTTGGAGGAGGCGACTGGGTAAACTATTGTGGTTGGGGTGATAAAAAGTGATCTGGGCGATACCTTCAGGACTGACTTTTGTCTGAACGTATCCTTGCTGTGTGATATCCATATTATTTGTAGTGCGACTATTGATTGGGCAAAAGTAGCAAATATTTTGTTGCTGGACTATAGTTAATTATATAATATCATATCAGAATCATTGGTTTTAGCCCAAGAATTGGAGGGCTACACGATACAGCGCTTTGAATATCTAAAAAAACTGGCACTCTTACAGGGAGTTTCTGTCGAACAATTGATGCATAACTTAGGCATAGCACCTCAATAGGCAATGGTGACTCCTAAAATTTAAATCTCATGAACGAAACCTTCCTAGCCTAAAACTTCAATAAGCCTAGATTCAATCCGCTCAGTAATATCCAAGTCAGCATCTCTGATAAAAGCCTTTCCAGTTACGTGTTCGTAAAGTTCTATGTAACGATCGCTGATTTGTTGCACAAAGGCATCGGGCATGGTAGGCATGGATTGCCCTTCTTTGCCTTGAAATCCATTTTCGATGAGCCATTCTCGCACAAACTCCTTGCTTAATTGGCGTTGGTGTTGTTTGGCTGCCTGCCGTTCGGCATACCCATCTGCATAAAAATACCTAGAGCTATCGGGCGTATGAATTTCGTCCATGAGTACGATTTGGCCATTTCGTTTGCCAAATTCATATTTGGTGTCCACTAAAATCAAGCCCTGTTTGGCGGCCATTTCGGCGCCTCGTTGAAACAATGCCCTTGTATAGGCTTCCATTTGTTCGTAGTCTTCGCGGGTTACCAATCCATTGGCTAGAATATCGGCTTTGGAAATATCTTCATCATGGCCTTCATCGGCCTTGGTGGTTGGGGTGATAATGGGTTCTGGAAACTGATCATTTTCGATCAATCCATCGGGCATTGTTACACCGCAAAGCGTGCGTAATCCGGAGAGATACGTCCGGGCAGCGTGACCAGCGAGATAGCCTCTAATAACCATTTCGACACGGATCGGCTCACAGTGGTGGCCAATGGCCACATTGGGGTCGGGCGTTGCGATGAGCCAATTAGGACAAATATCAGTGGTTGCACTCAAGAAGTGAGTAGCGATTTGATTGAGCACTGCACCTTTGTGGGGTATTGGCCTTGGTAGAATATGATCAAAAGCAGAAATTCGATCGCTGGCGATCATCACCAAGCGGCCATCTGACAGGGTATAGACATCGCGTACTTTACCGCGATAAAAGGCCGTTTGGCCGGGAAGTTGGAAGTTGGTTTCGCGTAAAGCGTTCATCATCATAACAGCAGTGCCTGAATGCGATTGGCCGAGCCACAAAGGTGGTTCGGCCAATCCGTATTTATTTTAAAAATTATTGATTTCGCCAAATAGCCTCTCCAAAGTCGTAGTCAATCAGGACTTCATCAAGGAGGGTGTCTTCGCCCTTTTTATACCCATTTTTCAGGTCGTAATCGTAGGTTTTCGCCATCGTGTTCCAAAACATAGCCGTAGCACCGCCTTTGGTTTCACGGATCACGGTATAAAATGACTTACCCGTCTGGCGTTCAATCATTTTAATGAGTACCTTACCTTCTGTACGAGATAGATTTTTTAGCCTGTCAGTAAAGTCTTCTTTGAGTTCCTTGTGTTCCTTTTTGATATGGCGGCGGCGTTTCCACTTGCCCATATCTTCGGTTTCTACTTGGATTTCATTATAGAGGTCAATGGCTCTGACGGCAAATGGCCACACATTGCGAGCTGCTTTTATGTACGAATAATATTGCCGCTGTTCCTTCTGATCTTTGAAATTACGCTTTGCCCCGATGCGAACTGGGGGCAAGGACATAATATAAGTAGTGTCGCCGTTTTCGATTTCGACCAAAGCCCAAGCACCGCCATTTGGCAAAGTATCCTGAACTCCTTGGTCTGCTTGTGCAGCCAAAGATTGAACCAAAAAGAACACAAACAGTAGAAAAGAACCTGAATTTTTTTTCATAATAACCACAAATGCAGTTTTAAAAACGTCGAATAATCGTTATTGTTTTGTCCTGACGCGGAAAGGTTTTTCAAGCACTTTCTACTATTTCGACGGTTTCGGCTGCAAATGTAACTATATGAGTATTAATCTATGCCTAATGTTTTGCAAATGGAGTTTATGAACATACTCTAAGGACTAAAACCTAAAGGTCAAGACAGTTTTGGCAAAGAAGGGCGTACCCGGTGTAAAGTGAATTTCGGAGACGGGTTCGGCCTCATTCATTAGGCGACTTTCGGTTTCAAATTGTGCTTCTTTCCAAGGCGTATTGGCAATATTTTGAAGGGAAACCGTGATTTGCACGGGTGATTTCCCGTTTTTCCATTTAGGTCGCCATGATGCTTGAGCATCCAAGAGAAACCATCCTTGGGCAGTGAGGCTATAGTCTTCATTGGCTGCACGATCGGCCAAATAACGATATCTTAAACTGGCATCAAGACCTTTTGGTGACGTGATGGTGATACCGCCGATGCTGGTTTGGGTAGGTGCTAATGGGATATAAGGTGCGGCCTCTGCTCCATTGGTTCTTGGGCGGGTGAAATTGTAATCAGCATCCACAAACAACCAAGGTGTTGCTTGCCAACGCAGCCCTAGGTCAATGCCTTTCCGGGTAGTGGCTCCACTGGGTTCTACGACCGATTCATCGCCGACATAGACAAATTCTTGCTCCAGATTCAATTGCCAAGCACTGAGGTTGATGAGTAATTTTGAGTAAGGTTTCCAAATGAACCCGCCTTCAAATCCGATGGCTCTAGGCAGAATCTGAGTGTTGGTTGCGCCTAATATGACCCTTGTGTCATTTGAATGAAATCCACTACCGGATTGAGCAAATACTTGGAGTTGGGGATTTATTTGATAGTTGAGGTTCAGTTTTGGGCTGGCTATTGATTTGGCCGCAGACCTGAAAGCGGTCAATGAATCCACATTGTTTTGGTATGAAAAGAGAAACTGGTCAAATCGAGTACCCACTTGCACATTCAACCTTGACGTAGGCCTCCATTGAGCATCGGCGTATAACCCCAGATTGATCTCTTGGAGATCGCCCAAGGCAAGTCTATTTAAGGTGTTTTTTCGGCCATACGTACGGCTTAGTTCGATATCGTCCACGTCGTCGTACCTGACCTGTGCGCCACCCTCCAAGCGCAGGGGGCTATCCAATAGATTGGTTTCATGTACGATAGATCCATTATAACCGGATATAATTCGATTTTCTTTTTGTTTGATCTGATCGCCTTTTTCAGGATTGTTTAGGAAAAACGTAAAATTGGAGTACAGTTCAAAATCGTAGTGATTGACGTAAAATTGATTGTTGACAACGGTACGTGGGGTGAGGGCTGTGGCATGTTGGATATTCAAATTAGTCCTAGTAGTCCTTCCCCCTTCGGTAGGATCAATGGTTCCAAACCTTGAAATTTGTCCGGATCGTATGGCCCGTTCCGGAATCTGGCCAGAGGCCATCCAAGCACTACTAAATCTAGAGGCAGAAATAGTCAACACTTTGCCTTCATCGAAGGTTTGTCTGAATTTAGCGAATAGGTTAAAGCGTTTGAAGTCTTGAGGGGCTTCAAAGTACCCATTGCTAAATACGGTTTCGGAAGCGATATAAGCATTGGTGCCGCGTGCAGCGGCGCGTTTTCCAAGCAAATCAATGGCGGCTACGCTCCGGTAGGTATCAAATTGACCTACCTCCACGCTCACTAGGTTTTGGCGTAGGGCATCAGGTGTTTGAAATTTTACGTATCCAGCAGTTGCTAAATTGCCTACTTGTGCAAAATAAGGCCCTTTCTGAAAGTCAACTTTTTCAACCAGTTCAGGGATCAAGAAGTGGAGATCGGCATATCCTTGGCCGTGGGCGTGCGAGACCATATTCACCGGCATACCATCGGCAAACAGCGCAATATCGGTTCCGTGGTCAATATCAAAACCCCGGAGGAAAATTTGCTCCGCCTTTCCTCCGCCTGCATGTTGCGCAATCACCAGACCGGGCACAAACCGCAATATATCTTGTGCCGTATTAATAGGTCGCTTGAGTATATCTATCTGGCTGATGGTGGCGAGGGGTTTGGATTGTTGTACCGTGATTTCTACATCATCCAATACAAAAGCGATTGTTTCTAATGACAATTTGATATTCGTGGTTTCAAAATCAGCAACGGCAATTTTTTTCTCCACAATGGCATAGCCAATCAAGGTAATTCTAACAGTGTATTCGCCACTGGCCAATCCGGTAAAAGTAAAAATACCGAGGTTGTTGGTAGTTTGATACTGATCAGTACCCAACAACTGAACAGTAGCACCCGATACCTCAACATTGGTCTCTAAATCAACCACTACGCCAATGATAGAGCCACCATGTAAGGTGGAGGCGAATGAGGAGGTGCAAACTGCTAGAAAAAATAGTAGAAGACTGTACAATAACCGCATGATGCTTTTATGTTGTAATAATGTGATTCCATAGATACGAGTAGTCTTGCTATTATGGTTTTTTGTACCTCAAAAAGGCAAGCAATATTTTTTTTCATAAAAAGTTTCCAAAATCCTTGCTCATGTCCGATAAGTGTGCGTATCTTTGCCCCGCTTTTAGAAAAAGCATGATCTCGTAGCTCAGTTGGTAGAGCACTTGACTTTTAATCAAGGGGCCATGGGTTCGAGTCCCATCGAGATCACGAAAAATAGCGCAAATAGTTGTACATCAACTGTTTGCGCTTATTTTTTGCCCTATATGGAGACTCCACCTCCACAGCCTTTCAATCTTTAAGACGGCATACAATTCTATTGTATACACGACAGATCTACAATACCGAATGTTCCACAAAGTCCAACTGCCCGGGGTAGTCAGTGGTAAAATGCAGGCCTCGGCTTTCGCGCCGATGAGAGGCTGAACGTGTAATCAGGTAGGCAATCGTGATGAGGTTGCGCAATTCCATGAGTTGAGGACTGACCGCAGTGGCTTTATACAGGTCTTCGGTTTCTTGGTATAGTAAAAACAGGCGGTCGAGGGCGCGTTGAGAGCGTACATTAGACCGGACAATGCCCACATAATACGACATGATTTCTTTTAATTCTTTCATTCCTTGGGTAATCAATACCATTTCCTGAGGATCAGTAGTGCCTGTAGTATTCCAATCAGGTATTTGCTCTTGGTAGTCCCAATGCTCAAATTTTCCTTGAATATCCTCATAAATTCGATGAGCAAACACCATTGCCTCCAAAAGCGAATTAGAGGCCAAGCGATTGGCACCGTGAAGCCCCGTAGAGGCGCACTCACCTGCTGCATACAGACGGCCAATACTGGTTTTCCCTTGGGCATCGGTCATAATGCCACCGCACATATAGTGACAGGCTGGCACCACAGGGATCATGGTTTTCATAGCATCTATGCCAATGCTTAGGCACTTTTCATAAATGGTCGGGAAATGGGCTAAAAAATTCGTTTTTTCTAAGTGCCTACAATCAAGATACATGCAATCGGTACCACGTTTTTTCATTTCAGAGTCAATAGCACGGGCTACAATGTCGCGGGGCGCAAGTGAAAGTCTTGGATCATAATGTTGCATAAACTCTTCGGCCTCTGGTGTTTTCAAGATGCCCCCATGGCCACGGACGGCTTCTGAAACCAAAAACGAAGGGTTTTCGCCCGCTGGATTGTACAAAGAGGTTGGGTGAAACTGCATGAATTCCATGTTTTCGACCCTGCCTTTAGCTCGATAAGTCATCGCCACCCCATCGCCAGTGGCAATGACGGGGTTGGTGGTGGATTTATAGACTTGCCCGGCTCCGCCTGTACACAGTATAGTAACCCTTGCCAATATGGTATCAATCACCTTAGTTTCTTTGTTGAGGGCATAGCACCCATAACATTCTATATCGGGCGTGACGCGGATCACCATGCGTCCTAGATGGTGCTGGGTCAGCAGGTCTAGTGCAAAATAATGCTCCAACACCTTTATATTGGAGTATTGGTGGGCTTCCTCCATGAGGGTTCGTTGCATTTCCCACCCAGTGAGGTCTTTGTAGTGCAAAATACGGTGTTCTGAGTGCCCACCTTCGCGTGCGAGGTCGTAAGCAGTAGAATTTTTTTCTTTGTCAAATCTTGCCCCCCATTCTATGATTTCACGCACCCTGTCTGGGCCTTCCTCTACCACTATGCGCACGATTTCTTCTTTACAAAGCCCATCACCAGCATCTAAAGTATCGGCAATATGTTTTTCAGTATCGTCTTTATCACGATCCCAAACGGCAGCCACGCCTCCTTGAGCGTAGCGGGTATTGCTTTCGCCTTCGGTGGTTTTAGTAAGTACCAATATCTTTCGATCAGGGTATTTTGATGCCGTTTTGATGGCAAATGTGAGTCCAGCAATACCAGAACCCAAGACAAGAATATCAGTGTGAATACGAGCCATATGTATATTTAAACAAGGACGCAAAGGTAACCTTTAATAGTTCGCTCCTCCGATAAAAACGCCAATAAGTGTTAAATTTAACTAAATTGATCCATTTTATGTACAAGAGAAGGCATCAAGGGTGTACTTTAGCGCAATGGTTGGAGATAGGATGACCACACCTAAACAATAAAATTGATGAAGCGATCATGCAACTGACAGACGATAGAGTACATGCTGATTTATTAGAACACCGTCTCCGCGAAGCGCTTGAAAACCTGACCGGCAAACTGGAGGAGGCTACTTATACGGCTATGCGTCCATTTTTTGAATTGAGCGACTTGGCTGGGGGGGCACTACTGGTAAGCCAAGGCGACGCTGGTGATGCCATGTTTGTGTTATTGAGTGGGCGTATGCAAGCGCAACGCACCAAAAGAGGTGCTAAACAACACCAAAACTTAGGAGAGATAACGCCCGGTGAAATTGTTGGCGAAATGGCACTCATCACGCAAGAACCACGCAGTGCCGATATTATTGCTATGCGCGATTGTGTGGTGGCACGGTTGGGAGCCCAAGATTTTGAACACCTGATGGAGACTTATCCGAGGGCACTCATGAACCTTTCTAAGGCTATTATCAATCGGTTTCGCAGGGCTTCAAGCCTCAAAAATGCCCGAAAACGGTTTACCAATATTTGCCTTTTGCCCATTTCTCCTTCAATGGATATGGCTCATTTTAGTTCGAGGCTCGAACTGGCTCTTTCTGCTCATGGTTCGGTATTGATGTTGACTAGCGAATTGGTCAACGATCAATTTAAAACGGAGGATATGGCACAGGTATCGCGAGCCAAGAGCAGTGCACACCGTGAGGTAAGCCATTGGTTGGAAGCCCAAGAAGCGCGGTATCGGTTTGTGCTTTATATACCAGATCTTGAGGACACTGAATGGACTAAGCGTTGTCTGCGGCAAGCAGATGAAATATTGCTCGTTGCGGATGCTCATGCCAACCCGGAGATAGAATCTTTTGAAAAAAAATTATTGCATAGTGGGAAAAAACGCACGTTTGCGGGTCAGACCCTTGTATTGTTGCACCCTTCTGAAACCGCGATGCCTTTGCGTACCGAAGAGTGGATCAAACACCGAACCCTCACGTTGCACCATCATATCCGGCTCAATCATGCTATGGATTTTGCGCGGTTGGCTCGGTTTATGAATGGATCGGCAGTTGGTTTGGTTTTGTCGGGCGGTGGGGCCAAGGGTTTTGCGCATATCGGCGTGTTTAGAGCCTTGCAAGAAGCAGGTGTTCCGATTGATTTGGTTGGTGGTACCAGTATTGGGGGGATCATGGGGGCTTTGGTGGCTAGGGGCTGGAGTGGACATAACTTGCGGAAAGAATGTAAACGCGTGTTTGGTAAAAATCCCACCAGCGATTTTAATTTTGTGCCGCGTGTATCTGTTTTTAAAGGAAAAAAACTCAATAGTCTGCTTTCTGAGACGTTCACTGATCTTCGTATTGAAGATCTTTGGCTCAATTTTTATTGTGTGTCCTGCAATCTTACCCGCACCCAACCCCATATACACAAGGATGGTTTGCTTCGAGATGCCTTGCGTGCCAGTATTAGTATTCCGGGTATTTTTCCGCCCGCTGAAATCAACAATGATCTCTTTGTAGATGGTGGGGTGTTCAATAATATGCCTGTGGACATCATGATCCAGCAGGGTGCCGGTATGATTGTAGCCGTTGATTTGCAAGTACACCGAAATACGGAAGCGCACCAAGAAGACAAATACGCGCCCAACTTGATCTATGTCGTCATGGAATCTAGTATGCTCAGTGGTCGGTTTATGGCTCAAGAATATCGGTCTGCTGTTGATTGGTATTTCAACCCTCCTTTGTCTGGTATTAGCCTAATTGATTGGCAGAAATTTGATAAAATAGAGGAAATTGGGTATGAACATGCTAAGGAGGTTTTGAAGGCGGGCGGGCTTTTGAAGTAAGTACTGAATAAAGCATATCTTTACACAAAATAAGTATATGAATAATACCATTATTCGCCGCGTCATAGTCTTGGGTGCTATTTCAATTTTGAGTTTGCTGACGGTTCAGACTTATTGGATATTGCGCACTTGGGATTTGCAACAACGGGAATTCAACCGAAAAGTGAACCAATCCATGCTGGATGCTGCCAATGAATTGGCTAAAGTAAGCATATTTAACCTACCCAATAAAAGTTTTGTCAGGCAGCAATCGTCTAACTACTGGGTGGTGAACGTGGACAATGTATTTGTGGCGGAAGACTTAGAATATGCCTTGGATAAGGCTTTTCAAGGGCAAAATTTGAAGGAAAATTACGAATATGGTATTTTTGACTGCTCCAGCGATCAAATGGTGGCTGGCAAACGAATAGAAACAGATGATCCAGAACGCATAGCCTTGGCAGAGCCATTACCTAAGCACAACGACAGCGAATTCATATACTATTACGGGGTGCGTTTTCCTGGGAAAAGTGCCAATATCCTCACCAATATGTGGATTGTGATCGCATTTTCTGGACTGATGTTGATTACGATCGCTTTTTTTATTTACTCTATGTTTGTCATTTTGCGGCAGCGACAATTGAGCGAATTACAACGCGATTTTATCAACAATATGACGCACGAGTTCAAAACGCCTATTTCCACCATTAATATTTCGACCGATGTGTTCTTGAAAGATCAGAACATCAAAAACGATCCACGACTCAATCGGTACGCAGGCATCATCAAAGAGCAGGTGCTGCGCCTTAATACTCAGGTAGAAAAAGTACTGCAACTGGCCAAAATAGAGCGCGATAATATAGAACTCTACCTTGAGCAAGTAGATGTGGCTGACCTGATAGAGAACATCACGCCATCTTTAGAACTGCGGGTGGGTGAGAAAAAAGGCACATTAAACCTTGATTTGAAGGCCAATCAAAGCTTAGTCATGGCAGATAAACTGCACTTGACTAATATTATACACAATTTAGTAGATAATGCCGTGAAATACGCCAAAGAACCGCCCGATATATCAATTAGCCTACGCAATGACAAAAACAAACTTGTTTTTCAGATACGCGACAATGGTATTGGCATTCCCAAAGAGCACCATAAGCGTATTTTCGACAAGTTTCACCGGGTGCCTACAGGTAATATACACAATGTAAAAGGCTTTGGTTTGGGTCTGTTTTATGTAAAATCCATTTGTGACGAACACCGGTGGAAAATATCGGTTGATAGCGAAGAAAATAAAGGCACGACTATGAGTATAGCCATGCCTTTAGCCTGATTCTAATTTGTCACTTTAATGATGTTGAACGCATACCTTTCCCTCGATTTGTCATGTCGTAGTGAAACGGAGACAACTACACAAGCCAAACTAACTGAAAATCAATTATTTTTGTTGCTTTTTCAGTCTTGGCGGGGGTTAATTTTCAGTTTTCCAAGATCAATACAGGCTTCCTTGCTTTTGTCACTTTTTTCGTCAAAAAAGTGTATCCCCTCAAAAAGTCAGGGTAACATGTAATAAAAACATAACTTTGCGCCATGTACAAAAAGATAAAAGATATAAACCCTGATCAACTATTGAGCAGTGATGCTAGATCAA
>JANMMZ010000019.1:0-29199 GCA_031373665.1 Saprospiraceae bacterium | reverse complement strand
AAATTCTTTTTCCAACTTAACAACATTAAAACTAGACCTGTCCAATACAATAAACCGCTGGGTATTGATGAAAATGCGCAACGCCATTTCATATAGGTTTTTATACGCCATCTCCCTGTGCTCCGCAGAAGCAAATTCAGGGTCAGTATAAGGAACAAAGCCAATCCTAAGCCTCATGGCCTGTCCGAACAGATCACCTTGTAGTACCCAAATTAGTATGATTAAAAGAAAGGACTTTTTCATAACAAACAAATAATTAAATTATGTAAAAAACAACTTTGATTTTTATTTTATCATTTGGCTATTTACCTGTCATTGCAATTTTTCCATTTGCAGCTTCGGTTATTTCATATTCAGCACCCATGGTGTTTGCAATCATTTCTGCAATATCATCTGTAGAGCCATCGTGTATAATCGTAAAAGTAGCAGTTGTGCCTTTGAAGTCTTTAGTCAAACTTTTAATTTTAGCATTCGTTTTAAGTTTCGAATTCAATGCGTTTGCTTTCGTAAAATTGACATTAGAAACGGTCATTATAGTTGTATTTCCTGCTGATTTAGCGTTGTTACCACCTTCAAAATTGAGCGGCTTGCCACAGAACTGTCCCAAAACATAGTCTCCGACTTGAGCACCTGCATTTTTAAATGCAGTACTGGCACTTGTCGTTTCTGCAATATCTTGCCCTCCTGCTTGTGCGCCGTTTGCGGCCACCAGTTCAGCATTATCAGTTCGAGCCGCTTTTACGTCTATTCGCGCCCTACAGGTTACAGTACTGGCTTCTTTAGATACAAACTGACTGAGTCCCTCTCCAAACACAACGATATCTGCTCCAAATTCCTTACCCAATGAAATTGCAGCCATTGGGTTCTTTACAGCCTCACTAAACTTAGCGCCATTTCGGAGCGTTGCGTACATAGAAGGATCAACAACTCTAAACCCTGCTTCTAAAAATTTTCGTAAAATTTCTGATTCTCCTGAAGAGATGGGTAAAGGATAGTTAACATGTTTTTCAGATATCATAACCATAACTTTAGGACTATTACCATTGGCAAGCATTCCGCAGTTTGTAGCATTCCATTGCTTGGGTTGACCAGTGCCTTCAGAAGGATCACCCAATACATTTTCAATATCCTCTTTTTCTTTAACTAAAATATCTACTGTACGTAAAACTACGTCCTCTACAGCAGCACTCATCGCTTCACTAAGGTTGGACTTGCCCGCCACTTGAAGTCCGAATACGGAAAGCCCGTTTAAGCCACTTTTTTTAGCTTCTCCATTCACCGATTTTGACCATAAAACTTCACCACCTTGAGGATCTAATACTTTTATAATGAGTCCAAGTTTAGCCTTATTACCGCCTAAACTAAATCCAACCGCATTCACAGAACTTTTTCCTTCACTATATTCTGTGATTTCGGCTGTAATAATGGCTTGTGCGGTGGTCATCTTACCTCTTTGTGGCCCACTACCGTCAGTAGCACCTGATTCATTTAGTCCCATTTCACTATTGAAATCTTCCTTGTTTTTAAGGTTTTCCAAGACTCGAAAGCAGTTGGTTTGTTGAATTGCATTCGTCATGATAGACGTAAGTTCTTCTCCAAACTGACCCGTTGCTTGTGCAGCCTTTGAGGTCACTGAAAATCGTGTTACTCGAATCCGAATCCGATCTTCTCTATTTAGACCTTTACATTTTTCCTTCACTTTTTCAAAGGTAATATCAGAGGCTTGAGATATTGACTCATTGGGTATAAAAAACCCAACTACAAAAGCGATAATGGATAAAAAAATTAAATTCTTCCGTTGCATTTTATGTTGTATTTAAATCTGAAATATTGTTTATTCAATGATAAAATTAATCCATGACCCTACCATAGATACATCCTTTACGGGCATTCCTAATTCACCTAAATACTTGCTCAGTTGATCTATAAACTGCATGTATGAAATTGGAATACCTTCTTTATCAAGCACTGCCATATTAATCGAAAAATCAATGTACTGTGCCGAAACGTTCATTTGTCTGCACTGCTCATTTATTGAATGCAGTCGAATAAATTGCTCTAATAATGTTGAAATTTGCTTATTTTCACTGCGATTAAGAAAACTCTTGCTACTTCCCTTTGCTATTTCAAACTTAATTTTCAATGTTCGTCCCTGCTTTTCTATTAACTCTAAAGATCTATCTAATTGTGCTAAAAATTGAATGAATGAGGTTTTCCCATCTATAGTTAAAGCAACATCTATAAGGTTTTTCAAAGATTGTACTTGCCTATAATTTGATTTAATATGACTCGTTGACGATAGTATTAAAGCCGAATATTTGTCAATAGCAGTCAGTCTAATCGAAACCTGCTTATTGTTCGGATTAGTTCGTTGTGAGTCCAATAGTATTTCTGCTTCAATTAGTACATCGACGGGGGCATTCTCTATCGCTATTTTTAGTAAAGAACTCTTTACAATTTCATTTGTTAAAGTTGTCCTGTACAAAATAGACTCATAGTGAGTTCTAAAATCAAGCAAGTTGTGATACCCATTTTCAATAAATGCGGCACTAATTTCGTTGATTAATACCCTGTAATTAGGATCAGTATTATATTTTAATTTAACACTTTCTCCCTCTTCCAGATAAGGGATCACCATCATTTTAAATGGATGATTTAAATTTCCGTTTTTTATTTCTCCCACCAAATTCTCCTTATCTTGTGCAGAAAGAGACAAAGGATATAAGACGATAGATCCCAATAGTAAAATAAGTAAAAAAACAACAGGCTTAAGTTTCATTTTTATCTAATTACAGGAGAAAAAAATACTGTCAATACTTATCCTTTGGTTTATGATCTCAGTAAGTCCTTGTTCTTTTATTTTCTCATTGCTATCCATTGTATTTGCATCTACAATTGCATTAAATATTCGTTCAGAGCAAATTTGATTCGTGCCAACTTTTATATATTGTACTTTTAACCTTACATCATAACTAAGTACTTTCTCTCCAAAAATCTTTTTTTCTTCCAACAATTTCGCGCTTAACCCACAAACGACACTTGTCGAATACTTTTTTACTTGGTATTTATCTGAAAGCCTGATACGGGGGTTATTTTTTTTCAACGATGCTAAGATTTCAGTCATCATAAATTGACTAATTTCCCCACCTTCATCGGACAAAGCAATTAAGCCAACTATATCGTTGCTCGTATCTAATGCTCCTAAAGACTTAATAGATTGGGGATTTTTTTTCGCAACTTTGTTTATTTGTTGGGTTAATGTATCTTTTTTTTGAACACTAAAAGTGTCAATACTTGATCCAGATAGGCTAGTTTTGTAAATAAATAACCAATAACCCAGTCCAAATAAACACAATGGTACCAAAATTGAAACAGTACGATTGTTTTTCAAAAACTGGTTAAACTTTACT
Source organism: Saprospiraceae bacterium (assembly GCA_031373665.1). Classification (GTDB taxonomy): domain Bacteria; phylum Bacteroidota; class Bacteroidia; order Chitinophagales; family Saprospiraceae; genus M3007. Next base: position 25,789 of record JANMMZ010000019.1, on the reverse strand, counting down.
GAATATCCAATTTTTTTTACTTGGCTTCCTGTTATACCAACTATTGCCCCATCCATCTCCCACAACATCTCAAACGCCACCGCCGCAGCCCGCTCCGCCGCCACCGCCTGCCAGTTTTCCAGATCGGTTTCGGCCTTACCAGCGCACATGTCACTGATGCCTCTGATCACGAGCGCGTGGAGGTCACGGTAGGGCTGTACAGCTAGACCGAAACCACCGGCTTCCATCTCCAAAAACTTACAGTGGGAAAGGTATTGTACGATCCGGTCGTAGGTTGGGTTATGCACGGCTGCTACCACTTTGTCGCCAGAGGCGACTGGGGCAATCAGAATATTGGCTTGCGGTGCGCCATCGGAGGTGCGTTTTTTCCAGTTGTCGCTGCGACTTATATCTTTGGCATAGGCCAGTAGTTCTTTGCTAAAATGAAATTCAACAGGTCTAGGTAGGAATTGATTTTCGAGTTCTTTACCGCTGTCGTAATTGAAGGCGCTACTGGCAATGGCGACATCGCCTTTTTTAAGATCTTTGATGCCTCCGGCAATGCCCATAAGGAGCACAATAGAGGGAGAAAACCGCTGGATAGCGCGTTCGGTGGCCAAGGCCATGTCAACGTTGCGCATCCCCGGCTCGCACACGACTACAGCGTAGTCGTGGTGGTTACCTTTGAAGGTGCCACGCACATATACCGCTTGATCTTTGAAGATCTTTTCATGCTGTCCGCCTACATGTTTGATGGCAGCAGCGTACTCCAATGGAAGCGGTGTCATGATCAAAGCGCATACCTGCATATTTACTAAAGATTAATTTTCGTTTCGTTTCACCATGTAGGTCAGAAAAAGGCGTACGCCTTTTCCTTTCCCACTACCAGTGTCTTCTCTACTTATTTGAGGTGGCCAAGCCACTATAAACATTTTAGTCTTTTCCAGTCGTGTTTTGGTTTTTATACCTATTTTGTCTCCCGCAATGCACAAAATGAGTCCATTAATGCCTTTTTCCTTGCTTTTGCTACCGCTATCTCAAAACCATTCATAATTAGTGTATAGCCCCCATTTTCCCGCTTCAACTCTGACGCATAATTTAGGTTTGCAATATACGAATCATGGACTCTAAAAAAAGGTAATCCTCCTAGCAGCGATTCAACCACTTTTAATTTGTACGAAATCACTATGTTTGCACCATCCTTCAACTGTATGATCGTATAACTGCCTTCTGCCGAACAAAAAATCACATCGTTGAAACTTGTAAAAACAAACCCAGTACGGGTTGGCCAAGCGATGCGATCGGTTTTTATATCAGCGGTAAGCATGGGTTCTTTTTAAAGATTGATAGTGGTTTGTGTGTTTAAATTTGAAACCTGATACAAAGGTAAGTGTCAAAACGAGACGAGTTGTAGTCAATTTATGGAGGTTTCCTTGTGTTTTGAAGCCTCCTAAATATATCATTGTGTAAAGCAAATACCAACATATATGAACCAAACAGTCGAATATGTGGAATTTACTTCCACTTTCCGCTTGTTTTCAAACTTCGCTATTGTTTATGCCTACTGGATTTTTTAGTTCATTTAAACGGCTTTCCCCTTCGGAGAGGTCAGAATTCGAGATTTATTTAACTACTTTTTTTAAAAGCCGACAAAAAGAGATACGTGCTTTTATGTTTTTAAAGGATCTCAAGCAGTTGGATGAACAGAATCTGTACGAACATGTATTTGGTTCTTCGCCAAAAGATGGAGAACTAAAGCCTATCCAAAATGTACTTTCTGAACTCAAGAAATTTTTGTTGGAGTACCTCACTTGGAATGAAATGCGTCAAGAACCCGAAAAAGGTGCCGCGCTTACGTTACGATTAAATGCATTGCGCAATCGCGGGTGGACGGAGGCCTATGTTAACCAAGTAAATAAATCCAAAAGAGAGCAAGCCAAACCTACCCACAAGGTAGAATCCATGTGGGATGTCATGGATAAACTGACAGTACTCCACCATTATTACTACTATGCTACGGATGAAAACTGGACTGACCGAGTCCAAGAACTTACCCGCCTCTTGGGTCTATCAGATCAATTTTATGCCATATCCCAACTTAAATACCAATGTGAAGTAGTAAGCCGAGGATTGGTATTAAAACAATCAAACAATAACATCGATGCTGTAGCATTGATGCAATTTGTGAATCAATTGCCAGATCAGTCACTCCTGCCGCTTAGGGTTTATAGCGCGATACTTGAGATGCTTACCAATGAAAACGAACAGACCTTTCAGGATCTAAAACATATTTTAGAAACTGACCTAACAAATAAGGAAGAACAATGGGCATTATTGATGTACCTCGTGAATTTTTCTACTCGAATGACCAATCACGGACGAAAAGAATACACAAAAATAGCCATGGACTTATATCAATGGGGCTTGCAAAAGGAATTATTCACCCTTGGCGGATTTTTCCCAGTAGGTCATTTCCATAACATCGTTACGATTGGTTGTCGGCTTAGAGCATTCGATAAGATTGAATCACTCATAAATAAATATGGCAAGTTACTGCCCCTAGAAGAACGGGAAAGCGTCATTGTACATGCTAATGCGCTGGTTTACTTTGAACGAGGGAATTTTAAGCAGGCTCACGAAGAGATAAAGCATGTTGATATAAATAATATAATAGATAGTTTAAGGATACGGATTCTTCTCATTCGTATCTATTTTGAATTGACTGAACATCAAAACAACCTTGAATATGAATGTGACAACTTATATCAATATGTGGGTCGAAACAAGCTAGTTGGAGAAGCCTCTAAAACATCTGCACGTAATTTTGTGAAAATCATGAAGGCTTTAATAGCCAATAAAAGTAAAAAAGTATTGTTAAAAATGTTAGATACTCATCAGCAAGTTTTTGCACATCCATGGCTTTCAAAGAAAATAAACGATCTAAAATAGGACACCATACGGCCGCTTTGGTGTCCTAGATGGACGTTTTTTCCTGCTGAGAGCCTGCTATATTACTACCTCAATAATAATATACTCCGAGATCTCGCTTTCGCAATTGGTCTTAAAGTAACAATCATAAACCCCTGAAGGAAGCCCTGAAAACGTAATATTGGTACTGGTACTAGTAGATTCGCCACTTTGATACCCATCGCTCTTACGCACGTACCAAACCGTGTAAGAATTAGCCCCGCTGACGGCACTCCAAGCAAAGGAAACGCTGCTACTGTTTTTGGCAGTTACAGAAGGCGTGGGCCTTGAGCAAGACTCCGTGACGCGGATAGGTGTACCTGAAAAGGTACTGCTTTCCAGGGTGATGAATGCGGTGAGTACCATCATCTTTAAGAGGTACTGCAAACTTTTTGAATTTCTCATAATGAATTAATTTAGTTAAATAATGAATGATAAATAACACTGCAAAGTTCCATCATTTCAAAAAATCAAATCATAATATGTTGATTAACAATAGTTTGCGTAAATTTTTATAAATTTATAAAAATTTATCCCTTGCTTTTCCCTATATTTGTACGACTTTTTAGCATACCAAACCAAGCCTAAAAAAATGGAAAAACCTACTAGTAAATTAGAAAAAATAGCCCTACTCCGCCACGCTATCCAGCAGGCATTTGACCTGCTGGAAACCGAACTTCAATATACACAGCGGATAGTGGTGGATAAGTTGGATGCCCTCCAATGTGAGATTTCAACGGCTACCTTCCACAATATTGTCGGCGGAAAACCAGTCGGTTTACCCGTACTTGGAAAGGTAGAAAAAGGTGTATTATTGATTGTACACCGAGAGTTGGGCAGGATGTATGACCATGAAAATCGCGCTTTTTCAGCGCAAGAGCCACGCTGGGTACCAGATCCTATTCCAGAAAAAGCATCAAAACATAGGGGTATTCATTTTCATCATGATGGTCGGGTATCTGTAGATTATAAAACGCAGTTTATTGCCGATGCCAAACAAGACATCATAGAGGTGGGCTTGCGGTTGAGCAATTTCTCAAGGTATTTCAAATCGCAAAGTGAAAAAACGTACAAAGCGCACATTGTCAAGTTACTAGAAAGAGGGGTGAATATTTCAGGATATTTAATTAATCCCGAATGCCAAGAGGCTAGGCTTTACTTTGAAGATCGGCAGCGGGCTCAGCCAGAAGAAAAAAACTCCATCGCCGAAATTTATAAGGTTATAGAACGGCTTCAATCGGTCTCTATTGAATTAAAAAACATGAGTCTTCAAGGCAAGTTTGAGATATTTACCTACACACATGTACCTTACAACCTGTTTTATGCGGTGGATGGTACTTTAGCAACTGGCAAACTTATGGTCGCACCTTATCTATATGGTATAGAAAGAGCGAACTGCCCCGTGATTGAGGTGAACAAAAAAGACCAGTCAGCCCTGTTCCGAATGTATTGGGATTCGCTACAAAAGTTTATTAAAGGAGCCAAAAAGATTTAAAACCACCTTAGCCAATCCCATTTCAGAAGCATCAGCCGAGCGGTGTACCCGATCAAAAAATGGTTGGCCTTCCAATAATTGGGTCAATGCCAAGGCTGTACTGTCGCCAATGGCCACTACTTGCTGCCCTTCAAGCAAAGCATGGTGTGCAAAATAGGCTTGGGCATTCATAGGGCTTGTAAAAACCAGTATTTGCTCCTTCCTGATTTCAGGATTTGGGATGGGCGCATTGTGATATACTACTAAGGTGATAGATTGAATATCAACCCCTAATACGTGCTGAATACTTTGTCGGGATTGGCTGGCACTTGGAAATAACACTGTTTGCCCAAGGCTCACTTCGCGGAATGCCGCCGCCGCCAATGGATCACCATTACCGATAAACACTACGTGGGGAATATATTCAGACAGGACTTTGTGGGTAGCCGCTCCGATGGCTGCCCATTGTGGGGCTACTGAATGGAATGGAATATTTTGAGTATTCAGGTGATCAAAGAAAAAACGAACCCCGTGTTGGCTCGAAAAAAACACCCAATCCACGCCCATAATTGGCTCAAATGGGAGGGCGGTGAGTTGGATCAAAGACTGGCCATGCACCAAGTACCCGCGCTCGGTCAAGCACCGCAAAAACTCAGAATCTGAATCTAATGTACGTGAAATAAAAACGGTCATCATGACTTTGACTTAGGCATTGCAATAAACGGTTGGTACATCATCAAGGCATGGTTTTCAGTCACCATTTCTGTTTCTAATATTTCATTATCTTTTTTGAGGTGGCGCGCAATGGTGTTGTGTCTTGAGTATCCGCCCCACGGTTCGTGATGGATGCGGTGCTCCGACTCAAATACTTCATAGTGGATAGGCCAAGGCTCCGTCGTAAGGATATTCCCATGCAGGGACTGATCTGAGAGCCACAATTGTATCTGAAATGGTTGAGTGGTATTGTTTTTCAATTGGAGATCAATGTAATTCCACGCCAAGGTAGCACCCGAACCAAAGGGCAATGTGCGCTCAGCATCAGGAAACACATCATAACTATGCCTCCAGCGTTCGGTCACCGTAAGAGGGGTATGCAAAGCCATCCAATAAAGTAAATTGCCCATTTGGCAAAGGCCACCGCCAACGCCTACCCCTATTTTGCCTTGTTGGAGTATCAGACCGGGCAAAAAACCACGGGAAGCGGTCGGATCACCAACCATGCGCCAGAAAGAAAAAGTCTCTCCCGGCTGAATCACCAAAAGATTGATTTTGGAGGCTGCTATGGTTAGGTTGGTCACCTTATTGTGCTGCAAGTACATGTCCACGTCTTTCAGCCGTCGAAACAAGGGGCTGCTGTGCTCAATCAAAGCGATAGGAAGTGGACTTGAAGTCTGGCGAGCATATTTTTTACCGTCAGAAATCCAAGTCCATTTTCTTTTTAAAATATAGTATTGTCGTGCCAATTGGTAGCGCAACCGCGAACGCTTGATAGGGGCTTGCACAGGTTTATTTCAAATAGTTATCTTGAAAAAATTCGCGGTACCCATTGAGGGTCTTATTTTTCAAAATACGGCGATAATTCTCTTGAGTAAGTGCAAAAAACTCTTTATTATACGTTTTTTTAGTGGTTTCACCCAAGAAATCGAGCGCGTCTTTGATTTCATTTAAGTAGAGCATGGCCTGCGTTTTGTTGTCAAACTTACGCAACACCATGATGGGAGTATTGGTATCTGTACCCAAGAAAATATTGGATAACCGCAATTGCTCTGCCTTGTGCTTTTCGCGGTTGTAATCAGATATAGATGCTTTGATATCGTCCAATTTCACATCGCCTATAATGGCAACCATTACATAGTGCAATTTATCGTCTTCACGGGTAAAAGCATCGTCAATGGGGGCTCCGCCTGGCGAAGTGGGCGTTTTTTTAGTATCCACTTCAAAGCCTTTGCAAGAGAGCACGCGGGCAATCTCTTTGGCTCGAGTGGCTTCCGCGCTATCAGGGAAACGAGCAATAACCTCACTCAGCGCCTTGCAATAGGCATCATTGCCTTGCAAATTGCCAGCACAAAGCGCACTGAGCAAAGCAAATTTGGGCATGATGGGGCTTTGAGATCCAAATTTTCGTGGAGCATCTTGGCATCTATCAAAGGCATCTTTGTAGTTGCCATTTTGAAATATCGAGTAAGTCTCTTCGTAGTACTTATTGATTTCACGCTTCTTGGCATCTACCGAGTTCAAGAAATTGGGATCGCTGATGGCGCGGGCATAAGCACTGTTCGGGTATTTTTCGACCAATTTATCGTAATAATACTTGGCTCTATCTTTATTGGTCAAATCGGTATGGCCGAGATAGCAATAGTACCAAGCCTCTTTCTCGTATTTCAGGGTATCTGGAAAACGGGTTTGCATTTCCTCCAAAGTACCTACACTGCGGCGGCTGTTCTGTATTTTATCCCTGAACAAAGTACCCAATTGGTACATGGCATCGTAAGTGACGGCGTTTAGGGCACCTATTTCTGCTGGTGATTTTGGCACGCCTGCAAATAAATCGCTCAACTCTTTGTCGCCTAAGTCATTCTTGGTGCTGTCTCCGGCTACAATATCTTCTGACCCGTTGGTACCGAGGCGGCTGCTGCGCCTCCAGTTATCTTCCAGTTTTCGGTCGCCCCAAGCCCTAACGAAATCCTTTTTGCCTTTTTTCAGGAAGGTTTCATTATAAAAATAAAAATTAGAGGGCTTTGCACCCGCTACTTGGGTAGGAGCCTTAGTACCAGGCCCTAGGGGGGCATTGGTTGCCCTTGTTGCTGCCAGTTGTTCTGCCTCGCGCTTTTTCTTGATTTTTTTGCCCAAATCTTTGCGCTCCGCATCAGTCATGGCTGCTACCCTTAATAGACTGTCATTTTCAGCGACCAATTTGAGGAGGCGAGCGATGTCTTTTAGGTTTTTAGCATATAGTTCAGCTCTTTTATACCGATCATCACTGTTCGGAAGTACTGTTATAGTGCTATCATAGTAGTTTTTGGCCTGTACAAAATCTTCGTCTTCAAAGTATAAGTCGGCCAATTTCAAGTATGACTCTGCCCGTTGTGGGGCATTGCCTTTGTTATAATCTAGTGATTTGCGAAGTAAAGCGATACCATCTTTTTTCAATCCATCTTTAAATGCGATGGTTGCCATGGTATAGTAAATCTGATCACGGTAATCAAAATTTTTATTGTCTTTCGCCATTTTCTCCAAAGAGCGGTTGGCCTCCGAACTGGTTTTCTGGCCATTAGCCCAACCTGTTTCGATCTGGTGTAGCCGTGCATTGAACTCCATTTCGTATTTTGGCCTGTTTTTCAATACCGTTTCAAAAGCGGCGTAGGCGCGGTCATACTGGCCGGCGCGCTCGCAGAGTTGTGCCAATATGTAGGACAAACGTGCCTTTTGCCGTTTCTTTTTAGTGTATTGGATGGCCTTGGTCAGGGGCTCTATGGCCCGCTCGTATTTTTTCTGAATGATGAATAGTTGGGCTTGAGCCGTATGAAGTTCTTGGCGGGCCGACTCCGGAAACCAAGCATCTTCTTCTAACCCTACAAACAAAAACTCTGCCTCTTCATATTTTTCACGTGCTATAAGCGTACGGCCAAACCAAACCATAGCCTCTGGGTAGGCTGCCGTGCGACCCAACCCTTTGGTGTAGGGGTTAGGCCCCGCCAGCCTCAACAATTCTTCTTCTTTCGCCGCTGCCGCTTCCGCCGCATTTTTCTTTTCTGCTTCGGTTTGTGGCGTTTCTACGGGTTTCTTTTCGTCTTTTTTACCCTTTTTATCCTTAGCGTCTTTTTTCTTCTTTGCAGCAGCCTTTTTCTTTTCCGCAGCAGCCTTTTTCTTCTTTTTAGCGGCAGCCTTTTTCTTCTTAGAAGCAGTTTTTTTCTTTTCAGCGGCAGATTTTTTCTTCTTTCCGCCTTTTAGTTTGGCTTTATTTTTCTTTTTGGGGTCATGCTCATCCTTGATATATTGAAACGTAGTTTCTGCCGTCTCGTAGTCGTGCTTCATATACTGCGCTTGGGCAATGAGCAGGTAGCAGTCGTCGGTCCAAGCCGAAATCCGGTGCAAAGCAATCCCTTTGGAGGCTTTTTGGATCACATTATCATACTCGGTGGCGGCAGATTTGGGGTCGGAAGCCAAGGCTGGATAGATCTCCAACAACTGGTTATAGTTGTCCTTATACCCTTCTCCCTGTTTCTCAGTGGTGAGGCGAAACAGTTCATCGGCGTTGAACCAATAGTTATAGTGCGACGTTAAGTTGTGGTAACGTCTTTTGAAGCCAGTAGGCGCGTCGCCTTTCTTTTTTTGGGAGACACACCCAAATATAGCGATAAGGACACTAAGGCCCAACAGGATTTTCCAGTTATTTTTCATACTTAAAATCAAAAAAAAGCAAGCAGATTTGAACAGATAATGACGTAAATACCTGTGAATTGGTTGCCTGATGCCCTTAATTACTTATCACTCACCCGACCCAAGCCCAAGGCTTTCAGCATCAAAGTTGGCAATGGCTTCTCTGGGTTGGTTCGCGTGCGAAGGTTAAGGTACCAGCCTATTTTTTTGAGGATGGGAATTTTATGCGTTTCCACAAATTCGATCAATGTACCATCGGGATCTTCTATGTAAGAAAAATATCCAGCGGCCTCACCCATATCGAAACTACCGCTCGAATCCACGGTGAATGGATGCCCTTTGGCCGTACAAAATTGCTTCATCTCTTCCATACCCATGATATCGAAACACAGGTGAATGTAGCCAAGGTCGCCCCAAAACCGATTTTCATATATTTTGCGTGGGGTTCGTTCGAGGCTTTGTACCAATTCTATTTCAGAGGCTCCAAGGAGGCGACTGAAAGGACCTCTGCGTTTTTCGCTGTGCCGCAGCAAAACCCTGCGGTATTGTCCAAAACCGCCATCTAGTCCGTGGAGGTCAGCAAAATCGGCGGTTTGATCGTATATAACGGTATCGTACCCGAGTATTTCGGAATAAAATTGCTTAGAGCGATCCATGTCGCTGACCCCTATAAAGGCTCCATATATACCACCCGTGTTGTTGGGTCTGGAGGTTTGAAACCAATCATCGGCACCAACTATTTCAAAGGTATTGCCCCAAGGGTCTTTTACAAAAAAATGCTCTTGTCCATCGGGGCGCGGAGCGGGATTGGTACAAATATTTACGCCTTTTTTGCGCAACTGCTGAAAGGCTTCAGCCACATTTTTAGATTTTACTTTGGCAATCCCGATTCCTAGATCGCCCAAGAGGGGCTGAAATGCTGGAGGCATGGGCGTACGCCCAGTGTATTGCCAGATTTCCATACCGCCCCCACCTTGCATGTTGAGGGCCAATATGGCGTGGCGTGATTGTGGTTTGCCACCTGTATAGGGCAGCATCAAGCCCGCTTCTGCGGCTTCTTCAAACATGGGTACATCCATACCAAAGGTCTGACGGTACCACTGAAATGCCTCCTTTACATTGGAGACTCCAATGCCAACTTGTTGTATTCCTGAAATAAACATATTATAAATAATCATAACAACGCGGATCAAATGGACTTGATCCATTCAACCCGCGTTGTTTATTTTTATGTGGAAAGTTAGAACTAAATCTAGTCCCCCACAATATACGATTTTTCTTTAATAAATGGCGATACAATCATAAACAATACCGCTGTGGCCGCACAAATGCCAGTGAAGAGCCAGAAGAAATCTGCCCCTTGGAATTGCGCAAAAAAGCCCTTGTTTTTGATATTGGTTTGAACCACTGAAACGATGACATTGCCTACCGTAACACTCAATAAGTAGCAAGCCATGATGGTTGACTTCATGGATGGTGGCGACTGGGTGTAAGCATACTCTAAGCAAGTGATAGAAATCAATACCTCGCCAGCCGTCAGTACCACGAATGCAAGTATTTGCCAAACGATATTAGGAGTTTGGCCGGCATCTATCCAAGTTTGGATGATTGCAATGATTACAAATGATAGGGCAGTAAGTACTAGACCTGCTCCGATTTTACGGAGGGGTGTTACTTTAAGCCCAATTTTATTCAACAATGGGAAAATACCAAAGGAAAATACCGGAATGAACAGGAGAATGAAAGCAGCATTGACGAAAGAAATTTGCTCGGCAGCCCAAGTAATACCCAACCATTTTAAGTCCATTTTGGAGGCTTGAACTACCCATTCGGATTGGCTTTGATCCCACAAAGCCCAGAAAACTGGTACAAATGCAAATACTGAAAGTACGCGCCATACCGCTTTGATACCAACGATGGTTTCATCGCCATATTCGCGGGCTGCCGCTGCGAATCCGCCATTGGTTAAAGCATATAGGTTGATACCAATAAAATTGCCAGGTTTGGCAAACCACTGTTTTTTGAAAACAAAAGCCATTATCAATATCAAAACTAACCATGCGCCAAGTACCGGCCCTACACCTGCATGTTGTATTTTATCAAAGTAGATGTAACTTGCTACCAAAGATAAAAACGAAGTCAAGAAAACCACCAAACGGTTTTGGTCAAATTTGGGTGGTGGTACCCTGCGGTATTTGTCGCGACCAGCCCAGAAGAAAAACACAGCGACCAACATCGCAACAGCAGGTACGCTAAAAGCAACCATAGCACCGTAGGTGTTTTTTAAGTATGGAATCAACAAGATAGAAAGCACCGAACCCGCATTGATAGAAGCATAAAATGCATCAAATGCTTTGGGTAGTAAGTGCGAATTGGTAGCGTCGAATTGGTCGCCTACATTGGCAGACACGCAAGGCTTAATACCACCTGCACCGATAGCAATGAGCATCAAGGCAGTGGTGAACATTACCTCACTATTGACAGACATAGCAACCAAAAAACTACCAATGGCATACACGACCGAAAGATAGAGAATGGTTTTGTATTTTCCCCAAAACCAGTCGGCCACCATACCACCAAACATGGGCAGCAAGTAGGTCATGGCTACAAAATCGTGGGTTTTTGCATTGGCAGTGGCTTCTGCGGTTTGTACAATATCGGGATCGGTTGATCCGCTGTGGTTGTAAAACTGTGCGACCATGAAGGTCGTCAGAATCGCCCGTAACCCATAATAATTGAAGCGTTCTGCTGCTTCGTTTCCAATGATGTAGGGAATACTGGATGGAAATTTTCCATCTTTCTTTGAGTCAGTGTTTTCTGCCATAAATTGTCTGATAAAAATACGTGATTGCGTTAATAATGTATAGAACATCCACCACAACGAAGTGATCTGTTCCAAATTCGGCTGCAAAGTCGGAATTATATCTCTTATCTGCTATTTTTTCACCATTTTTTCTTCATGTATGAGAATAATCGGCCGTTTTGACGGGGAGAGGTCGTTTTATCTTAATTTACGGTACAATTTGCATTTTACTTGTTTGATATTAAATGTACCTTTGCACCCTTTTATAACCAGCAATATTTGCTATGAACCGAATATTATTTATTATATTTCCCCTAGTTACTGTTTTGGTGGCTTCGTCATGCAAACAAGATACACCCACTTCCAATAAGCAAGTAACTGATGCTGTTCCTGTAGTCAAGCGGGAATCTTGGAAAAATGCAGGTTGCGATCTATTAACCGATCAAGAGGTAGAACGTATATTTAACTTTGATGGGAAGGCTACGTTTTTAAATACCCGATCATTGCCGGATCAAACCTTTTGCTTGCGTACTTGGAAAAAAGTAGATTGGATGGCGCGCGAAAGTGCCAATGAAAAAAACATGGATGGCACTTGGCTTAATCCCGAAAACCGATTGGTGATTCAATTGTTTGATTATACCTCAGAGGAACATGCCAAACTACAAATGGAAGGCTTGCGCCGAGACCGCAGAAATACTTATGAGGAAGATGTAGCAGGCGTAGGCGATGATGGGCTTTGGAGCACCTCTACCGAAACATTACTGGTAAAAAAGGGTCAATATGTGGTCAATATTACCTTAGAAGTAGTGGATGTGCCGCACGATAACCTACTAAAATCCAAAGAAGTAGCGGCGGTAATCGCAGCAAAATTGTAGTGCTAAGCCAATAACTGTACTAGTAAACAGAGGCAGTTCTCTTCATATATCTCCTAAAAACCGAATATACTATTTAAAATATGCTGGGACAAAAAGATATATCAGGGTTTTCAAAATTAACTAAGCAACAAAAAATTGCTTGGTTGACCGAACATTATACTCAAAATAATGATGGCCTCCCAGCGGAGTTGGCCACTTGGCAGCACAGTGACAATCAAGTACAAAGGGTGGTGGATGGTTTCACAGAAAATGCCATCGCTAATTATGTGCTGCCATTTAGCATTGCTCCTAACTTCTTGATCAATGGGCAATTGTATGCCATTCCGATGGTGATTGAGGAGAGCAGTGTCGTAGCAGCGGCTTCTAGCGCAGCCAAATTCTGGCAAGATCGCGGTGGTTTTCACGCCGAGGTAATAAGCATGGAAAAACTCGGACAAGTTCATTTCCGTTGGCATGGACAACCGGAAAGATTGCAGAGCCTGTTCCCTACGCTTAAAAAACTATTGATGGGTAGCTGTGGCGACCTTACCGCCAATATGGAGAAACGTGGGGGTGGGATCACCGATATAAAACTCCTCGATTTCACAGATAAAGAGCCCTACTATTATCAAGTGATGGCCTCCTTTGAAACCCGAGACAGCATGGGTGCTAATTTTGTGAATTCTATCTTGGAGCGTTTTGCAGACACCATTGAACATTTTTTTACGACCCAACCCGACCTTTCAGACGAAGAGCGCGACATAGAAATCATCATGTCCATCTTGTCCAATTATACCCCAAATTGCCGTGTGAAAGCATGGGCAGAATGTCCCATTGCAGATTTTGAAGCCCTAGCCCGCAAGCAGGGCATGAATGCCGCCGCCTTGGCCGATCGCTTTGCCGCGGCTGTTCGGATTGCCCAAATAGATCCTTATAGAGCCACGACGCACAACAAAGGTATTTACAATGGTATAGATGCTGTGGTGTTGGCTACAGGCAATGATTTCAGAGCCATAGAAGCCTGCGGTCATACTTACGCTGCCCGCGATGGACAGTACCGAAGCCTTAGTAATTGCACGGTGCTGAATGGTCTTTTTCGCTTTGAGTTGGAAGTGCCACTAGCCGTTGGCACGGTAGGTGGACTGACGGCACTGCACCCATTGGCCAAGCGATCGTTAGAAATACTGGGACACCCATCGGCACAAGAACTGATGTGCATCATTGCGGTGGTGGGTTTGGCTCAAAATTTTGCGGCAGTACGATCCTTAGTGACCACAGGCATACAACAAGGTCACATGAAAATGCACCTCACCAATATACTCAACCACTTGCAAGCCACTGAAGAGCAGGCTGCCGCTGCACAACATTATTTTCAAGATCAAACCGTTAGTTTTAGTGCAGTACGCACGTTTTTGGGGCAGTCATCAGATTGAGGGTTTGGCCTCTTTTTTTTTACAAAAATGGCTTCAAAGCGTACGCTTTGAAGCCATTTTTCATATTTCTCTCCTTTACGAAGGAAAATTATCGCTTGGTCACTACACGGCTTACCGACTGACCATTTACCGTCAAGGAAACAGTGTATGCGCCGGCTGGCAATCGGCTCATCAAAATATTAAGGCTATACTCGCCCGCATCTTGTTGCTGATTGGTTAGCATATTCACGGCTGCTTTTCCGCTCATATCCATCACACTCAATGACACCACGGCAGATTGATCCAGACGATACAGCACATTCATGATGTTATCCACTGGATTTGGATAGGTACGGAAGCGTACTGCTGTCTCCAATGGATTGTTTACGCCACTTTGAACACCTTTTGTCAACAAAATTTTGTCCAGACCAATCTGGTTGTCATCGTCGGCATCGTGGCAAAAAGCAATATAAACATCCTTACCTGCATAAGCAGCCAAACTTACCGAATGAGGCTCTAACAAAGATGTCAACAAAGTAGAGTCATCAATAGTAAACAATGTCAAATAATCCCAATTAGTAACATTGTCGGCATGAATATACCCAGGGGTAAAATTAAATCCATCAACGGTTATTTCATTGCCAGTACCTGTTATTTCTAACATAGATGCCGCTCTAAACAAGGTGTCAGCAAATGGTGCTGGAGAGGCAAATGGGTCATTGTTGGAGGTAGAAATAAGTACAGAATACCCATCCATATAACGGGGCAACTGAACCGCGCCCGATGCCCACGACAGCACATAAGAATTGTCTGAAATCGTAGTTTTAGGCGATATAAACCAGTTGCGATTGCCTACGGCAAAGCCCTCCATCCATGATTTGGAACGGATACATTTGTCAATGAGATCTGTGCCACTAGAGTCCACAAAACTAACAAAATAATCATCCCAGTACCATTGGCGCTGTACATCGTCACCCCCATCTGGAGTGAGACCATCGGCATCAAAATTGACCCATACGGTGTCTTCACCCATGGGAAATAATTGCCAAGTGAGTTCAGGATCTTCTTCAAAATCCTCATAAAAAACGGTATCAACTGCAGATTGAGCATTCATGCTGGTTGCAACAGCCATGAAAAATAAAACAAGAAAAATGTAGATTTGCTTCATAATATACTTTTATAAATGTAAAAAATAATACCTATAACAGAAGACCTCGCTGGTTGCGAATTCTTTAGGTTGCGTATCCTATTTCATTTATTGGGAATCACAAAGATGCATTAATTTTTAGATTGTTGCCAAAATTTATACTAAAACGTCCGTTTCTGGCATAATTTGAGCCTCTTCTTCGGGCGTATCTATTACATCTATCTCCACGCGAAGGTTATCTATGATAAATTCTTGGCGTTCTGGCGTGTTTTTACCCATGTAATAATCTAAGACGTGGTCAAGATTGGTATCTTCGGGCAAATAAACAGGATCCAAGCGAATATTTTCATTGATGAACGCTCCAAACTCATTGGGGCTAATTTCACCAAGACCCTTAAATCGGGTGATTTCAGGCTTCCCGCGCAGTTTATTGATAGCCGCTTTTTTTTCAGCCTCCGAATAGCAATAAAAAGTTTGTTGTTTATCACGAACGCGAAAAAGTGGCGTATCTAAAATATATAAATGCCCATTTCGAACCAAGTCAGGAAAAAACTGCAAAAAGAACGTCAGTAGTAAAAGCCTAATGTGCATACCGTCCACGTCGGCATCGGTAGCGACCACCACCCGGTTGTAGCGGAGGTCGTCCAACGAGTCTTCAATATTAAGGGCATGTTGGAGGAGGTTAAACTCTTCGTTTTGATACACAATTTTCTTGGTCAGTCCATAGCAGTTCAAGGGCTTACCACGCAAACTGAATACGGCCTGCGAATTGGTATTGCGAGCCTTGGTGATAGATCCGCTCGCAGAGTCTCCTTCCGTAATAAAAACAGTGCTGGCGAGTTTGAGTTCCTCGTCGCATTTTTCATTGAGGTGATAGCGACAGTCGCGCAGTTTTTTATTGTGTATATTGGCCGCTTTGGCGCGTTGATTGGCTAGTTTTTTTACATCTGCAATGTCTTTCCGCTCCCTTTCCGATTGCTGGATCCGCTTGAGCATCTCTTTGGCCACTTCGGGGTTCTGATGCAAATAATCGTCGAGTGCCTTGCTTAAAAAATCGGACATAAACGTCCGAATGGCTACCCCTTCGGGGGCGATCCGCTCTGAGCCGAGGCGGGTTTTGGTCTGCGATTCAAATACAGGCTCTTCTACCCGAATAGCCACCGCTGCAATGATGCTTTCACGTATATCTTTGGCATCAAACTCTTTTTTGAAGTGGGTACGGATCACCTTGACTAAGGCTTCCCTAAAGGCCACCAAGTGCGTACCGCCTTGAGTGGTATTTTGGCCGTTCACAAAAGAGTAATATTGTTCTCCATAGTGATTGCCATGCGTGATGGCAACTTCTATGTCTTCTCCTTTTAAGTGGATAATGGGGTAACGGGTCTGCTCCGAACCTGTTTTTTTCTCCAAAAGGTCTAATAAACCATTTTTAGAATACAAGGTTTTTCCATTGAAATGGATGCGAAGCCCAGCATTCAGATAGGCATAATTCCAGAGTTGGAGTTCTATGTATTCGGGCAACCAACGGTAGTTTTTAAACAAACCATTATCGGGTTTGAAAACGATGAGCGTACCATTTTCTTCCTTGGTTGGCTCTAATTTACCGTCTTTTTTGAGGTTTCCAAACTGAAATTCGGCTGTTTTGGACTGTCCTTCGCGCACGGCAGTCACCGAAAAGAATTCGGAAAGCGCATTGACAGCCTTGGTACCTACGCCATTAAGTCCTACTGACTTCTTGAAAGCGCGGGAGTCATATTTGGCACCAGTATTGATTTTGCTGACCACATCTACGACTTTGCCCAATGGAATACCACGGCCAAAATCCCGGACGGTGACCCCACTCTCCTGTACCACAATATCAATGTGCTTGCCGTAGCCCATAGCATATTCATCAATACAGTTGTCAACCACCTCCTTGAGCAGCACATAAATGCCGTCGTCGGGGCTGGAGCCATCGCCCAACTTACCTATATACATCCCCGGGCGTAAGCGGATATGCTCACGCCAATCTAGGGATTTAATCTCATCTTCGGTATATCTAACCTCTTGCATATGCTTAGTAGTCTCAGGTGTTTTGTCAGTTGATTTGGATGTCGCTTTTGCAGCGGCAGCCATCATTTGTTTTTTCGATTTGATTGCAGAACCCACAGTAAAAAAGTTTAAAGATAAACGAACTTAAAACATACTGTGGCAAAGGTAACGTATTTTACTTAAACAAAACAAAATGTTTTTTTTAATAAAGGCAATCCCTTACTTTTTGGCATTCAACAGACTCAAAACTTGTCTAGTGATATTGAGGCTATCATTGGCCATGAGCAACTGGCCTCCCCTTGAGTACGACATTATATAATCGTATCCAATCTGCGAAGAAAGGGTTTTAAGTTGTGCTTCTACATTGGCATAAAGGTCATTGAAAGCCTTTTTTTGCTCTTCCGATACTTGTTTGTCCAAGCGGTCTGCTTCGTCAGCAAGTTTTTGCTGCCGGCCTTGCAGTACCTCATATTCTTTTTGCAGATCGGCTGGTGCCACATCATTGCGTTGTGCTTTTTGCTCAAAATCGGACATATCCCTTGCCAAGGCATCGCGTTTTGTTACCAGTGAGTTGCCCGCATTTTTCATGCGTTGCTCAATGGATTTCTTTTGATCTTTGAGCCATTCGTATTGAGCATCTAAGGTATCGGCATTCACCCATGCTATTTTAGCACCCGCCATTTGATTGGCTGGTACTGTGATAGCGGTTGGCCCTGAGGTCGCTTTTTTTGAGTTCAAATAGTAAAGATGCGCTATGGCACCCAGTAAAATTACATTGAGGATCAGAGAAATATTCTTCATTATTTAAGTTAAACAGTTATCATTAAACAGTGCTGTAAGAATGCAAAAGTCTGATTTATTATTCAAACAGCAAAATATTATACGAAACCAAGCCCCCTACTCTTCTTTGGTGGGGTGCTGTATTTGTTCCCATCGGATGCCAATCATCTCTTCCAATAGTATTTTTGCGAGCAAAACATCCGTTTCCGCTTTGATTCGGTTTTCTTTTGCTTGAAAATAAGCACTGCTGGCATTGGTGTAGTCATCCAAGTTTTTTTCGTCAGTTTTATAGAGCTGCTCCATCAATACAAACCCGTTATAGAGTTCTTGCTCCAACAGTACGCGCAATTTATACACCTCTTTAGTCAATTTATATTTGGCATAAAGCCCCAACGTTTCTGCCCTGACGGATAGTTTTTTATCATTGACTTTGTACTCGGTTATTTTTACATTGTGTTTACCAATCCGATTTTTTGTAGGCAGGGTAAATATGTTGTACAAATTTATATTAAAACCAAAGTTATATCGCGGAAAAAAGATATTGGCATCACTACTTTTCACTACGATATTACCTTCGTTGAGGTTGAAAGTAGCACCCACATCACGCATCCACTCCCGGCGTAGGTTTTTGGAATGTTCTTGGGCATTTTCCACTTCTTCATAAGCCATGGCTGCTTGTGGACTATTCATCCAAGCCAATTGAACCAAATATTCCGCAAAATCGCGAGCCTTTGCTTCTGATGGTTGTACGACTAAGTCGTAATCGGTTCTTTGTGCGCACAAAGGAGCAGCGCATAACATTAAAAAAGTAACATATTTGCACATGAGTAGTGATTGAAAGTTGAAAAACATTGAAAACACCAAGTCAAGATTAGGATTCGTGAAATGATACCAACTCACGGTTTTTTAGACGATTTCTAAACTGGTACTGGCTCCCGCTCTACGGGACAAGTCATGCAATGTGAACCACCCCTTGCCCTCGATAATTCATTAGATGGAATAGTAATAATGGTGTTTTCTACGGCATCAACCGTTATTTTACCACTTTCGATGTCACGCAAGAGTTTTTCCGCAGCAATAACTTTGTATCCGACATCTTTAAATGCTTTTTCGGTGACTGGATTGCGGTCGTAGGTGACGGCCACACCAGGTTTCAAAGCAACGAGGTTACAACCATCGGTCCATTGCTCCCGCTCTTGATAGGGACTTTCTCCGCGCCCTGCCCAGATGAACTCCATTTTAGGGTTGATTTCGGCCTGTAAAAAGTCCTTAATACTTGGATATTCTATTTCTTCGCCGCCGACGCGGTGTACATCCACATAAGAGCCTAGTCCATCCTGTACGATTGGCTTGTAACCGACTACATGGTTGTGGTTAATCTGTGTGAATATCGTGTCAATGTGCATGTAAGTGCGTTCAGCTGGGATATTGACCTGCACGATGTTCTTGATAATACCACGGTCGAAAAGATAATTTTTCAACACTTCAAAAGCGTAATTATTGGTACGCTCCGAGCAACCGATCAAAAGATAATCTTTGTGAAAGGTCATTACATCACCGCCTTCTATACTGATATTTTCGCCACGTTTGTTGGGTGGAAACTTGTCCACGCGATTCAAATTGATGGTTTTACCATCGGCTTTGAGCCTGCGGAATACTGGATGGCTGCTAAAAATAAGGCGGGTAAGGAAATTTTCCCTGAAACGCGCTTGTTTGGCCGCCTTGGTAATGATCACATAATCATTGACAGTGACGGCAAGGTCTCGAGTGAAGATCAGATTGGGAATGGGATCAAATAAGATCCTATCTTCCGGCTCTAAATAGCCCGTGATGAGGGTATCGGCCAATTGTTCTGGCGATAAGCCCGCCAAACGCGGAATGAAAGAATAGGGTAATTCCTCAAATTCAGTGATCTTGTTGATCACTTCATAGCGGCTTTCTTCGTTTCTGACGCTTTCTGCTAACAGATCGCGAACCTCCAATACGTTTTCTTTGCCTACAAATGCCTTGAGTACATTGACAAATATATCATGCTCATCTTGCATATTGGGCAAGTGGACAATATCATCGAACAATAGTTCCTCCGCGCGTTTGGGCGTAATCCGAGCAATACCTTCATCGGGGCGATGAACGATTACCTTTTTTAATTTTCCGATTTCAGAATCAACATAAATGCGACTATTGGCATCCATAATATAAAATAAAATGTGGTGAGAGCAAGTTAGGTATGTATATTTGCCGCAAATGTATCACTCTTAAACGGAGTAGTGTTATTTTTACAGAAAATAAACATCATGGAAGGAAGAATATTCAAATGGGGCATTATAGGATTGGGAAAAATAGCCAGAAAGTTTGCCGATGACTTAAAAACCATCCCCCATGCGCAACTTCATGCAGTGGCTTCTACTGATTTGAGCCGCGCCGAGACTTTTGCCGCCGAGTATGGTGCACTCCATGCTTTGGGTAGTTATGAGGCTATTGGTTCGGTGACTGATTTGGATGTCGTATATATTGCCACCCCACATATACACCACCACGCCACCACGATGTATTGCTTAGCGCATGGATTGCCAGTGCTTTGCGAAAAACCATTTGCCATGACTGCCCAAGAGGCTCATGAAATGGTGGCCTTGGCCAGATCGAACAAGGTATTTGCCATGGAGGCACTCTGGACTTGCTTTATTCCTGCTTTTGAACGAGTGCTTGAGACGATTCGCCAAGGCACTATTGGTGATATTCATACCGTAGAGGCTGATTTTGGGTTTAATATGCCGGTGAATCCAGAATCCCGTCTTTTTAACAAGGCTCTTGGGGGCGGCGCATTGCTGGATATTGGCATTTATCCTATGTTTTTAGCCTTGCAGTTGTTTGGAAAACCTGACCCAAAGGATGTGTTTGCTATGGCTACCATTTCAGAAACCGACGTGGACGATAATACGGCTTTTATGTTTCGCTATACTAGCAAGCGAATGGCAATGGGACACTGTACGCTCCGTGCGCATACACCCATAGAAGCAAGAATATATGGAACCAAAGGCAGTATATACCTCCACCCAAGGTGGCACCATACCGAACGCCTTACCATAACCACTTATGAAGGCCGTGAAACAAATGACGAAATCGTGGCATTGCCTTATGAGGGTTGGGGCTACCGCTATGAAGCCATACATGTGATGCAGTGCCTGACAGAAGGGCGTTTGGAAAGCCCAAGAGTGCCATTGCAATTCACCTTAGATTTATCTGAAACACTGGATATGGTGGCTCAAAAAGCAGGATTTCCCAATTCATTATAACACTGTTCCCCATGTTTAGTGAAAAACTTATATCCCTTCTTCAAACCTTCACAAAACCAGAACTCAACCGGTTTAGGAAGTACTTACAATCGCCGTACTTGAACGATCAGGCAGAAGCGTTGATCCTGTTTGACTTGATAGATCAGTCCATGCGCAAAGGACAGGAAAAGATGGATCAACTGACCAAAGAAGCCGTATGGCAAAAGATGTTTGCACCCAAGCCTTACAATGATGCCATACTGAGGCGTTTGGCCTCTGATCTGAGTGGAATGGCGCTACATTTCTGGTCTATGGAGTACCGAAAACAGGATCCGCTTGCGGAAGCATTGGACTTGCAGTGGCATATGGGAAAACCCGAATTACAAAAGCATTTGTCGAGTCTAGAACGGCAAATAGAGCGGCAGTTGGGCGAACAGGAAGGCAAATCGAGTTGGGCTTATTTCAATGAATTTCGATACCATTGGAATATATTTGAACGGGCTTCGCGGAGCATGACCAGTAGCGGATATGCTGATAAATTGACCGCCGCCGATCAGGCCTTGGAGCATTTTTATATTGTTCAAAAACTTAAATCTTACATTTCTTGGTTGGTTTTCAAAGGTTTTCGCTCTACCGATCGAGAATTATTGCTCATGCCTGGTTTTTTGGAGCATATCCAAGCAGCACATTTCCAAGCGGAGCCGCTGATCTTAATTTATCATCAGGTGGTACATTGCTTGACCGATCCAACCGACGAATCACACTTTGTACTGCTCTTGGAACACTTAAACGTGTATGGCGACAAACTCACAAAACTTGACCTGCGAGAGTGCTACCATATTGCCCAAAATTATTGTGCATTTAAAATCAATCAAGGCAAAACGGAATACTATCGCCATGCTTTTGATATTTTTAAAAAGATCATAGACCACCAACTGTTATTGGAAGAAAATAGGCTATCAGAGGGCGTTTTTAAAAATATTATTGCTTGTAGTAATGGGGTTGGGGAGTATGAATGGGCGGAGCAATTCATTGAAAAATATGCTCCTTTTTTGCCCGATCAGGTGCGAGAAAACGCTCGGATTTTCAACTTATCTCAATTGTATTTTCACCAAAAACGCTATCCAGAGGTCATAGAATTATTGCGCAATCTCGAATATAGTGATGTCGTGTATGCCTTGGGGGCAAAACTGACCCTTTTGCGCACTTATTATGAACTGGATGAATATCAAGCCTTGGATTCGCTCATTGAGAGTTTTCGTATTTACCTGCGCCGCAATACGGTGCTTTCCAAAAATGTCAAAAAAGAGTACCACAGTTACCTACTCGTGGTAAGAAACCTGAGTAGATTGGCCCCATCTGACAAGAAGGGCTTGGAGCAATTGCGGGAAAAATTCTTAGCCAACTCATCGGCTATGCCTAAAAAATGGCTTCTGATGAAGATTGATGAATGGGGGAAGCGGTAGGATTGGCATTTGGGGGTTACAGACCTTTCTTATAAAAAAGGTTTAAAAATAGTACGTAACGGCCAAAAACTAACTTGCGAAAAAATACCCTTTATTATTTGTCCATTACATAACTTATGAAAACTATCTTTGCCGCGCTGATTGATCTATCATCAATATAGCCAAGGCATTATGAAAATTCAATTTTTACTTCGATACCATACCCAATACGGCGACAATTGCTATCTTAGCATAGATGGGGCAACGCCCCAACCAATGACTTACCTGAACGAAGACTTTTGGGTAAGCGAGTTGGATTTTGATTCCAAAAAGGTAAAATCTATTCAATACCAGTACCATTTTCAATCGAAAGGCCAATTTTTTACCAGTGAATGGGAAACAGAAAGACAGATTGTATTGGCCGATTGGAAAGCGCGATCGCTTCAAGTCATAGATCTTTGGAATCCTGCTGGAGCCCTAGAAAACGTGTTTTACACACAAGTATTTCAAAAAAATAATCCAACTGATAGTGCCTCTAAAAGCATCAAAGGAGATGCAGAAGGCGTGCTTTTCAAAGTAAAGTCACCGATGTTGCAGCCCGATGAAGTGATTTGTTTGCTCGGACACGGGGTGGGCTTGCGCAATTGGGACAGTGCCGCACCGCTCCTACTCGAACCACGAGGGCAATGGTGGCAGGTTAGGGTGGATCTATCCCGCGATTCACTTCCATTGGCCTACAAATATGGTATTTGGAATACTAAAACCAATCGTTTTGTCGCTTTCGAAAGCCATACCAACCGGACTCTCTACCATACAGGTGTACAAGCCTCAGAAGGGCAACGCGGAATGATCTTGCATGATGGATTTGCGAGTTTTGACCGAGTCAAATTCAAGGGTGCTGGTGTGGCTATTCCTGTATTCAGTTTGCGGAGTCAACAGAGTTGGGGCGTTGGAGAATTCACTGATATACCCGCTTTATCCACTTGGTCACAATCAGTGGGGCTCAAATTGATCCAATTATTACCCATCAATGATACTTCTGCTACCCACACTTGGGTGGATTCTTACCCGTATGCTTCTATTTCGGCTTTTGCCCTCCACCCCATATACCTCAATGTGGAGCAGGTAGCGGGCAAGGCTCAAGCAGCCATGATGAAGCCTTATGTCAAAAAAGCAAAAGTGCTCAATGCGCTGACCGTGGTTGATTATGAAGCCGTGAGTCAATTAAAATGGGGCGCGGTGCGCGAGTTGTACGATGTTCAGAAGGAGGCATGGGCAAAAGATAAAAACTACCTTCAATATTATGAGGAGAATAAGCATTGGTTGGCACCGTATGCGGTGTTTTGCTGGATGCGCGACCACGAAGGCACTTCAGACTTTAACCAGTGGGCAGATCATAAAATCTACGATCCTAAAGCAGTGGATGCCTTATTAGAGCCCAAAAGTAAACATACTGATGCCATAGGCGTGCACTTGTTTGTACAGTGGCATTTGCACCTACAGTTGAAAGCCGCCACCGACGATGCCCATTCCAAAGGATTATCCATGAAAGGGGATATTGCCATTGGTATTTACCGATTTAGTTGCGATGCTTGGGTAGCACCCGATCTGTATAATATGAACAAACAGGCTGGTGCGCCACCGGATGATTTTGCGGTAAAAGGCCAAAACTGGGGATTCCCGACCTACAATTGGGAACGGATGAAAGAAGACGGATTTGCTTGGTGGAAGCAGCGTTTTGAGCAATTAAGCCTTTATTTTGACGCTTTCCGCATTGACCATATCCTTGGTTTTTTCCGCATCTGGAGTATCCCAATGGATGCAGTAGAAGGTATTTTGGGGCAGTTTATACCCGCTATCCCGATCACCGAAAGAGAATTATACGAAAAAGGTATTGGTTTCAATTATGATCGTTTGTGCAAGCCATATATTCAGGATGTTGTATTAAATGAGGTATTTGGCACTGATGCTATTCTGGTACGTGATCAGTATTTGGATGCACACCGTGATGGAGGTTACACCCTCAAACCAGCCTTTGATACCCAGCGCAAGGTGGAAGCATATTTTGCTACCAAAAAGCCTGAATCCAATGATGAAAAAATAAAAGGTGGGCTTTATGACCTTCATTCCAATGTCATATTATTGGATGCTGATACCAAAGTGGAAGGCCACGGATGGACAGGTGCTTTCCGACTGGATATGGACAAAACGCTATCGTTCAAATATTTGGAGCCATCCATACAACAACGCCTTAAAGACTTGTATGTCAACTACTTCTATCGCCGTCAAGATGAATTCTGGGAGCGGGAAGCCCTAGAAAAATTGCCAGCCATGAAACGAGCTACCAATATGCTTATTTGTGGAGAAGACCTAGGCATGGTACCTGATTGTGTGCCGGGTGTAATGCGCGATTTGGGTCTTTTGAGTCTCGAAATACAAAGAATGCCCAAGGGGACAGGTGCTGCTTTTTTTCACCCTAAAGATGCGCCATACCTGAGTGTGGTCACCCCTTCCACACACGATATGAGCACTTTGCGCGGATGGTGGGAAGAAGACCCTAAACTGACCCAGCGTTTTTTCAATGAAATACTACTACAACAGGGCGATGCTCCATTCTACTGCGAACCTTGGATCAACCGTATGTTGCTGGAACAACATTTCCATGCTCCAGCCATGTGGAGTATTTTCCAGTTGCAGGATTTGATGGGTATGGATGGCGCTATTCGGCGAGAAAACCCTCAAGACGAACGCATCAATGTGCCCGCCAATCCAAAACATTACTGGCGTTACCGAATGCATATGGGCTTGGAAGATTTGCAAAATCAAGTAAATTTCAACCGAGAGATACGCAGGATGGTGATGGAAAGCGGAAGGGGATGATACGATATTTCATCCGCCGCCTATTGGTAGCCTTACCAACTTTATGGGTCGTGTCCATATTTATTTTTGGACTGAGTCGTTGCTCCGATGTGGATCAAGTGGTGCTGGTGTTAGGTGAAGATACCGCCGCCAAAGGAGTACATACCTTAGTGTTAGCCAAGCGTTACCAAGAAAAGGCTGCACAGTTGAATGCCGATGGACCACTGTTTTATGTATCTATGCACGCGGCAGCATTTCCCGATACCCTCCATCGTATTTATCCGCCGAGTCGGCGGCAGCGGCTGACTGATTGGTGTTATCAAACGGGTAATTGGCCCGCCGTGCAAGGCTTTGACCAGAGTATATTGGCCTTTGAGACGGCCTTA
>JANMMZ010000118.1:0-11521 GCA_031373665.1 Saprospiraceae bacterium | reverse complement strand
GTCTCGGGCTTCCTTCAGATTCCAACTCGCGATGGACACCCTTGCCTCCGACTATAAGATTCCGGTCATAACGGCTCTTTCAGGACTAAAAGTTTTACCTTCGCACCTGTTAGAGTAGTGGCATGCCTGGCACACCAAATGGGAAGCCTCTCCGAGGCCAAAATTAGAGAACCAATCAATCCTGCCTTATCAGGGTCAGAAAGTGCCTAAGTTGACGATATTTGATTTAAAGCCCTCTTATCAATATGTAATGGAAGTACTCGTGAAAAAAATAAAAACGGCTGACACACGATTTGTGTGCCAGCCATTTTATTTATCATCTAACAAAAATTAACGATTGATCACTAATTTCCGCATTCCGATTTCATTTCCTGACCTAATACGCAACATATAAATACCTTGTGGAAGCATGGTACAATCCAAACTTACATTTTGGTTTTGATCGCTGATCGTACGGACTACAATACGTCCGGTTGCATCTGTTACGTTCAATTCCACAGACTCTTGTGGCAATTGTGCAAACACGATAGTGGTCATTCCAGAAGTTGGATTGGGCTGTATGCTCATGCCTGACAACCAAATGGGTTCTTTCGTCGCTACAGAGTTCTCCACAACGAAGCCGTCTCTCACGAAAATACAACCAAAGGCATCAGTCACCTCTACAGCATAAGAACCTTGGCTCAAACCAGAGAGATCCTCCGTAGTGCCAACTACTGCACCGCCAAGAGTCCATTCGTACACGAGGGGTGCGACACCGCCATTGACAGAAAGATCAATGGCACCTACGCCCTGACCATTTTGGTCATTGACTACATTGGCACTATTGACAACAATAGGAGCCGTGATAATTACCTCAAAGGTACAAGTACCCACATTGTTACTAGCATCAGTATATTGATACGTCTGTGCCGTAGCACCTACCGGAAACTCTGAATTTTTCGGCAATCCGCTCAATTGTAACCATGTACCACCGCTCAACAAACAATTGTCTTGAGCGTATGGGTCATTGAACGTAACAATATTGTCGTAAGAACACTGGGTGATACTGTTTGGACAAGTTACGGTCGGAGCAGTATTATCTATCACCGTAACCGTAGCAGTAGTAGTAGCCGTGAGTCCTACCGCGTCGGTCGCGGTGATGGTCACTACATGTTGACCAAGGTCGTCACAATCAAAGGCTGCTGGCGATACAGTCACAGATTGTACCTGACAGTTGTCGGTAGCACTAGCGTTGAGGCTTTGAGCCGTCACGGTTATTGCTCCATTCATATTCAAGGCCAAGGTAGCATTTTGAGCAGTCACAGAAGGCGCAATATTGTCTGTTGGCACCAACTGGACAGTCGTTTTAGAGGTGCAACCATTTGCATCGGTTACCACTACACTATAGATTCCCGCTACAACATTGTTGATATTATTACCCGTTGTACCATTGTTCCAAACGAAACCATAAGGCATTGTTGCACCTGATATAGATACCGAAGCCGAACCTGTGGCCTCATTAGGGCAAGCAGGATTGGTGGACTGTACCGTCCAAGATGTAAATGGATCTGGTTCTGCAACCGTAGCAGAGGTTGTAACTTGACAACCATTATCATCGGTGATGGTAGCAGTGTAAGTGCCGCCAGCCAAACTACTGATCGTAGCGGTGCTGCCGCCATTGCTCCAATTATATGCGAATGGTGCGGCGCCTCCTGTCAAACTAACCGTAACAGAGCCGTTCGCTGCTCCTGCACAGGTCACGTTTGAAGTGCTGTTTTGTGCGCTGATTGCACAGTCAAATGAACTAACTACTACAGATTGTGTACCAGTACAACCATTATTATCTGTAATAATGACCGAATAGGTACCCGGTGCTAAGTTAGTGATGGTCTGAGTCAGACCGCCATTGCTCCAAGCATAAGTGAATGTGCCGATTCCTCCCGTAGGATTGGCAGTAGCCGTACCATTGTTAGCACCAGAAGAAGACTCATTGGTGGCACTAGCATTTGCTTGTATTTGGTTTGGCTCTGAAATGGATACATTCAGGGTAGCAGGACAGTTGTTAGCGTCCATGATGCTCACTGTATAGGTACCAGCCGCTAAGTTAGCAATAGAAGATGTATTTGCACCTGTATTCCAGTTGTAAGTGATTGGATTAGAGCCACCTACGATCGTTACTGCTGCTGTACCATTATTGGATGCGAAACAGCTAGCATTCGTACCCGCAATTTGTGGTGCTATCGTACAGTCAAATGAATTGACGGTCACTGTTTGTACACTTGTACAACCATTCAAGTCGGTTACCGATACTGCATAAGAACCTGGTGCCAAACCAGCGATGGTTTGGGTATTTGCACCTGTACTCCAAGCATAGGTATAAGCAGCAGTACCACCCGAAGGGTTGGCTGTCGCTGTACCATCATTCACCCCGTTAGACGTTTGTGAAGTAGTGGAGGCATTGGCCATCAATATGGCTGGCTCTGTGATGGATACCGTGGTGGTAGCCGTACAGTTTTCACCATCAGTGATGGTAACCAAATAAACACCTACTGCAAGATTGGTGGCGATAGCAACACTGTTGCCATTACTCCATACATACGAGAAACTATTATTGCCGCCGCTACCAGCAGCCGTAGCCGTACCATTGGTTCCACCATTGCAACTTACATTTTGCTGTGATGCAATTTGTGCATTGACTGATGGGCTTTGGTTGACCGTAACTGTAGCCGCTGAAGTACAAGCATTATCCGTATTGGTAACAAGTATGTTGTATGCACCAGTTTGGTTTACCAAAGGTGTCAAGGTTGTTCCGCCTGACACAATATTGCCATTGGTAGTTGTCCAGTTATAAGTGTAGTTAGCACCTTGTGAAGATCCCGTACCGCTCAATTGTAATTGAGTGGTATTGCAATTCAAATTGCTGGAAGCCGTAGCAGAGGCTTGTGGTGCAGTGGTATTGGTCGCTACTGTGGCCGCTGCGGTAGAAGTACAGCCATTGGCAGGGTCAGTAACGATCAAATTGTAAGTACCTCCGGTATTAACGCTTGGATTTTGTAGGTTTGAACTAAAATTATTCGGGCCTGACCAAGTATAACTAGGGTTGATAGCCATAGAGGAGCCATTCACGGTAGTGGAAGTAGTTGCGCATGTCAAAGTGCCTCCGCTTGCAGAAGCACCGGGCAATGCCGTGTTCACGGTTACTGTTGCAGTAGCACTACCGATACATCCAGTTCCATTATCAGTCAAAACCAAGTTGTACGTACCCGGTTCAGTCACACTTGGGTTTTGTACATTGGATGTATAACTATTAGGGCCTGTCCAAGCATATGCTGGATTCAGGGCATTGGACGAAGTGGTTATTACTACAGTAGAGGAGGCACAAGTCAAAGCCCCGTTTGTGGTATTGATACTTGGCGATGTATTATTACCAATGACCAGTGCACTAGAGGTTGAAGTACATCCATTGCTAGTATTGGTTACTTTCAAAGTATAGGTGCCAGGAGCATTGGCGGTAGGGCTCAAAGTAGTAGCACCCGATGATATATTACCACCATTGGTTGCAGTCCACAAGTAAGAGAAATTATTGCCTGTGGAGCCGCTGCCTTCCAACACTATGGAGGTCTGCGTACAAGTTACCGTACCACCCGTACCTGCACTGGCAGTTGGTGGGGTTGTATTGTTAGGTACAATCACTGTGGCGGTACTGGTGCATCCATTGTCATTGTTTGTTACAACGATCTTGTAATTACCTCCTGCACCAACTGTAGGAGTGGTGGTCGTACCTCCATTGACAATCATGCCATTAGTCGTTGTCCATAGGTACGAAATAGCCGTACCAGAACTTGAATTATTGGCATTCAATTGGATCGTAGGCTGTGCACAAGTGATGGTGCCTGCGTTTGCAATAGATGCTGATGGAGGTGTCGGAGGGGGCATATTAACGGATAAAGTACGAGAGCATCCACCAGCATCGGTGATACTTACCGTATAATTACCAACAGTCAAATTTTCAATAGTAGGAGTATTGCTACCATTGTTCCAGTTATAATCATATCCGCCCCAACCACCACTGGTTGATACAGTGATAGAACCAAGTACTCCATTGCAACCAACCGGGGTAGTTCCCTCAATTGTCGCAACCAAAGCAGCGTCAGGGCCTTCTACTATCAAATCAGAGATAGTACCTGTCCAGCCATTAGAGGACGTTACGACACAAGAATAAGTGCCTGCTACTGCGGTTGCTAGATCTTGGGTGGTGGCACCATTTGACCAAGCATAGGTATAAGGTGCCGTGCCTGACGAAGCCGAAATATCTATTTTGCCTGAGTTGGTACCGAAGCATTTCACATTTGTAATACTATTCAGGGTTACGTTTACAATTGCCTCTGGGCAGTTGTTCGTTCTGTAATTCCAAAGTCCAGCAGCGGGCAATTGTCCCGGTTGATATATTTTTTTATCCGCAGGGCACACCATATATATGGTAGGGTAGAATGTTACAGCCAATAGTGATTTGATAGTGGCATCATTGATGATTGGGTAACCTGTACCAGTCACCCAGTCGCCCTGAGTACCGCCTACACAACCCGAAGGGCCATATAAACAGGCTTCATTGGTAGCGGCATCGCCTTCAATAAATAGTACAAAAGCCTCGTTTGTGCCACCAGGACCATATTGCGTCCAGATGTCTTCAAGAGCATTGGTATTATGATAGTTCCAGCAAGGGCCACACCATGTGGCGGATACATCAATATAAACAGTTTTTCCCGCATTTAAGAGGGAGTAAAGATTGTGGGTATTCCCGTCGAGGTCAACACCAGTAAAATCAGGAGCAATAGACCCATTGGGTAGTTGTGCCTGTAATGCTGTCAAACCCATCAAGGAAAGCATGAGAAGAAGTAGGATCTTTTTCATAAGCAAGTTAGAAAAAAAAAGTTAGAATGTAAATAGGAGCGGTAAAAGTACAATTGTTTGCAAATAATACAATAGGTAAAATAAAAAACTTTGGTAAATGGCACTTGTAAGACAATTTATTTTTGAGTCTATTTTTGTAAACCTTTTGTTCGCTAGGAAAATAGACTTATTTTCATCATTTTATAAGTCAATACTTAGATTAATACTACTTTTGCAACAAAATTGATTAACACAGTACAAATGTCGGATACAATAAAATTGAATACTATTGAAGAGGCCTTAGAAGACTTCAAGGTTGGTAAAGTAATCATTGTCGTGGACGATGAGGATCGGGAAAATGAAGGTGATTTTGTTTGTGCTGCAGAAATGGTTACTGCTGAAACCATCAATTTCATGGCTACCCATGGGCGGGGTCTTATCTGTACACCCATAGAAGAAAAAAGAGCAGAAGAACTGGGATTAAACCTAATGGTCAGCAGCAATACTGCCCTTCACGAAACTGCTTTCACGGTCTCTATTGACCTTATAGGACATGGGTGCTCTACCGGTATCAGTGCTTATGACCGCTCCACGGGTATTCGTTTTATGACCAATCCTGATGCACGTGGCAGCGACTTTGCCCGACCGGGGCATATTTTTCCACTCCGAGCCAAAGCGGGCGGTGTACTGCGCCGCACCGGCCATACTGAAGCCACCGTTGATTTGGCCCGCCTATCAGGATTATATCCAGCAGGCGTTTTAGTCGAAATATTGAATGCTGATGGTACTATGGCCAGACTACCACAGTTGATTGAAGTGGCCAAAGAACACCAACTGAAAATTATTTCTATTGATGATTTGGTGGCTTATCGTATGCGCACCGAACGATTGGTCAAAAGGGAATTAACGACAACCATGCAGACCATTTTTGGCGAATTCGAAGCCATTGCTTATACCGATATTACCAGTGGTGATACGCATCTGGTACTCAAAAAAGGTGAATGGAAAGAACATGAACCCATCATGGTAAGGGTACACTCTTCTTCCGAAACGGGCGATATATTGGGTACTTTACTCGAAGACTATGGTTCTAATATCAATAAATCGCTAGAAACCATTGCCAAAGAAGGAAAAGGAGCCTTTGTTTACCTTCGTCAAAATGACAAAGGCAATTTATTGGCCAAACTAAACCATTATAAACAACTACAAGAAGAGGGACATATTGACCGCTTTGAGCTGCAATCGCCTATGGGTAAAAAAGATTTTGGGGTTGGTGCCCAAATACTGCGAGACTTGAATATTTGTAAACTCAGGCTATTGACCACCCATCCGCGTCGCCGAATGGGATTGATTGGTTATGGTTTGGAAATTGTGGAAAATATTGATTTAGGAATGGTGTCGGAATAATTTTCTCCATTTTACTTCATTTTCACCTCCAAATTGGAGGAAGTTATTTGTTTTTCCTTCACTTAATTTACAGTGCACTTAGCGTCATTCTAGTACTTTATGCAAAACGGGCAAATAATCCAGTTACACCTGAATTATTTGCCCGTTTTTTATTACATCTAAAAAGACTAAAAACCTACTAAGGCTTCAATATCACCAGACGCTTAGTTCCAATGATATTCCCTTTGCTATCAACAAGGCTGTACAAGTAAGTGCCTTTTTTATAGGAGTCTAAGTCTATGCGGATTGATTTGTTACCTGATATTTGGTATTCTTGTTTCAAAACAACCTTTCCAATGATGTTAAACATTTTCAATGTATAGCGATCTTGTGGAAGGTTGGCACAATCGAATCGCACCCATTCAATAGCAGGATTTGGATAGGCTTGAATGCTGGCAGAACCGGGGGCTTCTTCTTCTTCCGTAGAAACGGTGCCATTGTCCTTAAACCTGACACTGACTGCCTCAGATAAGTCATTGCTCATGGTTGCGATGGCAATTTCCTCTTTCTCGGTTCCACTATAAAAGCGATAGGTGACGGTCGTATCCGTACCTAGAAATCCTCCCAGACCACCGCCGCCGCCGGGCAAAAATTGACCAACATCAATCCACCCAAGGAATGGCACTTTAACGTCTAGTCCTGTACTTGTATATTCAGTACGTTTTTGGCGCAACACTGGATAAGTACCGCCTGGTATTTGGCATGAACCCCAACCATCCACAACTTCCAATCGCTGGGTATTAATCCGTACTCGGATCGAATCTACTGACACAGGAATACCTTGCAAAAGGGAATCCGGAAGTCCATCCGTAGAAAGAGGAAGGGTCAGGTTACTAGTTTGACTGTTTATATCAAAAAAGTTCATGGGAGATATGCGCTCTATTAGAAATGGAGCAAACTTAGTGATCACTTGCAAGCCGAAACCCGCAGGATCGTCGCCAGCAAAGCCCATCAATTCTAATTTTGTGGCGGTTTTATTGTAGTAGGTCTCCCCATCTGTACCTATAATAGCCAAGTCTGCACCGGGATAATTAACAGATTGAATACCAACATTGGCATTGGAATAGGATACTTCCCTTACTGTATTGTGCTGTAAATTAGTAAATATCCAAGTCTGTCCGCCTCCAGGAGGGGTTGCGGCATTGATACCAACTGGGTCGGTATCTAAAGCAGTGCGCAAAGTATCTCCCGCGTTGGGAAATGTTGCATTGGTGACGGATATTTGGGCACTAAGGCCAAGGGCAGTAAGGATTGAAATGGAAGTAAGTAACATTCGACTCATCGGATAGTTAGTTAGTTAAAGAAAATGATTAAACAAAAAACCCAAATCGGCGTTTGAGTTCACATAAAAAGATGAACAAAGGTACATTGTTTTTTTAACAGAAATGCAATAATATCTGAAAAGAATGACGGTTTGTCTAAATTAGCCGTTCAATAGACGCTTTTTTAGGATGAACAGTTGTAATCATTTTCAATATTTTTCGTATTAATATCTCAGTTCAACAATTATATATTAAGCATTTACACAATTAAACATTTTTTATAATGGAAAATTTTTTAAAAAACCTATCCGATTCGGCCAAAGAAGCCGCTGAATTAGCTGCTGAAAAACTAGGCACATTGAAAGATGCCGCCAGTGAAAAAGTATCTGAATGGAGCGATGCCGCCGAAAAATTGGCAGCAGAAGCCAAAGAAGAAGCCAGTGAAAAATTGGCTGAAGCACAAGCTGCTAAAGCCAAAATAGAGGCTCATGAAGGTGGAGCCCTTGGTTTTTTGAGCGATAAAGCCAAAGAACTTGCAGGAGATGTGAAAGAAGGTGCTGCTGAGGCTGCCCAAGAAGGCAAAGACTTCTGGGATAAAGCGAAGGACTACGTTTCTGGTGGAGATAAGTAATTAGCGTTTGCATCAATAACAAAGGGAATCTTATACTAGACTAAAATCTGGCTTGAGATTCCCTTTTTTTATTTACTTAATTCTACTTTGCCACTTTAATGATGTTGAACCCATACCTCCCCTCGATTTGTCAGGTCGTAGTGAAACGGAGACAACTACACAAGCAAACTAACTGAAAATCAAATATTCTGTTGCTTTTTCATTCTTGGTAGGGGTTAATTTTCAGTTTACAAAGATCACTACAGGCTTCCTTGCTTTTGTCACTTTTTTCGTCAAAAAAGTAACCCATATGGCCATTGAAGTAGGGTAAATGGCAACAGCCTTTTACCCATAAAAACAATTCTAGCATTTGACTACCAGTATTACTGATTTTCTAAAGTGACAAAGTAAAATTAAATAATACCCCTTCATTTTTATTTAATGATGTAGTTATCACCATATTTTTTGAATCTTTGCGGCGTACTGATACAAACATTTAGGATGAAAAAATCTACTGCCGCCGCGAAGTCCTCAAAAAAGAAGGATTCAAAAAAGAAAAAGCCATTGAAAGTGAGTTATCACCGTCGCCCCGACGGACAGACACTCGACCTCTGGCAATTGAACCTTCGCAAACAATTCGGAGAAGAGAACCCATTTGAAGTAGAAAATGTGGGAAACCATCCCTTCTTTTCAGAGTTTAATATCTGGAATCCTAGCACCCGCAATAGTTATCAGGTCAATATCGCTGCGAGCATTCCCGCCAAGGGATTGCCAGCCTTTAACTCCTTGCACACCTTGGGTAATACCTGCAATTGTCAAGATTTTAAAACCAATCGGCTCGGCCTTTGCAAACACATCAGTTCAGTATTGAATAAGTTGAGCAAAAGTCGGGGATTTAAAAGTGCGTTCCGCCGTGGCCACACCCAAGAAGGCTCTATGATTTACGTGGATTATCGAGAAGAACCTCGAATCCGGTTATACATTGGGTCTGAGCAGCAAGCGTCTATGATGGCATTGACCAAAAAATGGTTTGATACAGATGGTTTTTTGAAAACCAATGGGTTTGCCTATTTTGAAAAAATTATCCACGAATCGCGAAATATAGATCCCGAATTTAAGTGCTTAGATGATGCCTATCAGTTTATAGCCGAACGTCGGGAAAACATCCGCAGGCAGGCCATCATCAACAAATTATTGCCACAAGGTGGAGACAGCCCCTATTTGGATTCGTTATTGAAAGTCAAACTTTTCCCATACCAGCGCACAGGCGTATATTTTGCGGCCAAAGCAGGCCGTTGTATGATTGCTGACGAGATGGGGCTTGGTAAAACGATACAAGCCATTGGCGCAGCCGAAGTATTGCGCCGTGAAATGGGCATTCAAAAGGTGTTGGTCGTTTGTCCTACTTCCCTGAAATATCAGTGGAAAATGGAGATCGAAAAATTTTGTGATGCCCAAGTGAACGTCATTGAAGGTACTCAGGCCAAACGAAAGATTCAATATGAGTCGGATACCTCGTTTTTTCAAATTATCAGTTACAATACCATTGCCAATGATACAGAGTTAATATCTGCTATGGATGCTGACATGATGATCATTGATGAAGCACAGCGGATCAAGAATTTTAGGACTAAGATCTCCATGCAGTTGAAAAAAGTGCATACGCCATATTGTATTGTGCTGACGGGTACGCCCTTGGAAAATAAATTGGAGGAATTGTACGCCATTACCCAGTTTGTGGATCAATATAAATTGCCACCACTGTATCGGTTTTTAGACCGCTATCAGATATTTGGGGAAAGTGGACAAGTGACAGGGTATAAGAATTTGAAAGAGATTGCCATTTTGCTGGCCGATACCATGATACGCCGCCTCAAGAAGGATGTCTTGAAACAACTGCCCAAGCGAATGGACAAAAATCTTTTTGTTCCGATGACTAAGGAGCAGAAAGACATACACCGCGAACTAGCGGACACAGTAGCCCGATTGGTAGCACGGTGGCGCAGGATGCATTTTCTGAGTGAATCAGATAGACTACAATTGATCCTATCTTTGTCGCAAATGCGTATGGTGGCCGATAGTACTTTTATTTTGGATCAAAAAACTCGATTCGATACCAAAATTGATGAATTGCTTTGTATTTTTGAAGAAGCACTGGCCGAACCAACCCAAAAAATTGTTATTTTTAGCCAATGGGAACGCATGACCCGCTTGGTGTCTCAAGAGTTGGATGCCCGCGACACGGGATATGCTTATTTGCATGGCGGTATTCCGAGTAAGAATCGCCAAGCACTATTGGAGCGTTTTCAAAATGATCCGGAGTGTCGGGTTTTCCTATCAACCGATGCCGGTGGGGTAGGACTCAACCTACAAGCAGCGTCGCTGCTCATCAATTTGGATATACCTTGGAATCCAGCAGTGTTGGAGCAGCGGATCGGTCGCATACATCGTATGGGACAGGAGCGCAACGTGAATATCATTAATATGGTAAGCCGCGATAGTATAGAACAGCGGATGTTGGGTATTTTGGCCTTCAAATCTTCAATGGCGCAAGGCGTACTTGATCCTGATGGCGACGATACGATTTTCATGTCAGAGTCGAAGTTCAAGAAATTTATGGACAGTGTGGAAACTATCACACAAGATGGATGGCAACCTTCCGAAACGGAGGCTTCAGAACGGGAAACGGCCGATATTGAAGATCTTGAAATACCATCCGCACCTTCCGTTGATCCGAAAAAGCGGAAAAAACGCGATTTGGTAGTGCAAGATACCCTTATCGGCGATGATGATGTGTTGCCCGATAGTAGTAGCAATGAAGAGGTGGCCGATACACAGCGCAAACCAACCTCGTCGCCAAACGAACATCCCAGATCGCAACCATCACCTGAAGGATCAGGCGAGTCTAAAACAGGTGCCGCCGGGAATCAGAAATCACCCCCATCAGGCATTATACCTGCTACGCCTCAAGATTTGGTACAAACAGGTATTTCGTTTTTTACTGGATTATCCGAAACCCTCAGAAGCCCCGAAAAAACTCAAAAATTGGTGGAATCCATTGTGGCAAAAGACGAGCAAACAGGGCAGGTTTATTTGAAAATTCCGGTTGAAAATGCCGCTGTCGTTGAAAATGCAATGAAGTTGCTGGGTGGGTTATTTGCTGGATTATCGGGAAAATAAGCCTTGTTTATCCTTAGTAACGGTAAAAGAATAACTGTTCTTTTTAGGTAGATTGATTTTTGACCAAATAACTATCTTTTTGGGCGAATAGTGGGGCTATTTAACTAAAAAGATGGGCAGTTTGGGCGATAAGCAATCAGTTAAAAAGGATAAG
>JANMMZ010000077.1:0-33969 GCA_031373665.1 Saprospiraceae bacterium | reverse complement strand
TTAAACCATTTTAAGATCAAAAACTCGTGCAAAAAATTATCAAAAAATAGCGTATCAACTATTTGATTATCAAATATTTGTGCAAATTAAGCAATGCCCAAAAATGAACAGATATATTTACTTGTGTTGGACACCCTACCTTGGAGGTTTATTTATACCCTCCACTTGTTTGTCTGCACAGTCTTATAATTTAAATGGCTGGATGATGTAAAATGCCCAATATTACCCAATCATAGGAGCCCGTACCACCACCTTTCCTCGGTCAAAAACGAACCGGTAGGTCGTGTAAAGCCTTTCTTTTTTGGTGTTTAAAAGGCCCATCAGCCGCATCATTTTTGGGTTGAAATCGCCTACCCATGCGATTTCGAGGGTGTCGTATTTTCGTTGCGGGATGATGCACCGGGCACTCGTGACCATCAATAAATTGCCGATGCCCTGGTGCTGGAACTCCGGCACGATGCCAAAAACGAGCGCGTAAATTCTCCGGCAGCCGCTAGTCGCGAGCCATATTTTGAGCCATATTTTTTGCAAAATCCCCAGCCTGCCATCGTTTGATTTTTTTAAAAAAGGGTTGAGATCACGGAGCATCAAATAGATGCCGATTGGCTCGTCAGAATGGTAGGCCACCCAAAAAAGTTCGTTGTCAAAAATGGGCCTCAATTTTTTCAAAAGTGAGGAAAAACGCTCCGTTTTCATCGGCGTAAAATGCGTATGGATGACCCATGCACGGTTGTAAACTTCGCAAAAATCGGTAGTGAACTTCGCCTCACCGATCTCGCCAATGTGCTTGCACGAAAAATTTTTGTCCATCATAAGTGTCTCATAACCAGGCAGAACACGTTCCAAGAAGTCAAAATTGGTGATGTCTGCCCGCATGAATTCTTGGTTGAAATATTCGCAGAAACCATAATTTTCAAAAAAATCGTGGTAATAATTTGGGTGGTAAAACTGCCCAAAAACCGGGGGGCTCTCTCCGCTCCTGCAAAGGCCCCAAAACCTGTGGTTTTCCCCAAAATTAATGGGCCCGTTCATGGCTTCTATTCCGCGTTCGGCGAGCCAATTTTGACAAGTTTCAAACAATTGGAAAGCCGTTTTTTGATCCTCCGTACAGTCAAAAAATCCCATGCCGCCCGTCGGGCAATCAAAGGTTTTTACCGTTCGGTTGTCAATAAATGCGGCGGCTCGGCCCACCGTTTTTCCCTTTTCGTCGAGGGTGATAAAACGGATGGCCGAGCCGTTTTTGAAGAGCGGGTTTTTGGCTGGGTCGAAGGTGTTTTCGATGTCCGAATCGAGTGGAGAGACAAAATTTGGATGCCCCGCAAAAAGCCGTTTTGGGAGATCGAGGAACTCGCGGCGGTCGTTTTTTGAAAGGACTTCTTTTGTAGTAACCATTTGGTTTTCAACTTTTTAGGCATTAAATTTCATCAAAAATAGGTGCTGCCGCATTTTTTTTCAAAAAACGGAAATGCGAAAAAACGGCCTCCCAGATGCTCGAAAAACAATGGTACGGCAGCCCAAATTCCGAGGCTGTTTGCTTCACGATTTTGGTCAGCCCCGGATAGTGGACGTGCGAAACCTGCGGAAAAAGATGGTGTACCGCGTGGTGGTTGAAGCCGCCAAAAAGATGGGTGACAAGCCAATTTTTGGTTGCAAAATCGGTTGTCGTGATGAGCTGGTGTGCCGCCCAACTGTGGTGGATTTTCCCCTCAAAATCGGGTTCGGGAAACACCGCGTCCTCGCCGACGTGCGCCGAAACGAGCACTAAAAAAGTGGTTGCGCTCAGCACGAACTGCATCAAAACGAAGCCCAAAAACACGATCGGCCACGATTCCGGACGGACGAAAATGGGCAAAAAAAGTGCGTACCCAAAGTAAAAAATTTTGGTAAAAATTAGTGCCGCCCATTGCTGGGGGGCATCTTTTTGACCCGCAAAAAACTGTCGTGCGTCTTTAAAGTCCCTGTAAACCAACCAGTTAAGTGTATAAATCAAGTAGAGGCCAGGCATATAAAAATGCTGGAACCTGTGCGCTGGGATGTGCGGCGTGGCCGGTGCGATGCGGGCCAGTTTGTTCTGCGCGATGTCGGAATCGTGGCCGTAAATATTCGGCAGTACATGGTGCGATTTGACATGCCGTTCGCGCCAAATGTGGCCGCTTGCGCCGACGAGGTTGAAAACTTGGGCGCAAAAAAGGTTGAGTCGGACGTTTTTTGAAAAGGCGTTGTGGACTGCTTCGTGGCCGATGTTCAGTATCAGCGGGACAGTGAAAAAACCCATCAGGGCGTACCAAAACCAAAGATTTGTCGCAAAAATTACCTGATAAAAGCAAAAAAAATAGGCCATGACGAGGAAAATAGCCTTTCCAAAAAGGAAATTCTGCGCCGTTTTTGGCGCGGCGGCGAGGTGTTTTTCGCCGCGCTGCTTGAGGGTCGCGTAAAATCCGTCGGGCGGTTCGGTGTCGAATTTTATCATTTTTTATTTATGTTTTAGGAACGGTGCTGGAATAAAGGTACAGATTCAGGCTTCAGGTTTTGGCCTTAGATTTCCTGTTTTTTGGCGCGAATAGCACAACTATTTAAGTCAAAAAAGATGAAATATGGGGTCAAAAGATGTGCATCAATTTGTACCTTTATTTCGGAACCGTTTCTTAGGGTTCTTGCCAACAAAAATACGCCAAAAATTCTAGTTTCATTTATTTTTGTTGTAAACTTTCCATCAGGGCTTGAGTACAACAAGTTGCCCAGTACCAATCACCTGACCTGTTTTATTAGAAAGGCTATAAATATAAATGCCTTTTTTGAAATTTTCAAGTTCAAGATGGATCGAGCGATTCCCAACGATTGGATGGGTTTCTTTCCAAACAAGATTGCCAATGATATTGAAGATTTGGAGCGTGTAGTCATCCTGTGGAAGGTTAATGCAATCAAAACGAACCCAGTCTATGGCAGGACTTGGGAAAGCAGCGATACCAGCCAT
The DNA here is from genome assembly GCA_031373665.1 of Saprospiraceae bacterium. Taxonomy (GTDB): domain Bacteria; phylum Bacteroidota; class Bacteroidia; order Chitinophagales; family Saprospiraceae; genus M3007. The sequence continues at coordinate 30,995 of JANMMZ010000077.1, read as the reverse complement.
CCCTAGGGCATTGATTGTAGGAGCAGCAGTGGTTTGAGTGTTTTTGAACGCAAAACGTGTTACGCTGCTGAGATCACTGCTCATAGTGGCTACGGCGATTTCCTCTTTTTCGGTATTACTATAAAACCTGAAAGTAGTGGTGGTGTCTGTTCCGAGGAGTTGACCTAAGGCGCCGCCGCCACCAAGGAATGCGCTTACATCAATCCATCCAAGTGGGAATGGCGAAGAAATATAGGCATCCAAATTTGTCGTCGTGTATGCTGTTCGTTTCATCCGAAGTACTGGGTAGGATCCACCTGGGATCAGGCAAGTACCCCAGCCATTCACGACTTCCAATCGTTAGGTATTAATCCTAGCACGAAGTGAATCTGGTGAAATGGGCAGGCCAGTCAGGAGTGAGTCTGGAATTTGGTCAATACTGATGGGTAGCGAAAGGTTGGTCGTTTGCTGGTTGATGTCAAAAAAATTGAGCGGCGCCTTCCGTTCTGCGTAAGGAGGGCCGAAATGACCGATGACATCCACGCCAAATATTTCACTAGTGCCAGCATACCCCATCACTTCAAATTTAGCGGAGGTTACGTTGTAGTAGTTTTCGCGTGTTGCGCCTTGCTGGACAAGATCTGCTCCAGGGAAATCTGCAACATGCATACCAGTATTGGCTGCTCGATAAATGACCGTATTCGTATTGTTTTTCACGAGTCCGGAAAAGTCCCATATTTGGTTTCCTCCGGGTGGTGTAGCGGGATTGAAGCCAACAGGGTTTTCATCGTAGGCGTAGCGTAAGGTATCACCTGCGACCGGAAAGGTGGCATTCGTTACCGTGATTTGGGCTTGTAAGCCAAGGCTGCACAAGAGGGCAAGTGCGAAGAATAGATTGTTTTTCATAAATTTTGTTTTAGTAAAGGTGATTTCAAAGTCGCTCTTTTAAGCGATCCGAATAAAAACGGCTTGTAACGACAAAGATACGCCGATTCTGTGTAAAATTCAAATCTTCAAAGCCTGCATCAATACCTTATATAGCAATCAGTTGGGCTCAGATTAGGCTTACTCATCAGAATCACCGATTCAAGCCCCAAAAACATGTATTCAATCATTGCTATTTGTAAATCCTCAAATATCCCATACTTTTGGAGTCTAAAAAGATACAGACATGAACTCATTCAAACATTTGATCGTACTAGGAGTGTTCACTATGTGGACAAGTTGCCTTTTGGCACAACCTTACCAATTAGAGTGGTTAAACAACGTGAAATGCCCTAAAAACAATCGTACGCTGGCTTTATTGAAGGCAGATGGCAAGGACTTTTACTTGTTGCGCTTACAAAAAGAGGGTAAAGATCCCGTATCGGGCAACGATAATGCAGCAGTGCCAATGCTTACGGTATTAGCGGCGGATGGGGATAAAAAATACAATGAACCGATCCCAAATTTTTCTGAAACTGGCGATTTGGTTTACCGATTTGCAGCACAGCAAAATGACTTGCTCTTCATTGGTTATGAAAATAGTAAGTCGCATAAGTTTTATGTCCATGCCTTCAATTTTGTTCAAAAACAGTGGTTAGGAAAGGCCATAGAGTTGTTTAGTGGGGAAGAAGGTTTGGGTGCCGCTTCTTTTCGGCGTTCTACCGACGGTCAATACATCTGTGTGTATTTGCCCAATGGTGGTGGATATGCCCGCAACCTTAGTTTTGCTGTATTCGGCCCTGATGGAGGTCTCCAGTGGCACCGAAAAGTGACTTTGCCCAAACGAGAATCTCCGGTGGAACTTCGCCAACTATTTTGCACCAATCAAGGCAAAGTAATGCTTCATACCCGCGTATTTGACAAAGATTTTAAGGTAAATGCTTATGCCGAACGTTATATGCCTATGATACATTGGCCCGATGGCCGCCCTTTGTATCACCAAATCTTTGATGCGCCCGACTTACCGTCGTATGCAAATGCCTTGTATCTATTTGAAAAAAACAATCCTGAAATGAGTAGTTTTTATCCAAGTACGGGGTTGAAATACAGCCCCACTTTTCAGATGGCTGAAGATGAGAAAGGGATGGTCTTTTGCACCGGCTTTGGGAGTGATGAAAAGAATACTGAGGCTTCGCATTATTTCATTTACAAGATTGATCCACAAAAAAACAGTGGCGAAGTACTGCGTTCCGATCCGATCCCAATGTCTCTACGACGGGCGTTTATGAAAGAAAAACTGGCAGATCAAAAACTACCCATTCAGAATTTGACCCTGCGCTGGTTGGACTGGGCCGATAATGGAAAGCCTTGGATGTTGGTAGAGCGAGAAAATTTTGAACATGGCGCACATTTGGTGGAAGCGGCCGCTATTTTGCGGCTGGATAGTACCTACAAAATCGTATCGGCCAAGCCTATGGAGAAATACCACAAACTGACCGATGGGAGTGGGCAATCATTTGCAACAGTAGGTGCTTGCGCTACCGGAAAAGGAAATTGGTCGTTGCTCTGGAATAAGGGCACTTGGCCAGAGGCCAGCGTAATGCTCACCGATGCTAAAGGCAAAGACAATGACGATATACAATTGTCTTTAACCTCTGGCACAGGGGTCTCGTTATTGCCGCATACGGTTACCAAAGGTAGCAATGGTATCTGGTATTTTGTTGGCGAAAGCGAATACCACGAGCGGTTTAGGGTTGGTTTTATTGAAAAAAAGCGGGCGAAATCGAAGTGATTTTTATTGAATAAAAATAGCACTTTTTACACCATCTATTTCTATCCAATATACCCCTGATCCCATTAGATTTGGCGGTAAATTGCAGCGAAAAACACCGTCTTTCACTACTGTTGCGGCAAGTGATCCGATCAATTTTCCATCATTACTATACAAACGGATCGTGTCTATAGATGCCTTGTCGGTTTGTATAAACAGATGATCCAGTACTGGATTTGGATAAATAGTATAGGGCGAGTGCGCTATTGGTGCTGATACTGAACTGATCGGTGCGCGGAGCAAAAGTAAATCTTTCAAACTGCTTCCGGGCATTCGGCGGTTGCAAATATAGAGGTCGCGCAGACCATCTCCATTGAAGTCATTGGCGATGACACCTAGTGCATCTCTTACATAGAATTGGCCAAGGATCGCAAGGGTAGAATCGGCAAATTGGCCTAAACTGTTATTCAGGTAAACCTTTACGTGTGCTCCAAAAACATTGGCGATCACAAGATCTAAATCGTTATCGAGGTCTATATCCTCAAATATGGCATCAATAGAATGATCGTTGTCAACTGGCAAACGCGCCGTGGTTTCATCGGTAAAATGCCCCGTTCCATCATTGATGAACAGTCGGTTTTGGGCATCTTTACCGGGAATAAAAAACACATTGGCAAAGAAAATATCAAGGTCGCCATCAGAATCAACGTCTCCTAAGGCAATTTTTCGAGTTTCCATATTGGCCAAAGGCGGGAAACGGGTGGCCGTTTCATCGTTAAATACACCTGTGCTGTCATTGATAAAAATGAGGTTTCCATTTTCATTTCCAGCCACCACATCGAGGTATCCATCATTGTTGAGGTCGCCCGTTGCTAGATCCTGAGTTGTGCGTGTTATTTGCGTAATCCGCTGATTCTCCGTGGTAAAATTACCAGTTCCATCATTTATCTGAATACCAATAGTGCCTTTGTTGCCAAAAAGCAAATCTGGGAATCCATCGGAATTAATATCTGCGGTGATGACTGCATTGGCTTCTGAGTCTGGGAATTGATAGGCTGCTGCAATAAATTTTCCAGTACCATTTCCGAGATAATATTCATGTACATTGACAAAGCCTTGCGTGAAATCATCTTCACTACAAAAAACCAGATCAAGGTGGCTGTCATTGTTAAAATCGGCGATGGCTACATCTTCGCTATCGTGTATTTCTTGAGGCAAATTGCCCACCGTGCCGTTGGTAAATACAGCCAAACCGTTGTTTTTGAGCAGATAATTTGCTTGTCCCTCTCGTGCGAAGACGAGGTCTTGATCGCCATCATTATCCATATCAAACGATCGTAGATCCATATTGGCTCCCGCTGCTGTGCTAGGGAGGTTGGCGGTAGCATCAATAAATGTTTGAGCCTGAATAGAACAGGCAAGAAGGGTCATTTTGCAGACCAATAAGATTCTCATACTTAATTATGGTTTTGTTTGTTTCGGAATCGTTTCGCCGATACTTGCGGGTTCAAAGGTAAAATCAAGGAACCATTAAGCGGATATGAAAATATCATTTTGTCGCCATTGGCAAGTGTTTTTGGACTAATAGCGACTATGAAACGATCAACGAACAGGTGTAACCGCCCCTATCAGTTCAAAACCCAGCGCGCCGCTTTTATACTGCACCAATGGCAAATGTTATGGTGTGGTTTATTGAAGCCAATAAAAACTGCAAGATGAAACGCAGCACTTTGGGTTTAAATAATATTTGCCCCTAAATCATTCCCGTCATTTTAGCCAATTGCACCAAGGCCGTAGTATCACGGACACCCAATCTTTCCAACATTTTGCTGCGGTGGTTGCCAATCGTATTGACGCTGATAAACAACTGCTGAGCAATCTCCTTGGTATCTAAATCTTCTGCAATCAGTCGTAGGATTTCTTTTTCTCTATCGGATAACAAATCGCGTTTACTCGATTTTTTAGCGTCGGAATGGTACGTCTGCACCAGTTCACTTTGCTTTCCGTAGGAGAGCCTGATCCAAAAATATGTAAAATCTTTTTTGATAAGGTGTTGTATATTTTGCACATAATTCAGCGTGTATCTGAAATTTCGGTTTTCATCTACTTGGACAGGAATGCCTTGCGAAAACAAGCGTATTTGAGTGCCATTTGTTCGCACAAAGCGCATACAACAATGGTGGATCTTCATATTTACCCGTTCTTCAAAAGGAATTTTTGGAAAAATACTCGCCAACCAATCCACCGATTCGTACGGAAATGTAACATAATCTTTATGCAGGATGCTCAATATATTTTTCATCCTTTGGTCTTTCGTCTCATTGGGCAATGCGCCCCAAAACGCTTCCTGTCCTACCTCCAATTCCGGCAAGTAAGTTCGATGATTAAATATCGTAAGTATGGTATCTGCTCCTTTTACGCCGTCGAGTAAAAACGCCAATTCTTGCAGGTGCTCCTCCTTGTTGGCCAACGCTTCGTCTCCGAAAATATAATCCGATAATTGCACAACACGGTCGTGAATGGATGCTGCTTTACGAAGCCCGAGTAAACTTTGAGACAGTGTTGACTGATCCATATTGGCGGTATTTTATTTAGAAGTGCGAATTTAGTAAAACTTATCATCATCTAGGTGAAAAGCCCTGTAATAATAGCGATTGTCACTATTGCCCACCGTTTTACCGCCCGATACCTTTGCATTGTTATTTAGGAACTAGTAACCAACTATGTTTTATCTTTAATAATGCCAATGTATTATGAATTATTTTAGCAAAATGGACACCAACCAATTAATCTGTGGATTAAAAAATAAGGACATCGCAGCATTCTCTATTTTGTACGATGATTACGCTGGCGCACTCTTAGGTATAGCCTTCAAAATAGTAAAAAATAGAGTAGTTTCTGAGGAGATATTACAAGATGTTTTTCTCAAAATATGGAAGCATATAGACTCTTACGATGCCACCAAAGGCGCGCTATTTACGTGGATGCTCAATATCACACGCAATACCTGTAAAGATTATTTTAGGAGTAAACATTATCAGTATCAAACACGGATTTCGGAAGAGGAATTGGATCGTATTCCAAGTAAATATGTGCCACAAATAACAAATAATCAAGAAGATCGCCTTGATTTAGACCTCCTGATGGGCACACTTGATCCAAAATACAAAGACATTATTGACCTCGTTTATATTTATGGATATAGCCAAGAACAAGTATCCGAAAAATTGAATTTACCCTTGGGAACGATCAAAACCAGAAGCCGCGCCGCTTTAAAGCAATTGAGGTATAGTTATATGTTATAGGCCTCGTTGACCCATCCTAACAATCTTTCCAAATCAGGCACTATATTTGCCTCTCCTATTGCACAATCAAAATTAACTCCGTAACTTTGTATCATTCACAATAAACGCTGGCGCTATGAAGGATGAAGAGTACAACACAACTGTCCAAGAACTGGGTATATTAATCCCTAGTGTGGACTCTGATAGTTTATCGGAGAAGGTCACTATACCTGGAGATCCACAGGATAAATCATTGATTTTAAGTGCCTACAAGAGTCTTTTGCGTTCTTTTAAGCGCAAATTGGAGAAAAAAGAGCAGGCGATGGTGCAAATGGCTTTTGAGTTAGCCGCCAGTGCCCATCAACACCAACGCCGTAAATCCGGTGAGCCCTATGTATTACACCCCATTGAAGTGGCTCGTATTTGCATCTCAGAGATCGGATTAGGGCCTACGGCTGCCATTGGAGCTCTCTTACATGATGTAGTAGAGGATACAGATGTGCGACTTCCAGAAATACATAATAAATTTGGTGGATTGATTTCGCTCATCGTAGATGGCCTCACCAAATTGGATAGCCTCCATGATTCAGAAAGCCCACAAGCCGAAAATATTTCAAAAGTACTCAAGGCTATGCTTGAAGATGTGCGGGTGGTTTTGATAAAAATGGCCGATCGCTTGCACAACCTGCGCACCATACAGAGTATGCCCATGCACAAGCAACTCAAAATAGCAGCAGAAACATCTACTATTTACGCGCCAATAGCGCATCGATTGGGACTTTACAAAATCAAGACCGAATTTCAAGATACTTGCCTCAAAATAACTGAACCAGAAGCCTATCAAGAAATTGCCAACAAACTGGCCCAGACCAAGCGTGACCGCGAACGCTATATCAAATCATTTTGCCAGCCCATAGAAGCATGGCTCAAAGAATCTGGTATGAATGCTAAAGTGGTCGGTCGCCCAAAGAGTATTTATTCCATTCATGAAAAGATCAAGGAAAAAAATGTCAATTTTGAAGGCATTTATGACTTGTCTGCCATTAGGATCGTGATCAATGTGCCGCCCGAAGAGGAGCGCAATGCTTGCTGGCAAGCATATACTTTCGTGACAGATTATTATCGGCCTATTCCAGAGCGGCTCAAAGACTGGATCAGTTCGCCTAAGGCAAATGGATATGAGTCGTTGCATACCACCGTAATAGGTGCCAATGGCCGCTATGTGGAGGTGCAAATACGCTCGGTGCGGATGGACGATATTGCTGAACGCGGATTTGCCGCCCACTGGAAATACAAAGGCGTAGAAAACCTAAGCCGGCACAAGCGTGATGTGTTTGAAAACTGGCTCAATACCGTGAGGGAGACCTTAGAAGACAATACTTCGGGTTCGGCAGTTGATATCCTCAACGATGTACAGTACAACCTTTTCAACGAGGAGGTACACGTGTTTACGCCCAAAGGAGAAGTTCGGATCCTTCACAAAGGAGCCACGGTGCTTGACTTTGCGTTCAGCATACACTCCGTATTGGGGTGTACTTGCCAAGCCGTATTGGTCAATAACAAGATCGTGCCTTTTGATCACAAATTGACGAGCGGCGATCAAGTCCATATCATCACTCAAAAGAATCAAAAACCTTCGGAAGACTGGTACAAATATGTGACCACGTCTAAAGCCAAAGGGCGGATCAAAGCAGCCTTGAACGAAGAAAAACGCACAAAAGCCGAGTACGGGAAAGAGATACTGACCCGCAAACTCAATGCCTTTAAAGTTACTTTGGATGAAAATGTGGACATGCTCACAAAATGGTTTAAATATCCCAATACGTTGGAGTTTTTGAGTGCCATTTATTTGGAGCAGGTGGATTTGACCGAACTTAAAAAGTTCAAGGCCGACGGCCTAAAATTGGTTGAAATCATTGATAAATTGCCCAAACTGGAATTAGAAACTCCAGAGGTTGGCCCATCTAAGGTGAATACCTCCAAGAAAAGGCTCGATATTATTATCAATAATGAACCCGGCGTTTACTACCATTATACGTTGGCCACCTGTTGCAATCCAGTACAAGGAGATCCTATTTTTGCTTATATTTCTACTACAGGTACTCGTATTCATCGTACTACTTGTCTCAATGCTGACCGACTATTGACGGCCTATGCGCACCGAACCATGCGTGCTGATTGGGGTCATACCATGCAAAATACCTTTGTAGCCAATATCATCGTATCGGGTATAGATGCAGGGCCGGGTGTCATCAATCAAATCACCGAAACACTGATCAACCTAAGCATCAATATTCGAGCCTTTACCATTTCGGGTAATGCTGGTTTTTTTGAAGGGCATATCGGTATTATAGTCAATAATACCGATCAACTCAACCTAGCCGTCAGGGATCTGAAAAAGTTGGAATGGGTCACGAATGTGCGCAGGAAAGAATAATGGAAGAGTGTAAAGAAAAAGGGGTTCGATGACTGTCATCGAACCCCTTTTTTAGGATATTTTTTTACCATCGCTAAATCTAACTTTCCAGTGCCGCCGCACCACCAACGATCTCTCCCAATTCGGTAGTGATCGCTTCTTGACGGGCTTTGTTGTAGTTGATTTTAAGATTTCTAAGCATTTCTTCTGCATTTTCAGTCGCCTTATCCATAGAAGTCATACGGGCACCATGCTCAGAGGCTTGAGTATCCAATAGGCACTTGTGGAAAGTCAATTGCAAAATACTGGGAACCAAAGTTTCTAATAGTTGCTGCTGATCCGGCTCAAAAATGTAATCAGATTTCATTTTGCTTTTTACTGTGCCAACGGGGACTTCCATTTTAGCCACTGGTATCCATTGCTCGGCAGTAGGTACTTGGGTAGCAGCGTTGCGGAAGCGACCATAGACCACTTCAATAGCATCGTATTTACCCTTGGTGAACTCCTCCATAAGCATCCGCGATACGGTGCTGACGTTCTCGTAAGCCGGGTTGTCATACACCTGTATATAGTCGGTGATATAGTTGATATCCTTGAAACGACGATTGAAAAATTCGTAGCCTTTTTTACCGATGAAAAGTGCGTTTACTTTGCCTTCACGACGCTGTTTTCCGTATTTTTCATTCAATAACACTACGGCTTCCTTGCAAATATTAGTATTGTATGCGCCGCACAAACCTCTATTGGAGGTCATGACCACCAATAGTACGTTGTTCGCTTCGCGTGCTTTACCAAATGATGTGGTTGCATCGCCAGATAAGTTTGACAATATATTGGAAAGCATACGATTCAATCGTTCTGCATAAGGGCGCATTTGCACGATGGCATTTTGAGCCTTACGCAGTTTGGCAGCCGATACCATTTTCATGGCTTTCGTAATCTGCTGTGTGTTATTTACCGATTTAATCCTTTCGCGTACTTCCTTTAATCCGCCAGCCATTGTATAGAAGTTATGATTTGTAAAATTGTAGTTTTGAAGGGCATGGTATGGTCATCTTGAAATCTGTCCACACCATGCACATCCTTTCAGAACTTATTTATATTCTGCCGCAAGATCGGCAGCAAGTGCCTTCATTTTTGTCAGACTAGCATCGTCCAATTTGCCCTTACGGAACTCATCCAAAATCTCAGGATGCTTGTTGTCCATACGATCCAAGAACAACTCTTCAAATTCGCGCACTTTATCGAGCGGTACATCGCGGAGTAGGTTGTTGGTGCCAAGATAGATGATTGCAACTTGCTTTTCTACTGATACTGGGCTGTATTGCGCTTGCTTCAAGATTTCTACATTGCGCGATCCCTTAGCCAAAATAGACTGGGTGGTAGCGTCAAGGTCGGAACCAAATTTTGCAAATGCCTCCAACTCACGGTATTGTGCTTGGTCAAGTTTCAAAGTACCAGCAATCTTTTTCATGGATTTAATCTGTGCATTACCACCTACGCGGCTTACAGAGATACCTACGTTAATGGCGGGACGAACACCGGCATTGAATAGGTTTGATTCCAAGAATATCTGACCATCTGTGATCGAGATTACATTGGTAGGGATATAGGCTGATACGTCACCCGCTTGGGTTTCGATGATTGGAAGTGCGGTCAATGAACCACCACCTTTGATCATACCTGCTTTTACAAGGCTTTCAGGTAGGTCATTCATGTCTTTTGCTACCGATTCAACAGAGTTGATCTTTGCAGCACGCTCTAACAAGCGGCTGTGTAGGTAGAATACGTCGCCTGGGTAAGCCTCACGACCTGGAGGACGACGGAGCAACAACGAAACTTCACGATATGCCACGGCTTGCTTAGATAGATCGTCATAAACGATCAAAGCAGGACGGCCAGTGTCGCGGAAGAACTCACCAATGGCAGCACCCGCAAATGGAGCGTAGAACTGCAATGGGGCCGGATCAGAAGCAGATGCTGTTACGATCACGGTGTATGCCATAGCACCATATTCTTCGAGTGAACGCGCTACTTGTGCTACGGTTGAAGCCTTTTGGCCACAAGCAACGTAAACACAGAATACGGGTTCGCCACGATCATAAAATTCTTTCTGGTTGATGATGGTATCCAAAGCGATAGCCGTTTTACCGGTCTGACGGTCGCCGATGATCAACTCACGCTGACCACGACCGATCGGAATCATCGCATCAATGGCTTTTACACCAGTTTGGAGGGGCTCGTTTACTGGCTGACGATAAATTACACCCGGTGCTTTACGCTCCAAGGGCATTTCGTACTTTGCACCAGTAATAGGGCCTTTGCCATCAATTGGTTGTCCGAGGGTGTTTACAACGCGGCCTACAAAGCCTTCGCCAACTGCAATAGAAGCAATTTGGCCTGTACGTTTCACCACGGATCCTTCGCGAATACCTTCAGGGGAACCCATCAATACAACACCAACGTTGTCTTCTTCAAGGTTCAAAACGATGGCGCGAACGCCGTTTTCAAATTCAACCAATTCGCCTGACTGAGCGCGGTTAAGGCCGTAAACACGGGCGATACCGTCGCCCACTTGCAGCACTGTACCAACTTCTTCTAAGTTTGTTTCGGCACCGAAGCCGGACAGTTGCTGTTTCAATATCGCGGAGATTTCTTCCGGTCTGACGTCTGCCATTATCTTATTAAGTTATGAGTTATGAATGAGAGTGTGGCTCAAAAGCCACTATTTTATTAAGTACTAAAACTCTTTAATGTAAAGATTTTTAGTGAATTGTGATTTTAATTCGTCCAATTTATGAGCCACGGAGGCATCATACCTTTTATTATCAAATTCGAGGACAAACCCGCCGATCAAATCTGCGTCAACCGCAGTTTCGATATCAAGGTTTGTATTGGTCACACCGCTTTCCAATAATTTCACTTTCAGTTCAGCCATTACAGCATCGCTCATAGGCGCAGCCGTAGTGACCTTAACGGAAGTGATTTTATTTAATACTTTATACTGCGATGTGAATTCGGTCGTGATTTCGCTCAAGTACTCTTCGCGGCCTTTGGCAACCAAAAGGCGAAGGTATGCCATAGTTAGGCTATCCATACTGGATCCAAACAATGCCTCTAGGGCTTTGTTTTTGCGGTCGGCACTGATGATCGGACTTTTCAGCATAAGGCTGAGGTCACGATTGCGTACTGACTCGTGGAGTAAATTCATGTCTTTATTGACCTGCTCCAATTTACCCTGAGTAGCAGCAAGTTCTATCAGCGACTTTGCATATCGGGTAGCAATTCTTGTAACGCTCATAGATTAGTTTAATTTAATTTGACCAGCCAAGTCTTTTGCATAAGATTCTTGATCGCCTTTGTTAGACAATTCTTTACGCAATACTTTTTCAGCAATATCAATAGCCATTTGGCCTGCTTGATTCTTCAAAGAGACCATAGCCGCCATTTTCTGGTTTTCAATATCTTGGATAGCACTTTCTACTTTGCGCTTATACTCTGCATTGGCGCGGTCTTTGGCTTCCGCAATAATTTCTTCTTTAGCTTCTTTGGCCTCTTTCAAGATAGCAGAACGCTCTTCACGAGCCTGAGCCAATAACATTTCGTTTTCAGCCTTCAAATTTGACATTTCTTCGCGGGCTTTTTTTGCCTCATCCAAAGCAGTTTGAATGTCGGTTTCACGTTGCTTGAGTGCTTCGCCGATGGGCTTGAAAGCAAACTTGCTCATCAAAAACCAGAATAGGCCGAATATAACGGTTGTCCAGAACAGTAACCCTGGTTCTGGCTTAATAACTGAAAAATCTGCAAGAAAAAGCATATATATACTAATAAATTAATTTGTCAATGTTGATTCACTACGTAATGGAGTAAAAGACTCAAAAAAGCGGGGTATTGAACGAACCAACCGTTGCTCGCCACCCCTGACCTTTTTCTTAACCTGCAGTAGGAGCCGCTACGAAGAACGACAATACCATACAAACCAAGGCAGCACCTTCTACAAGAGCGGCTGTCAAGATCATGTTTGCACGGATGTCACCTGCTGCTTCTGGCTGGCGTGCGATTGCTTCAACCGCTTTGCCACCAATTTGTCCGATACCTAGACCTGCACCGATTACGGCCAGACCTGCACCAATTGCTGCGTACATATGTAAATAGTTTAAAATTGTTTAACGTTTATTTGTTTCCTATTTGCTTTCCGAGATTCAATCTGCTGTCACTAGAAAATTAATGGTGGTGTGGCTCTTCAATAGCCGTACCGATATAAGTAGCCGACAACATCGTGAATATGAAGGCTTGCAAGAATGCTACCAACAGTTCGAGTGTCATCATAAATAGCGACAATGGAACTGATGCAATGGCACCAGTTATGGAACCGCTCACACTGGCTCCTGCTTTACCGAATATGAATATGAGGCTGACAAAACTCAAGATTACAATGTGTCCCGCTGTTATGTTTGCAAACAAACGAAGCAACAAGGTGAATGGTTTGAGGAAAAGTCCTAGTACTTCAATAGGAGTTAGGATAAATATTTTCAAGACCGCTGGTACTCCGGGCATCCACAAGGTATGCGCCCAAAAATGCCGGTTGGCACTGAATGTAGAAATAAGAAAAGTTAACAAGGCCAAAACAATGGTCACTGAAATATTTCCAGTAACATTGGCGCCTCCGGGGAAGAATGGTATCTGACCTATCAGGTTCAAGCCTAAAATGAAGAAGAAGGCTGATAGTAAGTAGGGCATGTACTTTTCGTACTTAGGCCCAATATTTGGCTTTGCTACTTCGTCGCGGATAAAAGTGTAGAATGGCTCGATGAAATTTTGGAGTCCTTTCGGTGCTAAGCCCCTGCGTTTGGTCGCCGATTTGGCTACTGAACGGAATACAAAAAAGAAGATCACCAATGTCATCAACATGGTGAATACATTGCGTGTGATACTAAAATCAGAAAAACTGGTGATGCCGCCTCCAACTAAGCCACCATCGTAAGTGGTTTTAGGGTCTAAGCGGTAGCATTGGCCTCCGATGATAGCATTATATATGGTCTTCTTTTTTCCTGACTCTACTATATCCTGGTGTGTGTAATCTTCTACTTTGGTTTCCCCGTGAGCAAACTGTGCATCACGAATACGCATCACATTGCCGTGTACCAATACATAACCATCGCTGGAGTTTGCTCCATTGCCATGGTGGTGTGGGTGAAACACAGAGGTAGTACCTGTTTTCCAGCCATCGGCAGACTTCAATATAATAGGTAGTGGTACATATACATCACCAATAATATGGATCGCATTGGCATCTGCAATGTGGTGTACGGCATTGTCGCCAGCATTAAATGCTTGGGGTGCATTCACCGAATGGCCACAAGCACCGTGTGCTTCGCCTCCCGAACTGGGGTGTGGAGCCTCTTCTTGACCACCTGCTGGCTGATGTGCAGCGGGTTGAGGTTGTTCAGTGGTTGGATGACCATGTCCATCATGGTTAGTTTGCCCTATTGAAAATAGAGATAAACCACTGAATATCAAAGAAATGTAAAATTTACGTGCTGAACTCATATCCACTTTAGAAAATGCTTTTTCAAAATCGGACGCAAAGGTACAATACAGTTTTCGTTAAAAAAAATTCAAAAATAAATATTTCAGAAAAAAATGGGGAAACAGGCAAATATTTAGTCTCTAAACGGAATAATATTTGGGGGTGGGTTCTGGAATTTGAGTGTATTGTAAAATAATTGGGAAAATTGGTGGTTCACAAAATGAAAAGAGCCATCCTGAATGAATCAGAACGGCTCTTTTCGGAATTAGTGAAAAAGGCTTGTAGGTTATTTCACTACAATCAAAGATTTTCCAACCATGTATTTGCCATTAGAAATGTGCAACAAGTATTTGCCAGCAGGCAAGGCTGCTACATTAACTTTGGCCACTTCTTGGATATTCATGTTTTGCTCCAACACGCGCTTGCCCATGTTATCAAAAATGATGACGCGGGTATCACCGCCCAATTCTGGTGCTGTGATTTCGATGTTTACGAAATCAGAGGCAGGATTTGGAGACAATTTCACGCTGTTTGATTGTAGTAGATCCAGCGTAGAAGATGGAGGGCCAAAAGCGTAGTCGCCAGAAGCAGAATTCAAAGTAACCCTGTAAAAACCTCCAGTGATTGGAATGTTTGGACCATCTTGAGTACCTGTACCTGATGGGAATTGTGCAATACCCCAGTTGATAGCCCATGCATCTTCAGCGCGAAACTTTGCCTCGCCATCCGTCAAAAGTATCTCTGATATAGACCAGAAAGACTCATCAGCAGTAGATTTGGTCATATCAACGTCGGTGTCCCAAGTAGCCAATGGGGTAGCAGGTCCTATCAAGCCTACGGTAGAGAAAATAATCAACTCTTCGAAAGAGTATTCTCCGGTGGTAGAGTTGAAGGTGATTTTATACTCACCTGCTGGAATTGGAATATTAGCACCATCCAGAATACCTGTACCGGTTGGGAAGTCACCGGCTCCCCAGTTCACTGCCCAATCGTTGTCTGCACGGAATTTCAGTTCCCCATCAGTCAAGATCACACGCAATCTCCAGATAGATTTGTCTGATGGATCTTGCTCCATATCAGTGTCAGCGTCCCAACCGCCTGGAGTGGAGTTGCCAATGATACCAACGGAGGTGTAGTTGCCAATCAATAGGAATGAGTATTCCAGTGTGTTGGTATTGAACTTTACTTGGTATTCGCCAGCCACAACTGGGATATTTTGTCCATTAAGGATACCTATTCCTGATGGGAATAAAGTGTCGCCCCAATTGAGTGTCCAAGCATCATTGGCACGGAACTTTACAAAACCATCGGTCAATAAGATGTTGCCCTTCCAAAGGTCTGGGTTTCCGTTGTCTTTGGTCAAGTCGGTATCGGTATCCCAGCCGCCCGGGGTAGCATCACCAATGATGCCAATGGTATTGAATTCCAAGATTTCTTCAAAAGTATAGATACCTGAAACTTTGTTGAAGTCAATTTTGTATTTACCAGCAGCAGCAATCGGAATATTTGGCCCATTTTGGAATCCAGTGTCTGTCGGGAATCCGGTAGCACCCCAGTTGATAGCCCAGTCGTCGTCTTGACGAAACTTTGCTTCACCTATTGTCATTGGGATGGTAATGAAGTAATGTGAACTGTCGGCGGAATCAATAAACATATTAGTGTCTTCGCCCCAACCACCTGGAGTAGCATTGCCAATGATACCAATATCAGATGCTACCACAAACTTGTATGCACCTGTGAGTGAATTGAAAGTGACCGTGAATTGGCCACCACCAGGGATTGGAATATCCGCTCCACCCTGCGTACCTACTCCAGAAGGGAAATCTGTGCTACCCCAGTTGATAGTCCATGCATCATCTTGGCGGAATTTTGCAGCACCTGGAATCAGGTCAATCACCAAAGACCAAAGGTGGGCACTGTCTGGATTTTGTACCATATTGGTATCGGAAACCCAACCAGCAGGAGTAGCCGAACCAATCAACCCAATGGACTGGCTATTGCCAGCGAACATTAGGCTACAGAAAAATAAAGAAAAAAGTAATCGTAATTGCATTGCAATGAATTTAATTTTTGAAAAGAGATAAAACTTAGTGTAATTTTGCCACAAAGTTAGATTGTATTTTGTGTTTGACCTAATAAAACAAAAAAAATCCTGAATCAAAAACAGGAAATGACAAAATTTTACAAAACAAACTTACCCCAATGTGCTTGTAGATCCGCTGGAAAGTTAGATATTTGCTGAATTTTTAATTGGAGTTCTTAAAATTGTACTTGTCTAAATTAGGCTTGAAGGCTTTTGCTCCCCTTGTGTCATCCATACACTAACTATAATATACACAATTAAATCCATTATTGTTTATGAATCTTTTTACAAAAAATGCAATTCCAATTTTTGCAGCCCTTTTACTCCTCATGGGTTCTTCTGTGCAAGCACAAAGAAGAATCACGGGCGTGGTGAAAGACGCTGAAAGCGGGGAAACCCTAATCGGTGCCACGGTGGTCGAAAAAGAACGCCGTACCAACGGATCGGTCACTGATATTGACGGTAATTTCACGCTGACTGTAAGTCCCGAGGCCACTGCTATTGTGGTGTCTTACACAGGGTACGAGCCAGTAGAGCAGAGTATCGTTGGTAAAGACGTGATTGAGGTGGCCATGGGCGCAGGATCTCAATTGAAAGAAGTACTTGTGATTGGCTATGGTACTGTCAAGCGAGAAGATGCCACTGGCTTGGTCCAATCGGTGTCGGCTGCCTCTTTTAATAAAGGTGCCATCACTGGCCCACAAGAACTTTTGGCTGGTAAAGTGGCTGGGGTAGTGATCACTACTGATGGATCTCCGGGTGGAGGTTCTAAGATCAGGATCAGGGGTGAGTCTTCTTTATCTGCTTCTAAAGATCCGCTGATCGTTATTGATGGTATTCCATTGGATAATGGCGGTGTCAACGGTAGCCGCAACCAACTGAATATTATCAATCCCAATGACATTGAGACTTTTACGGTACTGAAAGATGCTTCGGCAGCCGCTATTTATGGCAACCGAGCTTCGGGTGGTGTGATCATTATCACCACCAAGAAAGGCAAATTGGGTAAGAAAATCCAAGTGGGCTACTCGGCTAATGTTTCTTGGAGCGAAAGGCGGGGAGAGATAGATGTGCTAAGTGCCGATGAATTTAGGGCGGCTATCGCTGCACAGCCAGACTCTATTCGGAATAATGCATTGCCTTTGTTAGGCAATGCCAGTACTGACTGGCAGAATGAGATTTATCAAAAAGCCTTTGGTCAAGACCACAACCTGAATGTTTCGGGAGGTGTTGGCGGGATACCATACCGTGTTTCGTTGGGATATACCAATAAGGACGGGTTGCTTAAGACAGATAATTTTTCCCGGTACACGGCTGGTCTAAATTTGAATCCCGGATTTTTTAAAAATACCCTTCAGTTTAACTTGGGTTTCAAGGGGATGCTTTCTGATAACCATTTCGCGGAGAAAGGTGCTATTGGTGCTGCACTCAGTTTTGATCCAACCAAACCCGTCAAGGATACCAGCACCACCAAATATGAAGGCTATACTACTTGGAAAATAGGGAATGGAAATCCAAATGGATTGGCACCTAGCAATCCAGTGTCGCTGCTGAACCTCAGGAATGACAATTCTACCGTGACCCAATACATCACTTCAGGGTCTGTGGATTATCGGCTTCCATTCGTAGATGGCCTCAGGCTTAACTTGAACCTTGCCTTGGATTATGCTAAGGGTGAAGGCACGGTGGATGTGCCTAATACAGCTGCTTTTGCATTCAACTCTCTTTCAGGTGGAGGTGTTAATAATATGTATGAGCAAACCAAGAAAAATTCATTGCTTGAATCTTATGCAAATTATAAGAGGACTTTTGGACGACATGATGTGGATGCTATGGTTGGTTATTCTTGGCAACATTTTGAGGTATCCAATTTTTTTAGAAATTCTGACAAGGCGGGAACAGACAAGGAAACTACTACTGGACAAGATCCGGCAGAACTTTTCTTGATTTCTACGTTTGCACGGATGAATTACGGTTTTGATAATAAGTATTTATTGACAGTATCCCTTAGAAGGGACGGAACCTCTCGATTCAATCCAGATTACAGGTGGGGTTTGTTTCCCGCTGCTGCCCTTGCGGTGAAAATTATTGAAAATGATCAGACTTATTTCAATAACTTGAAATTACGCACCAGCTGGGGATTGACGGGTCAACAAGACATTGGTGGAGACTATTACAGTTATTTGGCTCGGTATCAATTCGGTTTTCCAAATGCTCGGTATCAACTTGGCAACGATACGATCACTACGATCAGACCCAATGGGTATGTAGCCGACATTAAATGGGAAGAAACCAACTCTTATAATGTAGGCATTGATTTTAGTATTGTCAAAGATCGTATTGGTGGATCGGTGGACTGGTATCGCCGCAATACCACCGATTTATTGAATGAAATTCCCTTTGCTGCCTTATCTAATTTGACTAATATCGGAGTTGATAATATTGGTAATATGTTCTCCACCGGAGTGGAACTTAGCCTAAATACCACACCAGTGAGTAAGAAAAACATCGTATGGGATCTTAGTGCTAATTTTGCTTGGAATCGTTCTGAAATAACCAAACTCATCAATGGTACTGACCCCGGATACACGGGCGTACCTACTGGGGGCATTGCAGGTGGGGTAGGCAGTAATATCCAAAACCATCAAGTTGGATATGCCCCAAATTCTTTTTTTGTATTTGAGCAGAAATATGATGAAAATGGAAAACTATTAGAAGGCCAATTCATTAATCGCGACAAGGATACTTTAAATGAAATTACCCAACTGGACAGGTATCGGTACAGAAACCCGGCTCCACGCTACACCATTGGTATTACAAGTAACTTGAGCGTATATAACTTCGATTTTTCTTTCGGTGCTCGCGCCAATTTGGGTAATTACGTGTACAACAATATCCAGACTGATATGGGTTATTTAAACCGATTATACCACCCCTCAAAGTATCTTTCTAATGTCAATCAATCAGCGGTTACTTTGGGTGTTTTTGATCAAGCCAAGTTGACCTTTAGCGACCATTTTGTTACCAACGCTTCTTTTTTCAGAATTGACCATGTTACCGTTGGTTATACTTTCCGCAAGGTAATTGGAAATGCATTGCGGGTGTTTGGCACGGTTCAAAATCCGCTAGTAGTCACTCAATACAAAGGGCTTGATCCCGAAATTGATAATGGGATTGATAACAATGTGTATCCACGCGCGCGCACCTTTCTCTTTGGGTTAAGCGTAAGTTTCTAAACTATATAAAACTATAAAACATGATACATAACATAAAATACATTGCATTGGTATTCTTTTTCTTTGGAAGTATAGGATGCTTCAAAGATCTCAACACCGTGCCGCTTGATCCAGATGAGGTCACGGCTGATGTGGTATATGATAACCCAAAATCATACAAACAAGTACTAGCAAAACTATATGCTGGCTTTGCCGTATCGGGTCAGCAAGGGCCTTCTGGTCAGGCTGATATTAAAGGTATAGACGAGGGTTTTGGACAATACTTGCGTGGATACTGGTATCATCAAGAATTGACGACAGATGAAGCCGTGATTGGGTGGAATGACCAAACGATCAAGGATTTTCATAGCCAAACTTGGACAGCAGCTGATAAGTTTCTTTATGCTTTTTACAGTCGTATTTTTTACCAAATTTCATTGGCTAATGAATTCTTAAGGGAAACAACCGATTCAAAATTGAGCGGAAGGGGTGTAGATGATGCCTTGAAAGTAGAAATCAAGCGGTATAGGGCGGAAGCACGCTTTTTAAGGGCTATTAGTTATTGGCACGGCCTTGATTTGTTCCGGAATACCCCCTTTGCCACAGAAGCAGATGTAGTGGGTGCTTTTATTCCAAAACAGACCAATGCCAATGACCTTTTTGCGTTTATTGAATCTGAATTGAAGGCCATAGAACCAGACTTGGCTGCCCCTCGTGCCAATGAATATGGTCGGGCAGATCAAGCCGCTGCATGGATGTTACTTTCTAAATTGTATCTGAATGCCGAAGTCTATATTGGTCAAAACAAAGCAGAAGATTGCCTCCGCTACTGCGATAAGATAATCGGTGCAGGTTTTGAATTGGAGCCCAATTACCAAAACCTATTTTTGACTGATAACAATAACTCAAAAGAAATCATTTTCCCGGTTAATTTTGACGGTGCTAACACTCGTACTTGGGGTGGTATGACCTTTATTATTCGTGCTGGTATCGGCGGCAGTATGGATCCGGTTGCCTCTGGGGTAGCCAGTGGTTGGGGCGGGTCAAGGACGACCAAGCAGTTGATCCAAAAATTCCCTGCTGATTTGACGGGGATTAAGGTAGATTTTGCGCAAGATACACTCGTGCGTCCTACTTTGTACGTTCGCGATAAATACGTGACCAATACTTCAGACGAGTTTACCAATACTATTTCTGCCTTGGGCGAAAGTGGTGCCAGCATTAATATCTTTGAAGGGTATGTATATTTGCAAGACCCTAACTCTGAGATCTTGTTTTACAAACAACCTACTAACAGTGGTCAAAAATTTGGAGACAACGGAGCCAACGGCACCTTGGAGACAAGCGGCTCAAAAATCATTGTACCAGAGGCTGGTTTACACTTTTTCAAAGTGAACCTGACGACTAAAATCTATAGCATCCAAAAACGCAATTGGGCACTGAATGGATCTGCTACGGGAGGCAATGATATACCAATGCAGTGGAATCCAATCACAAAAATGCTGTCGGTGGCAACTCCATTGAGTGCTGGTAATTTCAAGTTCCGTGCAAATGGCGATAATGCTATTACGCTTGGAGATATACAAGCCGATGCATTGTTGGATTATGAAGGAGATGGAATCGAAGTTGAAGGCGGTGGGTATAATGTCACGTTGGATCTTCGTAAACTAAGTTACACCTATAAAATCCAAGCCACCGACTTTGATCGTCGCGGTAGATTGTTCTATACAAGCGGCCAGAACTTGGAAATAAACGACCTTACCCTCTTTACCGAGGGTTATGCGATCAATAAGTTTAAGAATGTGAGTTCTACTGGTCAACCGGGCAAGAGTACTGATTTTCCAGATACTGATTTCCCGATGTTCCGACTGGCCGATGCCTATTTGATGGCAGCAGAGGCCGTTTTACGCGGTGCAAGCGGAGGCGACAAAACAAAAGCACTTGCTTATTTCAACAAAGTAAGGGAAAGGGCTTATGCGGGTACTGGTGGTAACTTCACTACTAATCAACTCACCTTAGATGCCATTTTAGATGAGCGCGGAAGGGAATTGTATTGGGAGTGCCACCGCAGGACAGACTTGGTTCGTTTTGGTCAGTTCACCGATGGCTCGTATAAATGGGCTTGGAAAGGTGGTGTTCAGGAGGGAACATCTGTTCCGTCTTATCGGAATATATTCCCGATACCAAGCGATGACCTAGGTGCTAACCCAAATTTGGTTCAGAATCCGAAATATTAATTTCTAGAATTTTATTCAAATTACATATCAACAAAGGCTATTCCATTCATTTGGAGTGGCCTTTGTTATTTATTTTTTACAAATTGTTTCAAAAACCAATACTTGCCGTACTTTTGCCCTGCCATAAAGCACAATAGTTATGCTCAAACGCCTGCATGTGCGCAATTACGCGCTTATAGACGAAATAGAAATTGATTTTTCAGACCATTTGACCATCATCACCGGTGAAACCGGTGCTGGTAAGTCTATATTATTGGGGGCACTTGGTTTGGTGATGGGAGAACGAGCTGATAATAAGGTTTTTTACAATGAGAAAGAAAAGTGCATTGTGGAAGCCTTTTTTGATGCCTCTAAGCACGATTTACGCGAATTTTTTGAAGAAAATGAATTGGATTATGACCATGAAGTCGTCATCCGCCGCGAACTATCGCCTGCTGGCAAAAGCAGGGCTTTTGTAAATGATACCCCTGTCAATAACGGGATCTTACAACGGCTGACGGAGTCGTTGGTGGATTTGCACCAGCAGTTTGATACCCTTGATATTCACAATGTCAATTTTCAATTGCGGATGATTGATGCCTTGGCCGACAATCAAGGCTTGATAAAACCATATAAAATAGCCTACAAAAAGTACAACGGCGATAAAAAGAAATTGGCCGACCTCATTGCTTTTAGCCAAAATGGAGCCAAAGAAATGGAGTTTCTTAATTTCCAACTGGACGAACTCCACCAAGCAGAATTGGTGGATGGTGAACAGGCTCAAATAGAGCAAGCGTTGTCGCAATTGACCAATGCAGAAGAAATAAAGCGAACGTATAGTCGCGCCAACAATTACTTGATTGAAAATGAACAAAATA
This sequence comes from Saprospiraceae bacterium, assembly GCA_031373665.1. Taxonomy (GTDB): domain Bacteria; phylum Bacteroidota; class Bacteroidia; order Chitinophagales; family Saprospiraceae; genus M3007. The sequence continues at coordinate 8,699 of JANMMZ010000077.1, read as the reverse complement.
TAGTAGGTCAACTTCAAGAAATATCTCGAAGTATGGCCAGCACCCGCAAACTCAGCCCTACACTTTCCCAACTGAGTGAACGTTTGGAGTCTGCCCTCATTGACCTCCAAGAGTTGGCCAAGGACTGTGATCACGTGGCTGAACAAACGGAACATGATCCCCAACGGATTTTAGATCTTCAAGATCGCCTCAATGTGATCTACAAGTTGCAGAAGAAACACGGGGCTAGTGAAGTATCCGATTTGCTTGTGATTCAAGCCGAAATGGAACAAAAACTATCGGGCTTTACCGATGTGGGTGCCGAAATCGCTACCTTGGAAAAAGCCCTTGCATTACAAGAAGCCAAACTACAGCAAGAGGCAACAGTGCTGAGCAAACGCCGACAAAGCGTCACTACTGATTTTGAGACACGGGTTCAAGCCATGTTGACCCAATTATCTATGCCCCATGCAAGGCTCAAAGTAGATATTAAGGCTGCCGGATCTCTTGGGGTCACTGGTATGGACGACGTACAGTTTTTATTTGCTACCAATATTGGAAGCCGTTTTTTGCCAATCAAAGACGTGGCCTCTGGGGGCGAATTGTCGCGATTGACCCTTTGCACCAAAAGCCTAGTGGCTGATGCGATTCCTTTGCCAACCTTGATTTTTGATGAAATAGACAGCGGAATCAGTGGGGATGTATCCTTGAAAATGGGTGTAATCTTGAAAGAACTGAGTGACCGACACCAAGTAATCAGTATCACACACACGCCGCAAATAGCGGCAAGGGCAGATAAGCATTATTTTGTATATAAAAAAATTGCGGACAATCGCACGTTGACCAATATCAGACTCCTAAATACGGATGAGCGCATTCGTTCCATTGCGGTCATGCTCAGTGGCAATCCACCAAGTGATGCCGCTATTACTACCGCCAATGAATTGGTAAACATCTAAAAAGTATCAAACCTAGTAATATGACAGCATATGTTTTTCCCGGACAAGGTGCCCAATTTGAAGGAATGGGCAAAGAATTATATGAATCCAATGATCAAGCACGCACTTTGTTTGAGCAGGCCAATGAGATATTGGGCTGGAGGATCACCGATACTATGTTTACTGGTACCAAGGAGGATCTGACCCAAACTAAAGTAACCCAACCTGCTGTATTTTTGGAGAGTATTGTACGGGCTAAAATGGCTGGGGCTGATTTCAATCCGGATGCCGTGGCGGGTCATTCATTGGGCGAATTTACTGCCTTGGCGGCGGCTGGTGCCTTGTCTTTTGAAGATGCCCTTACCTTGGTTAGCAAACGCGCTTTTGCTATGCAAAAAGCCTGTGAATTGACCGAAGGAACTATGGCTGCGGTCTTGGGCATGGAAGATGCCGACATTGAGCGCATATTAGCAGGTATCACCGATGCCATTGTGGTACCAGCCAACTATAATTCACCGGGTCAACTGGTTATTTCGGGTAGTAAAAAAGGAATAGAATTGGCAGCTGCCCAACTAACAGAAGCCGGAGCCAAACGGGTATTGGTGTTAGCCGTAGGGGGGGCATTCCACTCTCCACTCATGCAGCCAGCCCAAGATGAATTGGCTATGGCGATTCAATCCACCACTTTTCACGAACCTATTTGTCCAGTATATCAAAATGTGCATGGTAGGCCAGTGACTGACCCAGAAGAAATCAGGAAAAACCTAGTGGCTCAACTTACTTCTCCTGTCCGTTGGACTCAAATCATTGAAAATATGAGTGCCAACGGGATCACTACTTTTGTAGAGGTGGGTGCAGGTTCAGTACTTAGGGGTATGATTAAAAAGATTGCTAAAGAAGCCGAATTGCAGGGTATTTAACATCGAATTAATTAATTATCAGTGCTTACATCAATTTCTCCCATAGATGGCCGCTATGCTGCCCAGACCCAAGAACTTGGCGAATATTTCAGCGAATACGCACTGATTAGGTATCGTGTATTTGTCGAAATACAGTATTTCATTGCCATGTGCCAATATCAGTTGCCGGAATTAGCGACTTTTGAGGAAGATAAGATTGATGACCTGAATGGGATCTTTGAAAATTTTAGCATGGCTGATGCAGAGCGAATCAAGACTTTTGAGCGCACTACCAACCACGATGTAAAAGCAGTGGAGTATTTCCTGAAAGAACGGTTCGATGCCTTGGAATTGTCACATCTGAAGGAGTTCGTTCACTTCGGATTGACTTCTCAAGATATTAATAATACGGCATCACCATTGATGTTTAAGCACGCGCTAGAGCGCGTTTACTTGCCTCAATTGAAGCAATTGCGCGATTTACTGGAGCAGATGGCTCAAGACTGGGCTCATGTTTCTATGCTGGCGCGTACCCACGGCCAACCGGCCTCTCCGACGCTGTTGGGAAAAGAACTCAATGTGTTTGTAGAACGCATTGACGTACAAATAGGGTTGTTGAAAATGATTCCCCATAAGGCTAAGTTTGGCGGTGCCACTGGCAATTTCAATGCCCATTATGCAGCCTATCCTGATTATGATTGGCCACAGTTTGGCAACGATTTTGTCAGCGAATTTTTAGGGCTTGAACGCTCCCGTTTTACCACCCAAATAGAGCATTACGATTGTTTTGCTGCCCAATGCCAAGCCATAGGGCGGATCAATACCATATTAATTGATTTTTGCCGCGATATTTGGACTTATATATCTATGGAATATTTCGGGCAGCGCACTGTCAAAGACGAAGTCGGCTCATCGGCCATGCCTCACAAAGTCAATCCAATAGATTTTGAAAATGCCGAAGGCAATCTCGGCCTAGCCAATGCCATCTTTCAGCACATGGCAGAAAAACTCCCCATCAGTCGCCTTCAAAGGGATTTGACTGATTCCACCGTGCTGCGCAACGTAGGGGTACCAATGGGTCATACCATTATCGCCTTGAAGGCGATTGTGAAGGGACTTGGTAAAATTTTCTTGAATGATGCCAAACTTTACGAAGACCTTGACGACAATCAAATGGTGATTGCAGAAGGCATCCAAGTAATACTTCGGAGGGAAGGCTACGACCAACCTTATGAAGCCCTTAAAAACCTCACCCGTGGCCGTGCGGTCGTGACACGCGAAGACTTGATCGAATTTATTGATTTATTGGACGTTTCTGATGCTATAAAGACAGAATTAAAGCAACTTACCCCGCACAATTATGTGGGTAGAAGTTCATAATGTATAAAATTTATAAAAATAACCTTAGAACTATTGCATTTTCCTCCAAAAGGATTACCTTTGTATATCGTAATAAGCAAACAATCTAAATTAGCAATCCAATGAACTCGGTTTTTAATGTTTTTGGCCTTGAGCCTCCTTTGTTTCTTTTGACACCTCCCACTTTTTTTATTCGACTAAAATCTATTGCGTTCAAGAACAAGGTTTAACCTTTTTTCGACTGCACATCTTGTGCAAAATACTCCTTTTCAGTCTTCTTTTCACGCGATTATTAGTCTTCAATCTACGCTTCGTGCTCCATGCATGACGGTGACGTTTATGCTATTTTCTTTAAATGCAACCAAATTTTTTAACATATCAACTTAATTTAAAAATGAAGCAACTTATTCATTTTCTTTCAGCAGTACTGGTACTGCTTTGCTGTTCCCAAATCCAAGCACAGGTCACAGAAGGTGACGTAACATGGCACAATCAAGCACACGGAGCATGGAAAATTGAGCCACTACCCATGCAAGGTTATGTCATTGCGGGCAATCGGTATTTTGCTGGCCCCAACACGGACATTTTCCTTTCTAAATTCGATGAATTTGGAACGTTCAACTGGACAAAATCGCATGAGTCTGGTTTTTCCTCCTTGTCACCATTTTGGAAAAATTTCTGTGCCAGCACCTTTCCTGTAGGCTTTTTTGTCATTGAGTCGGGCATCAAGAATGGCCAATGGAGTTATTATAGCCTCTTGACCAATCAAACGGGTCACAAAATGTGGGATCGTTCAGGTGTCTTGCCTGACAATATCGTATTCTCAGGGGTGACACCTGCTACCAATGGCGGGTATATTGCCTGCGGTAGTGGTAACGGTGGGATGGCAGTTTGTAAGTTCAATAGCTCGGGTGTTTTAGAGTGGAGTCAGACTTACCCTGGTATCGGCTGGGCTTGGTCGGTCAAAGCCGCTGTTGGTGGTGGGTATGTTTTGGCTGGTGGAACGGATGTAACCAAAATTGATTTAACGGGCAATGTAGTATGGCAAACCAATATCAATGCCTCTTCTTCCAATGCCAATTATACTTTTGCAGAGTTTGACGAAATTACACCCTTGACAGATGGGTCTGGGTTTATTGTTTCGGCTTCTGCATTTGGGGGTTCTTTTAGTGGTATTACCACGGCCAAGGTTTCTTGGACGGGCAGCGTGCTTTGGGCTAAAGTAGTAGATGAAGTGAATACTTCGGGTGCGGGAACCCCCGTTACTTGGGTGAATAACACCATACTGGGCAATACCCCAGGCAACCTTGTCACTTCTTGGCGAAAAGGCCCTGTTTCGAGTGGTGGCCCCATGTTTGCAAGGGTACTCAATAGTTCAAATGGCAATATGCAAGCAATTTCTTCATTAGGCGGCAGTACGCTGGTTCGTCAAGGCTTTTCTACAAGGGCACATGGCAAGTTTGTGGTGGGCGGTGTTCGTGGCGATTTAACCCGCGTATTCTCCTTTGTCAATGGATCTTATATGCAAGGTACGACCCCTGCTTACGTAGAAGAGCCTGGTGTTCCGACCGTATTGCCTACCATGCTGGGCTATCAGACCAATGTGTACGCTAGCACGCCTAATTTCCGCACCAAACTGCTCGATGAAAATATAGAACTCAATCCAGCCAGTCGCACGTATTATACCGACTTGAGGGTATTCCCCAATCCAAGTACTGGCATGGTACAAGTTGGTGGCTTGATGGAAGAGGGTGCTACTTTGCGCGTGATAGACATGACTGGAAGGACAGTAATGGTCAAATCAATTGCAGTAGGCGACCAAATCATAGACCTTGATCTAAGCGGTCAGCCCAAAGGCTTATATTCCATAGAAATGATTGGCAAAAATCAAAATGTGGTCAAAAGGGTTGTGATAGAGTAGGGTAGTGTTACCTTTATTCTACTACCATTCTTAATATTCAATCTTCAGAAGGCGCGGCCAAAAAACTGGCTGCGCCTTCTAATTCTTCGTAAAAGTCCTCACCGTATTTTCGGATAATGGCCTCTTTCAAAAACCGATACACGGGAACTTGTTCTTTTTGTCCTAAAGTACAAGCCGCAGAACAAATATCCCACCGGTCATAGTTCAGGGCTTCAAAGCCTATTTCTTCATTTTTCTCAACCCTAATTGGGTATAAATGACAAGAAATGGGTTTCAAAAAATCAATAACTCCTGCCTTATGGGCTTGTTCTATGCCGCATTTGGCGCAGCCCGACTCATCGTAACTCATAAACGCACAAGGGCCGCCGTCAATCAGGGTCGTCCCCCAATTTTCGGTATTGCTAAACCACTGGTGCGTACCTTGCGCTTCTATGGCCGCTATACCCGCAGGACTCAAAAAATTCTTGATTTTAGGATATATTTCATCTAAAATCTTCAATTCCGCATCTTCCAGCGGGGCTCCTGCATCGCCTTCCCAACAGCAAGCCCCTTTGCAAGCCGATAAGTTGCAAATGAACTGTTCCTCCACGACATCGTCGCTGACTAATTTATCTTGTACAATAATCATTATTCTAAATTTGACGGGCAAAGATATGAATTAATGATGAATGAAGTGGTTAGTCTTGTACGATAATAGTTCTAGAAATGGCGAGTGTTTTGGTGGAAATGCGCACCAAATAAGCTCCCGTTGGCAAATGATTGGTTTGCAATTGTATGGGTTCATTGACATTGGATAGCACTATTCGTTGGCATAATTGGCCACTCGCATGGTGTAAGGTGAGAATACCTTCGTCAGTTATGCAGCCTTTTAAAGATATAGTACAGTTGTCTGCGACTGGATTCGGAACAACCTCCAAACTTACGAGGGTGTTTTTGGTTTCCGTTACCGAAACAGGCGGTAAGCAAGTGTAGTTAAAAACTGATTTAAGTACACCTCCGCCAAAACCACCTTTATACAAAATACTATCAATGAGCAAGATGTTCTCTCCACCATCAAACTGGAAAGGTGTCCATGTCAAACCTGTATCAATGGATTGGTAAAAGCCCTCATCTGTATGATAAGCGTAATAGGTATCGCAATATCCAATAAAATCGGCATCGGCACCAGTATCTGGATCTAAACCGAAGTAATGTCCTTCCAATCCTTGATTGGCATTGATCCAGTTAATGCCATCGGCAGAGGTGTAGATAGGAAATTCATAAAGATTTAAATCAATGACATGGGTAGTGGCAAATAGGCGATTCCCCGCCAAGTATAGCCTATATATCCCGATTCCAGGGATACTAGCGTATGGATACCAAGTGAGTCCTTGATCGTCGCTCGCTACGACTTTGCCGGACATAGTTGTCAAATAAAGATTGTTGAATTTTACAATATTGTAAATGTTTTCTATCTGTTGCCATGTTTGTCCAAAATCGGCAGAGCGATAAGTGGAGGAATTTATCTGTATAAAAATGAATTGGTCAACTACGCTGATAACCTGAATGGGTTGATTGGTATTAAGTGTAGGAATAATTGAAACACTGTCCCAAGTCATGCCACTATTTTTACTGATAAAGAAATGAAACTTATTATCGCGCATCGCGCAAACCAAACCAGAGTCATTGGCAACAATAATGTTTAATGGTAACCACCAAGGTTGTGGAGGGCCTTTAGTTGTCCATATTTGCGTTTCAAAATCGTAAGATGTCAGTCCATTTCCTGTAGCAGCCCAAAGTTGCCCATCACCTTTGGCGATCTTGTAAATCCGCGCTGAATAAAGTCCCAAATTTGAAGGGACTATTTTTTCAGTTGATGCATCCCATCGGGATATACCGCTATCATAACTTGTGACGAGTAAGTTGCCGCCTGCGGCTGATATAGATTCAGATTGTGTTCCAAAACCGCCTAAATCCAATGAAGACCATGTAGCCCCATAGTCATTTGACTTAAATATGCCTGGTACTATCCCAGTGGCAAACAATGAGGTATCTACTAAGGCAAAATTTCGGATGTCAGATGTGGATGAGGTGGACTGAGTCCAAGTTAGTCCATCATCATGTGAATGCCAAATTTTATTGCTATTTGTAGCATAAACTATATGCTGACCATGTACAAAAAGTTCTGATATATAAGCGGTTGGACTTAGCACGAGGTTGATTTGTTCCCAGTTGTCACCCGTACTATCAATTCTCCAAATTTCTCTTGAATTTGTGATATAGACCCTATCGTCAAAGGAGTACGCATCATAGGCATATTGGGCTGGTGCCATCATTGAATCCCAAGTAATACCCTCATCTTTTGAGCGATAAATTATATGGGAGCCTATGGGTATATATATGCCTTTGCTACAAGTTGCTATGCTGAAAAGATATTCTAGCCCTGCTGGATAGGTTATTTCTGACCAAGTAGAGCCATGATCGTGGCTGATTTTGAGTTTTGTAGAGTCTATGGGCAATGACCAATTTTCATGGTAGAATTGTGCTACCAATATAGAATCATTGATGCCAATCTCCCCGATATGTCCTGACGAAGCCTTTTCCCAGTTCAATCCATCGCTGGTACGGTAAAGAAAATAGAAATCTTTGCAGAACGAATAATCTTTATTGTAGTATAGATGCCATGATGCTGCGCCTTCAGGGCCATTGGTATGTTCCCAACTTAACTGAGCAAAGGTATTTAGGTGGCCAATGGCGATAAAAACGGTGGTTAGGATAAGATTTTTCATAAATCGAAGGGATGAGGTAAATAAAAAATGACTTCTTGGCAAGTTTACCTTGCCAAGAAATCGCTGCCTATATATTAGTATTTGAAATAAATTTAACCTACAGTCCACTGCCCTGCATCAACTGCAAGAAAGCCATGGCATTGCTTCCAGCCACTACCAATATAATGACATAAAGCACCAAAGTTATGATCATCATGTATCCATATATACGCCATGATTGAGCCATGTTTTTCCAGGCTATGTCGAGTGCATCTTGGCTATTGGTATCAATAGCGGCTTTTATGTTTTCTGTAAAACGCCAATGATTTAGGCTTATCACCACCAACACTACAATAAACCCAATAATAATAGCGGCGACTCCAAATACTACCCCCGTCATACCCGATGGTAACATGGACAAAGTATCCGTACTCATGAGGGCAATCAGTCCCCCTATTCCTGCCAAAGTATATAACCCTGCTAGTACAAATCCCAAAATACTAAAAAATTTAGTCCAAGGGGTCATTTGCTGCCAATAATACAGCGTATTTTCATTGATTTCTTGGCCACGTTGGCCTTCTATATTTTCCATTTTTGTTATTTTAATCGTTAAAAGAAAGGTTTGTCCTTGATTTGTGGATATATTAAAACATTGAACCACCAATACCCACGGCAAAAAGCAGCACATATAGCCCCAGTATCAAGACGGTGATAATACCCATCATCCGGTAATATTTACCAAAATTCAGAGCGGAGGCCTCTATATCTTCGGTACTATTTGAATATAGTGACCGCTTTAGGCTGCTGGCAAATCGGTAAAGGTATAATCCTATAGTGATCATTAAGGCTCCATAAA
>JANMMZ010000062.1:0-39415 GCA_031373665.1 Saprospiraceae bacterium | reverse complement strand
GCAAGGACAGTACAATTGACTTAGTTTTAGAACAGATTGCTCAAACTATTTTGGCACTCGCAGAGAAACGAAAACGTGGAAAAAAAGAATCACACAATGACTTTTATATATTTGTTAATTCCCAAACCTGATACGCATGGGTGTGGGGGGCGGTGCAGCCGCCCCCAAAGATCATCCCCCGAAGAGCCGCCGAGTAAAATCCCGCCGATAGGGAAACCGTAGGTCGGGAAGGCGGCGATGAGGGGGAAATTTTGTTTCGATTATTCCGCAGTTTAAACATTTTTATTCTTCCCCTCAATGAAACGAATTTTTAGAGAAAAGCCCTGCCTTTATTAATACCTGTGAAACTCTAATTGGATGAAATCTTATATCTTTGCCCCTATATTTTTACCTAACCACTTTCTTTTATGTCCATTGCTACAAAAAAAACATCCAAAAGCGACACCACCGCTACGGGAAGCCGTATCATTACTTTAGATGAGTTCATCATCCGTTCAGAAAAAGACTTTGACTATGCCACTGGCGAATTAACAGGATTGCTCCGAGACATTGGGGTAGCCGCCAAAATCATCAATCGCGAGGTAAATAAAGCGGGATTGGTCAATATCATAGGCGTAGCAGGGGGCAGTGAAAATCAAAGCGGTGAAACACAACAAAAACTGGATGTGTATGCCAATGATAAACTGATCGAATGCTTGCAAAACTCTGGCGAATGCTGCGCCATCGCCTCCGAAGAAAACGATGATATCATGATGATTCCCTCCGTAGGCTCCAAACAAAGCCACTACGTGGTGATGTTTGATCCCTTGGACGGCTCTTCTAATATTGATGTAAATGTTTCGGTAGGTACTATTTTTGCGATTTATCGCCGCAAAAGTGACCCTTCTGGAGCGGCAAACCTCGATGATTTTTTGCAATCGGGTGCTCGGCAAGTGGCCGCTGGTTATGTACTATACGGTACTTCTACGATATTGGTCTATACCACAGGGCGAGGCGTAAATGGGTTTACCTTAGACCCCAGTATCGGAGAATTTTGCATGAGCCATCGGAACATGAGGATTCCAGAAAATGGTCAAAACTACTCCGTCAACCAAGGCTATTATTCCAAATTTGACCTTGAAATGCGCCGTTATATAGATCATTGTTCTGATCAGAATTATGGCCTTCGCTACATTGGTTCTATGGTGAGCGATATTCATCGAATCTTGATACATGGCGGTATATTCTTATATCCAAGTACGCGCAAGTTCCCCAAAGGCAAACTTCGTTTGCTATATGAATGCAATCCGCTTTCTATGATCGTGGAGCAGGCCGGAGGCAAAGCCATCAATACGCACTTGAAAAGAATATTGGATATGGAACCCATCGAATTGCACCAACGCAGCACCATCGCCATCGGATCGCCTGCGATGATTGATGAACTGACGGCGTTTATTGACCGTTATTCGGCACTGCCCCTTTAAAATTTATTCCTTAGATGACCCGTTTTCAAAACATTGATTCCCTTCAGTCCGCACTCAAATCTGGCACGATTACCTGTCAGGATTTGGTGACTTATTACCTTGCTCAAATTCAGAAAACAAAAGACCTGAACGCCTATATAGAGGTCTGGGAGGAAGAAGCCATGGCAAAAGCCTTGGAAACAGACTTGGTTTTGAAAAACGACCCTGATTCATTGGGGGCACTTTTTGGGGTAGTGGTCAGTATCAAAGACAATATTTGTTATGCCAATCACGTGGTAACGGCTGGGTCGAAAATACTAGAGGGCTTTCACTCGCTGTACTCTGCTACTGCTGTGGAGCGGATACTGGCGGCTGGCGCGATCATCATTGGTCGTACCAATTGCGACCAGTTTGGGATGGGATCCAGCAATGAAAACTCCGTGTACGGCTCAGTAAAAAACGCAAAAGACCCCAATCGTATTTCTGGTGGGTCATCAGGTGGCGCAGCAGTATCTGTTCAGGCTGACACTTGTATGGTGGCCTTGGGCAGCGATACGGGTGGTTCGGTGCGGCAACCAGCTGGTTTTTGTGGTATCTATGGGTTCAAGCCGACCTATGGCCGCATTTCGCGGCATGGCCTGATTGCTTATGGCTCTTCTTTTGATCAAATCGGCATCCTTGCCCACCATCCCCAAGATATTCGCCTACTCTTGAAGATCATGGCTGGCCCCGACGAGTATGATGCCACTTGCCTCACTGAAACGCTTAACCTAGACGTATCACCTAGGTCAGGAAAGGCTAAAATCGCTTATCTGGCAGGCACTTTAGACAATGAAGCCATAGACGAAGGCGTGCGCACAGTGATGCAGACGTATGTAGCAGGGCTGCGAGCAGTTGGGCATGAGGTGTCGTCAGTGGCATTTGATTATATGGATTATATTATACCCACTTATTATGTATTGACTACAGCTGAAGCGAGTTCAAATTTGGCTCGGTTTGATGGGGTTCGGTACGGGCATCGGAGCAGTGGGGCCAAAACCTTAGAAGAAAATTATCAACTGAGTCGCACAGAAGGATTCAGCGAGGAAGTAAAACGCAGGATACTATTGGGTACTTTTGTACTGAGCAGTGGGTACTATGATGCTTATTATACCAAAGCCCAGCAATCAAGGCGATTGATCAGGGCGCGCACCCTCGAAATATTAGTAGATTATGACTTTATCCTGATGCCCGTAGCCCCTACCGTGGCTTGGCGTTTCGGTGAAAAATCAGACGACCCAGTGGCCATGTATCTTTCAGATATTTATACGGTATTGGCCAACCTCGCTGGGATACCTGCCTTGGCTGTCCCCATTGGTATCCATCCTGATCATCAAATGCCTGTGGGCATTCAATGGATGAGTGGGTTGGGGGCGGAAGGGAAATTGTTGGATATGTTTTTGGATTAAACTATTCCAAACCTGATGAGTCCAAGAGGTAACAAATTTGAATCCATAGATTTATATGTATAGACTTCGCTTTTTCTTACCTATTTTCGTTTTTCTAAATTTTTTTAAGGGCTATTTGCCCGCCCAAAATTTATACTTTCCACCAACGATTGGAAGTAATTGGGTAAGCACTGCGCCAGCCACGCTTGGTTTTTGTGAGGAGCGGGTTGATTCCTTGTACCAGTTTTTAGATGCTACGCACACCAAGGGGTTTTTACTATTGAAAGATGGTAAAATTGTACTTGAAAAATACTTTGACGCGTTTACCCAAGATTCTTTTTGGTATTGGGCTTCAGCTGGGAAGTCCTTGAGTGGATTTTTGGTGGGTCAGGCCCAAGATCAAGGTTTGTTGTCTATAAACGATGCGACAAGTGAGTACCTTGGCGATCAATGGACGACTTGTCCCCTCGTGAAAGAGTCTCTCATCACGGTAAAAAACCAAATATCCATGACAACAGGGCTGGACGATGAGTTGCCGCCCACGCCCACTGTCCCGAACCCAGATAACTGCCTTGATCCTGGCTGCCTCCAATACAAAGCGGATGCGGGTACGCGCTGGGCTTATCACAATGCGCCCTACCATTTGGTGCATGAGGTGCTGGAAAATGCGAGCAATAAAACCATTCAACAGTTTACGAAGCAACAAGTACTGGATCCTACGGGGATGAAGGGGGCTTGGTTTGACCATATATTTTATAGTCGCCCGCGAGATATGGCTCGATTCGGGTTGTTGACCTTGGCTCGTGGGGTCTGGAATGGGGATACCCTGTTGCACGATAGTCAGTATTTTTACGACATGACCCACCCGTCGCAAAGCATCAATAAAAGTTATGGGTATCTTTGGTGGCTCAATGGACAGGGTAGCCTCATGTTGCCGGGGTTGCAGTTGATATTGACCACCGATCTGATACCGAGTGCTCCTGATGACCTGATTGCTGCTTTGGGTAAAAACGATCAAAAAATACACGTAGTCCCTTCCAAAGGTTGGGTAGTGGTTCGGATGGGCAATGCTTCGGGGGCGAGTGGTAGTCTGGGCGGTGCTCAGGTGCCGATTAACTTTGACGAGGCTCTTTGGATAAAACTCAATGCTTTGGTCTGTAATCCAGTAGCGGCCAATGAGGTATCAAATCTATATGAAGCAATACAGGTACTCAACAATCCAACGACGACCGATTGGGAGGTGATTGCCCCTCAATCCACTGATGGGGTGAAGGTATTCAGCGTAGGTGGTGCATTGGTGGGGTCGTACGAAGGCTTGGGCGTGGGCGTCATTTCGGTGCCGAGCGCAGGGTTGACACCTGGGATTTACTTTTTAAGGGTTGCCACAGAGCGTGGGATCGTGATGAAAAAAGTGGTTCGTTTGTAAGATGCTTGGTACCAATTATAAAGCGAAAACCTTCAATAGAACTACCTGGTGGCATTAGACCACTATTAAGAAAAGGTGAACGGAATGAAATACAGCCTTGTATTTCACTTCGTTCACCATTGAAATTGTTTACTAATCCCTTGGCTATAAAATTGTCTTTTTAGTAGCCTCCAACATTTCACGGCATTCAGAAAGGGTAGGTGCTTGAGCATATACTCGCAAGACGGGTTCTGTACCAGAAGCACGGATCATGACCCATTTTTCGTCGCCAAACACAAACTTCCATCCGTCGAGGTCTTCCACAGACTTGATTTTATAGTTGCCAAAAGCAGTATAACGGCGGTTTTTACAGTTATCTACCACGGTTGTTTTTTGTGATTCGGTGATGTGAAGGTCATCGCGATCGAAGGCAAAAGGCCCTACTATATCATACACTTCTTGAACCAATCCTTTGATGGTTTTGCCAGTAAGGGCCATGAATTCAAAGATCAAAAGCCCCATCCATACGCCGTCGCGCTCTGGGATGTGGCCTTTCACGGCCAATCCACCCGATTCTTCACCACCGACTAGGACATCTTCTTTGGTCATGATTTCGGCGATGTATTTGAATCCCACCTTGGTCATTTCGCAAGGAAGTCCAAATATTTCGGCCATTTTTTTCATCTTATCCGTTACGGAGAAGGTAAATACTACTTTACCATCCATTTTTTTGTACTTGTGCAAGTACAACAACAGAATAAGCAGGAGGTGATGGCTATCCACAAAATTACCATCTTCATCGTACATACCGATGCGGTCGGCATCGCCGTCGTTGGCCAAACCTGCGGTGATTTTAGGGTTTTTCTTGATCGTATCGCTGAGCAAAGTTAGGTTTCGATGGATGGGCTCGGGTGCTTGACCGTGCATACCAGGATTCCAGTCGCAGTGCAGGAATACGCACTTGGGCAACAGTTGTTTGATGACGCGCTGACCGGCACCGTACATGGCATCGTAGGCAATTTTGCCAGCAGAAGCCTTGATGAGTTTCATGTCAAAGTTTTTGCGGACATGCTTGATATACATACCCTCCAGATCTGTTTCGACCAATAGTTTTTTGTCCACTAGGCTATTGAGGGTGGGCAAGGAGGCAAGGGTACATTTGTCGGGAATCATGGTTTCCAACTCTGTCACATCAGATGGTGTCATGGGGCCGCCATAGTTGGCTTTTAGTTTGTAGCCATTGTAAGACGGAGGATTGTGACTTGCCGTGATGACGATACCTAGATCTGCTTTCAGTTTTACGACGCCGAGGCTTACCATCGGTGTACTTACGAAGCCAGAACTAGTAATATGGCTTTTAATGCCATAAGCACCCAGCACCCTTGCCGTGGTAGAAGCGAACAAGAGTCCACCAAATCGGCAATCGAATCCGATGACGGCTTTTTTCATTTTATGCTTTTTCATAAAAAGAGCGGTAGCCTCTGCTACGCGCATGACGTTGTCCACAGTATAATCGTCTGCGACGATGGCTCGCCACCCGTCTGTTCCAAATTTAATAGAAGTTGCCATGTATGTGAATTGTTTAATTTGAACTTTACAGCGCAAAAATATCTTTTAGTCCGTACTTTTGAGCCAGTTTGTGAAAAAACATTTCATGAAAGATACATATAGACATAAAGGCCTGCGAAAACGGATGATTGCGGCGCTTAGAATACGCGGGATAAGCCAAGAGGCCGTACTGGCGGCCATGGCCGCCGTGCCACGCCATTTTTTTTTAGACAATGCCTTTGAAGAGCACGCCTACGAAGACAAGCCTTTTCCTATTGGTCATGAGCAAACCATCTCTCAACCATTCACTGTAGCCTATCAATCGGTCTTGTTGGATGTGCAAAAAAACGACCGAATCCTCGAAATTGGTACTGGATCAGGATATCAGGCGGCTATTTTAGCCGTGTTGGGGGCTAAGGTATTCAGCATCGAACGTCAGGAGGCTTTGTATTTATCTGCTCAAAAATTGTTGCAACATTTGGGATTCACGTCGGTTTTTTGTGTCTTTGGTGACGGGACCAAAGGTTTGCCGTCGAAATCACCTTTCCATAAAATTATTGTCACTGCGGGCGCGCCTGTGGTGCCAGAAGCACTCAAACAGCAACTCGTGACTCAAGGGGGCATTTTGGTCATACCAGTCGGAAACAAAACTCAGCAAATGCTGAAAATCACGCGAATTAGCGAAACAGAGTTCACAGAAGAACGATTGGCGGCTTTTCAATTTGTTCCTTTTTTAGGTGGGGTCAATCCCGTGAAAACTTAGTCATCTATTCAACACATGCTCAAACCCTATTTTTACATGGTTCATACCAAATACTTTTTAAGGGCAATTTGCCTACTGGCGTTTTACTTTATCGTAGCCTCTTTCGGGCAACCCGATACTGTGTTATATCGAGAACCGACCCATACGGTGGCTGATTATCCAAAAAACTATTTTATGTGTCCCATCAGTGGAGAGGTAAAATTGACGGGGACATTTGGCGAATTGAGACCAGATCATTTTCATTCGGGTCTTGATTTTAAAAGCCCTTCGGGCAAGGTTGGTCAACCCATCTTTGCGGCAGCAGATGGTTTTGTGGATCGGATCAGGGTTCAGGCCAATGGTTATGGAAATGCGCTGTATATCAAGCATCCGAATGGATATTCCACCCTATATGGGCATTTGGATGAGTTCAGTGGTGAAATAGCGGCTTATATCAAATTAAAACAATACGAAAAACAGCGATTTGAAGTAGATTTGAATCCCAGCGATGGCCAATTCAAAGTAAAGAAGGGACACCAGATCGGTAAAATGGGTAATTCAGGCAGTTCTTCTGGTCCGCACTTGCATTTTGAAATCCGAAACTCTACCAACGGAAAAGTCCTCAATCCTGAATTGTTTGGATTGCCTGTACCAGACGATGTAGCCCCCGATATTAGGGATATGAAGGTGTATTTCCTCAAGGAAAGTCGGGAGGTGTTGGGTAGTAAGGCTATTTCACTAAAAAAAGATAAAAAAGGAGTCCCAAGGGTCAATGGCGATACCATTAAATTAGGTGGGTGGCGCGTTGGGTTTGGGATGAAGGTGTATGACTCCATGAGCGGATTTGCCAACGACAACGGTATTTATTCCCTTACGGTACACGCTGATGAGCAGTTGGCTTTTGAGTGGAAAATGGATGAATTAGATTTTGATGAAACCCGTTATATGAATGCACACATTGACTACCCAGTACTCAAAAGATTTGGGGCTTGGTTTCACCGGTGTTTTGTGCTGCCTGGCGACCGGATGTCAAACTATACCAAAACAGAAGGCATGGGTGCCATCACTTTGTACCGAGAGAAGCCAGTAAAAGTTACTATCAAAGCCACTGATGCGAGCGGCAATACAAGCATGGTTTATTTTTGGGCAATCCGCGACGACGAAAATATGGAAACCTTTGCTGGGAAGTCTTATCAATACGAATTTCAGCGCAAGATTGAAAACAGTATTCAGACCGACGATTTTTCATTACTTATGGGTAAAGGTATCCTATACGAAGATCTGAAAGTGGAGTACGAAACGGCTACAGACAATAGTACGGGTATTTATTCCTCGGTTCACCATGTGCATGATTATCAAACGCCTGTACACAGGGCTTTTGAAATTTCGATAAAGCCATATGGTTTGCCAGAAGAATTGAAAACCAAGGCCATTATAGCAGAATGCGGAAGTGGCCGCCCCGATAATTGTGGTGGCGAATGGCGGGGCGACCGACTTTATACCAAGGTACGCAGGTTTGGACAGTACTGTGTTATGGTGGATACAGATTTGCCAAGCATTGTGCCAGTTATATTTGATACCAACATGAAAAACAAAAAAACTATGGAGTTTAATATCCGAGATAATTTTGGTATTTCAGGCACAGCAGATGGGCTTTCTTATCGCGGGACGGTGGACGACCAATGGGTGCTTTTTGAATTTGACAGCAAGCGAAATAGACTCACGCATACTTTTGATGAGCGTATTGGCAATGGCGAACATATCTTGAAATTGACAGTAAAGGATGATCGGGGCAATGTCGCTTCTTTTGAACGCTTGTTTTTGCGATAATTCCCAAAATCACTGCAAATTATTAAACTTTTTGTCAATTATAGCGTTACCTTTGCAGTCGTTTTGATTCAATCTAAATAAAAATATGGAAAAGCGTAGGCTTATATACTTAGATAATAATGCAACAACACCCTGCGATCCACGTGTGGTGGATACCATGGTGCCTTATTTCTATGAAAAACATGGCAATGCTGCGAGCAGAAGTCATCAATTTGGCTGGGAAGCGGAAGATGCGGTTGATTATGCCCGTGAGCAAATAGCACAGTTGTTGGAAGTAGAAAATAAGGAAATTATTTTTACCTCCGGTGCAACAGAGAGTAACAATCTGGCATTGAAAGGAGTATTTGAAATGTATGCCAAAAAAGGCAACCACATCATCACCGCAGCCATAGAACATAAAGCGATTTTGGATACTTGCAAGCACTTAGAAAAGCAGGGTGCCGAAATCACTTACTTGGACGTACAGGAAGATGGATTGATTGACTTGGCCGAATTAGAGGCAAGCATCAAACCTACTACTATATTGGTATCATTCATGTGGGCCAATAATGAAACTGGTGTGATCCAACACATGCGCAAGATCGCTGATATTTGTGAAAAGCATGGGGTTTTGTTTCACTCTGATGCTACGCAAGCAGTCGGTAAAATTCCTACCCTTCCTCGCGAAACAGGTGTTCACTTGATGTCGTTTACGGCACACAAGATGTACGGCCCCAAGGGCGTAGGCGCGCTTTATGTAAGCCGCAAAAACCCGCGCGTAAAAGTAACTGCCCAAATAGATGGTGGCGGACATGAGCGCGGAATGCGCTCTGGCACGTTGAATGTACCGGGTATTGTTGGTTTTGGTAAGGCAGCGGAAATAGCCAAAGTGCAGATGCATGAAGATGCGGCTCGCTTGAGCAAACTTCGCGACCGATTGCAAGCAGAACTAACGGTATTGGAAGAAACCAAAATCAATGGTAATGAAGAGAGTCGTATGCCGCACGTGACCAATATATCATTCAAACACGTGGAGGGCGAAGGTCTGATGATGACTTTCAATCAAAACATCGCTGTATCATCGGGTTCTGCCTGTACATCAGCATCTTTAGAGCCTTCTTATGTGTTGGTTGGTATGGGTCTTGGCGATGACTTGGCGCATTCCTCTATCCGTTTTTCATTGGGTCGTTTCACAACCGATGAAGACATAGATCAAGCGATAGCCTTGGTAGCGGCGGGTGTAAACCATATGCGTGACCTTAGCCCCATCTGGGAAATGTACAAAGATGGTATTGACCTTACTAAAATAGAGTGGGCAGCACACTAGTGCTGAAAACTTGTATTTGAAGATACAAGCAAAGGCACAGCACACTCGACAAAGGCGTAAATTTTTAAATCAGAAAAATTCAGCAATTATGGCATATTCAGAAAAATTATTGGAACATTTCAAGCACCCTAAAAATGTGGGCGTTTTGAACAAAGATGCTAAAAACGTAGGTACAGGTCTGGTTGGTGCACCTGAATGCGGTGATGTCATGCGCCTTCAAATAGAGGTAGATGATGCTACTGGTATCATCAGCGACGCTAAATTTAAGACTTTTGGCTGTGGCTCTGCCATCGCTTCTTCTTCTTTGGCTACAGAGTGGCTAAAGGGCAAAAGCCTTGATGAAGCAATGACGATTGATAACATGGCTATCGTGGAAGAGTTGGCTTTGCCACCTGTAAAAATCCACTGTTCGGTATTGGCAGAAGACGCTATCAAAGCAGCGATCAAAGATTATCAATCCAAGAACGGGATTGTGGCTGGCAACTAATCAGTGACGAAAGTCAACTGGTCTATTTTTGAATCATCGAATCCATAAACATATGATATTCGTAGCAGAAAGTGCCAAACAAAAAATAACCGACGTCCGGAGTTCGGGCAAAATAGGATCAGACTTTTTTGTTCGGGTCAGTGTCGTAAGTGGAGGCTGTTCCGGTCTCTCCTATAAATTGGATTTTGATAACGAGTCAAAACCCAACGATCAGGTATTTGAGGATAATGGCATAAAAGTCGTGACTGATTTGAAGAGTTTTTTATATCTTTTCAATACGACACTGGAATTTTCCGGTGGTCTGGAGGGCAAAGGCTTTGCCTTTAACAATCCCAATGCCTCGCGCACTTGTGGTTGTGGCGATAGTTTTGCGGTGTAAATAACTATTCAATAAAAGTAAAAGGGGTGTTTGAGCAATGGCTCAAACACCCCTTTTGTATCTACTTGTCTTGGTAACTTATTGAGTATTGTATCCTTCACTCATTCGTTGTGCTACGGAGCGTTCTACAATTGCTTGAATAGTTGGGTTCATGTTTTATATGACACTATCGAATCACCGCCACTTTTTTCACAATTTTTTTCTCATTCTCATCACGCACCCTAAGGAAATAGGTGCCATGCGCCAGTGGTGGCAAGGTCAATGCCGTTTCGGTGGTAGGGATCGTAGTGATATTGAAATAACTTTTAGCCACCCTTCGGCCTAGTACATCTATCAAATCCCAGAGATAGGTGCCTGCAAGGGACGTTTCTATGCGAATATTGACTTGAGTGGTTGTAGAAACAGGATTGCCGAGCAACGTTACCGAAAAAGGAGCCTCATCGTCGGCCAATACAGAGGGAAACAGTAAACTCATGATTACCGGCAGGTGATCGGAAGCCCGTTTAAGGGCAGTGCATACACTTCCACTGACGGAGGTGGTTTGCGGACAGTTCAAGGCCATATTATACGATACCCCGTCGTTGCCAAAGACACGGTAAGAACCCGGGAGGATTGTTATCTTCTCTCCTGCGTTGCTGAATAAAGGAGCCGTCAGCATAAAATCGAATCGGTCGTCCATTCCACCTTCCACGGAGCAATTATTATTAATTCCATCGCTGGGAGATTGAGTATGGAAGAGGGCAAAGGCACTGCCATCCCAACCCGTCAATTTTCCCGCAGGGTCATTAAAGAAGGGGCCACCACTGGCCGTTCCAGTCAATATCCGCCAAGCCTCTTCATCTGATCCGTATAAATTAAAATCGCCACTGATCATATATCTTTTTACTTCGGGATGATTTTTTAGCCATGTGCGTACATCTTTGGCGGCTTCTGCCCGGTCGGCTTCGTAACCAGTACTGGCCTTCAAATGGGCTACAATACACCAAAAATCAAGGGTATCTTCAATGGCTGCAGTGCCTGACTTGTGGTACATACGATAGACATCTATGTCGCGAACATTGCCTTTGATGGCAGTATGGCTTAGAAAACCCAGTTTGTCTTCGTTGTAAAAAAGCATATTAACAATCTCTGATCCATTAGAATTAGAGAATGTGGTTGGCATCATGGCATCATTGTAAGTCAGTGCATTATTTCGGAGGGTAGAGGCTATGCCTGCATTGTCTGACATCTCATTGACAGTTAGAATATCAGGGCGGTAAGCATCAAAAATAGTACGCAAAAGGCCATCTTTACTGCTTTGTGGAGTACAACCAACATCGCCATATTTCAAGATGTTGTAGTGCATCATACGGATGGTGTCTTGCTTTTGGGCGCCTAAAAACAAGGCAAAACAGATAAAGGCAAAGGATAAAATGTATTTCATAAAAGAATACTGAATAATGATGAATAGCCTGCTTCACGTGGCGGAAATGAATCGTAGCGTTTATGCTTCACTGCTCATAGCCAGTCCTGCCAAGTAACCGCCCGTCCAAGCCGCTTGAAAATTGAACCCACCAGTGATGGCATCAATGTTCAAAACTTCGCCAGCCATAAAGAGGTTTGGCAGAATTTTACTTTCAAAAGTTTTGAAATTGATTTCTTTAAGCGAAACACCGCCTGCGGTAACAAATTCTTCCTTGAAAGTGCTTTTGCCATTGATCTGAAACAGACCCTGACAAATTTGTGCCGTCAAGGATTTGATCTGTGTTTTGTCAGCATCGGCCCATCGCAAGGTTGGAGGAATCAATGCCGCGTCCACCAAATTTTGCCAGAGGCGTAAAGGTAATCCGAATGCTGCATTGCTGGAAATTTGTTTTTTTGCTAGTGATTGTTTGAGTTCTTGCATAGTGGTCAGGGTTATCTCTGGAGACTGAGCAATCCAATTGATTTCTAAGGGAAATTTGTACCCGAGTCCATGTAAATCGCGGGCTCCCCAAGCGGAAAGCCTTAATATGCCGGGACCACTCAATCCCCAATGTGTTACCAACAAAGGCCCTTGAGCACTGAGTTTGGTATGGGGTATGCGTAAAGAGGCTTGTGGTACTGATACGCCTGCGAGATCCCTGAATCGGGTATCTTTGCTATTAAAAGTAAACAGAGAAGGGACGGGTTCAATGATTTGATGTCCTAAATCTTGTAACAATTGCCAAACGGCGGGCGTACTACCACTGGCTATCATAATTTTATCAAAAATGGAGGTATTGGCACTACCCGTCAATTGGATTTGCCACCGACCGTCTGGTAAGGGCTTTATTTGATCAACCCTTGCCCCTGTGCGCAGTTCCACTTGTGCTTGTTTGGCACTTTGTTGGAGGCAATTGACAATGGTAGCGGAATCATCGGATGTTGGAAACATGCGACCATCGGATTCTGTTTTCAAGGCTACGCCCCGCTGCTGAAACCACGCGATGGTTTGTTCTGGTCCAAACTGCATGAATGGTCCCAGCAATTCCCGTTGTCCTCGCGGATAAAATTGGGTGAGGCTTCGAGCATCAAAACAAGCATGGGTGACATTGCAACGGCCTCCTCCACTGATTCGTACTTTTTCTAATACTGATTTCCCTCTTTCAAATATGACGACGCGGCAGGCAAGATTCTGCTCTGCACAAGTAATGGCCGCAAAAAAGCCTGCCGCGCCGCCGCCAATGATGGCTATTTGCATGAACTAAGTAATTGATTCGATGATCTAACCTTTTCTGCCCATACCTACACCCATACTGAGTTGAGGAGATTGGCTATTGCTTTACCCAAAGCATCACTTTCCACGCAGTGGCAGTTCTGATTTGCAAGGCATATACGCCGGATGGTAGTCCAGCGATATCTATGGATTGGTTAAGGTTCGTTGCCGCAAAGATAGACTCTTTATGGATTTTTCCCGTCATATCTAATAATACCCATGAGCCCGTGGTGAAGGTTTTAAAGTCTGATTCTAAACGGAGGTATGCTGTAGTCGGATTGGGCGATAGCCTAGCGATAATATTGTTGGGGGGCGCGGTGGTGGCACTGATCGCGCAATCGGATGGCCCAGGAAGCCCGCTGGTGCAGTCCCAAATGACAGGGCTATTTAGGTATTGGTTGAGTCCAACCGCTGGGTTGCAAGTTTGACCAATAATAGTGATATCGCAATTGCCAATAAAGGTGCCATCGCAAGTGTAGAAACGCCAAGAAATGGCATCAATCCCAATGATCATATTGATCGCGATGATACTTTCTCCAAATTGACCAATGTGTTGTTGTACTTGTATGCCTTGTTGAGGCAGGTTACACTCAGGCACTAAGGTTTGGAAGTATTGGATACTATCTTGAAGCCAACCCATGCAAAGCGGCTCGGTAATGCACTGAAAAGTATTGGAACAAGACAATTGGATATCGGGGTGTTCTCCTGATGCCCCAGCAAACTGTACCTCACAGTTCAATACATTGAATTTCCAATATCGGCGCGAGATACAACCAGATGGGCAGTCGCCCCAACCCACTGAATAGACAAGGGTGATTTGGTCATTAAGTTTAGAATAAATGATATTGTTGCCATCGCCAACACTCCCTTCTGGTTCTGAATAATTAACGCCAACTATGGGTTCAAATTTTTTGGCCAAGGCTACACAATTGAGTGGTTGGGCTGATTGAATGGAGAAAATAGCGTTGCCAGAGAAAATAAACTGACTCGCTTTGGTTAGGCCGTAGGTTTCCATCAACTGATCCACTTGGGCATTTCCAGTTGGAGTGATGTTATTTAATAGTTTTTTTACCCAAGCAACACTGGTATCTGTGCTTACTGATATGCTGTAAGGGTACGGTATGGGGAAGGCTTTGATAGCAAAGCACTCCACTACTGAATCGCGCTCGGCGTATTGTGTGGCGTTATAAACTGCCAATAAGGCGTTTAAAATAGGTTTGTACAATTCCGCTGGAACATTGATGCTATCTTCCCAAAATGGATCGGTTAACATTTCACGCAAAGCCAATTGCTTGGCTTCAGTGGTATAAAAACTAGTTACTGCGGGTGGGGCATCGCAGAGGCCCGGTATTTGGGAGGATAAAGAAGACAGGCTGCAAAACAGGGTCAGCACTAAGCAAATTAACATTGATTTCATACTAGAATAGATTTAAAATTAAAAAAATGAAGCCATTCACCATGGCGTTAGAACGTATGAATACGCAATGAAAGTACAAAGTGTTGGGTTAGTAA
This sequence comes from Saprospiraceae bacterium, assembly GCA_031373665.1. Taxonomy (GTDB): domain Bacteria; phylum Bacteroidota; class Bacteroidia; order Chitinophagales; family Saprospiraceae; genus M3007. The sequence continues at coordinate 24,621 of JANMMZ010000062.1, read as the reverse complement.
CAAGGAATAATCATAATAAAAAATACAGTATTTTGGGATCCGCTTACGCATATAAATAATTTGATGTATTATAAGTGGTGAGCCCCTCCTGTACTTGCAATGCATAGACCACACTAAAATATTCTTACCTTTGTGATTCAAATAAAATAAGCGTTGAGTTTAGTCAAAAAATTAGCGGGCGAAACCGCCATTTATGGAATGAGTACCATCGTGGGTAGGTTGCTTAATGTGATGCTCCTCCCTTTTTATACGAGGGTACTTGATAGCACAGCAGAGTATGGAGTGGTGGTAGATTTGTATGCCAACGCTACTTTCCTGATGGTGATCCTTTCTTATCGGATGGAATCGGCATTTTTTCGCTATGGTACGGCGAGAGAAGATCGTGATCGTGCTTTTTCCAATGGAATGATTTCAATGTTGGGTTCCACCACGCTAGTGGTTATTTCCTTATTTGTTTTTGCACAGCCTATTGCTAATTTTTTGCAATATCCGCAACACCCTGAATACGTACGATGGTTTGCCTTAATCATGGCTTTTGATTGTCTTTGTGAGTTGCCTTTTGCCCGTTTGCGCATGGAGCAACGGCCCATTCGTTTTGCAACCATTAAGATGATCAATATTGTTATCAATATTGCGATGAACCTCTTTTGGTTGTTGTTTTGCCCTTGGGCAGCCAGTAAAGGTATGGGGTGGGTCTATTATGTTTGGCAACCCGGATTAGGGGTGGCTTATATCTTTTTGTCCAACCTGATCGCTAGTGCGGTTACCTTGCTGCTGTTAAGCCCACAGATACGGGCGGTACGCTTAAAATTTGAGTTTGATTACTGGAAAATCATGTTTATATATGCTGCGCCACTCATTATTTCTAGTTTGGCAGGTATGATTAACGAGATGTTGAGTAGGGCTATGCTGAAAAATTTGTTGCCCGGTACCATTGAGCAAAACCTAGGGCAAGTGGGCATTTTTGGAGCCAATTACAAATTAGCAACCCTCATTACGTTATTTACACAAGCCTATCGGTATGCTGCGGAGCCTTTCTTTTTCAGACATGCTGGCGATAAAGATGCTATGAAAACCCAAGCAGATGCTACCAAATGGTTTACGGTAGCAGCGGCAACCGGCATGTTAGGTATTTTGCTGTATATTGATCTGGTGAAGTACTTTATTGCCGATAAGTATCATGATGGGTTGTCTGTTGTGCCCATTTTGTTGGTAGCAAACTTATTGCTTGGCATGTACTACAACTTTTCGGTTTGGTATCGCCTTAAAGATCGCACCAAATTGGGTGCTTGGATCTCCATAGGCGGGGCGGCTATCACCATAACCCTCAATCTATGGTTGATCCCTCAATTTGGGTTTTACAGTGCGGCATGGGTTACCCTCATTTGCTACTTGTTTATGAGTTGGGCCACTTGGTGGACGGGTCAAAAACATTACCCTGTGCCGTATCAAATGGGGCGAATGGGTCTTTATATCGGCCTAGCCTTGGTTGGCTATGGGTTGGGGCTTATCGCATCACAAAACATTTCCGTAATCCCTGTTTTATGGATTGTAAGAACCCTTATTTTAGGTGTCTATATTGCCTTTATTTATTTTTTCGAGAAAAGAAGGGGCGATATTTAAAGGAATACTTAATTTTGTCGGGTTACATTCAACTCATCACGACTGTAAGACTGTTAAAGGCTTCGATCTTCTTCGGTTTTATAGATAAAAAACTTTACTTATGTTCGGACAACGTTCAGCCGGAGGTGGTGGCTTCCGCATCTCGCCTACGATTATTATTGCCTTGGTGATGGCAGCATTTACCCTATTTAAGTACTATGCAAATAGTACATACAACGAACTCACCGGAGAAAAGCAACACATCAGTATGAGTCCCGATCAAGAAATTGCGATGGGTTTGCAAAGTGCCCCGCAAATGATTGCTGAGATGGGTGGTGAAGTACAAGGTACCCAATATGATGCTTTGGTGAAGCGGGTTGGCGAAAAACTCGTACGCAATACTGGGGCAAGTAATACCATATATAAAGACAATTTCAATTTTCATCTTTTAGCCGATCAGCAAACTGTCAATGCCTTTGCTATGCCCGGTGGTCAAGTATTTATTACTACCGCACTTTTGTCGCAACTCGAAAATGAAGATCAATTGGCAGGTGTGCTTGGCCACGAAATTGGCCACGTGGTAGCGAGGCATAGTGCCGAAAAATTGGCACAAATGGAATTGGCTCAAGGACTAACTGGAGCCGTAAGTATGGCTACTTACGATCCCACTAATCCAAGCGGAGGAGCATTGGCGCAGATGGTATCCAACATGATGCAATTAAAATATGGCCGCGACCAAGAGTTACAGAGCGATGATCTTGGGGTACGGTTTATGATGGAAGCGGGCTATGATCCAGAACAATTGATTGGAGTCATGGAAATATTAAAACGTGCCAGCGGCAATCGGGAGACACCAGAGTTTCAAAGCTCGCACCCCGATCCAGAAAATAGAAAGGAACATATTCTGGAGGCTATAAAAAAATATAGGTTAGGCCAGAAATAGGCAAAGCATTTTTTTCAGTGGAAAAGATCGTCCAAAATATAAAAATTTATCAGTGTGGATACGTTAAAGATTAACTTCGATCCCGATAAAATGCTCATCCTAAATCTTGCGATGGCATTTCTTATGTTCAGTGTGGCTTTGGATGTGCGTCGGAGCGATTTCAAACAAGTTTTTCTATTCCCTCGCGCCATAGGAGTGGGTATTTTATCGCAATACTTGGTATTTCCGCTCCTTACTTTAGGATTAGTGGCTGTGTTCAAGCCACCGATCAGCGTGGCTATGGGTATGGTTCTGGTCAGCATGTGTCCTTCGGGCAATATGACCAATTTTTTAGTGCATTATGCTAAATCCAACACGGCCTTATCGGTAACGCTCAATGCTGTTATCATCCTGTTAGCCACGGTTATTACCCCTGCTGGTTTTTTATTTTGGTCGCAGTTCATACCTGATTCAGCGGCTTTGCGCCAATCTTTCCAACTTGGATTTGTCGAAATGGCCTTGATTATTATTCGCCTGATCGTTGCGCCATTGGTCGTCGGCATGTGGTTGCAGGAGCGGTTTCCAGTATTCATTGCTCAAATTAGACCCAGTGTACAACGTATTTCATTGCTACTGTTTTTTGCTATTTTATGTATTGCCCTGTACAATAATCGCGAAAATATTGCCAACTACCTAGGCTTTATCTTTGTTTTGGTCGCAATACACAATATTTTGGCCTTAGGAACAGGGTACACGTTGGGCCGCTTGTTTCGGTTGCCCGAACAAGATTGTCGTACCCTAAGTTTTGAGACAGGGGTACACAATACAGCCTTGGGATTGATTCTAATTTTTCAATTTTTTAATGGCTTGGGGGGTATGGCTTTGATTGCTGCTTGGTGGGGTATTTGGGATTTGGTGACAGGATTTGCCTTGGCATCTTGGTGGAAACATAAGGCGTTGCCGCCGGAGCAATTAAGTAACGAGTAAACAATAGTAGATACAAATCTAGTTTGCACCATCTTGGTCTAAATATTGGTTCATTATTGATAATACTAGGGGATCAATGCGTTTAAAAGCATGATCTTTGTTGTCTTTAAATTGTATATCTCATTGTATATGAAAAATATTGTTTTTACACTTCTTTTTACCCTGTCTTGTGGCCTACTCGGTGCTCAAGTAGAGTTGCCTGAACTCAGCCCCAAGGCTTTTGTTGGGGTAACCGTTGGACTCACCAAAATTACCATTGATTATTCTAGTCCTGCTGTCAGAAAGCGGGAAATCTGGGGCAAATTAGTGCCTTGGGATCAGGTCTGGCGTGCAGGAGCCAATGAGCCAACCACCATTCATTTTGAAACCGATGTTGAGATCGCAGGCACGTTTATTCCCAAAGGGAAATATGCTTTTTTCTTGATTCCTAAGGCTAAAGGCACTTGGACAGCCATTATCAATAGTGATTGGCAGCAATGGGGAGCCTATCGCTATGATACCACTAAAGACTTAGTGCGCTTGGAGGTGAAGCCCAATAAAAGCACTGAAATGGTGGAACACCTTCGTTATACGATGGATAGTTATACCATAGATGGAGGGGTGATTACCATGGCTTGGGAGCGGCTCTATGTATCTATGCCATTTTATGTAGAAACGAAAAAAATGGCCTTGGAGAACATCAAATCAAGTCTGGACACCGTACAGGCCGACGAAAAATGGGTAGTACATGCCTATGCTGCCCAATACCACCTGATGAACGAAGATGATCCCAAAAAAGCCTTGGTTCATTCTGCAGAAGCCGCCGTGCTGATGCCCAATGTGTGGGTGCTTTGGATTCATGCGCGCGTATTGGCTTGGAACAAAAAATATCCAGAAGCCATAGAAACCTTGGCTAAAATGGAAAAAGCAAGTGTGGTGGATAAAGATGAGACCTTTTATTATAATCAACTGCTTGGAGATATACAAGGCTCTAAGGAATTGTGGGAAGGGCTGAAATAGAAGAATTACCCTTCCACAACTATTTGCAAATCCATTATTACTTATACCATATATGCTACAAAATACTACCCTCCAATTCATCAGTGAATTGACAAAAAACAATGAAAAAGTATGGTTTGATGCAAACCGTGCGACTTATCAGACTGCGAAATCGGACGTGGAGCAGTTCGCGGCCAAAACCATCGCCACTTTTGGTAAACATGACCCAGAGATTGCGCACTTGGCAGCCAAAGACTGCCTTTTTAGGATCAACAGGGACATTCGTTTTTCTGCCAATAAGACACCCTATAAGACCAATTTGGCCTTTTGGATGGCTCAAGGTGGGCGGAAATCAGTATTTGGAGGGTATTACGTGCATTTTGAACCGGGAAAGAGTTTCTTTGGCGGCGGCGTTTATTTGCCTATGTCTCCAGAACTAAAAAAAGTGCGCCAAGAAGTTGCCTATTGTTTCGATGAATTTCGAGAGATCGTAGAAGCCCCTGCCTTCCAAACGTTTTTTGGGGGTGTAGTTGTAGAAGGGCATACCCTCGTGAAAGTACCTGCCGGATATGAAGCGACCCATCCAGCAGCACAGTACCTAAAATTAAAAAGTTACTTCGGGTCTCGCCAACTCACCGACGCCGAGTTGACTTCTACCCAGTTGTCAGATATTATATTGGAAGGGCTGATATTGGCCGCTCCTTTGGTCAAGTTTTTGAATCGTGCTATAGCCGACTAAACCCCTGCCTTTACGGCATTCACAAAGGCTCTAACCCCATCCAATGGCGTGTCGGGATAGACCCCATGCCCTAAGTTGACAATGTGTTTTCCTGCGAATGCTTTAATCATAGCCTTGGTAGCGGTCTCTATTTGTGCTGTTGGGGCGTATAGGAGACATGGATCCAAGTTGCCTTGAAGCACCTTATCCATACCTATGAAGTTTCTCGCAGTGCTGGGCGAGGTATTCCAGTCTAGTCCAATGACTTGACAAGGCAAACGCCCAAGATCGTCTAAAGCGAACCAGGCACCTTTTGCAAACACTGTTTTGGGTACTTGCGGGAGTGCTTCACAGATCTGATGGAGGTAGGGCAACGCAAATTGCCGGTAGTGTTCAGGAGCAAGTTCTCCCGCCCAAGAGTCAAACAATTGGATCAGGTCTGCGCCCGATTCTGTTTGTTTTTGGAGGTATGCGATCGTAGTATCTGTGATTTTTTGAAGCAGGGCATGTGCCATTGCAGGCTCTTGGTACAACATCCGGCGTGCCTTAGAAAAAGTCTTGCTACCGCCGCCTTCTATCATATAAGCCAGTATCGTCCACGGAGCACCAGCGAACCCAATGAGGGGTACGCGCCCATTCAAGGCTTTTTTAGTGATTCGCAAGGCTTCATAAACGTACTCAAGTGATTGGGCTGCTTCTACTCCCGACCGCAACTGTGCAATATCGGCTTGGGTTTCGATGGTTTTAGGAAACCGTGGCCCCTTTGCCTCAATCATCTCGTAATCAAGGCCCATCGCCTCTGGCACCACCAAGATATCGGAAAAAATAATCGCAGCATCTACGCCCAATTCGTCCACCGGTTGTAGAGTAGCCTCCGAGGCTGCTTCTGGGGTTTTTACAAATACTTTAAAGTCAGGAAACTGCGCACGCAGGGCTCGGTATTGCGGGAGAATACGACCAGCTTGGCGCATAAGCCAAACAGGAGGCCGCTCTAAAGATTCGCCTGCTGCAGCGCGCAAAAACAAATGTGATGGATTCAATGTGAGTAAAGTTTTAACGATCGGGACTAATCGTGTTCGAGCCGCAAAAGTACGGCATTAGTGACGGCCATTCCTAATTCAAACGGGTATTGACATAAATGTGACAAGGTGACACAATTTTTCATATCTTTGCCTTTGTTTTAATACAATAATCTATGTCCGTATTCATCTCATTTCTTCCTTTCCAAATCTTGGGTTGCGTCAGCAGCTCCTCTTTTTTATGCTAACATTATACTTAGTTCGACATGCCAAATCAAGTTGGGATCATCCCGGCTTGCGCGATTTTGATCGCCCCCTCAATGAAAGAGGACTGCAAGATGCCCCTAGAATGGCAAAATTACTGGCTCAGCAAGGCGTAAAGCCTGATTTGATTGTGAGTAGCCCTGCAAAAAGGGCTTTTACTACGGCGCAGTTTTTTGCTGTGGCTTTTGGTTTAACAGAGGATCAACTACAGCAAGAAAAACATATTTATGAGGCATACCCTCAGGAAATCCTCAAAATTATCAGCAATTTACCTGCTACTGCGCAAACAGTGATGCTTTTTGGGCACAATCCGACTTTTACGGAGGTTGGCAATGTTTTTTCCGACGATTTTATAGACAATTTGCCCACTTGTGGCGTTATACGCGTTGAGTCGAAAGCCGAAACTTGGGATCGGTTCTATGAAGGCAACAGCCGAGTTACGGCTTGCTTTTTCCCTAAAGAGGTTTTATAAAAGCGATTTTGAATACTTATGAATAAGAGGAATAGTCCATCAGTTTATTATCAAATAATTAAGTTTTGTTGTTGTTGCTGTCTGATAGCATGTCAGCAACAATCAGAAAAACCCATCCTGTCTGATGAAAAACTATCTCGAATTATGGCTGACTTGCACCTTGCTGATGCTGCTACCAATGGCATTGTTGGGAATGCCAAAGATAGCCTGCACAAGGTTTATATAGGGCAAGTGATGACGATACATGGCATTGACTTTACGACTTTTGAGCAGGAGTTGAAACTCCGCTCTCAAGATTTACCTCGATTGGAAAGGATTCAAAATCAAATAGATACCCTCTTGAAGCAGTAAGGTGGAAAATGGATTTTGGAAAGTTAACATCGGTAGATCAGGTCAATTTCGCACTCCAAGAAGAGCCGCGCCAAAACCGTGCAGTGCTAGGATCCATCCATCAGAAGGGGAATAAAACTATTTACCTTGGCCCTACTGGATATAATATGAAACCTTGGGTCGGAAAGTGGTATCCCACAGGGGCAAAAGACAAGGATTATTTAAAGCATTTCGGCGTTCAGTTCAATACTATTGAAATGAATACCACGCATTATAGGATACCTGATGTGGCTACGGTCACCCATTGGTATCAAATGGTGCCAGACGACTTTAGATTTTGTCCTAAAATACCGCAGAGCATTAGTCATGCACCCGATTTAGGATTGAATGGGCGTGAAATCGAATTATTCTGTGAGGCCATAGGCGGGTTGGCTGAAAAAATGGGGGCTTGTTTTATGCAACTTCCGCCTTATTTTAGCCCTAAAGATCTACCTAAAATGCTGCTTTTTTTAGATCGGTGGCCTGCTGCGATTCCGTTGGCAATAGAATGGAGGCATCCCTCGTTTTTTGAAGCGAATGAAGCATCAGAACACGTTTTTCAGGTATTGGAGGAGCGAAATATAAGTACGGTCATCACCGATGTATCAGGTCGGCGTGATGTATGCCATTTGCGGATTACAGCATCACCAGTGCTGATTCGGTTTGTGGGCAACGATTTGCATCAAAGTGATTATGATCGCATCAGGGATTGGGCTAACCGCATGGCTTTGTGGTTTGAGCAAGGGCTAGAACAGGTATATTTTTTTACCCACGAACCCGACAATTTGCTCGCACCCGAACTGACGGCTTTTTGCCTTGAAACGTTTAGGGAGGCTATGCCTCAAGTACAAATAAGAGGCCCAAAGGAAGTTGGAGGACGACAGGGGAGTTTGTTTGATTAAGTTTGTAATGATAACTATCTAGCCACTTCCAAATTCCCGTGGGGAATATATGTTTATAGGCTATTGTAGTATGAAATCATACTAATCCCGTAGGGATTACATGTGAAAAACGCAGACAAATTACATATAATCCCTACGGGATTAGCGTAAAAACACATTTAAACCGCTATAAATATGTATTCCCTATGGGAATTCTTGGGCGACTTGATAGTTACTATAAACGAGTATTTAAAAAAATATTATTCAAAAAAAACACTATGTACATTCATAGAGATATTTCTTGGTTATCGTTCAATTACAGGGTATTGCAAGAGGCAAAAGACCCAGCGGTACCGCTTTTGGAGCGACTCAAATTTTTGGCTATTTATTCATCCAACTTGGATGAATTTTTCAGGATACGTGTGGCAAGTATTCGCAATTTAAAAAAAGTAGGTAAAAAGACGAAAGCCGCCCTAGACTTTGATCCTAGCGAGTTGCACAAGGAGATATATCGTACGGTGAACAAACAACAAGAGGTTTTTTCGGAAATATATGAGCGGCAAATCGTGCCAGAACTCAAAAAACACAATGTGTTTATTATCAGACGATTGGATCTCAATGAAGAGCAAAAGCAGTTTGTAGAAAACTACTTTAATGAGTATTTGCAACCGTTTGTTATGCCAGTACTATTGATCAAAGAGCGGATACGGCCTTTTCTCGCCAATGCCCACCTTTACCTTGCGGTACACCTGCGCCAGAAGAAAAAACCACTTTCAGAAAGTGAATATGCTTTGGTAAAAGTGCCTTCTGATCAATTGCCTAGATTTATATCACTTCCCAGCAGCAATGAAGGTCATTTTGTTATTCTGCTGGACGATGTAGTGCGTAATTCTGTAGCCAGGTTGTTTCCTGGATATGATATTCAGGATACGTATTCTATTAAATTGACCCGTGATGCGGAGTTGTATATTGATGATGAATACTCGGGCAATTTGGTTCAAAAGATCAAGTCTTCCCTACAAAAACGCCAAGTAGGCCCTACAAGCCGCTTTGTATATGACCGAGACATGCCCACGCATATGCTCAAGTACCTGCAAGATACTTTTGATTTGAATAAAAATGATATGCTTCCGGAGGGTAGGTATCACAATAATTTTGACTTTTTCAAATTCCCCGATTTTGGGATGACGCACCTTAGAAACAAGCCACTGCCTCCGTTGCCGCATCCGACGCTCCAAAAAAATGCAGACATTTTTTCCGTCATTTCAAAAAGCGATCAACTAATACATGTCCCCTACCAATCGTATGAGTCGGTGGTACAGTTTTTTGAAAAAGCAGCCATAGACCCTGATGTGACGCATATCAAAGTAATCCAATACCGGGTTGCTAAGAATAGTCGTATTTTGCATGCTTTGATGGATGCCGTGAAGCACGGAAAACAGGTTTCGGCTTTTGTAGAAATCAAGGCTCGTTTTGATGAAGCAGCCAACCTCGAATGGGGCGAAAAACTAGAGAAAGCAGGTGTGAGGGTTCATTATTCGTTTCCAGGGGTAAAAGTGCACTCCAAATTAGCCTTGGTGCGACGCCTGGAGTCTGGCGAGCCCAAACTATATTCCTATCTCGGTACTGGCAATTTTCATGAAGATACGGCCAAGATTTATTCTGATTTTGGCTTATTTACGGCCGATTTGAGGCTCACCACAGAAGTATCCAACGTATTCACTTATTTAGAAAATATCAAACCCCCGCGACATCCGTTTGAGCATCTGTTGGTAGGCAAGTTCAACCTTCGTTCGGGTATTTATGCCCTGATTGATCATGAAATAGCCGCTGCAAAAAACAATATGGAAGCCCGGATTACTTTGAAGATGAATAGCCTAGAAGACAAGGCTATCATCGTAAAACTATACGAAGCCTCTCGCGCTGGCGTGAAAATAATACTCATCATTAGGGGTATTTGCTGCATTGTGCCGGGTATTAAAGATGTCAGTGATAATATTGAAATCATCAGTATTGTGGATCGGTTCTTAGAGCACGCACGCGTATTTGTTTTTCACAATGGTGGCGACCAAAAGATATTTTTGAGCAGTGCCGATTGGATGGAACGCAATCTTTCTTTTAGGATTGAAACTACTTTCCCGGTATATGATCCTGCGCTCAAACAAGAAATATTGAATACAATTGATTTGCAGATGAAAGATAATGTGAAATCGCGGATCATTGATCAGTATCATCAAAATGAATACCGCCGCACAAGGACAGATATTCCAGTACGAACCCAAATAGAGACCTATTTTTATTATAAACGAAAACTTGACGGATAACCCATGCAAATTCTACTAGGTATCATTTTTCACTTTATCGGTGGTTTTGCCTCCGGCAGTTTTTATATCCCTTATAAAAAAGTAAAAGGTTGGGCTTGGGAAAGTTATTGGATTACGGGTGGTATTTTCTCGTGGCTTCTAGTGCCATTCATTGCAGCGGCACTGACAGTGCCTCATTTTATGGACATCATCAGGGCAGCAGAAGCCAATACCCTTTGGTGGACTTACTTTTTTGGGGTACTTTGGGGCATTGGTGGTCTCACGTTTGGCCTAGCGATGCGGTATCTAGGCATGAGCCTTGGTATGAGCGTGGCTTTAGGCTATTGCTCTGCTTTTGGGGCATTAGTACCCTCCATATATTATAGCGTCAGCCCTGCGGTGGGTAAGGTGAGTTTTACCGATCTATTGGGTACCTCTGGTGGCCAATTGGTACTGTTTGGAGTATTGGTTTGCTTGTGCGGGATAGCCGTGTGTGGTCGAGCCGGAATGCTTAAAGAAAATGACCTGGACGAAGCAGCCAAAAAAGCAACAGTGACCGAGTTTGATCTTTGGAAAGGGTTGGGCGTAGCCACTGTATCGGGTATATTGAGTGCTTGTTTCAATTTTGGCATTGAGGCTGGCAAGCCTATGGCCGAAGCGGCTTTGGCACATGGCTCGAACCCTCTGTTTCAAAACAACGTCATTTTTGTACCCCTCCTTTGGGGCGGACTCACCACCAATTTCATTTGGTGTATGGCCTTAAACTACCGCAATAAAAGTTTTGGGGATTACACCAATCGGAGTACTCCTATTTTGGCCAATATCCTGTTTGCCGCTACCGCTGGCACCACATGGTTTCTCCAATTTTTCTTTTATGGAATGGGAGAAAGTAAAATGGGCAATGGTGCCAGTTCTTGGATTTTGCACATGGCCTTCATCATTATTGTCTCCTCGCTCTGGGGCATCACCTTCAAAGAGTGGAAAGGCGTTAGCAAACGCACCTTCACTACTATATTAGCAGGTATTGGTATTATATTATTGTCAGTGGTGTTGGTTGGGATTGGTAATTCGATGAAATAAGACATAAGCCACTTAAAATGCCCCCCTCAAACAAACATATACATTTCGGCCAGGGCTATTGATTCCCGAGGCAAAAACACGGTATTGGGTATCAAATATATTTTCCACACCAGCCTGCAATTTGATGCCTTTGTATATATTGACATGAACACGAATATTGACAGTTATCCAAGCCGGAATCCCATTAGCTGGTGCATATTGTTCGTTGTCTTCGCCATTCAATAAATAATCCTCAATTCGCTTTTGGCCATTGAAAAGGATAAAGCCTTCCAATCCATATTTTTGGGGTTGCCACCGTAAGCCTACCCGCCCATACGTGGGAGGAATATGATCTAAAGGACTGCCATTGCCGCCTGTATTCAATATTCGCCCTTGTGTATATGATATAGAAGCATTGAACTTAACAGTGCTGCTCAACGTAGCCTCTAAGACACTGCTGACTCCCCAAAGCAAGGCCCTGCGTTTGTTTTGATTGGCCAATACCTTGCTTAACACCCCTTCAAACAGTATTTCGGTTTGGCCATTGAACTGAAACGCATCCGTCACAATGGCATCGCGAAAACCAGTAGCCCAAATCACATTTTCCCATTGGAATCTATTGGATTGCCTTTGGAGCAAATTTACCTCTATATTATAAGTCTTTTCGGGCTTAATGTCTGGATTTGGAACGATCAAACTGCCTTGAGCGGAGTCAAAAACCTTTCCCAGATCATCTATATTAGGTACACGAAAACCAGTAGCAACGTTGATACCCACGCGCCAGTCATCAGAGCCATTCCAAACGGCTCCTACATTGGCCGAAAACACAGGTACTTGTTGACTGGCCTTGCGGTACGGAAACCTAAAAAAACTAGTATCGTTGAAAATAGCCTTTAGCGATGTGGCGCCCACCCGCATACCTTCATTAAATGTCCACTGACGAAACATCCACTGATGGGTGCCATAAAGGGCGGCGGTACTCATTTGGCTGCCACCATCGGGATAGCGAGTACTAGTAGCACTCCTTGTTTCATTGCTGATATCCTCTATGTAAGCCGTAGAAACCACCTCGTTGTGCTGTGCATCCAACCCAAATTGGAGCATTTGTTGACTCCACCGATGGGTGCCATGTACCAGCGCGCTATAAACTCCGACGTGCTCTATTCGATGGGTTTTTTCATTTTTATTAAAACTCCGGTTATGGCGACTCTCTTCAAGATCTTGGTAACTCAGGGTGGCATTCAAGCCTCCATTGAACCAAACAATTTGGTTTTTTTGAAAGGAATAGACTCCCATCAACCGTTTTTGAGGCCCGTAATACCACTCTGCAAATCGAAGTTTTCCATCCCTTTGATCCGTCAAACGGTCGTATCGCGGCATATCCGAACTATTGCTGTGTTGAAAATTCAGGGTGTGCGTGGTATTGCTATTAGGCTTATATAGTACCTTTACTAGGGCATCTTGTTGTTGAAAACCACTGAACTTTTGCAAGTATGGATTGGTGTTCCTTACAATAGAATCTTTGTTATTGAAACGTTCTATATATGATAAGCGTTTCCCAAAAGTGGGCGAAAATCCATTGGTTTTACCCATTTTCAGGTCTCCGAAATCGCTATACGTGTAAGCCCCCAATATTCCCCATTTGCTATTGGCAACGCTTAGGTTAAAATGCCCCGTTTGTTCTTGATTGACACTGCCATACCGTATAAAAACATCGCCTGTGGTTTTTATTCCTCCAGTGGATAATACCGGATTTTTAGTATAAAAACATACGGCTCCGCCCAGCGCATCCGTTCCATATACCGTAGAGGCTGGGCCAAAAATCAATTCCACTCGATCCAGCATATTTCCATTGACCGTTACTACATTTTGAAGATGACCTGATCGGTATATAGCATTGTTCATCCGTACTCCATCCACCACCAGCAGTACCCTGCTGGCCTCAAACCCCCGCAGTACTGGGCTTCCGCCACCTTGTTGGCTTTTTTGTACAAACACGACCCCCGAATTCTGCAATAAATCTGCACTAGATTGCGCATTTACTTGAGCAATCTGCTCTTTTTTGAGTACTGATACTTGTTGAGCAATGGCACTTTTTGCAGTGCTATTTCTAGTGGCCGAAATGATGGTTTCTGTTATTTGGATAGAAGTATCAATCTGGCCAATGGCTGGGTGAAATGCTAGCAAGAACAGCCATAAGGTTATTATTTTTTTCATATTGTAATTTTAATAAAAAATGGTGGGACTTCGCCGTGTTGCACAAAGCATTGCTTCAAAAAGGCAAAACCCTTTTGAGCGGTTGGTACACACGGAGCGAATATGTCCGCTGAATTTGTCTGTTGAAAAAACTACTTAATTCTACTTTGGAGGAGGGCTACCAATAGATAAAATTACCGATGAATGAGTACCCTCATAGTGAAATATAGGAGACTCAAACCAGGTATTTACACCTTCGAAACAAGAGAGCAAGGGCTCAGGTAAAACATAGATACTGGATACACACTGAACCAATACCCGAACAGCCAAGGGTGTGTTTGCCTTAGAACCAGCGACATGGTCGGAGAAAAGTATTGAAAAAAGATACGCTTCCGGATCATCACGGTACAAAGTTAGGTAAACAGAATCACCTTTGATTTGCTTGGATTCAATGTCGTAAAGATGGCCATTAAGTTTGATTTCGCGAGATCCAATGCGGGCTGAATGAAAAGTAGCGAGATCAATGACTTGATCAGAAATAAGATTATTGGAGTCCATCATCGCGTGCGAAGCGGCACGATAAACCTCTAATTGTTTCATTTGCCAAAGCAATTGCCATCCCAAAGCCTGAAAACAGATCAAAAGGGATAGTAACAATACTTGAAAACGATGGAACAAGAATGGTTTCATACTAATGGTGGCAAAGATATAGCGGAAGATTAAGAAAATAGAGCCTATATTTGCATTGCTTTGACAAAAAAACTATAACTTTTTGGATGGAGAAGCGTTTTAAATTCGGTTTCTCAACCAATACATTTTAAATAAATAAACATGAAATTTAATTATTATATAGTATTGTCACTTTTGGCTTGGTTGTCAGGCTGCAAATCCACTGAAAAAGTGGTTTATGCACCTGAAAAGGTGATCCCAACCGAACGTGCCTTACTCTGGAAAATAACGGGCAACGGGCTGAAAAAGCCCTCATACCTATACGGCACGATACACATGATCCCTAAAGATCAGTTTGAGTTGGCGGAAGCCACCCGTCATGCTTTTGATGAATCAAAGCGTATTGCATTTGAAATCAATATGAAGGAAATGACCAATATCGGATCTCAATTGAGCCTGATGACCAAGTCATTTATGAGTGGCGGCAAAACCCTCAAAGACCTACTTTCCACAGAAGATTACACATTCGTGAAAGAAAAAATGACTGAAAAAGGTCTTCTGGGTGGTATGTTTGAGCGGATGAAGCCCATGTTTTTAAGCATGATGTTTAGTAGTGATGAAGGCGATGGTGCAGATATTATGTCGGGCACGGGCAAGATCACCTCAGTGGAAATGGAGTTGCACCGAATGGCCAAACGCCGCAAAATGGATTCGGATGGGCTAGAAACCGCCGCCTATCAAATGTCTATTTTTGATAGTATCCCTTACACTGCCCAAGCGCAAATGCTTGTAGATGGCTTGAGAAGTACCGACAAAAGTAGCGATGGCAACGAATTGGATAAGATGCTCCAACTCTATAAAGACCAAGATATTTCAGCCATGCAGAGCATGGTCTCCGATGAAAAATCAGGGTTCGCCAACTATGAAGACGTATTATTACACCAAAGAAACCGTAATTGGATACCTATTATGTCACGTATGATGCGCGAAAAACAAACTTTTTTTGCCGTAGGTGCTGGCCACCTTGGTGGAGACCAAGGGGTAGTAGCCTTGCTGAGGCGACAAGGGTATCGAGTAGAGTCAGCCCGATAATTGTGCTAGACAGGACTTTGCGATTGCTAAAATCATTTCACTCATATTTCCTATGTATATGTCCAAAAGTCGCCTCTCTTTGGTAACAGCGATGGCCACCGTGCTTATATTCTGCTTCATAAACACAAGCCTAGCCCAAGGCTTTTTATTTGGTGCTGATTTGTCTTACGTCAATGAAATGGAAGATTGTGGAGTGATCTACAAAGAATCCAACACCATAAAAGATCCATACCAGATTTTTGCTGACCACAACTGCAACGTGGCTCGTATTCGCTTGTGGCACAGCCCTAGTTGGTATGATACCTTGAACAGTGGAAAGCGATTTTCTGATTTTGCGGACGTTCGGTTGAGTATTTTAAGGGCTAAAGCGGCTAATATGCAGGTGCTCCTTGATTTTCATTTATCTGATACTTGGGCCGATCCCCAGCATCAGGTAGTACCCAAGGCTTGGGAATCAGTCGTTAATAACCTGCCTTTACTCAAAGATTCGCTCTATAATTATATTCAAACTACCTTGTTAGCGCTGAATAATGAAGGGCTTTTGCCCGAAATGGTACAGATTGGCAATGAAACCAACCGAGGCATACTACTATCTCCAGCGGTTGATGCTGCGGGGTGGGTGCTGGATTGGAATCGGAACAGCCAACTATTCAAACGAGCGATACAGGCCGTGCGAGGAGTGGAAGCCCAAACAGGTAAAGCAATCAAAGTGGCGCTCCACTTGGCTGGTCCCGCTGATACAGGATGGCTTATGCAAGGCTTTTGGAATAATGGAGTGACAGATTTTGACATCATTGGCATGTCCTATTATTGGGCTTGGCACAAGCCAACCAATATAGAGCAGGCTGGAAATGTGGTGGCCCAAATGCGGAGCTTATACCCCAATAAAGAAGTCATGATTTTTGAAACAGGCTATATCTGGACTTTAGCCAATAATGACAATGCTAACAATATCATTGCAGAAACCCACCCTGATTATAGTCCCGCCAGTCCTGATCACCAGCGCGAATGGTTGATTGACCTGACCAAAAAGGTGATTGAAAAAGGAGGCAAGGGCGTTTTTTATTGGGAACCAGCCTGGGTATCCTCTACTTGTTTTACGCCTTGGGGACAAGGATCGCACCAAGAACACGCCACATTTTTTGATTTTCAAAACAATATGCTGCCCAATGGCGGTATGCAATGGATGACACATGACTATGGCCTGCCAGTGGCTTCAAAAGAAGTGTCGCACCTTCAAAGTATCAAAGTCGTAACCAATAAAGCCCAAAATCAAGTGACGATATTTGCCGATGGATTAGAATACAAAAAGGCAATTGATGTTGAAGTATTGAACCTTGATGGCCGTATCCTTGTTTCAAGGGATAGCATGGAAGCCAGTATCCCCATCCAGTTGTCTATGCCATCAGGATTGGCTAGTGGCATCTATTTTTTGACTTTAAAGTCTAGTGGAAAAATAGTGGCGGTGCAAAAAATTATTTGGTAATTGAAACATAGTATGGATACGGAAAAAACGATAAAAATACGAGACCTGAAGTTTAAGCCTATGATCACAGCCCTCGAAATCCATAACCGAACGGTTGAGTTAGGGGCTATTCTGAATCAACACTATGGCGATAAAATCCCTTTGTTTGTGAGTATATTAAGCGGCGCATTTGTGTTTGCCTCCGATTTGATTAGGCAGTTTGATGGCGATTGCGAAATTGGTTTCGTGAAATTGGCCTCTTACAGTGGCACAAGATCTACGGGAGATATAAAAACCGTGATGGGTCTCGAAAAAGACCTGAAAAACAGGCACATCATTGTCGTAGAAGACATCATTGATACCGGAAAAACCTTGCATTTCTTTTTAGAACACCTATATCAACAGTCACCCGCGTCGGTTTGCACCGTCTCATTGCTCCGCAAACCAGACGCACTTCAAGTGGAGGTACAAGCAGATCATATCGGCTTTGATATTGAAAATCGTTTCGTAGTAGGTTACGGCCTTGACTATGATGGCCTAGGCCGCAACCTGCCCGATATTTATCAGGTTATTTGATAACACAAACCCGCTTTTCGATTATACCTTCGGAGGTGCGTATCTTTAAGGTATGCACTCCAGCAGCCCATTGGTCGGTTTGAAGCCTTTGTACTCGATTGGATACGCCCGCTATAGTATGGGTTATTTTGCCTAAGGCATCATATACTTCTATGGATTCCACCACCATACCCTGTGGCACGATCACGGCGGTCTGGTCGGTAGCCGGGTTTGGGAATACCGTTGCTTTATCTGATAATACTGATTTATTACTGCTGGTTAGATCCAATACATTCAACCAGATGGTATCCAATGTAACGGGTACTGATAGTTTTATTTCATTACCTTTTTCATCAACGGCTTTGATATTGGATACCACGCTTGTCAGCGGAATGATATTAGAAGAATTGCGTTCTATAATATCTACAATAATGATGAAATCCAGTTCCATGGCTACACTGGCTACACGGCCATAACCACCAGTTTTGATTCCATTGGTACGCACAATGCCTAGGTCTAATTGACGCTTATCGTGAAAATCGCGGTTCAAGGTCAAAATATGGTTGACGGGCCCTAAGAATGAATTGTCATCATAATCAACATTGGGATTGTGTTCCACAGGCTCAGGGTATTGCAAGGCAAAAGCCAGTCCATATATGCCAAGGGCAGGTTGTTGAGGAGTACCCAACATAATGTCTGCATTGAGGGTTACTACGGCCGGTATTTGAGGATTGATCGTGATTGTATCGAGGTTATTATTGTATTGCACCCATACTTTTGGTAGCCCTGGCTCCGAATCTTGATTCGTTACTTTCAGGGCAGCATAGTGTTGCTCCAATGGATCGGTGTCAAATACATTGATACTGCCATTACCATCGCAGTCCAAGTGTTTGAAGTTGACGACTCCGCCCACCTTCTCGCTCCAGTTGGGCGCAAATTGTGGGCTCCACGCCGAATGGGCATTGGGGCGCGGCGCACCTTCGTGATAAAAACCGACACCAAGGTTAAGCAGGTCATACATGTTGGCTTTTCGGTCTCCATTAGCATCGCCGGGCATGACATAGTCCGTACCAGTGGGAAGGTTTTTAAACTGGTGTGAATAAGCATCGGTCGTAAGTAGCCGAGTCACCGAAGAGACACAAGCACCATCTTTCCAAGCCTCTAAGTTGACGCGGTAGATCCCGCCGTTGCTATAATAATGGGAGGTGGATGTCCAGTTAGAACTTTCAAATAAAGGGCTACCATCCCCAAAATCCAATTGTATTTTTTCAAAATCGCCAAAAGTCTGGTTATTGAATTCCACAGTGTATCCAATTGCTGGTGAACCACTGATACCACCAATGGCGACATCGGCAGCGCAAATACCCGATACAGTAGCACAGGTGCCTGCCCACCAACCTGTTACCCCTGCTTGCATGGCTTCGCACTCGTTATTATAAGTGATACCTTCACAACTACAAACAGGGACAAAGGCTGGAGCACATATAGAAATATTGGTAGGATTGTTGAACGGCCGCTTACAATCAGGTTCTGATACAATGATTTGTTGGCACATGGTCGCATCACAGATTTGGCCATCGTCTGCTTTGCTACTAGTGTAGTCTGCACAAACCAAATAATTTCCATAAGAGGGCAGTTGCATAGAAAAAGCGGCATTGGTCGAAAGTATTTGACCACTCTTTTTGAAATACCATTTTATGTTACTCAAAACATGCTCATCGGGAGAGGTGTTAGCGATACTGGCAAACAATTCTTTGTTCACCGCTGTTACTTCTATGGTATATTGGCAGGCTTCACTAATACCAGATATATAAATATTTTTAGATTCTACTAGCGAGCAACCCCAAGGATCTTGAACGGTTAAAGTAACCGTGAACACTCCTTCATAAGGAAAAACATGATAGACCTCTTTTCCAGTTGCCGTGGCTCCATCGCTGAATGTCCAAGAACATTTTTGTACATTTCCATCATATACCGCCGCTTTAAAACCACGGCTCATGATATCAAACTTGCTGCGTTCTACCAAAAAGTCAACAGTACAAGGCAGAATTTCAGATACACAACTAAGGTTGACGGTTTCCAAACCCGTGATCCCGCATGATCCGATTGGTGGTGGAGCTGCGGTAGCAGCAAAACTAAAAGTTTTGCCTCCCAACAAATTTTCAGCACCTGAAACAGCCAAAATGATGTTACCATTGTCTAAGTCAACTATCTTTGCGCCACAACCGGGTTCTACGCTAGATACCCAACCAACACGGTCGCATGTTTGCGCCTGAATATTAGCACAAAACAAGGCAAGTAAGAGGCACAAAACAAAACTTATTGGTGCATACTTTGTGAAAATTGTAAAACTTGGACGCATACTGTGGTGTTGGTTTGTATAAATGACTGTTTTGCTAGCCGATACCCCTATGAAAGACACCTGTAATCCTTATTAAGGTTGGTGAACGTGGAATATCATGTTACAAAAGTGCGGCGATATGCTTATTTAAAAAAATACAACTTTCACACTTTGTCGGAATATTAATTTCGGCATTATTTAAATAAACTTTTGATTATCAATATATTAAGATGAAATACTGGATAGTAAAATCCGAACCTGATGTATTTAGTTTTGAACAACTGGTCAATGATAAAAAAACGCGGTGGGATGGGGTGCGCAATTATCAGGCACGCAATAACCTTCGAGCCATGCAGTTGGGCGATTATTGCTTGTTTTATCACAGCAACATTGGGCTGGCTATTGTTGGAATCGCAACGGTCGTCACCGAGCATTACGCCGATACTTCTGCTGAAAAAGGTGACTGGAGTTGCGTAGATCTTGCCCCTGTGAAAGCATTTGTACGACCGGTGCCGCTCCCAGAAATCAAGGCAAATCAAGATTTACAAGACATTGCATTGGTCAGAAATGGACGTCTGTCGGTAATGCCCCTTAGTTCTGACGAATTTTTAACCCTGCTCCGCCTCGGACAGACCGAACTTTGACCTTATGATTTTTACCACTTCAAATATGAACACCCGCGCGGGCAGCGTTCCTGGCGGTAGTTTGGGCTGCCTGATTGGCGGCTTATTAATGCTTGCTGCCCTATATTTTATCATTGTTGGGCTTTATAAAATATTGTATTGGGCCGCACCTGCGCTGATCGTATTGGCATTAATTGTCAATTGGAGGGCTGTCGCTGATACCGGAAAAAACTTTGTGGAGTCCCTAAAGGCCAATCCGATCAGTGCCATCCTCAGTTTGGCCATCTGCGTACTTATTTTCCCTTTCTTTTCACTGTACTTGCTGTTGAAAGCACTGGGCTACAACAAATTGGAGCAGTTAAAGCAACAATATGGCACGCCTATCAATTCCGATAATGTCTCTGAGCGAGAAGATGAGTTCATAGATTTTGAAGAGATCGAAACGATCCGCAAAGAAGAACCCAAGAATGGTCAGGCTCCGAAAAATATTGGAGAATAGACGTTCTTAATCCTCCAACAAACCCCACTGTATGGCTGCTTTAACCAATCCAGCAATATTTCTGACCCCTAGTTTTGCAGAAAGTGCGGCACGGTGGCTTTCCACGGTTTTTTCTGAAATGAATAAGATACTCGCAATCTCTTGGGTGGTGCGCTCGTCCACAATACATCGCAATACCTCTTTTTCACGGCGACTGATGACGGGCTTTTCCTTTTCTTTCTTTTCGTCGGCCTTGCGCTGCACCAGCCCGCGCATGATTACTTCCGTCACTTCTCTACAAAAGTAAGTTTTGCCTTCGGCAAGGGTTTTGATCGCCATGCAGAGTTCTTCTTTACCTGTGTTTTTTAGTACATAGCCTTGTGCTCCCAATTCGAGCATACCCGTGATATAACTTTGCTCACTAAACATAGAAAGAGCCATGATTTTGACCTCGGGTGCCTCTGCCCTTAAGGTACGGCATACTTCAAAGCCCGATTGATCGGGCAAGTTGATATCCAAGAGCAGCACATCCGGTCGGAGATCTAACACTTGTTTGAGGGTTTCAGCAGCATTGACCGCTTTACCGACCAATCGAAAATCGGCCTCTCCCGCCAGCAGACTCTCTAAGCCTTCGGCAAACATAACGTGGTCGTCGGATATAAAAACACGGATCATGGATGGGTAATTAAATAATTAAGACCGCAAGGTTACGATTTTTTTGGGTGTTTATTGTACTCGTTCTACCTTTGCCAAGTTTTAAAAGAAAAATACAGAAATATATGGAATATCGGATCGAAAAAGACACCATGGGCAAGGTACAAGTACCGGCCAATGTTTACTGGGGTGCCCAGACACAACGTTCTATTGAAAATTTCAAAATAGCCCGCGATACCAACCGGATGCCAATTGAAATCATTAGAGCCTTCGCTATTTTGAAAAAAGCAGCGGCACTCACCAATTTTGAAGCCGGGGTACTGCCCAAAGAAAAATGCGACCTTATAGGTAAGGTTTGCGACGAAATTTTGACGGGGTCACTGAACGATCAATTCCCACTGGTGGTTTGGCAAACAGGATCAGGTACTCAAAGCAATATGAATGCCAATGAAGTGATTGCTTACCGGGCACACGTGTTGAACGGTGGACAACTCAGCGATGAGCAAAAAGTAGTACACCCCAATGATGATGTAAATAAATCGCAATCATCCAATGATACGTTCCCGACGGCCATGCATATTTCGGCCTATCAGATGTTGATGGAAGTTACGATACCGGGTGTTACGCTATTGCGCGATACACTCAAGGCTAAGAGTGAAGCCTTTATGGATGTTGTCAAGATCGGTCGTACCCATTTTATGGATGCCACCCCCCTTACCCTTGGTCAGGAGTTCAGTGGATACGTTGCACAATTGGATCATGGCTTGAGGACGGTGCGTAATAGTCTTGCTCACTTGAGCGAATTGGCTCTAGGCGGTACAGCAGTAGGCACTGGCATCAATACACCTGATGGCTACTCTGAAAACGTAGCCCGTCACATCGCTACCTTGACTGGTTTGCCGTTTGTGACCGCTCCCAACAAGTTTGAAGCATTGGCAGCCCATGATGGGATCGTAGAAGCCCACGGTGCTTTAAAAACGCTGGCCGTTAGCCTGATGAAAATTGCTAACGACGTGCGCATGTTGTCTTCTGGCCCTAGATCTGGCATTGGAGAAATTCATATCCCCGACAATGAACCAGGATCAAGCATCATGCCAGGTAAGGTAAATCCTACCCAATGCGAAGCATTGACAATGGTGGCTGCCCAAGTAATGGGCAACGATGTAGCCATTAATATTGGCGGTGCTAGTGGTCATTTTGAACTCAATGTATTCAAGCCACTCATGATTTACAATTTCCTCCACTCCGCCCGCCTTATTGGCGAAGCCTGCGTGTCATTCAATGATAAATGTGCCGCTGGTATAGAGCCTTTGCACGAAAATATTAGGAAGCACGTGAACAATTCTTTGATGTTGGTGACGGCACTTAATACCAAAATTGGTTATTATAAGGCTGCAGAAATAGCGCAAACCGCTCATAAAGAAGGCTCTACGCTCAAAGAAACGGCTGTTAGGTTGGGATACCTGACGGCTGAAGAGTTTGATGCTTGGGTGAAGCCGGAGGATATGGTTGGTAGATAACTCGTTCTTTTGTAAGTACTTCATTGCATCAGTTTCCCGTTGTTTACTGATACAAAATACTGCAACATGTTATACTTTGATATTAGAATCCTGCTTTTTTTATCAATTTTCGCTTTTTTTCATCAACCTGCCACTGCACAATCTGATTCAACCAATCGGTGGAGTCGGTTGTTAGAGCGATTGTTACAAGAGGATAAGCCTGCCAACAAACCACGTCTCATCGTGTATCCGACTTTTGCATTTTCACCGGAGACGAATTTAGAGATTGGAGCAGCCGCAGCCTTTTTGTATCATGCTAAAAATGATGTGATTCGAAATCGTCTTTGTGAGGTCACGGCTTTTGCCTTCGTTACCCTGCGTTCGCAGTACGGACTTTGGATAGACAACGCGATTTATACTGACCGCGACCGTTGGTTGCTGCTGGGCAAAACGCGACTCCAACGTTTTCCATTGCTGTACTATGGGATTGGGTCTGATGTGGCTCCCAATGAGCCTGATGTAGTGGATGGCTTTGGTGCCCAATTGCGGCATCGGATTTTCCACCAAGTGAAGGGTAATTTCTTTGCGGGTCCGCAGTTTGATTTTCAGTCCTTATGGCAAGTACAATTTGGTAAGAACGGTATAGCGAGCAGACCCTTGCCTCTGGGTTCAGGCGGTTCTACCAACTTTGGACTTGGATTGGGCATCGCTTATGACAATCGCCCTAATGCACTCAATACCCGCAATGGACTGTTTGCGGAGTTGGGATGGTTGCGCTATGATGCGGCTTTGGGCAGCGACTTTGAATTTGATAACTTTAATGCTGATATCCGTTGGTACAAATCCTATTTGCCTAAGCAAGTGTTGGCGGCTCAGTTTGTGGGCAATATAGTATCTGGTACTGCGCCATTTAATCAATTGAGCCTTTTAGGCAGTGAGACCATCATGCGAGGTTACTACAACGGACGCTATCGTGACCAGCACTCTTACGCCTTGCAAATCGAATACAGGTGGCTACCTTTACCTTTTAGTAAGCGCATCGGTGCCACTACTTTTTTAGGCACAGGAGTCGTTGCACCACATTTATCGGCCTTGAATACCAGTAGTTTTCGCCTCGCTGGAGGTGCTGGGCTTCGTTTTTTGCTGTTTCCTAAAAAAGATATTTTTCTCCGCTTTGACCTTGGTGTCACAAGGGAAGGACTGGGTTTTTACATATTTTCTGGTGAAGCCTTTTGATTAGGAACGGAGATGGAATAAAGGTACAAATTGAGGCGCCTTCTTCCCGAACTTAAAATTATTTCACCTAAAACTTATAAGTTATTATTTTCCTGTTTCTAATTCTACTTTGGCACTCAGGAAACAAAATCAAATTTCGAGAGAAACCCGAAGTTTTTGAAGTTTTTTATTGAACCTTTCGGGATGAAAATATTTGACGAAAAAAAATTGGTGAATATTTGAAAGGCTATGGTAAATTG
>JANMMZ010000060.1:0-3555 GCA_031373665.1 Saprospiraceae bacterium | reverse complement strand
CAATTTACCATAGCCTTTCAAATATTCACCAATTTTTTTTCGTCAAATATTTTCATCCCGAAAGGTTCAATAAAAAACTTCAAAAACTTCGGGTTTCTCTCGAAATTTGATTTTGTTTCCTGAGTGCCAAAGTAGAATTAGTAACGGTAAAAAAATAACTTATCCTTTTTATCTGATTGCTTTTCACCCAAACTGCCCATCTTTTTCCTTAAATAGCCCCACTATTCGCACAAAAAGATAGTTATTTGAGCAAAACCCAATCTACCTAAAAAGAACAGTTATTATTTCACCGTTACTTACCAGCAACAGGTTTAGAAACGGGCAACTTCATATCTAATTTTTCTAGGGTTTCCACCATTGTTTTGGCTATAAAATAATCGCGATACCACCGTTGATCCACAGGGCATATATGCCAAGGTGTAGTACTGTGATCTATAGCCCATTCATAGGCTTCCATATATTTGTCCCAAAGTTTTCGCTCTTCCCAGTCACCATCGTTGTGTTTCCAAAACTTAGCAGGATCATCCAATCGTTCTTGCAGTTGTATCTCCTGTTCTTCTTTAGAGATGTGCATATAAAACTTAAAAACCAAGGTATTGTTGTCAAATTGTATCAGATCTTCAAGGGCATTGATGGCGGCCATGCGCTTCTTTACCCGATCCATATCAATCCATCCATGTACCCGCTGTATGAGAATATCTTCGTAGTGGCTACGATTAAATATGGTCACCATGCCCTTTTGAGGTACCCACTGGTGTACTCGCCACAAGAAATCATGGGCAAATTCTTCTTCAGTTGGTTTCTTAAATGACACCAAGTCAAGTCCTGCAATGGTACAATCCCTGAAAACATTGCGTACTGCACCGTCTTTACCGCTTCCATCCATCCCTTGCAAAACAACCAATGCCGAGTACTTACCTTCGGCATACAGTAGGTGTTGCAATTCGCCCAAACGCTCCACATAAGCCTTTGTTTGTGCTTTGGCATCTTCCTTTTTGAGCCCTTTGGGCGCAACAGTTGGAATTTCAGATAATTTTATCATATACGTAATGAATGCTGAGTTATTATTAGAGTCTAAAAGGTACTGGACTACCCCATTTTAGCCCGCTTGGAAATCCATGTTTGCAAAATTGGGTAAAACCCACGGTTAATATCGGCTTCTACAAAATCAATTTTGAATTGAAGGCACTTCATCTTGAGTTGGTCGGTGAATGCGTTGACTTGTTTCACATAAAACTCTTTTACCTGATTCGGTTGTAGTTTCACCTCCTCTTTGGTTTCCATGTCAACGAAAACATAAGGCCGATTTTCAAATTCAAAATCCAGTTCTTTTTGTTTATCCGTGACGTGAAACAAAATCACCTCATGTTTGGCATGGCGAAGGTGTTGCAATGCAGAGAAAATTTCTTCCGCTTTATCAGGCTGCTCCATCACATCGGTAAATATTACAACCATTGAACGGCGGTGAATCGAATCGGCAATTTGGTGGAGACTGGCAGCCAAATCAGTTTTTTTATTCAACTGTGGTGATTCGATGCGCTCCATCAAGTATGAAAGTAGAAGCCTATAGTGTACGGTACTGGATTTGGCTCGAGTACTTACCTCTACCGTATCGCCAAATAAAGTCAACCCAAAAGCATCGCGCTGTTTGCGCAAAGCATTCATCAGTACCGCCGCAGATTGTGCTGAAAAACAAAATTTGTTTAGGTATTTATACTTATCTGGATTGTTTTCTTCCCAAGGGTAGTACATCGTGGACGATGCATCTATCACAATCTGGCAACGCAGGTTGGTTTCTTCCTCAAATTTTTTGGTATATAACCGATCTGTACGGGCATATACTTTCCAATCAATATTGCGTGTGCTATCGCCCGGATTGTATAGGCGGTGTTCCGCAAACTCGACCGAAAAACCATGAAATGGGCTCCTGTGTTGCCCAACGATGAAGCCTTCTACTACTTGTTGAGCCAATAACTCTAGGTTACTGCCGAGGCCTCTAATATCTTGTGTTTCTAATATTGCTGACATATGTGGTGCAAATGTAGTTTTTTTTTATAGCATAGGTGAGATTTTTTTGCACAGATATAATATGAGTGTTAATACCTTGATAACACCATTCGCAATATGTGACGAAGTATGGCCAGTGCGTCTTCATGTGGTATTACGAAAAACACAGCGAAAACGTGAGTTAGGACAATACAAGAGACGAGACGACACCTATGACATTGATGCAAACACTGACAAGTCCTGTATAATTCCCATATACAACGACACCACAAGCCGGACAAACACAACCATTTACTGAGGCCATCTTAATTGCCGATCTGATTGCTAAACACGGATTCAGTGAAGACCAATACATACCTTGAGATTATCCCTGCCATCCTTTGTTGGATTGGTGGGGATTTTTTTTGTGGTATCGGAACCAATTTTAGCCTTGATGCATGTGTGCTGAAAGCACATCCTTAACGGTTGTCCATTGTATATCGGGATAGCGACTATTATCGGTATCCTTCATTTTTGCTCGTCCATCCAACATATTGTGCATGTACTGCATACCTTGCCATGCTGGGTATAGATCTTGGCCGCCAGGTGCAATGGTGCGAGCAATTTTGATAATGACACCAAGCAAGCCCAATCCGCCGGGGCGAAGCATTCCGTAGGGTTGTGCTGCCAAATCGCCAGCGATCACTTTGATCTCCCGGGCGCTCAGTTGAGACCCAGCAATGCGTAAAAATCGAGGTGTTGCAGGGTCAAGTGCCGCATTTGCGGCGAATTCGGCCGTATTTTCAATAGTGGTGAAATCCATGCGCTGATCTGCATTGCCCCAATAAAGTACTTTTTTGAGGTTAAAGAGTACGAGCGGCATTTGACCGGTCAGCATATCAGCAAAAGCACCATTAAATACAGTAGTGGCTGCAATAGGAGCCTTATCAAGGTAGGTGTGAAATTCGCGCCTTAGGTCTAAGTTGCGGTTTCCGCCAGCAGGAAGATTGGTGAAGTCAAGGGAATAATCAGAGGGAATAAAACGCGGCACTCCAGCAGCAATAGCAGCATCTAACAATACTTTTTGAGTATCCACGATCACTTCCCTCAAGCCAGATAAGGCAGAGACTACACAATTTGCTCCTACACAGGCAGCAGTAACCGCAGCTAAATCTGTCATGTCAGCCACATATATTTTTGCCCCTAGGGCTTCTAGTTGTTTTATTTTTGCTGGATCACTGGTTGGGCGAACCAATACGCGCACATCGGCACCTTTTCTGACCAAAGTATGTACTATTCGTTCTCCAAGATTGCCTGTTCCACCTGCTACCAACACTGTTTGACTCATTCTATATACTGTTTTAATAATTTAATGCTACTCTGGAACAGAGGAATCCTAAAAAGGTTGTCACAACATGTAATCTGTTTGCTAATCGGGTGGGAGGCGGTTTTAGCCGCCGTCCCCCCACACCACCGGACGTACTCTCGTATCACGGCGGTTTCCGTTAATGTCGTTTCCTAGTCAATTCTGCATAAATAGATCGCAAGCCCATTTGGGCGAACCATTGG
>JANMMZ010000037.1:0-68263 GCA_031373665.1 Saprospiraceae bacterium | reverse complement strand
TTTGGTTTTGGTTCAAGCCGCCTGCTCGCAATGAATGGGCGGCTTTTCAAAACCTTCTGACAATCAACCAAAAGAGGAAGATTGTTTTCATTTGGTTTTTTGGGGTTTTAGCCGTCTGTTCGCAATGAACAGGCGGCTTTTTTAAGACCTCAAATCAAATTAGAAAACTTTAAGATAAAGCCTACTAGGGCAACAATCGAAGGAACACGCTTAGTTTTCCTACTGTTTTAGATTACCGCTGTCAGAGATGGATAGCACTTGGAACGACAGCAACGTTTAAGGGCGTTTTTTAATCCGCTTCATTCCTTAAGTCGAAAGAATTGTTTTCATTTGGTTTTTTGGGGTTTTAGCCGTCTGTTCGCAATGAACAGTCGGTTTTTTTATGCCCCTAATACGTCCCAAAGTTGTTGGATACGGGCTTCCCAAGTATTGGTTTTGGCCACGGCAACCCTTTGGGCTACCTTTTCAGCCCCTTGATCTTCTAAAGCATGGGCGATCTGGTCTAAAAAACTTTCGTGGCTTTCTGAAAGGTAAATATAATGGCCAAATCCGCGAATATCTTCTGAAAAAGTGGAAGACACCACTGGTTTACCAGCAGCGAGGTACTCATTTATCTTGAGCGGATAAATACTAGCGGTGAGGGTATTGCATAAAAAAGGAATCAACACCACATCCATATATTGCAATAGGGCTGGGAGGTCTTGTAAGGTACGGCTTCCTGCAAAAATTACATTTGGAATCTTGTCCAAACCAATAGCCGCTGGTTCGGGACTGTTCACTGGGCCTACTAATAATAGGGTTTTATCAGGGTTGGCCAAGGCTATTTTTTTCAAAAGTGCGTAGTCTATACGCAGTTCATCCATGTTTCCTATAAATCCAATCACTTTGCCTTCGACCCCGTCCAATTCTTTTGGTTTTTTATATTTTTCAGTTAAAACCGTGTGAAATAACGACACCTCAGCAGCATTAAAATAGGTTACAATCCTATCCGAATAGGGAGATTTAAGCGCCTTCAAGTTGGTTGATGTTACAAAGGTAAAATCAGCCTTTCGAATGGCTTCATGCTCTAGGTCGGTACCATGCTTATCGGTATAAGTATTTTGAGTAATATCGTCTATACAGTGGTAAATACACTTAGCCGCGCCCATAGATTTAGGCAATACTCCCGCAAAAAAAGGATCGTAACAGTTGATGTAAACGTAATCACGGACTTGGTGATGGCGCAGCACACGTTTGATGCAACGCAGGATGATGCCATTGTTGATCTGTTGAAAAAAATTATAGATGCTGCCTTTGGGCAGCCAGTTGATAGGTAAGGTAAGGGGAGGCTGTACTGCGACAAAGTTTTGAGGGATGGAGTCAACCTTTTCATAGCGCATTCGACCTGTCAATAGATGCCAGAGCCGCTGTTTTAGCGTAGGATCACTCCTGCGAAGTCCTCCAATCAGGTCTTTGATGGAATACGGATGGTTGATATAAAAAACTCGTCCATTTTTGGCAAGTTCCTTAGCCATGGACAGCGAAATAGAAGAATACAGGTTATCCGTCCTGAAAAGTGAAAAAAAAACAACGTCGCGAACGGCCATGAGCGGTTTTGTAAAAGCCTTAACTTAAACTAATTCAATCGCTCCCAAATACCAGCAATACCTTGTCCACCACCGACACAGGCGGTTACCATTCCGTATTTTTGTTGGCTTCGGCGCATTTCATTGAGTACTTGAATGGAAAGTTTGGCACCGGTACAACCTAATGGATGTCCTAAAGCAACTGCCCCACCATTTACATTTACAATGTCAGGGTTGAGTCCGGCTTCTTTGATCACCGCCAATGCTTGTGCCGCAAATGCTTCGTTGAGTTCTATGGCTTCTATTTGCGACAAGGACATACCCGCTTGTTTCAATGCTTTTGGAATGGCTGCACAAGGGCCAATACCCATGTGAATCGGTTCTACGCCTGCTACCGAACAAGCCACTAATCGGGCAATAGGTTGCAACCCAAGGTCTTTGACCATTTGTTCTGACATTACCAAAACAAAGGCTGCACCATCTGAAGTTTGAGAAGAATTGCCAGCTGTTACGACTCCTCCGTTGGCAAATGCTGGGCGCAATTTAGAAAGCCCCTCCACAGAGGTATCGCGGCGGACACCTTCATCGGTATCTACGATGAATTCTTTTTCTTTGCGTTTATCATTTTCGACCCAGATTTCTTTTACAGTTACGGGTACGATTTCGTCCTTAAATTTTCCAGCATCTATGGCTGCTGCGGCCTTTTGGTGGCTTTTAGTTGAAAAAATATCGGCATCTTCCCTAGAAATAGACCACTTCTGGGCTACTGCTTCTGCGGTCAAACCCATGCCTACTACATAGTCGGGGGTTTCGACTGCAATATTGTAGTTGGGTGCCAATTTGTAACCTGTCATGGGTATCAACGACATGCTTTCTGCACCACCTGCCACATAACAATGCCCCATACCAGCGCGTACTTTGGCCACAGCAATACTGATGGTCTCCAAGCCGGAGGCGCAATATCGGTTGACGGTCATACCCGGTACGTCTTTGCCAAGTGCCCTTGCCGCTATCAAACGGCCGATCTGTAAACCTTGCTCACCTTCTGGATTGGCGCACCCAACAATCACATCATCCACCAATTTTGATTCTAATTGTGGGACTTGTGCCATAAGGTGTTTTATGACATCTATAGCCAGATCGTCAGGACGATAAGACTTGAAACCGCCTTTTCCGGCTTTTGCAATGGCGGAACGGTATCCGCTAACGATATATGCTTCTTGCATGTTGTGAAAAATTATGGTTGCAAAGATACATGAATTAATGAGGATCTAAGAAACAGCAACGAGGATTTTTTAAAACTAAAAAACTTAATCTATTAGATGTGCTAATTTGGCATTTTGATATTTTCCCTGTTGTACAAATTTCCTGATGGCTTTTACCGTTTCTCTAGGCCCTACATCAATGGCCATATTGACCATCCAATCAGGTATGGTGCCGCCGGGGCTGGAGTTGACATAGTACTCAACATAAAGCCAACCACCTTCACCAGGTATCATTGTCCACTGCGTAGTGGATTGGCGCATTCTGACGCAACCCTTTACCTCTGGCAAATAGTCGGGCACCGAAACACTCTTGGCAATAGTTTTTTTGGTAACAGGATCTTGTTCCATCACCGAGTGCATGATCACATCTCGATCATCCATAGGCCACGGGAAATCGAGCCTTGTATAATAGTATATCTCTGTTTCTGATACTTTTTTGAGCAATTTGGCATAGGATACTTTATAGCCCCATTGGGCATAATGCTCTGGCTCAGAGAAAAGTAGGTTGATACCTGAAAGACTGGTTTTGATAGACGCAACTAGTTTTAGTTCATATACTTCAGCATTTTTCCTAAAATAGGTTTCTACTCCATCTTTCTTATTTTTAAACTCCCATTTATTTTCATTTTGTCCAATCAATGCCTGTGAACCAATCACGACATTGAGTAGAAATATTATAAACCAATACTTTTGCATATAATTTTTTAGATTGACCTAAGATACACTCTTTGGCATTTAAAAGAACGCTAAATGTCAAGACTTGTTTCAGGCCAAGATGCTAATATTTGGTGAATGGTCGTAATTCTATGATGAACGGTACTTTTTTATGCGCTTTAGTGCCGTATTTTGCTAGGTAACAGGGCGTTTATCCATGGGGACATTTTGGAATAGGTAGTCGGATAATGTTATCCCCAAACACAGCGAAACACAACCCCATCGTAGCGATTTTCGGGTTTTTCAGCGTCTTTGAGCACCTGCAAAGCAGCGGTGCGTTTGGGTTCTTTCTCTTTGAGGAGGAAAGCGTCTTTGTTTTTGATATGGAGTATCACCTCCGATTTGCCCAGCACCTCTAAGGAACAGAGGCAGTCTAGGAGGGCATCCAAGTTGGCTCCAAAATAATCAGGAAATAGCAATGCTTTCGCAATACGCGGGTAAAAAGCCCGCAGGGTGCGGACTTTGGCGCCATCCATTTCCACAACATGGGCAGAGGGCGAGAAAGTATTAGGTGTTGGTGCCACGTTAGAGATCTATCTTAATGAATGATTTATAATGATCGGCGGTGTACCAAGCACTGTGATCAGATCCTGTCACCAAGCGTTCAGCGCCTCGGTTT
This sequence comes from Saprospiraceae bacterium, assembly GCA_031373665.1. Classification (GTDB taxonomy): domain Bacteria; phylum Bacteroidota; class Bacteroidia; order Chitinophagales; family Saprospiraceae; genus M3007. Next base: position 64,100 of record JANMMZ010000037.1, on the reverse strand, counting down.
TGCCCCTGTACTTTGGGGTGCACATCCCATTCACTGTATCGGATACGTTTACCGCCTTCTTCTTTTGGGCGCAGGTGTTTTTCGCGGTTCAAAAACTCGCGGCCACCCACATAACCATCAGGAGCAACACCATTGTTTCGAATGTGTTTGAGTACTTCCAAAGCATAGGCTGGCACTTCCGATACGGGTGTCTTGGGTGCTGGCTTGCCGTTGTCACTTTTAGGACCCTGGGTAGTTGTTTGGGTAGGTTTAGACTGTGACAACTCGGCTTGTTGCCGTTGCCGCACCAGCCAAGTGACCCCCAAAAGGATCGCCAAAAGCAGTAACCTAGCCAGTAATTTTCGTTTCATTGGGCAAATATACGATTTTTTGTAAAAAGTTACTGTTTTGCACTTACTTAATCCCCCAAGCGGCTTTCAACTGTGGCACAAAGGCGTTTTTGGGATCTAGTGTAAGCACTTGTTGTAAATCTTGTTGGGCAGCGGGTAGATTGCCCAATCGCTGTTGGGCTTGAGCCTTCACCAAGTATATACCTGCTGTTTTGACTCCTTTGGCGATGGCTCCATCGGCTTGTTGGATGGCCTTGGTAAAATCACCTGTGTTGAAAAGTGCATCTATATAACCCGGCACATATTTATCATAGTTGCCTGAATTGAGCGCGATCGCTTTTTCAAAATGAGGCAATGATTTGGCGGGTTGTTTATTTTGTAGGTAAGCAATAGCCAAATTGAAGTGAAAATTATGATAATCGGGCTTCAACTGCACGCATTTTTCAAACATTTCTAAGGCCTTGACGTGGTCGTTTTGCATACCTGCTACAATGCCCAATCCCTCGTACCCATTGGGTTCTTGTGGATTGAGTGCTATGGCTTTATCAAAATCTGCCTTGGCCTTGGTGAGGTCGTTGCGCTCTTTACCCCATGAAGTACCCCGCTTGGTGTAAGCATCGGCAGCATCGGGGTGCAAGTCCACTACACGGGTCCAAAGGGTGATACTGTCTTGCCACACTTCTACTTGTTTGGTGGTCATCCAAGCGCAGGTCAAGGTAAAGATGCTTAGGGCGGCTATGGCTATTTGTTGCTTGATACCCGATCTTGTTTTTTCAAATAAGAGGTACAGTATTGCAAAAATCAGCCCCGCATAAGGCAGATAAGTATAGCGGTCGGCCATAATGACTGAGCCTACGGATACAAATTGTAGTACCAAGGCTACTGAAACCAAATTGAAGGCTAAACCCCAAAACAGCACCCTGACCGAACGCACATAGGCCCACACCAGCGCGCCAAGGTAAAGCAAAAAGAAAATCAGACCTGAAATGTATGGAAGGCTATTGACCGCAGCCTTGGGAGGATAAGGGTAGTACGTACAAAGTCCCGTAGGTACCAATAACTTTATGAGGTATTGCAGGAGGCCGTATCCAGCAAATTTTACCTTATCGAAACCAGTATATATTTGATTGTCAGTCAAGGCATTACGGATTTCGATATTGTCAAACCACCCATGAAAATTGCCACCTTTTTGTACACTCATAGCAATAAGGCCAAAAAGGAGAGAAATGGCAAAAAGCGGAACTTTCTCTATCCAAACCCGTGCGGAGGTGAACTCCCTTTGCTCCCAATAGTCAACCAGCAGGTATAAAATAGGAAATACGACAGCCATTGCTTTGGAAAGGCAAGATAGAGCCAAAAAGCCCAAAGTCAAGGCTAGCCAACCCATATTATACTGTTTTCGGACGTACTGCAACCAAATAATCAGGCTTAACATGCCAAAAAACACATACATAACATCTTTGCGTTCACTTACCCAAGCCACTGATTCTACGTGCATGGGGTGGATGGCAAATATCAATCCAGTGAACCCTGCCACGACCCATCGCCCTCTGGTGAGCATGCCGAAAAATAGGAATACCAAAAGGCTATTGAGGATGTGAATCCAGATATTTCCATTAATAATGGGGCCTGGTTTGATACCGGAAGATTGTACATTTTTGTACAAACTCCACATGGTTAGGGGGTGAAAATTATTGGAAATGATGACCTCCCAAATACGGGCGGCATTCTCAGGGCTGGGCTTAGCCATGAGGGGATTTTCAGTGACATATACCTGATCGTCCCAATTGACAAATTGATTGTCGGTGGCACCTCGATAAGCAAACCAAGTGACTAATATGATGGCCACGGCAAAACCAGCGGCCAACAATGAAAAATTACCCGACGAAGTAACCGAGGTTGTATTACTGGTTTGGGTATTATTTGATTTGGGTTGGATTTTGTCTTTTTTGCCCTTGCTCATATCATAGGTATGCGTTTTGAGATCTCATACCAAAGGCAAAGATATGATATTTAGCATAGGCTAACTTATCTGTGTGAATTAATTTATCAATATTAGGCATCTTTTATCGCTACAAAAATAGCGTAACTTCATTAATGTGTTTTTTGACATGTGATTTCAAAAAATACTTGTACATTTGTATTTAAGAGCAGAGCCTGAGTGTTCAACTACGGCAGGAATTAATTCTATTTAAGAGCGGTACGTCTCCACTAAATTAAGCATTCAAAAATAACACATAATGAAATACATAACATTGACCCTCTGTTGCTCTTTTTTGACCCTCTATACCTTTGCTTAAAATATTGATTTTGCCCCCGTGGGCGCGAAGTGGTATTGTAGTGAAGCCAGTTCCATCTGGCCATACCCCGAATCACGTTAGAGTGTACAGAAGAAACGGTTTTTCAAGGGAAATTGTGCCGAAAACTAGAGGGCTTTCTCGGTTATGTACTGCCCAATCCCTGTTATGTATTCAGCCAAAATGATTTCGTGTTTTATCACAGCCTTAATTCCGAACAATTTGAACTGCTCTATGATTTTGGTGCTTTGCCAGACTAATCATGGTATATTCGGGGACTTAGCCCTTCTCCTCAAGATGAAAGGTTTCCGGATACTGCGTTGGTTATGGTGGACTCAATCTCACAACGAATACTCGGAGCCGATACCTTGAAAGTATGGCACATCACATATCCTCAGCGATTTGATTGGGGCAATGAGATCATAGAAAGTATTAGAGTTGTTGCAGTAGGGTGCTGTTTGCACGAACCAACCAAATTTCATTTTATACTGAAGTAACTTATTTCGACACTGTTCCTAAGAACGGAGCGGGGTTGTCCTAAGAAATTCGACTCCAAACCCGAGCATCTTTATGCTCAGAGGTCAGGTGTAGGTTCAATCTGCTGTGCTCAGGCCATTGGAGAGTGGGGTCTTTTTCAAGGATGCCAGTGGCAATATCGCGGGCGGCACTAAGGATGTGCCCATCGCGGGCAAGATCAGCCAACAAAAATCGGAGCATCCCACTTTGTTGTGTACCTTCTATATTGCCAGGGCCTCGCAAGCGCAAATCCGCTTCTGCTATTTTAAACCCATCATTGGTCTGGCACATGGTCTGTATGCGCTCGCGACTATCAGCAGAGAGTTTGAAGCCTGAAAGTAAAATACAAAAGGATTGTTCCGCGCCACGACCCACGCGACCCCGCAACTGGTGCAACTGGGAAAGACCAAAACGTTCGGCATTTTCAATCACCATCATCGAAGCATTGGGCACGTTTACACCGACCTCGATCACGGTAGTGGCTACCATGATTTGGGTTTCTGCGCGTACAAATCGCTGCATTTCATATTCTTTATCGGCGGCCTTCATTTTTCCATGTAGGATGGATATTTGGAATTCGGGCACCGGAAAGTCCCTGCTGAGGGCTTCAAATCCAGACATAAGGTTTTGTAAATCCATCTTTTCGGTCTCCTCAATCATTGGATAAACTACATATATTTGGCGACCCTTAGCCATTTCCTCGCGCATCAATCCCTGAACCCTTAGGCGATGGTGTTCGGTTTTATGCATGGTGGTGATGGGCTTGCGGCCGGGCGGCAATTCATCTATCACCGATACATCTAGGTCTCCATAAAGCGTCATTGCCAAGGTACGCGGTATAGGAGTAGCCGTCATGACTAGTACATGTGGTGGACCGGCCGGATTTTTAGCCCATAGTTTGGCGCGTTGTTCTACGCCAAATCGGTGCTGTTCATCAATGATGGTAATACCCAAATTTTTAAACTGTACCCAATCTTCTATCAAGGCATGGGTTCCGATCAAAAGGTGGATATCACCGGCCGCTAGGGCATCTAATATTTGGTTGCGTTTTTTGCCTTTGATACTACCCGATAGAAAACCTACCCGAACGCCCGTATCTGCAAGCAATTCGGAAATACCAATGAAGTGCTGCTGCGCGAGGATCTCTGTAGGTGCCATTAAGCAGGCTTGAAAACCATTGTCCATGGCGATCAGCATAGACATCAGTGCGACCACTGTTTTTCCAGATCCGACATCGCCTTGAACCAACCGATTCATGTGCTTGCCCATCGCAAGGTCAACGCGGATCTCTTTCAAAACCCTTTTTTGGGCATTGGTCAGTTCAAAAGGTAGTTTTTCTTTGTAAAAGGTATTGAAATAATGGCCTATTTTTTCAAATACAAAACCCCTGATAGCACCTTTTCGCCGCGTTTTGACTTGCAATAGGCGGAGTTGAAGAAAGAAAAGTTCTTCAAATTTTAGGCGACGGGTAGCGTAATCGAGTTCGGCCTGAGTTTCAGGAAAGTGTATTTTTTGAAGGGCTTGCCACCGCGGTGCCAACCGGTATTGGGCCAGCATTTCATCAGGGAGGGTTTCCGCAATATCGGTATGCTTGATCCCATCAAGTAAGGTTTTGATGAGTTTGCGCAAGCCTTTTGCATCTAGCCCTTTTTGAGTAAGCCGATCGGTACTCGGATATACAGGGTCAAAACTTCGAGCCTTGTGGGTCTGGTCGGCCATAGTCTCCTCCATTTCTGGGTGGGAGATATTGAATTTTCCATTAAACTCAGACACCCGACCAAACACAATATATTCGCGGCCTACGACTAGGCTTTTTTCAAGCCATTGTACACTTTGAAACCAAACCAACTCCATTAACCCCGTTTCGTCGCGAATGCTGCCTACAAGGCGTTTGGCACGACCCTCGCCTAGGGTTTCTAAGCGGCGAAGAATACCGCGCAACTGCACCTGTTCGCCTTCATTTTGAATATCGCGAATGGCGTGAAACTTGGTGCGGTCTATGTATCTAAAAGGGAAATGAAACAACAGATCGCGGCAAGTAAAGATGCCGAGTTCTGTTTTTAGCACGTCGGCTCTATGGGTACCGACTCCTTTTAGAAATTCAATTTTCGCATCAAGCATGTTTAGGCATTGATTCGTTAATGGGGCTATTGTTTGGCAGCTTCCGCTGCCATATATGCCGCTTTATCGGTTTCGCCCAAGGCAGTATATACTTCTTGAAGGGCTTTGAAAATACGGATATCTTCGGTTTGCCTATTAAGGCCGTACTCTAAAAAGACTTTGGCCGTTTTAGCGTCATTTTTCTTTTTAAAATAAAAATCATAGCCTGTTCTATGGCAAAATGGCACATATTTATCCGAATTTGAGGCTTCTAAGCGTTTCATATACTGGTCTAAGAAGTTTCTAAAATTGGTATTGTAGGGTATTTTCTCCATGATATAAGTTAATTCATGGAAAAATTTATCCAACTGGTGGTCTTGTTCAAAACGCGCTGCCGCTACCGCAGATTTCATAATCAGGGCAGCACCATAATCAGGATTAATCTCCAATGCCTTGTTGATATGGTATTCCATAGTGTCCACATAAGGTTCTTGAAGTTTTTCATCCTTTATTTTTAGGTACTTTTCTTGGTACAGGGCAGTGACATAAAAACTTTGAGCCCTCGCACTATTGGGCGACGATTGTACCGCAGATTTATTGAGGGTAAAGGCGGTCTCCCAATCAGGTACACGGGTGATGGTGCCATAAGCATAAAGTCCCCCAATCGTAGCGGCCAACATCGCACCTAAGATATTGAATGCACCGGGTTGCTCTTTGATCAACAAAGGTAGTTTTTGTGTAAGCAACCAAGCCAGCAATATGCAAAATGCGACAGAAGGCATAAACACAAAACGCTCGTTCATAAAGGTACCTACCGATACGAATAGATTGGATACGATACTCAAGGTCAAGACATAAAACAGGATAAGATAGGCCAGTAATTTGCCTTTACGAAAGTTGAGTACCGCCCAAATACCCATAGCGACATGGATGCCTGCTCCTGCCAAAGCCCTCCAGTCACTCCAATTCACTTTGGGTACATGGTAAGGGTAATAATCGTGGGTGAGTGGGTGCGGTACGAACAATAACTTTATATACCAGCCTAAAGTGAGCGATATGGTGGCCAGTCGTTCAGACCCAGTCATGCCAAGAAATGGATCGTTCATCAGATCTGTAACGGCCTTGCCGTGACCTACCATAAAGCCTAAAGCGCGGTAGCGAATGAGAATAAACAGCAATGCAACCGCAAATAATACCACTGTAATTGGGGTGATACCACTACTGCCAACCGTTTTATCTTTGGATCTAAAAAACCAAATCGTAATAGGAATAATCGCGACAAATGTAAGCGCATTTTCTTTGGATAACATGGCCAAAAACAGGCTAAATCCTGATAAGGCTAACCAACGTTTTTGTCCCGTATCACCATATTTTAGGGCTGCATAAAGGGCAAAAAGACTGCCCAGTAAAGCTAATATTTCATCGCGACCCTTGATATTGGCGACACACTCGCTGTGAAGGGGATGCAGCACAAAGAAGGCTGCTGCAAAGAAGGCCAAACTAGCGTACCAAAGGCGACTAGATTGTATAGGAAACAGACCCAACAACAACCGATACAGCACAATGGCCGTCAAGCCATAAAAAATAATATTGAAAATATGCCCGAACATAGGCTTCTCTGGCCCAAATAATCCTACTTCTATGGCGAAGGTAGCCAGTGATAATGGTCGGTAACGGCCACCTTCCAACAAAAATTGCTGCTTCTGGAAGTAGCCCATAAAACTATCACCACTAAATATCTCGCGGAGTCCACCAAATCCTTTTAGCACATAGGTATTTTTCCAAATCACCATTTCATCGTCCAAAATATAACCAAAACCAATGGATTTGGCGTATATTAGGAATGAAATGGCCATTAATATGACCATTGGTAACCAATGGTCGCTCCAAAATCCGGCCTTGAACATCCGTTGCTCTGGCGGTAAACCAGTAGGGGTTACATTGACTTTTGCCTGTTTAGGAGCGCTAGGTTTGGTGTTGGTGGTAGTCGTTTTACTTTTCGCAGCCATGTATCGTTTATTATATAGAAGCGCAAAGTTAATACCTTTGATCAATCATTAATCAAAATCTATTGTGTCGCCTGCTTTAAAAGTCTTTTTATCTTCTGATTGTACTGGTGGTTTTATGTCCTCAGGTATATCAAATAGACTTGCTTGCTGCGGTACGCTCTCTTCATCTGGGGCAACTTTGGGCAATAGTTTGGATTCGCTCACTTCAATTTCTTTGATCGCCGTGAGTATTTGGTCACTTAACCGATTTCCTACAGCCTTCCAGCCCTTGGGCTCCATGAATTCACCCAATGATACCTCGCCCGTCATTGGTTTACCTTTTATTTTTAAGGTATATTTGATGCGTGGGTTTTCTTTCACCGACACGAAGAGCATTTTTGATTTTGCATGATCAGTCAGGTAAGAGAATCGTTCTTTGATTTTAGTGGTTTCGATGTGGAATCGTTTCACCATCGTCCAGCCTTTATTTCCATCAAAATGCACAGTACTGACCACTAGCGCAGGCGATAGGCGGCAAAAATGGAGGATTTCTTTCATATCGAAACGCTGTTGTACATCCGTATCGGTCACTTCATAACTACCATCATTGTATAAAATGAGCAAGTTATCGCCCGTATCAAATTCACCCAACAATTGGCCACGCTCATTGGTATTTAAGCGACCAGTAATATCATCAAACCAAAGTTTTTGTGCCCCAATGGTGCTTTTTCCCACCTCTTTTTGGCGTATTTGCTTCACTGGGTATTTGGTTAGGATATTACCCATAGATTCGCGGCCTTTGATACCCAATTCTACAAAATCATAATCAAATACTTTGATTTTTGCCGTGCTGGCTGCCGTCAACATGACATTGACCACTTCACTTTCCCCATTGGCATTGGTGGTGAAATAAAGCACTTTCGAGCCCTTCGTATCTGAGCCTAATTGATATTCTTTATCACGAGTAATCGCTGTTACATTGAAACGTTTTACAAAAGTACGGCCCGTTTTAGCATCCAAATAAGCCATGTTATAGGTAGTGCGTTCGTCATTTTTTTTCCAAACAGCCACGTGTATGATGTCTTTACCGACAAAAATCTTATCCCCAACGCGCTGCACTTTCATCACGCCATCGCGGCGGAATATGATAACGTCATCAATATCAGAGCAATCTTGCACAAACTCGTCTTTTTTCAAGCCCGTACCAATAAAACCTTCGATCCTGTTGATGTACAATTTGGCATTGTTAGCGACCACTGCCGATGCCTGAATCGTATCAAATTGGATGATTTCGGTACGACGTTCGCGACCTTTTCCATGTTTGGCCAATAGGTTTTCAAAATATGCAATTGCATACTCCGTCAAGTGTTCCAAGTGGTGCTTGGTCTGAGCCAATTCCGCGTTGAGTTTAGTAATTTCTTCATCTGCCTTGAAGGTATTGAACTTGGAAATACGTTTGATCCGTATTTCGGTCAACCTCACCAAGTCCTCTTCAGTGATGTCGCGGAGGAGTTTTATTTTGGTTTTTTCAGCGGCATAACCCACCTCTGAAGGCGTGGATATGTATTTTTTTAAGCCTATATCAATGGTCTCCAGTACCGATTCCCACGTTTCGCACTCTTCTATGTCGCGGTAAATTCGCTTTTCGATGAATATTTTTTCTAAAGAGGAGAAGTGTAGTTTTTCTTCTAGGTCTCCCTTCTGTATTTCCAATTCTGTGCGCAACAGTTCCTTAGTATTCTCGGTACTGATCCGCAGCATCTCATTCACATCGGTGAATAAAGGCTTGTTATCAAGGATAATGCAACAGTTGGGACTGATGCCTACTTCGCAATCGGTGAAAGCATAAAGTGCATCAATCGTGACATCGGGGCTGACACCGGGCTGCAACTCTATTTCAATGTCCACATTGGCCGCTACCTTATCTATAACTTTCTTGATCTTGATCTGCCCTTTTTCATTGGCTTTAAGAATGGATTCTATCAAATCTCCCGTGGTGACACTGAAAGGAATTTCGGTGATTTGTAGTGTCTTTTTGTCTATTTCTTTGATTCTTGCACGCACTCGGATCTTGCCACCCCTCGCACCACCATTATAATTGGCGGCATCCACCATGCCCCCTGTGGGAAAGTCAGGGATCAAATCAGATTTTCGGCCTTTTAGGGCGGCTATACTGGCCTTGATAATTTCAATAAAATTGTGGGGCAGGATCTTAGTACTCAGACCTACAGCGATACCTTCTGCACCTTGAGCCAGTAACAGCGGAAATTTCATGGGCAGATTGACTGGTTCGCGCTTGCGACCATCATAACTCAATTGCCAGACCGTAGTATCGTGGTTGAATGCCACATCCAAGGCAAACTTAGTGAGGCGAGCCTCAATATAACGAGCGGCTGCCGCAGAATCGCCTGTCCTAAAATCGCCCCAGTTGCCCTGACAGTCAATCATAAGTTCCTTTTGCCCCATATTGACCATGGCTTCCCCGATGGCGGCATCGCCGTGTGGATGGTACTGCATGGTTTGGCCGATCAGGTTGGCTACTTTATGGTAGCGACCATCGTGCTGCTCAAACATGGCGTGCAAAATACGCCTTTGTACAGGCTTGAGGCCATCTTCAATAGCCGGGACAGCACGCTCCAATATTACATAGGAGGCATAGTCCAGAAAATAGTTTTGGTACATCCCCGAAAGGGTGACGACGGTGTCTTCTCCGTTCATGGAAACCGTAGGTGGTACGGAGGTATCTTTCTTTACGCGAGCCATTTTTTTGTCGGTTTTGAGTATTAGAACCAAATCAACTGCGCAAAGGTAAGAAAAATAAATAAAATTATAAAACTTTTTGTTTTTATTTTATTTAAGGAATGTGGACTCTTAAAGTTATTATGCTGCATCTGCACTGAATGCTTTACCAATTTATAGTGAATTTGCATTCTGGCGGTTTCTAAAGTATCCATTTGTTCAATTATTTCGCGCACGCATAAGTAGAATACCAAAATACTCTGCTATTTTTGCGCCAAGCAATCAACGCAAAATATGGCAAAGAAAAATATCCCAATCCAAAAAGCCCAACCCAAGACGGCAGCAAAAACCAAAAATGATAACGCTGGGGCTGGTTCCTCAGGCTGGCTCACCATCGTTCTCATCGTATTGGGTATCACTGGCGCGTGCTATGTACCATCACTTTACAATGAATTTGTCAACTGGGACGATGATCCTAATATTACAGAAAATAAGAATATTGAACTAGTGGGCGTACGACCTTGGGGAGAGGTCGTCAGTAATATTTTCGATATTGAAAAAGGTGCTGTCATTGGTAACTATAACCCACTGACGATCTTGACTTTTGCCATTGAAAAGTCAATAGCCGGGGGCGTTAATAGCCCTAAACTCATACACTTCAATAACCTATGGCTACACTTGGCCACCGTATTCTTTGTGATGCTCTTGCTAAAGCGAATGGGTGTTGGCTATGCTGGCATTGTGGTCGGAGGCTTGCTTTTTGGGATTCACCCTATGCGAGTAGAGTCCGTGGCTTGGGCTACGGAGCGTAAAGACGTACTGTTTGCCGTATTTTTCTTTGCTGCGTTGGCTTATTATGTCAAGTGGATTCGCCAACGTGACAATGGGCAGCCAGCGTGGGGCATCTATATTGGTATGACTGTATTGGCCTTGCTTTCAGGACTTTCAAAGATACAGGCCGTTACCCTACCTTTATCTATGCTTGCTCTGGATTATTGGTTTCGCCGTCCTTTGAATTTTGGACGCATTGTAGAAAAGGCTCCATTTTGGCTGATTTCCTTGGCTATTGGTATGATTAACCTTTCTACCCTGAAAGCTCAAGGATCTACCAATGATGATATTACCAATTTCAATTTCTTAGACCGCCTTTGTATTGGCGCATATTCGTTTAGTGTTTACCTATACAAATTGGTTTTGCCCTATCCGATGTCGCCCCTTTACCCTTATCCTAAGCCCTTGCCGGTGTATGTTTATTTGGCACCGATCATCTTTGGAGCAGCCTGTTTCCTCGTTTGGCGACTCTGGAAAGCAGATCGTCGGATGGAGGTTTTTGGCGTGGCATTTTTCTTCTTCAATGTGATGTTTCTACTTCAAATATTTGGTGCAGGCCAAGGCTTTTTGGCTGATCGTTTCACATATGTCCCATATTTTGGATTTTTTGCTATTGCTGGTTGGTATTTCTCTAAGTATTACGAAGATCACTCCTTGCGTGGTCGCCTACAAGCCATCGTAGCCGTTGTAGGCTTGATATGTGCTTTCGTTACGGTGAAACAAATAGGCATTTGGAAAAATGGGGAAACACTGTGGTCTCATGTTATGAAATTTGAAGACAACACAAACTCTCTACCCTACTGGAATCGTGGCCAATACTTGCGCGGCCTTGGCAAATATGAAGCAGCACTGAAAGACTATACACAAGCGGTAACGATCAACCCCAAAAATGCGGAATTGTATAACAGCCGAGGTAAGACTTATTTTGATATGGCCATGTCAGGCAAATACAAAGCACAAGAGTCTGCTTATATTCAAAAGGCTATAGATGACTATAATTCAGCAGTAGAAAAATCAGCAGATAAGCCCAAAACCAAGGCGGAGTCGCTGATTAATAGGGGCGCAGCCTTTGGAGCAAGAAGCGATTTTGCAAGTACCATCCGCGATATTTCTGAAGGTATTTCTTTGGATCCTACCAATAAAAATGGATATTTTAACCGTTCTATTGCCTATTATAGCCTCCAACAGTACGACAAAGCCTTGGACGACTACAAGCAATACTTGAAGTTGGATCCTTTCAATGCCAATGTATGGTATGAAGCAGGAATGATACAGAGAGCCATGAAAAGGAACCCCGAGGCAATTGCTGATCTGAGTGAAGCCATTAGGCTCAATCCGAAATTTGGCATTGCATTTATAGAGCGCGCTAGGGCTTACGCCCAATCGGGCAATAAAGCAGCAGCCCAGCAAGATTACCAAAAGGCAAGGCAACTGGGTGCTCAAACCAATGCCATAGATCAGCAATTGATGCAATAAGTACTGGAATAGTATCGAAAAAATACTAGTCTTCTAACACGTATCTATACTCCTGCTCTATGGTGGTGCCACAATTATCTATAGCCCAAAAACGGAATGCAACCACATCCTTTTTTTGAAGGCTGCCAGCGCCCGGAACGGCAAGATTATCGAGCGTAATGTCTAAGTCAACAGTGAGGCTGTTGGCGTTTTCGCGCTCATTTCCAAGCAAAACGCCTCCAAATTTATCATTTACAGTATAACTAAATTCCCACTCCGTAAAATATTGATCGTCGGAATCAGAATCAGTCGTGGAAGCATAAATATTAAAATGCAGGGCATCTTCTGCGGTATTATTTCCAGATTGGTCATCATCATGCCACCGGACATCCCAAGTATCGAGGTTCAGTGGGGGTGGATCTTGATCGCAAGAGATCACGAGTAGGGAAAGGGTCGCAAATAAGGGCAACAAGCGAAAGTTTTTCATATCTATGAAAGTTTTAGTTCATAGGAGCAAACATAAACGGAAATTCGGTATGACTACTAGTGTTTTACCTACTTTAGCAACAGTTTAACCCGAAACGTTAAGAAACCGTTTTGATCCGTACAACCCGCTATTTTTTACATCTCTGACCTCAAAACTTCCAAGGGTGGCTTGGTTACCACTTCGCGACTATTGAGCAACCCAATGATGACGGTAAGTGAGGTAATCACCCCAAACGTAGTAAACAAAGGCCACCATTCTGGACTAAACGGTATTTTAAAGGCAAACCGCGCCAATGCCCAAGCGCCGATCACCGAAAGACCCACGCCAGCCAAGCACGCCAATGCGCCCAATAAGAAATATTCCAAGGAAATAATACCCAAAATTTGCTTTCGACTAGCACCGAGGGTACGAAGCAATACACTTTCGCGGATTCGCGCAAATTTGCTTTGGTAAATAGAACTAATCAAGACCAAAAGCCCTGTTAATATACTGAATAAGGCCATGAAACGAATCACAAACGATACTTTTCGCAGCACTTCGTCCACCGATTTAAGTATTTGGGTTAAGTCAATAGCCGAAATACCAGGATAACGCCGCACTAATTCAGATTGGAATCTAGCCGACTGCTCAGCCTCCGTCACCCTTGACACAATCACATGAAACTGGGGCGCACGTTCCAGGACACCTTTTGGAAACAGTACTAAAAAATTGGTCTGAATCCGGTTAAAATCAACTTTCCGAACGCTTGCTACTTCGCATTCCATGCGCGTGCCTTGCACATTAAACACGATTTTAGTGCCTATTTTGGCCTTTGTAGCCTTCTGTAATCCATCCGAAATAGAAACTTGTATCGGTTTGCCGGGCTGGTGCGTTCCTACCCAAGCCCCTTCGGTGATTTCCTCGGTGTCAATCAAGGTATCCCTAAATGTGACGCGGTACTCTCTATCCCAGACCCAACTTGGCCTCGCTTTAGTGGAGTCGGCTTCATCTTGGACTTTATTGATCCCATCTATGGTTTCTACACGAGTAGTCACTACAGGCACTTGTTGCATCACAGGCATATTAAATTGGCGCACCAAAGCCGCCACAGAGTCCTTATCATTTGCCTGAATATCAAACAAAATCATATTTGGCTGGTTGCCGCTGCCCGAAAAAGCAATCTGTTTCAAGAGCAGGTTTTGGGTCAAAAACAAAGTAGAAAGCAGCATCGTACCTAAGCCTATGGTCACCACCAATAGCACTGTTTGATTTTCTGGTCTAAACAAATTGGCAATGCCCTGCCGAAATATATAACTCCAGCGGCGCGGGAAAAACCGACGAACCGCCCAAGTAGTCAGTATCGCGATGACATAGAGCAGCACAAATGCAGCGGCAATACCCCCAATAAAGAACAAGGTTTCTGTCCAATTGCCAATTAGCCACTTACTAAACAGTACAATAGCCCCCAAAATAAGCGAATAAACGCCCCATCGGAGCCAGCGATCATTGTTTTCTTGCTCCCCAAATGAAGCGCGAAGCGTGCGGAGTGGAGAAGTATTTAAGATGCCTGACAAGGGTAATAATGCAAACAGCACAGCCACCGTCAGGCCCAAGGCTACTCCTTGACCCACGGCTACCAACGAAAGATCGGTGCTGACATCTTCAATCGGTAATAAATCACGCACAAGCACGGGCAGTAATTTTTGAATCAAAGAACCCAATAAGGCCCCCGATAAAGCCCCTATGAAGCCAATGCCTGCTACCTGTAATAGATAGACATAAAAGGCTTTGCGGCCACTTGCCCCCAGGCAACGTAGGATCGCTACCGTTGGCAATTTGTCTTTGATATATATGTGTACCGCACCGGCCACTCCAATACAACCCAACAATAACGAAATAAACCCCACCAGATTCAGGAAAGTGCCAAAGTTGCCGAATGCTGTACCAATGCTCTGTTTTCGACTGCTCACCGTATCCCAATCCAAATTGGCCTTTTCCATAGACTTCTCCAAGGGTTTTAGCAGCAAATCAGGGTCTGCTCCAGTTTTCATCTTGTAAAAATACTGATAATCTATTCGGCTACCGCGCTGAACCAATCCGGTGCTATCCAACAAATGAGCGGGTATAAATACCACTGGTGCTACACTGGAAGCCACACCTGCCCTTCCGGGAGAGGAGAGCAAATCGCCCTCAATGGGTACAATAATATTGCCTACCTGAATGCTATCACCGGGCTGCAAATTGAACTGCAACATGAGTGCGTGATCCACCAGTGCCGTGGATTTACTGCGGAAAGTCTGCCAACTGTCTTCGGGCAATGTTTTCCATTTTCCATAAAAAGGAAAATCTCCTTCCAAGGCTCGGATCAAAGAGAGGCGGGTGCCACCATTCTTAGGAAACCGCACCATACTCACAAAATTGAGGGCTTTTGATTTTTCTACATCCCAGGATTCTACCTGATTTAGAATAGAATCAGGAGCCGGTTGGCTGGCTCGTATCATCAAGTCTGCACCAAGCAATGTTTTTGATTCGCGGTCAATATCGCGGGTCAGGTTATACGAAAATGAGCGTACCGCCGTCAAAGCGGCCACGCCTACCGTGATAGCCGATATAAACAAAAACAAACGCGCACGGTTGCGTCGGCTGTCGCGCCAAGCCATTTTTAGTATAAAATTCATTAAAAAACCCTTAGTAACGGTGAACCCGCAAAATGCATACTTTATTGTTCGTTATAAACACAACACCTAATCATTGGTTGCAAAATTTAGAGCAACACACCTGTTATAGGCATCAATTGGCAGGTTTCTTCGAGTAAAGTGATTACCTTGATAATTACTTAAAATCTGCTTTGTACCTTCGGATAAAATACCTTGGGCAGAATTTAGGATAAAAGAATTGCAGCAACGTATCTTTGAGCCTGTCAAATTTTGGAAAGACTGTATGAAACTGTTCTCAGTGCGAGGTAAGTTGGCCTATTTTTTGCGTTTTATCAATAATTATCGTATAAAATAAAAAAAATGTCTATTTTTTACTTAAATAAGTAGCTACTTGTGAAACTTTATACGTCTTTACTACATTATATAGGGTATCAAAAAACTCAATTGAAAAATAACTAAATCATTGCACCATGCGTCAGCTCAAGATTGCTCACAAAATTACCACGCGCGAAAGCCAAGCGCTGGAGAAGTATCTCAATGAGATCAGTAAGATTGATATGCTTACACCTGAGCAAGAAGTTAAATTGGCGCAACGCATCCGCGAGGGCGATCAAGACGCATTGGATCGAATGACTGAGGCCAATCTGCGTTTCGTGGTGTCAGTAGCCAAGCAATATCAAAATCAAGGATTGAGTCTGTCGGATTTGATTAATGAAGGCAATGTAGGTTTGATCAAGGCGGCTCGCCGTTTTGACGAAACAAAGGGTTTTAAATTTATTTCATACGCTGTTTGGTGGATTCGTCAGAGTGTCCTTCAGGCTATTGTTGAAAACAGCCGTATTGTGCGCATGCCGCTCAATAAAGTAAGTTCATATAATAAAGTGACGGAAGCCTATATTTCCTTTGTGCAAGAGTTTGAGCGCGAACCCGCCGATGAGGAACTAGCGGATATATTGGGTATTTCGGAGCGCGATGTACAAAATATGCTCCGCAGCGGGTCAAGGCATGTATCGTTGGATGCGCCCTTGGGCGGCGGGGAAGACACTGATGCTACCATGCTCGATGTGATGGCATTGGCTGACTCTGGAGAGCCAGATGTTGAATTGATGGCTGAATCGCTGCGCGAAGAAGTAGCACTGGGTCTAAACTTACTTTCGCCGCGAGAGTTGGAAATTATATCCTCTTACTACGGCCTCAATGGTTATACTCCTTTGACACTGGATGAAATTGCGGAGTTGTATGGCCTCACAAGAGAGCGCGTCAGACAAATTAAAGAACGCGGCATCCGCCGCCTTAGAAAGACTTATAGTTCGCAATTAAAGCCCTATTTGGGCTAATACACAATTTTCCTATACCCGAAGAGGGTACGTTATGAACAAAGCACCGGATTACTTATCTAACGGATAGGTAACCGGTTTTTTTTATGCCTTGTTTATATCCTTACAAAGCAGCGGTCACTGATATTTCGATATTAACAAACTTAGGCAATTCGGACACCTGAACCAACTCACGGGCAGGGGCAAAATCTGGTTTAAAGTACTCTCCATACACGGCATTGATACGGCTGAACATGTTCATGTCTTTCACAAAGACAGAGACTTTAATCACCCGTTTAAAAGAAGTGCCTGCGCCTTCTAGGATAGCCTTGACGTTTTTCAGTACCTGGTGGGTTTCTGCTTCAATATTGTCGAGTACCAAGTCTCCAGTGGCCGGATCTATGGCTATTTGACCTGATGCATACAAGATCCCATTGAATGATACCGCTTGATTGTAAGGGCCTATTGGTAAAGGGGCATTGGGTGTGTTGTGGATTTGCTTCATATTCTCAAAATTTATTATGCTAAAAAAGCCCCATACGCTTGTCATGGACAAACTGGAGCTCTTAAAACGCTTTTACGATGAAAAGCGGCGCATGTTTTGAATAAATTACTCAACACCCATTGAAACCTAAAGGTCACAAAGGGCAGAAAGTATTCATTATGCTTCCGCCTCGGCCTCTCGATTCTTACCAGGAACGATTACTTGCCCACGGTAGTATAGATCACCGTCAACAGAGTAAGCATGGTGCAAAAGATGCGCTTCACCTGTAGTTTTACAAGTTGCGATCTGAGGAGCCTCGGTCTTATAGTGCGTACGACGAGCGCGTTTGCGGCGCTTGGAATGACGCCATTTTGGATTTGGCATGACTTTTAAATTATTTAATATTAATCAAAGACCTTTGAGTGTATCCCAGACAGAGCCAGGGTTGATATCATCGGTACTGTTTTTCAAAAATTTCAATACTTCACGGTTGCAAGGGGGGACTGGATCGGCTTCGCAATTATAAACGCTGGTCATTGGCAAAGAAAGTATGGCAAATTCGTATAAATAATCGGCTAAATTAAAATCCGATTTTTCTCTATGAATAAACACTACTTCGTCTTCTGCGTTATCTTCCGCTTCTCCAAATTTGACAATCAATCGTCGTTTTGATTCTACTGGAAGGTTAATTATAGAAGTACACCGATCACATTCTGTTTCCACAAATCCTACCAAATTAAACTCCCACAACATCATATCGGCTCGTTTATCTAATTGAACATCAACCTTTATTGTGCCAATTTCAATGGGAGAACCCTCAAAATGTGCAAAAAAATCGTGGTCAATCTCAAACTTAAAATGATGTATTCCGCTTATTAATCCCTGAATTGGGATAGAATACGCCTTAAAAGCATTCATCGTTGTGCTAATTTTCAAAGTGGGGCGCAAAGGTACATTTGTTTCTCCGAATAACAAAGCACCTTTAGCACTATTTCTTTCTATTTTTAAAATTGCCGCTAATATTGCCCCCTCGGTTGTTGTTATTGCTATTGCGACCGCTACCACCCATGTTGTTATTGGGTCTATTGTTGCGGTTATTGTTATTATTGCGTTTTCCAGTATTACTCATGGTGCTGCGGCGATCTTGCTGGTGGGTAGCACCTGCGGCAAGTTTGTCCAAAGAATCGTGGCCTTCATGTAGCAACAGTTTGCCATCAGAAAGAAACTCTAGGTCATCTTTCACGATGTCATCGCTCACATAATGTTCTTTATTCCAAGTTTTGTAGGCAAGTTTCATATAAGAGGCAATGACCTCTACAAATCCTTCCTTTTTGGTGCCTTCGGGCATGGCAATCGCCTTTTGTATGAGTAGGTGGACGCTGTTGCCATAGTGGCGCATACGGGTGGAGGACGCAGGGTATCCCACGGGCTCTACCTTAGGGCGATCTTCTTCTCTCCTAATCACAACACCCATCGGTGGTGTCACTTCTAGTTCATAATTAGCAATGGCAAATACGTGATTCCAGAGTTTGTCCCTGTAATCCTCTACGTTTTTATGACTGGATGGGGAAATCACCATCATCAAAGAGACAATTTCCTCAACCATTCGTTGACGATACTGGTCGTGATCTACAAATTTTGCCTGTATAATCATCTCATGTATGGAACGGCCATACTCAGGGTAGGTGATCTGAGGTCTTTCGGTATTATATTCTATATCTATACGCATACTTAAATTATGTTTATTGGCTATGGGGTATTATACATTATTCTACCGTTACTGACTTAGCAAGGTTACGGGGTTGATCCACATTGCATTCACGTAGCACAGCCATATAGTAGGCCAACAACTGCATCGGGATAACCGACAATAATGGGGTAAATTGTTCTTCGGTTTCCGGTATTTCAATGGTAAAATCGGCAATATCCTTTATTATTTCGTCGCCTTCTGTGACAACGGCTATGACAATACCTTTTCTGGCTTTGACTTCCTGAATATTGGAGACAATTTTTTCGTAGGCACTTTTGTTGGTTGCAATGACAAAAACAGGCATGTTTTCGTCAATCAAAGCGATGGGGCCGTGCTTCATTTCCGCCGCTGGGTAACCCTCTGCATGTATATAACTGATTTCTTTCAGTTTTAGTGCGCCTTCTAGTGCCACTGGGAAATTATACCCCCGACCTAAATATAGGGCATTGCTGCAATCCTTGAACTTGCCTGCGATATATTCTATTTGCTTTTGACAGTTTTGGAGCAATCGCTCTACCTTTCTAGGTATCAATGACAATTCTTGTACCAAGATTTGATATTGAGATTTGGGCAAATGGCCGCGTTCGTATCCTAATATCAAGGCCATCATGGTCAGCATGGTCACTTGACCTGTAAATGCTTTGGTGGATGCTACCCCTATTTCAGGACCCACGTGTATATAAGAGCCACTATGTGTCAGTCGGGCGATGGAAGAGCCGACCACGTTTACAATACCATAAGTAAGTGCTCCACGCTCTTTGGCCAACTCAAGGGCAGCAAAGGTATCTGCTGTTTCGCCCGATTGTGAAATGGCTAATATGATATCGTTGTCACGTACTACGGGATTCCGATACCTAAATTCGGATGCATACTCAACCTCTACGGGTAGCCGTGCGAAATCTTCAAAGAGGTATTCTGCTATCATGCCTGCATGCCAAGAAGTACCGCAGCCCAGAATAATCATCCGTTGTGCATTGACCATCCGCTTCATGTGTTCGCTCATACCGCCAAGCCGTATCCATCCTTCATCGGCATTCATACGACCGCGCATACACTCTTCTATGGTGACTGGCTGCTCAAATATTTCTTTGAGCATAAAGTAATCATAACCGCCTTTTTCCAATTGCTCTATCTCCAACTCTATCTGATGGATGGTTGGAGTCATGGTTTCGTTGCGAAGGGTTTTAATGGTCAATTCGCCATCTAAAGTGCAAGTAGCCACCTCTTCATCATTGAGATATACCACTTTTTTGGTGTGTTCTACTATGGGGGTCGCATCTGATCCAACCAAAAATTCGTTTTTCCCGATTCCGATCACCAAAGGGCTTGATCGGCGGGCAGCCACTATTTTTTTAGGGTCGTCGCGATCCATCACTACAATGGCATAAGCCCCATGTACTTGGGTAAGTGCTTGCCTTACTGCTTCTTCTAGGGGTATGTTTTCTCTGGATTGTACTTCTTCTATCAAGTGAACCAATACTTCTGTATCCGTTTCACTTTTGAATGTGTGTCCGTGTTTTTGAGATAAGGCATTTTTCAAGATGGCATAATTTTCAATAATACCATTGTGGATCAACACCAAACGACCATTTCCACTCATATGCGGGTGGGCGTTGAGATCATCTGGTTTGCCGTGCGTAGCCCAGCGGGTATGACCCATACCGATGTGCCCGTCGGTGTTTTTACCCTTGGTAAAATTGACCAAATCAGCCACTTTCCCTTTTTTCTTATAAACCCTTAATTCGCCATTTTGTAGGGCAACTCCCGCGCTATCATAACCCCGATATTCAAGGCGAGCCAATCCTTTGATTAAGATTGGGAAGGCTTTTTTGGTGCCAATATAGGCGACTATTCCACACATTATTGTTGGTTTGTTTAGCGGTAATTTAGAGTTCTATTTTACTTTAGTGTATTTCAATTCTAATTTAGCCGGGAAAGTAGTACTTGCCGGCCCATGCAGGATAGATCTCATGGCTGTTCGAGTAGAAGGATATACATTGAGGTAGATACTGCGCTTGGTGATATCTGTGCCGTCTCCATCTATCAGATCTTGAAAGAACTGGGTCAACGTAAGCCTATACTCACTTACATCTTGGCCATTCACCCTTTTTTTCACTGGGTCACCTCCAAAATTGCGGAATCCGCCATTTAGATTGGGCGTAAGCGAATAGCTAACATCACGGATGAACAAAATAGTGGTGTCATTGGGTTGCTGTGTCACTACCATTTGACTGGCAGGGGTTAAGTTCAAGTTATCAGAGGGCAATTGAGCAGTAATCAGGCGAAGTTCGGCTTTATTGATCGCAATATTTTCTAAAAGATGCGCATAAGGGAAATCAACCTTTACACGAACACCACCCATTGGTTGCAAGAAAAGCAATTCATTGTTCACTACATTGAGACTGTTGCTAATAACACTACCAGCGTAATCTTGTTCAAAATGATTGAATTTCCGAACGCTGTTAAAGACAAAATCATAAGTCTTGGACGTGGTATCAGTGGCTGTGGTCACTTTATAATACAAACGAATCCTACTAAAAAGTTCATCGTTCATATCAAAGGCCATCATAGCACCTGGATCAGTACCTGCCCTGGTTACTATTTTTAGACCTTTTATTGCACTTAAAAACAAGGAATCACTGGCTAAAGTAGTACTATCCAATAATTTAAGTTCCGCAGCGTAAGCAGCCGTGAGGGGTATCCTTAGGAAAGGGCCTTTATTGGAAGAAGTAAGGCTATCGCGTCTGGTAGGCTGGGGTCTGTATGTAATAGAACCTACCTCCTCACCTACTGGGAGGGTTCTTGTCATCTTGTACGAAGAGTCATTTTTGATCTGTTCGGTCAACTTGAAAACACGAATGGTCTGTTGCTGGCTGGTATCGCCATATACACCACTTACATCGTAGCCGAGGTACATTACCGCCGAGTCTAACGTTGCAGTTGCTTTATTGAAATCTGGATTGAAACTCGTTGGTGCGAACAATGTATAAATATCCGCACGCACTTTCCCAAATACTGGATCTAATATTTCACCACAAAGCAAGTAGGGTGCTGTATTGATATCGGAGGTGGTAAGGGTATTGTCTTCGCGCACCAAGGTGCAGTTCATCGTAATGGTATCCGTATATTCGTAGTCAGCCAATTGGTCATCCAGAAGGTCGCCGCCAAATGACGTGGGTTTGGTACAAGCGTACCCAATCAGCATCGCAATCAACATCGTTATTGCGCAAGCCATTGTTTTTTGAATTGTCATGTAATTTTTTTTAAAAAATGAAGGGAAGCCCGACACCCTATGATGGAGTTGAAGTAAAAGTAGTTGCTTGCCGCTCCTAAACAGTATGTTTATTGCTCCAATTCTGCTTCAATTAGGCTACGGAAAAACTCTGTGTATGCCGGTAGTACCTCTTCTTCAGATTGAAAACGCAACACTGGCTTTTCGCCGTTGTTGGTCAACAAGTCAACGCTCGACTCCAGGTTTTCGCTGCCTATAATGATGCCATCGGCATAAGCTGCGGCACCTTTATGTACTGATATTCCGCCTTCGTGCCTAAACGCCTCCAAGTCTCCAATACTCAGGTTATTGATGGCTGCTTTTTGCAAAAAACGCTCTCCACCTTCCTTCTCATGTGGGGAATCATAGGCTGTATAAATGATTTGGGCTTGTGCAAAAATTGGCTCTGTCTTATATGCCGTGCGTAAATAGAAAGGTATCAAACCGGTCATCCAACCTTCGCACAAGACATAGTCTGGTACCCAGCCAAATTTTTTGACGGTTTCGATCACTCCTTTACAGAAGAACGCAGCGCGTTCGGCATTATCTTCAAAGGCATTTTCATTTTCATCCGCAAAAGTGAATTTGCGTTTAAAGAACTCATCATTGTCTAAGAAATAGACTTGCAAGCGCGAGCTGGGCAATGAAGCCACTTTGATGATGAGTGGATAGTCATCTTCGTCCACGATGATGTTCATCCCTGAAAGGCGAACAACTTCGTGAAGGCGGTGGCGGCGTTCGTTGACTACGCCATAGCGAGGCATCAAAATCCGAAGTTCGTATCCGTTGTCTTGTAAATATTTTGGTAGTTTTCCTATGAAGGCCGAAACATCAGTGCCTTCTGTATAGGGATCCATTTCTTGTGTGATGAGCAACAATCTCTTCTTTTCCATGTATGTTTATCCAGACTGATAGGTGTGTAAATTCACAACTTTAAATGTGTTCAAAATGAACTATTAAAAAATCTGGGTGCAAAAGTATAAAAAAATGTGGGTTATATTTGCATCTATTCCCCATATAAATATTCTTTTGCCACTTTCTTTGACACTTTTTTTACTATAATGACTAAAAATTGGGCTAAGACCCGATACTTTTATAGTTTTGCGCTGTCTTTCGTGAGACTCTTCTCCCACTCGTTCCTGAAAAGGAGTCTGGATTTGATGTGGTGAATCACAGCGAATGCTTGGTTTAGAGAGGGGGAGGGGGTGACAATAACAATATAAATTTTTCAATGAATACTTCTTTCAAGACACTGAATAACATAGCCGGATGGCTAACATTTGCCATAGCGGCAGTGGTATTGGGCCTTGCGGCCGAGCGTACAGGAAGCCTCTGGGATTGTGGCGAGTTCATCTCTGGAGCCTATAAGTTGCAGGTAGTACACCCTCCCGGCGCACCTGTGTTTTTGCTGGTTGGTCGTTTGTTTACTTGGGTAGCCAGTATGTTGTCTAGTGACCCCGCTGCTATTGCATTTTCTGTCAACTTACTTTCGGCACTTTGCACCGCATTCACAGCACTGTTTGTGTGCTGGAGCACCACTATATTGGCTCGATTGTCCTTGGAAGGTCGTGGTCATGAGCCTATGGGTGGTGCTGCACTGGCTGTAGTAGGTGCGGGTATTGTAGCTGGACTTTGCACGGCATTCACTACTTCTATTTGGTTTTCTGCGGTAGAGGGCGAGGTGTATGCGATGTCAACATTTTTTACGGCTATGACCCTTTGGGCTACGCTCAAGTGGTACAACCTACCTGATACAGCCGATGCTGATCGGTGGTTGGTTTTCGCATTTTACTCCACTGCCTTGTCTATAGGGGTTCACTTATTGAGTTTGTTGACCTTCCCGGCTTTGGCGATGTTATATTACTTCAAAAAGTCAAAGAAAACAACCGTGGTGGGTACTTTTATCGCCGCATTGATTGGGGTTGTATTTATAGTAGCGATCCAAAAAATTATCATATCAGGTATCCCAACCTTATGGGCTAGTTTTGATAAATATATGGTCAATAGCCTTGGGCTGCCATTTTACTCTGGTATCATCCCAGTGGCTTTGTTGTTCGGTAGTGCCATCTTCTTTGGTCTGAGGTATGCCGAGAAAACAGGAAACGGCCTTTTGCAACGCGTAGTAGTGGCTTTTGGTATTGTTGTCATCGCTTATTGCTCTTATGGTATGGTTGTGGTGCGGGCTATGGCCAATACACCTATTAATATGAATGATCCTTCGGACCCATTGCGGTTGTTGCCTTACCTCAATCGTGAGCAGTATGGCGAACGCCCATTGGTGCGGGGGCCACACTTTGATGCCAAACCAGCCGACGTGGTCACGCAGGAGCGTTATGGCCGCGTAGGCGATAAATATGTAGTGGTGGATGAAAAGACCGATTATGATTACCGAAGCAGCGACAAATCATTGTTCCCGCGTATGGGTGATTATTCTCAAGGCCGTCCGCGATTGTACAGACAGTGGATTGATAAACCAACGGGAGTGCCTACCCTTGGTGACAACTTGGAATTTTTCTGGAAATATCAGTTTCAATGGATGTACTGGCGTTATTTCATGTGGAATTTTGCTGGTCGTCAGAATGGGGAGCAAGGCCAATTTGCTTGGGATCCTACCTCTGGTCATTGGATCTGTGGAATACCTGCCATTGACAATGCCCGTTTGGGTGACCAGAGTCAATTGCCGGAGTTTCAAAAAAATAATCAGGCGAGGAACAAGTACTACTTGATTCCATTTTTGCTAGGTATATTGGGTATGTTTTTCCATTACCAGCGTCGCCCCAAGGATTTCTTTGCCATCCTGTCTTTGTTTGTTATCACAGGTATTGGTATTATTGTGTATTCCAATCAGCCGCCTAGCGAGCCGCGCGAGCGCGACTATGTATTGGCTGCATCGTTTTTTACATTTGCTATTTGGATCGGATTATCGGTACTGGCACTGTATGACCTTTTTGCCAATCGCCTGCGCATGAGTGCCTTAGCGGCTCCTTTGGCAACAGTGATCGGGTTGGCAGCACCATTGCTCATGGTAACTCAAAACTGGGACGACAACAATCGCTCTGAACACAGCGGTAGCCGCGATTATGCGCGCAACTTCTTGGAGTCCTGCGAACCAAACGCGATTATTTTCACGTATGGTGATAATGACACTTACCCGCTTTGGTACTGTCAGGAAGTGGAAAACTTGCGCACGGACGTGCGGGTTGTCAATCTTTCATTGATTGCGGTGGATTGGTATATTGGACAATTGCGCCGCGCTGTAAACAACTCTCCGGCCATCGAAATGAGTGTTCCGCAGGAAAAAATACGTGGTTACAAAAGGGTTCAACTGCCCTACTATGCGCCATCAGGCGATAAGGTAATGACGATACAACAGGTCATGAAGTTCTTGGGTGAAGACCACAAACTACCGATGCAGGGTGGTGATCGTGATTTTGACACTTATTTGCCGACCCGTAAAATTGCTATACCAGTCAACAAGGCTGAATTTATCAAAAACAATATTGTTTCGGCCTCCGACTCAAGCCTAGTTGACACCATGTATCTTGATTTGGGTAAAAAAGAATACATCATCAAGGATGAATTAGCCATTTTGGACATCATAGCCAGCAACCTTGGCAAACGCCCGATTTACTGGGCGGTTACTTGCCGCGAAGACAAACTGCTAGGCACTCAAGACTACTTACAGTTGGAAGGCCTGGGCTTACAGATTGTGCCTAAAAAGCGCAAGGGCAGCATGGAGTCTTACGGTATTATAGGTAGTGGCGGTGTGGATACTGATCGTGCTTACCGGAATATTATGGAGCGTTGGCACTGGGGTAATTTTGACAAACAACGTTTGTTTGTAGATCGCTCTTATATGCCAAGCCTACAAACCATGCGCGTCACTATGATCCGTATAGGTCGTCAATTAATAGTAGAAGGTAAAAAAGACAAGGCAATTGCGCTTGCAGATAAGTACTTTGAGGTATTCCCGGATTATAACTTCCCGCACGATCAATTCTCTGCGTTTATGGCTGACCTATACCTACGAGCAGGTGCTCCAGACAAGGCAGCGGCTAAGATTCGCGAGATTGCAAAAGCAATGGAAGAGCAGTTGAAGTTTTATGATTCGTTGGATAGCCGTTTCCGCAAAGGTTATGAGCGGGATGAGCAATATACGCTCTCGATCTCACAAACACTGCTGCGTTTGGCCGATGAAATAAAAGATCCTGCCCTTACTAAAGATATGGAGACGATGCTGGGTGCTTATATGCCTTCGGCACCCCAGTTGCCGGGTATTCAGAATTAGGAATTGGAGATAGATACAATCTAGGTTTTAGAAAAGCCGTTTCAAAGTTTGACTTTGAAACGGCTTTTGTATTAGACTTGTCAAAATTTAATTTTTTATTTAATACGAAGTGATTTTTTGCGCAGGCAAGTATCTTCTTGCAGCCTTAATGGGAGATTTACGGCGAAAAAAAGATGCGATGCATGGCAAAAGAGGGGATTCACATTATCAATTAAACTAATTTTTTATAGGCTCTTAAACAGTGCCCCTATTGTGGGTACGCCAAATAGACATGATTAGCCTTGCCAACATGGCGGGGGCAGCGACGATACTTCCTGCGCCAAAAAACAACATCTGTATCCACATGTACTGCTCTATGCCGCGTTTTTCGCCAGCCATTAGATGTCCCGTCAAAGGCTCCCAAGTCTGTTCTTCAATATATACCATAAATCCATTCAAAGCACCAATGAGTATGAATGTAAAAGGAAACATCAGGAGCAGGACGACGAATTTGGTGACTTGATGGTGCGCTAAAAATGTGTGTTTCAATAGAAAAATATACCGAGTCAGGGTCAACACGGTGACAATAAATATAATATTCCAAGTCTGATAATGCCAAGGAATATTGGCCTTGTGAATGGGGTACAAAATCGCCATTACTACGACTGCGGTCACCAACCACCAAACTAATTCTAAACTCCATTTCAAAGAAATACGCTTATCCATATAATGATTCGTTTTTACATTGTTCTGTTTTACCCGTTTTATTCATTCCCGTCCCATGACATAGGCAAAAGCGGTTATTTTCCACTAAACTTTTGAAAGAATGCGAAAATACTGAAGGGGGATTTTTCCTTCAAAAAAGGCTTTACCTACGATGGCTCCTTTGCAACCAATAGCCGTAAGTTCTTCTAGGTCAGCCACGCTACTGATGCCACCGCTGGCGACTAAGTGGAGATCTGGAAAGTCTCTAAGTGTATCCTTGTACAGATCTATGGCTGGGCCACTGAGTTCTCCATCACGAGCGATGTCGGTCATGGATATTTGGCGAATACCCATGCTATACATCTTCTTCAAAAAATCGGTGATATCCAAGGCAGTTTGTTCTTTCCAACCATGTACGGCTATCTTTCGATCACGGACATCGGCACCAACCAAAAACTTGTCGGCTCCAAACTTTTCGACCCAAGCCCCAAACTCATCTTGTGCAAGTACTGCTACGCTTCCTACGGAGAACAGCATAGCACCTGCATCCCAAACCTGTTTCAGTGCTGGAATGGAACGCAGTCCGCCGCCATAATCAATTTGCAACCTAGTGTGCGCCGCCACTTGAGCCAATATATGGAGGTTGGTTGGGTTGCCTGATCTAGCACCATCCAAATCAACCATGTGTAGGCGTTTGATGCCCGAAGCCTCCAACTCTTTGGCCAAATCAAGGGGATTAGCATCGTATTCTGTTTTTTTGTCAAAGTCGCCTTGGCGAAGTCGAACTAACTTGCCATCCAGTAAATCAAAAGAAGGTATAATATCCATGCCGCAAAGTTGCGAAATCAAGCCGTAATTTTCATACCTAAAATGAAAGAAAGTAAACAAATAGTCAAATTAAGCGCCACGTTAACTAAAGCGCGGGTGGTTTCGCCGGTAGAGACCAAGAGCCAGGTATCGGCAGTGAAGGTGGAAAAGGTAGAAAAGCCTCCGCAGAACCCCGTAGCAACCAACCATTTTCGAGTGTCATTGGAGCCATGTTGTAGTTGCAAACCCCATAAAACGCCTAAAATTAGACAGGCCAGTATATTGGCTACCAAGGTAGCCCAAGGAAACCGGATGCTATAGGGCTGGAGCACCTGACTTATGGCGAACCGAACAATGCTGCCGACTCCGCCGCCTAGAAATACTAGAAAATAGGACACTGGGTATTAATGATGAATTATTTTACTCTTTAAACCACCCCGCATACATGACATAGTTGTTGGCAATGCGCTCGATCTGGCCTTTAAACAACTCTGGAGTTAGTTCCTTTACTCGCTTGGCAGGAATACCCGCATATACGCCCCCAGAGTGACAAACCATGTTTTCTAGCACCACTGCTCCAGCGGCGATCAGACAATTTTCTTCTACAATAGCCTGATCCATCACGATGGCACCCATACCGATCAGTACATTATCGTGCAAGGTGCAGCCATGCACCAAAGCCCGGTGGCCTATGCTGACGTTGTTGCCGATGGTAGTGCCGCATTTCTGGTAGGTGCCATGCAAGATGGCACCGTCTTGAATATTGACTTTATTTCCGATACGGATAAAATTGACATCGCCGCGCACCACTGCTTGATACCAAACAGAACACTGGTCGCCCAAGGTCACATCTCCGATGATGGTGGCATTTTCGGCTAAAAAGCAGTCAGATCCAAACTGAGGAACCAACCCACGACAAGGAACGATCAGTGCCATATTTATCCTTTTAATATTTTTTGATAGGCCACTGGGTCGTTGAGCAACTTCACGGCTTCTTTTACTTCTGGGTCATTGACCAATTTTTTGCGCACTTTGCCGCGTTCAAAATGATAGCGACCTACGATGTCCTGTTCTATTTCAAATAGGATACGTTCGCGATTTTTAGTCATTTCCCCCTTCTTTTCTGCCTTTATTTTATTTTCAAAGGCTGCTAATTCTGTATTCAAGTCAAGATTTTCATCGGTGGCAACCTTCTGTAGTTCCTTGAGTTTTTTCTCTGCATTGGTTTGAAAGTCAAAATTTTTGGATTGAGCAAAACGGGCAAAATCATCAAAATCCTTGAACTCAAACAATTCGATGGAATCAATTTTAGGTGTTTTCAAGGCGAACTCCGTGACATAGTCAAAAATGACATTTTGTTCCAATAAGGCTTTTACGATATTTGAAGCCGTATCGTGGGGCAACATCACGTCGGGCTTGATACCACCACCGTCTAAGACGATACGGCCATTGCGGGTTTTGAAGCGGGCGCGATCTGATTCTGGGATATCAACAGGCTCTCCATTTTTATACCGTACTGATTGGATACAGCGACCCGAAGGCACATAATATTTGGCGGTAGTGAGTTTGATACGGGCGTTGTACCCAAGTTCTTTGGTGTTTTGAACCAAGCCTTTGCCGTAACTGCGCTGCCCCATGACGACTGCACGATCCATATCTTGCAAGGCACCAGCAGTCACTTCGCTGGCGGAAGCACTGTGTTTGTTCATCAGAATCACTACTGGAATATCGGTGTCCACTGGAGCATGTTGAGTCCTCAGATTGATGTCCCATTCTGGCACTTTTCCTTTGGTACTCACCACAAATTCGCCTTTTTCCACAAAGACATTGACCAAGTTGACGGCCTCATTAAGTAAGCCGCCCCCATTCTCACGCAGATCCAAAATAACGCCTTTTAGGTCTTTATTTTGGGCTTTAAGTTTGCGTAGTGCTTCACCTACATTGAGACCCGCATCTTGGGTATATGTGGTAAGGTTTACGTAGCCAATACCTTCTGCTACGATGCCATTGTGGGGCACGTTTGGGATCTCTACTTCCGATCGTTCCAGTGTAATTTGCAGATCTTTAGCGGTACCTCGACGGCGCAACACCAAGTCAACTTTAGTGCCTGGGAACCCCCTTAAAAAGTTCATCACTTGCTGCTCATCACGGCCTTTGGCGTTCTGTCCGTCTATAGTGACAAATCCATCGCCTACTTTCAAGCCCGACTTTTGGGCAGGGCTGCCTTCTATAATGTCGGTGATGACTACATATTCCCCTATTTTTTTGCCGGAGGCGCCCAAGCCATTGTATTTTCCATCCACCAGTATGCGGTAACTCTCTACATCGGTTTCAGAAATATAATTGGTAAAAGGATCCAAGCCCATAAGCATGGCATCCAAGCCTTGACGCATGAGTTTTCCAGGGTCTAATTCGTCCACATAAGCGTGGTTGACTTCGCGATAAGCGTTGGCAAAAATCTCCATGTTTTTCGCTATTTCAAAGTATTTCCCTTGTTGTCCGGTAACATTTTGAAGGGAGAACAAGCATAGGATGGCTGCCGAAGCGTACTTGATTGTGTAGTGTATCATTATTCAATAGAATTAAGACATGTTAAAGAAATCGCGGAGCACCTCCAACAAAGCGGCTGGCTGATCTGCGTGTACCCAGTGTCCCGCGCCTTCAATAGTAACGACCTGCGCATTGGGGAACAAGGATTTTATAAACGGAATTTCTGCATCTTTAATATACGTGGAGCGTTCACCGCGCACAAATAAAGTTGGTTTTTCAAAAGGCTCTCCGGTTACAGGGGCTAAAATATTGGGATAATGTTTCCAAAGCACGGGCAGGTTCATTTTCCAAGTAAATGTTCCGTTTTCTTCCCGCGTAATATTTTTCAATAAAAACTGCCTAGTACCATAATCATGAATTCTGTCCGAAAGGTACGCTTCTGCATCTTGACGCGAAGCCATTTTCGACAAATCCATGCTTACTAAGGCTTCAAAAATACTAGATTGATTATCGTCGGCTTTACCAGGATCAATATCAATCACCACAAGGCGGTCTATGAGGTCTGGATAATTCAAGGCCGTCTGCATGGCCACCTTTCCACCCATAGAGTGCCCAATGAGGTCGGTATTAAAAATCCAACGGGCTTCCAAGAAGGCCTTAAGATCTGCCGCCATTTCGGGGTAACTATGCGTTGGTACATGGGGCGAACGACCATGATTGCGCAAATCGGGTGTAATGACAAGGCATTCATCACCCAATTTTTTAGCAATGGTCTGCCAATTGTCGGAAAAACCGAACAAGCCATGCAAGATAATCAAAGGGGCCCCTGCGCCAAATTCGCGGCTAAATAATTCCATACCAAGTGTGTTCACACAATCATGCCATGCTGCAAGTTTGTGTTAATGATGAAGGAACGGTTCATTCCAAACCGCGAAATTACACCAAGTTCAAACTTTGGAGGGTGTATTTTTTTAGGTTTGTCTGAAAAACAGCCCTAATCGCGTAGATTCAGTTTTCTGGATCCTATTCTACCCAAGAATCTCCCAAAAAAACACCCTGCTCTCTTGGCAGTCTCAACATTTCTTGTGAATATTGCGTCTTCAGAATGATCTATATATTTTAGAAACATGAAAAAAAGTGCTGAATCGGCACGAACCATATATTTATGAAACGACTACATATCTACTTTTTCTTGGCGATCACCTTGTTGATTCAAGCCAATGCTTGCAAGCAAGATGTTAAAAAAGAGGCCAAGACATCAGCACCCAAAATGGATCCTACTCTGTTGAAATATTCAACATTTTTGGAGGCTGATCCCAACAACGACTCTTTGTTATACTTGCGAGCAGCTACGTATTGGCAATTAGACGCCTACGACGAGGCACTAATAGATATTGGCAAAGCGATCAAACTGGACTCCATGCAGCCGATGTATTACCACCTGATGGCTGATGTGTTTTTGGATTACTCACGGGCTAATGACTCCCGACGAGCGATAGATGTACTCCAAGTGGCTGCCCAAAAATTTCCTGACCGCATCTCGACATTGTTGAAATTGAGTGAATTTCAATTAATAGTCAAAAAGCATGGGGATGCCCTGAAAACCATCAATGAGATCATGAAGCGCGATCCACAAAATGCTGAGGCATTTTTCATGGCCGGCCGCGTAGCCTTGGATCAAAACGATACCACCAATGCGATTGTGATGTTTCAAAAATCAGTCAAGATCAACTCAGGCAATGATCGGGCTTGGATGTTTTTAGGTCAGATTGCTGCCAATCGAAATAATAGAACGGCAATTCAATATTTTGACAATGTGTTGCGCGTGGATTCATTGAATTTGGAGGCACGGGAGAATCAAGGGGCTTTCTACAAAAGGCGTGGTGAATTTGACAAAGCATTTGCCATTTATAAAGACATAGTGATCCGAAATCCTGATTACTCCAATGCGTATTTTGATATGGGCATGATTTATTTGGAGTTGGATTCGTTATCGAAGGCTCGTGATCATTTTGACATTGCGATCAAGACGGATCCTCTCTTCATCAAGGCATTTTATTATCGGGGTGTCTGCGCCGAAACAGAGGGCAATAATGCTGCCGCACTGTACGATTATAAACAAGCGGCTGGCATGGCTCCCAACTATAAAGAGGCTGTGGCTGCAAGGGATCGGTTGGCGAAGATCGTCAAATAAAGAGGAGGGCTATGGCGTAACGTTCCTATGCGCCCGCTACATGGTTCAAGAGACTAAATATTTACTGATGAATAGCCTTTTCCTCCCGCGATTTCCAAGTATAGCGCGTCCAAATCAGGCTACCTAGTCCAATAAGTGCGATATAGGTGGTATGTAGCCAGAAGGAAGCAAAAAAAGACCGTAGTAAATCCCGACGATCAAAAAAGAGACACATTTCACGCAGAAAGATATAATCAAAAAACATTTTTGAAAAGCAAAAGCCTATAAAATAAGGCAAATACCCTACCCAAAAAATAGAGCCGATCCCGAGTGCAAGGATGGCCCAACAAAATAAAAACACCAAAATCAAGGCAAGCCTAATGGGCCATTCGGGCAAGGCCGCATTTTTAGTACCCCACCGCAACCTTTGTGATATAAAAGACCCGATGTCTGGTTTGGGTTCTGTGAATACCAAAGCATCCAAGGTTTTCAGAAAAAAAACGCCGTCAGGATACACTTGCGCTACCTTTTGGATCAAAAACATGTCGTCGCCAGAGGTGATGTGTGTATTGCCTTCATACCCGTTTACGGCCGTAAAAACGGATTTTCTATACGCTAGGTTAGCACCGTTGCCCATCCGTTGCCATCCACTATAAATGCCAGCCGCTGTGATACCCATCAGACCCAAAAAATCAAGGGATTGAAAA
Source organism: Saprospiraceae bacterium (assembly GCA_031373665.1). Lineage (GTDB taxonomy): Bacteria > Bacteroidota > Bacteroidia > Chitinophagales > Saprospiraceae > M3007. The sequence continues at coordinate 30,752 of JANMMZ010000037.1, read as the reverse complement.
CGACCTAATAAATTTTTTTCACGATAAAACTGAACTGGAGCCGTCACCAATTGGATATGCTCTTGGGCTTCAAAGACGGAAACCAAGGCTGGTAACCAAGTTTTGGAGACTTCGCAATCAGCATCGGTGGTGACGATGAGGTTGCTCGTGGCTTGTTGGATGGCCACTGAAATAGATTTCTTTTTATGACCTTGTGGGAGGCTGTCGCCCATATAGTCCACCAGGTTTACCAATCGAACACGTGGGTATTGAATGGCAAATTTCAGTACTAAATCGGCGGTTTGATCTTCCGAATGGTCATTGACCACGATGATTTCAAGCAAGTGTGTAGGATAGCGATTGTCTAAAATGGATTGGAGGCAAGCCACGATATAGGCGGCCTCATTGCGGGCGGCTATGATGACGGTTACGCTCATGGTGGGCGTTTTTAGGGTTGGGGTAGCCCACACTGGTACGCTGCGCCAGCCCAAATAATAAGACGACATCAAGGTAGCATAAGCCAACGGGAGCAGCCACAGTGCGATCATAAGAGTTTCTTTTTTTGGATCACTAAGTATGGGGTCAATGTTGTGCCCATCGCTGCAAAACTATGGCCAAGACCCCTATCCATACTGCCTTCGAAATCAATAAGCCATTGGGCGGCTATGCCTCGTTGCACCAATGCATAAAGGAGTAAGTAGTTTACGTGGCTACGGTCAGTATTGGTCAATTGGCCAGTCATCAATAGATGTGCGTGGCGATGGTCGTGGGCAATAAATGAGATGGCAACAGGCAATCCGCCTCGATTAGGCGTTGCTGCGAGTAAAGCGACCTGACCGCGCTGCGACAGTGCTTTATATAACTGTAATATTATTTGAAAAGGGAAAGGGCGGTAACCTTTTCGGGCTAAACTGGCTTGATAAAGGCTATAAAAATGCTCAATATCGGTGGATTCAGAGATAGAGAACTGCCGTGCGGCACCCGATAATTTATTGCGCATATTGGATGATAATCGCTGTCGGTAAGCATCCAAAGTCAAGGATGCCGTATCAAGCCGGTAGGTATAGCGGGTGGTCTGCTGAAAGCCTTTCCAATAAAAGGCTAACCAGTTGCGCATTTCAGGAAAAAAAGGTTGGCGAAACAAGTGAAACGGAGGGAGTTGCGTCATCAACGATTCGTATTGATGGTGCTCAAATCCGCACCGCTCGGCCGCACTCAACTGTAGGGGATAATCCAACCAAGGCCCCCCATAAGTACATAATGGGGGAGGCTCCATACTATTCAAAAGCCCCCACCGCCGCCTTTGATAAAAGGGCATCACTCCCGTGATATGACCCGATTTATCAAAGGCTAAGGTGACATCCCAAGAGCCGCCTGTGCAGACGGCATCGAGCCACCAAGGCTGCAATTGCATGGGAATAAGGTGGTCTTTACAAAAGTCAATATATTGTTCCTTAACGATCTCTGTCGGCTTTCAGGTTAAAAAATACTTTGAATCCGAAGGTAGCAGAAATGATTTTTGCTTTGGTGTGGTAATTGGCGGATGCCAACAATTCCATATTCCTAAAAATATCACGGATATAGAAATAACCGAATTCTGCGCCCACGGTATAGTCCAAATTGCCCGATTTGTCCGTAATCTTTTTTAGATCGCCGGTGTAAAAATCGTAGCGAATCCCCGCTTTGCCCATAGCAGTAAAGGCATTTGCCTTGGTTTTGGCGCATTGATTGCCATTAGAACGGTACATACCCGCGCCTATTTCCGCAAGGGTGTAAGGCGTAGTTTGGAAAGTACTGGAAAGGTCATTTGACTTTGGATCCATTGTGAAAGTAAGGCCGCCGCCCACCCGAGCAACACTCCAATGAGTGCCTACATTCATGGCGACTTCCATACCTGCGCCCATCCTTTCTCCGATTGCCTCCACATTGGGAGAAACCAGATACACAGAAGGTGCATCTAAAAATAAACGCGGAAGACCCTGAGCCTGTAGTTGTACGACTGCCAAAAACAAGAGGGCAGTGAGGAGATTTTTGTTCATGTTAATTACGTTTTGTGCGATGAATGTATCGCTTAAAGATATGACAACTATGGTATTCGCTGCTTATTAGGCGTAGAATTTAGAAACTAATTCGGTAGTTTTCCTGTAGGCTGCCCTTCAAAAAAATATTCATACGTTCTAAATACAGTGCCGAATACCCGTTGTTGGGTGAGCATAAAACTCTCTTGGTTGGCTCCTTTGTTTTCGTACAGCGTAAAATAACGCAATGCTTGGCTCATTTTATTGCCCGATTCTTGGTCGTATTGTTGGGGCCAGAAAGTGACTTTTTTCTCCATGCCATTGGTTTTTTTGAGGGTAACAATGGCAAAAGGAACCAGTGTTTTCACGGAGTCGCGCAATTCAAAACCATTTTCATGGGCTTCGGCGATCATGGCCTCAAACTGTAAAAGATAGCCCTCCGCTACGCCTTTCCTTTGGGGCGTGGGTATGGTGCGGGTAGTGCTATAAAATGGCTTTACTTGATACTCCGCTTCTGATACCTTATCGAGTACAAAGGCGGCACTTTTCCGTTGAGGGTAATCCACCGATATGGACTGTATTTCTTCTGGTTTTTCATTGAAAACATGGCGGGTACGCCAGTTGTCGTCGCCCAGCAAATACCGAACCCGCAATTGGCCTACAAAAGAAGGAATATGCGTAACATAAGGATTTTCCGATTTATCCATAATCATATAAGTGCCACGCTCATCGGCCGTAACGCCCCCCACATAATATACCTTTATTTTATCGCCACTTTTATCATATAGTTCTACTTTTATGCCATCGGTAGCAAGGCTTCTGACGAGACCTTCTTCAGCGGATTTGGTCGGCACATATTGTACCCTTACGCTTTTGATGGTTTGTAATAGCGTTTGAACCGCCGTTGGGCGGGCTTCATATTTACCGTTGTAGAGCCAGTATCCATCTTTGCGCTCTAGGGTTGCGGAAGTATTGTTGCGGTCGGCAATGAATATTTTATAAATATCGCCAGTGTTGGGTACGGCAAATTCCATATCCCAAGATTTGATGGTACTGTCTTGTGCGTTTTTTTGGCGTAGTGCAAACCATGCACCTACCCCCAATAGCAAAAACAATGCAATGAGTAATGTTGATCTTTTCATAATATAAATTTTAAATGCGCTTGTCAAAAAATCGGGGCAAAAACGTACTTGCAGGGCGGAAATGTATGTCCGCACCAGCAATTTGACTAAAAAAACACAGTAAGGGCGCATTGATTTGGCGGGTCTGCAACGCAAAGGTAAAACAAAATGACAAAACTATGCCTAAAGTTTGAAGATGTTTCATGAATTTTGCGGCATGGAATCCACAGTGACACATATACACCATCAAACGCCGCCTGACTGCTTCACGCTGGAAGCCGTGGAAGCCTTTCAATCATTTGAAGGCCGCACCTTGGTTTCAGCAAAATATTATGTCTGGAAATCATTGTCGGGCAGTGCCGATTTGCTATACGCCTTGGAACTTAGGTTTCAGGAAGGCGAATCACTGATCATCAGTTCAGGCGAAGATTCGGAAGCCTTACAGATCATTGATGCGGCTACTTTGGTTGCTACGGCCAACCGCGCCCAACAACTGAATGGACAGCCTGTGTTTGATGCTTATGATGCCATGCAACAATCTATTTGGAAAGGTTGCGCAGATCGTAATTTAGTGGCTATTCGACTCAGTAAAAACGAGGAAGGGCTATATCTAAATGATGCTTTGATGCTTGATTTTGATGGGCAGCAACTTATTGTGGGTTTACATGAGCGAGGGGGTATGAGAATTATGCTCGGAGCGCGTTAAAAAATGTATAATCATCATTCACCGTGACCCTGAAAGGTCAAATAAAAACAGAATGCCATGAGTACCTATATACAAACCCTTTATCAAATCGTTTTTAGCACAAAGTACGACGGATTGTATATTCCCTAGTGCGTACATTTGCATGGTGAAAGTGCTTGGGTCGTCATCAAACACAGCATTTCCGTTGTGAAAAAAATCTCAAAAATCGCTCAAAAAAACGCATAACTCATACTTAATAACGCACAATCCTATGTGGTGGAAAATTGCCTCAATCATTTTAGTCGCCTACGCAATCATAGCGGGTCTATTAGTCCCTTTGAAATCCGGCGTAGTATATGTGTCTCCTGAAAATACATCATCGGGCCGCGAGCAGGCCGTGGTGTTTCACGGCTACAATTCATTTTATACCAAAGGCGATCAGTCCAAGATCAAGGTGTGGCTACAGTACGATTCTGCCCAAGCGATCCTAGGAAAAAACCTAAAAGTACTCAATGATACCATGTTGGAGGCTACGTTTTCATTTCCTGCGGCTTTGCCAACCAAGACTGGATCCGTGATGCTTAATGCCATCATCAGCCACCCCAATGATGGGGTTTCGTTGCTGCCCGATGCCTTGCAGGTGGTGGCCGATACGGCTGCTACAACCAATGTCATCGGTACTTGGGCTGACAACCCTGTTAGCAACTTAAATGTTATCAAAGATTTCACATTCCCTTACCGCAATGTCATCTACGAAAGCATCCGAAATACCTATTACCACGTTCCGATGTGGTTTGCACTGATGTTTTTATTTGTCGCCTCAGTGTGGAACAGCCTGCGCTACCTTAATACTTCCAATATGGATTTTGACAGAAAGGCTGCTGCCTATGCGGAGGCAGGACTGTTGTTTGGGATTTTGGGATTGGTGACTGGTATGCTTTGGGCGCATTATGCTTGGGGCGCGGCTTGGAGCAATGATATCAAACAATTGATGACTGCGGTGGCATTGCTCATATACATGGCTTATTTTATTTTACGGAGTTCCTTCGACGAACCTGAAAAAGGGGCTCGATTGGCGGCAGTGTATAATATTTTTGCCTTTGCTTCGCTCATACCATTGTTATATGTAGTGCCCCGTTTATTTGCGAGCCTTCACCCAGGGGCTACTGGCAATCCAGCCTTCGGCAGCGACGACCTAGACAATACGATGCGTATGGTTTTTTACCCCGCCATCCTCGGATTCTCGGGTATAGGTTTTTGGTTGGCAGAACTACGGTATCGGGCAAAGCGGATCGAAGATCAAATCATTGACAACGGATAACAATTCAAAACGCCTACTACCACCAACAATGTCGCTCACAAACGCCGCCGCCGCGCTTAAAAAATATTTTGGATACGATCAATTTCGCCCCTTGCAGGCCGAGATTATTCAGAGTATTTATGATAAAAAAGATGTGGTCGTCTTGATGCCCACCGGAGGTGGCAAAAGTATATGCTTCCAAGTGCCAGCCATCACTTTGGATGGGGTAGCGGTAGTGGTCAGTCCCTTGATTGCGCTCATGAAAGACCAGGTGCAGGGCTTGAGCAACAATGGTATAGAGGCGGCATTTATCAACAGTAGTTTAGACCTGAATCAGATACGGAGGGTAGAAGACGCGCTCTTGTCTGGCCATATCAAATTGCTGTATGTCAGTCCCGAAAAACTAGTATCTCAAGGGTTTCAACCCTTGTTGAAACGGTTAAAAATCAGCCTTTTTGCCATTGATGAGGCGCACTGTATTTCCGCTTGGGGGCACGATTTCAGGCCAGAATACACCCAACTGAAATTTCTGAAAATACAGTTCCCCAACGTGCCCTTTATCGCACTGACGGCTACCGCCGACAAACTGACGCGGAAAGACATGGTAGAGCAATTGCAGTTGCGCAATCCTGCTGTGTATCTGGCCTCTTTTGATAGACCCAACATCAATCTAAAAGTATTGCCCGGCCAACGCCGAATAGAGCAGATCATTGATTTTTTGAAGCAAAACCAACGGAAGTCAGGCATTATTTACTGCCTGTCTCGTAAATCATGCCAAGATATTTCTGAAAAACTCAACGCCAAAGACTTTAAAACAGCCTACTACCACGCAGAGTTAACCCCCAAACAACGCAGCGACGTACAAGAAGATTTTATCAATGATCGTGTACCCATTATTTGTGCCACCATCGCTTTTGGGATGGGTATTGACAAAAGCAATGTACGTTTTGTGATCCATTACAACCTGCCGCGCAACCTCGAAGGGTACTACCAAGAAGTGGGCCGTGCTGGCCGCGATGGACTGCCATCGGAAGCCATTTTGTTTTTTAGTTATTCCGATGTGAATGCCTACCGCGACATGATAGAGCAAGGAGAAAGCAGCGCGGAGCAAAAAGACCTGAAAATAGCCAAACTCAATCGAATGTACCAGTTTGCTGAGGCACCAGTGTGCCGACGCAAAACCATACTGGCCTACTTCGACGAAGTATATGACCGCAACTGTGGTAACTGTGATGTTTGCCTCAATCCTCCCCATCAATTTGACGGTACCGTGGCTGCTCAAAAAGCCCTTTCTGCCATTGTACGCTCTGGTGAAAAGATCGCTATGCTACTTTTGATTGATGTGTTGCGTGGTAGCCAACGCCGAGAAATATTTGACCAAAAACTGAATGAAATAAAAACTTATGGAGCAGGGAAAGAATACTCTTACGACGACTGGTTGTACCTCCTTTCTCAAATGCTCCACCATGGGTTGATCGAGATCGCTTACGACCACCACCACCAGTTGAAGGTGACAGAAGAAGGGAAAAAAGTGCTTTTTGAAGGGAAAAAAGTACCGCTTGCGCTGCCACAACCCAAAGAAAGTCCAGCCGCACCCAAAGGCAAAGCCCTTCCGATACCCAAGGCTGTGCCGACGGCACAATTGCTTCGCGAGGAGTTGTTTGATCTTTTGGTCAATACACGCCGGTTGGCGGCACAACAGGCTGGCGTACCGCCACATAACATTTTTAGTGATCTTACGCTCAAGGAAATTGCTGAAAGACGGCCATTGACCGACGTTGATTTTTCAGAAATCACTGGTGTTGGCGAACGGAAATTGCAAGTATATGGCGATCAGTTCATCAGCGAAATCAGGCGATTTGCCTTAGAAAAGATCGAGCAAGGTATCCGGATCATAGGTAGTAGCCCGTTTCAAACATTTGACATGTACCAACGTAAAATATCGGTAGAAGAGATAGCCGAAACACGAGGTATCAGTGTGTTGACCGTTTTAGGGCATTTGGCCCAGATGTATGAAAAAGGCGAATTGATAGATATTTTAAAATGGGTAAGCGCGGAAGAGATGGATATGATACAAGGTGCCTTATCTTTGTTTGAAGAACCCTTCCAGATGAACCTCATTTTTGAACACTTCAACGAGCGTTTTGATTACGATAAAATCAGGTGGTCCATAGCAGACTATCGGAAAAAACAATACAAAAGATGATTATTGAGGGAAAAGGTGTGTAGTGATTTTGGCCTGTGAATGCTATTGTGAAGACTAATTTGGCAACTCTGTTCGTTAATTACTAAAATTCAAAGCAGGTACCCAATAATTTATCCATACAATGCGACTATCCCTAATTATACCCTTCGCCCTTGTCCTCAACATTACCCTTTTCGCCCAGAAACGCTTTGATGAATGGGGTGAGGTTTCGCCAGAAGACAAGGCCATGACCGTTTACCCCGCCGATACTTCTGCCGCCGCTGTCATCCTCCACGATATAGGCTCCACTCAGATTGACGATGATGGCCAACGTTGGTTTGTAAACCATAGGCACGTGCGCCGCATCAAAATATTCAAATTGGCTTCATTCGATCAGAGTCAGCTCAATATATACATTCGTGCGGGGCGTGACGGAGAAATTTTGGATAAAATAAAAGTCCAGCATATATTACCCGATGGTACCATCCAGCGCGTAAAATCGGACAATTTGCGCCTAGAAAAGGTATCCAAATACTACAAACAAATGAAAATATTCGTACCCCAACTCCAAGATGGAAGCATCATAGAGTATCAGTACGAACTAGAGTCCGAGTACTTGTTCGCGCTCTACGATTGGTATTTTCACCAACAGTTGCCCGTGCGGTGGAGTGAAATCACTACCCATATTCGCAAAGAGTTTGAGTATCAGTTTCTGGCACGATCGGAACGGCCATTTGACGATCAAACCAAGAAAACCTTGGTGGATAACTCCGCCACCTTGCGGTTAGGGCTTGCCAATTTGCCCGCCATGAAAGATGAACCTTACATGACTACCCTTGATGACTATCGGGCGCACGTAGGGTTTCAATTAAGCCGTACTTATCCAGTTGGCGCAGAACCCAGAAACATCATGGTATCTTGGGAAAAAACGGCTCGTGATATCTTAGACAGGGATGATTTTGGAAAGCAATTTGAAAAAAAATCTAATTTTAGCAGTCTTTGGGAGGCTTTTGAACCGCAGTTGGTTCCTGGAGAATCCCCCATGATGGTGGCCGAAAAAGTGGTAAGTTTTGTAAAGTCATCTATCGGATGGAATGGATATCACAACGTGTTAACTGACAAGGATCTCAATGATGCTTACGCTAAAAAGACTGGCTCATCGGCTGATATAAATTTAGCCGTAGTAGCATTGCTCCAAAAAGCGGGGCTAGATGCCATTCCAGTATTGGTGAGTACCCGCGACAATGGCACGCCCTATGAAAACTACCCATTTATACGGCAATTCAACAGTGTATTGGCCATGCTGAACCACGGCGACCAACATACCCTCTTGGATGCCACCCATCCTTTCATGCCTTTGGGCCAATTGCGGTCTGAGTACTATAATAACCGAGGCTGGCCTGTTGTCGCTAAAAAAGAGAGCCCTTGGATTGATATAGTAGCCCCCGAAACCAATATAGTATGGCAAGGAAGTTTGAAACTTGACGACCAAGGTCAAATCACTGGCAAGTTCGACATAACTAGCACGAGCCGAACCGCCACCAACTGGCGGAATAAAATATCGCTTGATGGAGCCGATGATTTTTTGAAAAAAAATTTTGCTGAGGGGTATCCAGATGCTGCTTTTGATTCTATTGCTGTAGAAAACCAGAATGACCTTAACAAACCATTGAAAGTAAAATTTGGCTGCAAGATTCCTAATACCTCCAATGTAGTCAATGATTTTATTTACTTGAAACCCATTCTGGATTTTGCAGTGAAAGAAAATCCATTCAAATCACTTACCCGCGAATTTCCTGTCAATTTCAACTATCCCTTCAAGGCGCAATACGTGATAGATCTGACCCTTCCCGACGGTTACAATGTAGAGGAAATGCCCGCTTCCGCCCGGATTGTTATGCCAGACCAAGCGGGAAGTATTGTGTTTAGTTGCAATAAAATGTCAGAAAGCAGTCTTGTCATCATCTTGAAAATGACCATTTCAAAATGCGATTTTCCGTTAGCAGAGTATGAGGTTTTACGTAAGTTTTTTGATATGGTCAATGAAAAAGCGAACACTCAAATTGTATTAAAAAAATCATAAAATGATGAACCATAAACAGATGTTAACCATTGTGGCTTGCTTATGCAGTACCTACTTATTGGTGGGGCAAAGCCAATATCCCATCAGTGAAATACCTTCCTCATTGTTGGATAAAGCCAAATCAGTGGTTCGGGTCAAGGACTACACCTATAAAATTATAGAGGATGATGAAATAGAATTAACCAAAATATACGCCGTCACCATATTGAACAATGCAGCAGATCGCTTGGGTAAGTATATGGTTGGTGAGTCTTCGTTTGAAAAAACAAAATACTTAGAGGGGCGCATATTTGATGCTGATGGTAAATTGCAGCGAGAAAGTAAAAAAAGCGACATAAAAGAATATGGGGGATCGGGAGATGTGGAGTTCAGTGACGGCAAAGTTAAGGTATTGGATCTGCGTTATAATCAGTACCCATATACCGTAGAGTTCAAGGTTAAGCAGCAGATCAAAGGCTTTTTTATGATCCCACCTTTTGATGTGGCCGAACTTGGCCAATCGGTACAACACGCGGCTTTTAGGCTGAACGCACCAAACGAGTATGCTTTTCAGTGGAAAGGAATTCATACAGAGGAGACACCGCTCAAAATAACAGTAGAAGGCCGAACCGAATGGCTTTGGGCATTTGATAGTCTTGGTGCGAACCCTGATGAGGTATATCCTCCTTTTTTTAGGGGTGATTACGTGCAATTGGTGATCGCGCCCAAAAAAATAAAGATAGACGATTATACTGGCCTGTTTGACAACTGGAATCATATCGGCCAATTTTTCTACGATTTGAATAAGGGGCGGGACCAACTTTCTCCTGAAATGCAGGCCAAAGTGGCCGAATTGACCAATGGAATGACCAACGATCGCGATAAAATCAAGGTTTTGTACCGCTATTTGCAAACAAACCATCGGTATATCAGTATCCAAATCGGAATTGGGGGCTGGCAAACCTTCGATGCCAAATTTGTAGAACAAAAAAGGTACGGCGATTGCAAAGCCTTGAGCAATTATATGAAAGCCTTGCTTTTGGCAGCCGGTATCCCCTCGTACCTCACCCTTGTATATGCTGGAGACGATGGTGCCCCCACTTTATATGAAGAAGCCCCTGCTCCCTTTTTTAACCACGTCATCCTATATATCCCGAATGAGGCATTGTGGTTGGAGTGTACCAGCAATGAAAACCCCATGGGATACCTCGGTGACTTTACGGCTGATCGTCAGGTGCTTTTGCTTACGCCCGATGGGGGAAAACTAGTCAGAACGCCAATCTCAAAGTCTCATGAGAATATAGAAAACAACCACTGCTCCATATTATTGAATACAGAAGGACAGGCAGAAATTAAAAACAAACTTTATACCACTGGAGAACGGCATGATCGGTACCGACATTGGGCAGCCCAAATGAAACAACCGGAATTAGAAAAAGAATTCACCCACCACCTGGGCTTTAATATACAAAAAATCAATGTCCTCCAAATTAATGCCGATGAAAACCGGCCTGAGACAACCGTTCAATATGAGGTGTCTTCACCCAACTATGCCTCCAAGTCAGGTAAAAGGATATTTGTACCCTTGCTCAAAATCCACCCTTTCCAGCGGGTACTGCCAGCCAATGCCACCCGAAAGTTTGATGTACACATCCGAACTGTCTATACCTTCAGTGATACCATTACCATTCAGTTTCCTGCTGGATTCACCATTGAAAACGTAGCTCTCAATAAAAAAATTAGTTCCGATTTTGGCAGTTATGAATATAGTATAGATCAAATGGCTGACCATATTACCGTCATTCGTAGGCTAGAAATATTGCCCGTATCAGTGCCAGCATCCCGTTATCAAGAGGTCAGGCAATTCTATCTTGACATATCAAGAATGGACAATGCACAGGCTGTTTTAGTAGGCAATCAGTAGATAAAAAAATATTATTTCGCCAACAAGCACCTTTCTTTTTAAATATTAACTAAACATTGACAAAATAATGAAAAATAAAAATAAAATTTCGAAAAGAGTTGTACCTTTGCAGCGGCTTTAAGCCACATTATTATTTTTATATTTTTTATGTACACAGGAACAGTAAAATTTTTCAATGATACCAAAGGATTTGGTTTTATCGTTGACAACACCTCTAAGGAGGAAATTTTTGTACACGCTTCAGGCTTAGTTGATGACATACGCGAAGGCGATGTTGTGACTTTCACCACAGAACGTGGCAAAAAAGGAATGAATGCAGTAGATGTGAAAATTGCTTAATCGCAGTTTAACATCCTTACCCATATAAGTTCTTTGCCTCCGTCGGTCTTCCGGCGGAGGTTTTTTATTTGTAATAACCTTTATATCTGCTTCCTCAAGAGTCAAAAATGCCATAACTTTGCGGTATATAAGTAATTCTGGTTATCCTCATGATATCACACAACCCAAAGCATTGGTTTAGCGCACCCTTCCATTTTCATCGCTCCGATACACTTCGTCGGCTTTTCCCTTGGATCATAGTAGTATGCTTATACACTGCCTTGATTGCATGGCTTGAGTTGGATTATTGGAAACTGAGTGACACCAGTAAGGTGCGCAATATATCTATGATGCATACCCTTCTTGGGTTTGTTATTTCATTTTCTTTGGTGTTCCGTACCAATACTGCTTACGAACGCTGGTGGGAAGGTCGCAAACTTTGGGGTTCGCTGGTGAACAACAGCCGAAACTTAGCCATGAAACTGGCTGCTATTTTGCCTGAAAATGATCCTGATCGTACTTTTTTTCGCAATTTGATCCCCTCTTATGCATTTGCCCTCAAAAATCACCTGCGCAGTGAAGGCACTCGGATAGAATTGTTTGATGGCTTGCCCGACGATCTGCAAAAAGAACTGGACTTACAAAAACATGTGCCTAATCAAGTGGCAGCACTCCTGTACAAGCGTGTGCATTCAATGTTGAAATCTGGAAAGATTACTGGAGAACAATTGCTATTTCTAAATGCTGAATTGCAATCATTTACTGAGGTATGTGGCGCGTGCGAACGCATCAAAAATACCCCAATTCCTTATTCATACAGTATCTTTATTAAAAAATTTGTTACCATATACATCGCCACTTTGCCTTTTGGGTATGTCTTTAGCCTTGGGTATTACGCGGTACCGATGATTGGTTTTGTTTTTTATGTATTGACCAGCCTCGAACTTATTGCCGAAGAGATAGAAGAGCCATTTGGTGGCGATGAAAATGACCTGCCCTTGGGTCGTATTGCTCGCAATATTCAGGCGCATATTGATGAGGTGATTTAGGAACAGTTTTGCCAATGCTAATCATTTTTTAACACCTCCGACAATTGCATGTTAGCCATTCGCCAACTTTGGCGACCCACGGCTATACCCGCCGTGATGATTACAATGAGATTGGCCACTACAAATGAGGAAAGACTCGGCTTAAATGACCCCGTGAACTCTTGGGTATATTGGAGGGCTATATGGATACCCACATAACAAATACTGGTCGAAATGCAGCCTGCTATCAGCAATAGTACCATGAATTCGCGGTTGACCAGCACTATAATTTGGCGAATGGATGCGCCCAGCACTTTTCGTACACTTACCTCCTTGGCTCGTCTTGCAAAGTGCTGTGTTGCCAACCCATACAATCCCATACAAGCAATGAGCAAAGCCAGTGCCGCGATATAGCCAAAGGCCGCAGACATGCTTTGCACCGTAGTGTTGAACCCATCAAACACATCTTTTTGATAAAAATGGCTGGCGGATAAGCCCGAAAAGTTTGATTTCCATATTTCTTCCATATTAGAAGCCACATTTGCGCCTTTTCCAGGTTCAAAGTTGGCTACCAAGTATTGAAAATCAGATTCCTTTGCCGCAAAAAACACTGCTGGTCGCATGGCACCGGTTCCAAATCCCTTGAAATCTTTGACTGTTCCAATCACATGGTAAGCCTTTTCACCCACTCGAATCGTTTGGCCTAGAGCCGATGCTCCCCATTGATACTTTTGTATGAGCGTTTCATTGACCAACACCGATGTTGCATTTTCGGCTGGGCGGCTGGGGTCAAAACATTGGCCAGATCGGATCTTCAAACCCATGACATCCAAATAATCAGCACCTACATTAAAACACATTACCCGTGCTTTCTCTTCGCCCACCCACAGTTCTTGGATCGAAATAGACTCACCCACGTGTTCCACTGTCCCTGCAATAGAGGTGATGGCCGCATTCTGCGACAATGATTGTTTCATTCGTTGGTATTGTGTGCTATCGGATAGGCGCAACACCATCGTTTGGTCAGGATTGTAACCCCAAGATACCGCTTTCCATTGTTGACCCATACTGGTGAGTACTACGCCACCAATCACTGCTAAAAAAGCCAAAACAAACTGAACCGTCAGCAAAACCCGTCGAAAGGTGGTTTTATTTCCAAATTTTTGTTTCCCTGCGAAGACCGCCAGTGGCTGGAACGCCGACACATACAATGCCGGATAAGCCCCCGATGCAAGGGCAGTAAACGCAAGCATACCTCCCAAAAAGCCCCATAACGGCATGTTTTTGGCAAAAGAAAGAGATATATTCATAATCATAATGCCATTAAACAACGGCACTAGGAATCCCGCAGTAATGACCAATCCTAAGAGCATAGCAACAAAGCACAACAGGAGGTTTTCGATCATAAACTGAGCGATGAGTTGCCCACGAGTACCTCCCATCACCTTCCTGATTCCGATTTCTTTCAAGCGGCGCGTGACGGCACCCAGCGATATATTGATATAATTGAAACAAGACAACCCCAACATGAGTAAGGCTATACTAGAAAACAGGATGGTAATAAAGGGGTGATTGGCCTCAGCAGGTCGGCGATAAACATCGTAAGCAGAGGGAGCTGGATGGCGTAGATTGTCGAAAACAATGGATTTAATTGGTTTTTCTATGTTTTTAGTGTTGTAAAGGGCTATATATGGATTCATGAGGCTGGCTATTGTCACTACATCCTTGGGCTGGAGGGTCTCTATGAATACTGCCGCGATATGGCTACTCCAATCTTGATTTTTGAGCGCAGCATGCACCTCATGATAGCCCGTAAGCATGGCAAAGTGAAAGCCCGTATTGTCAGGAAATTTTTCAGCAACCGCTTGGATCGTGAATTCCTTTTTTTCTTGGTTGTCCCTGATCACCGTAAACGCTTGACCAACAGGATTTTGTCCCGGAAAATATTTTTCTGCCGTTTCATTGCTTAAAATCAGAGCAGTGGGATCGGAGAGTACCGATGGGCTTCCATATTTTAAAGGAAACGTAAACATCTGGAAAAAATTAGTATCGGCATAAGTGATCATTTCTCCGATCACGCTTTCTTTGGTGAACACCCGAACCCCCTCTTTTTCTACTCGAACAACTTTTTTTACTTGCGGAAAATCAGAAGCCAAAGCCGAACCCAGCAGCGCAGGTGGATCGCCATAGGTAAGCGTGGCACCTTCAGATTCAATGGTGTATTCGACCATGAAAATACGGTCTCCATTGACATGAAAATCATCGAGGGTCCAGAAATTTTTGAGGATCAAAAATACCGCGATACCACAGGCAATAGCAATGGATAAGCCCACAATATTGATGGTGGATGTTATTTTATTGGAAATCAAATTCCGATAGGCAAGTATAAAGTAGTTTGAAAGCATATCAATAGTGTATATCGTGAAAGTAGCGTTTATTGAATGGTACTATGTATAACATAATCAATATTTATGCCAAAATACAAACCATTGATAATCAATAGTTTGCTATTGCAAAAGTGTTCGATACTGGACGATAGGGTGTTCGGTAGTGGACGAAGGAAGCCTTGAAATTTGGGATGGGTATAGGGACTTAGGTTGCCTAAAAATCACTTTTTCTCACTTTTCTCATGCTGACGAATAAGATTCAGGGTGTGTTTCAGTGATTTTTTACTGGCCCAACTTTGGTGACCCGGAATGATATAGGCTGGTTTTTTGAACTTACGTTGTAGGTTTTTTATGGAAGTTGGCCAAGCCTGTAGCATTATCTTGTTTTTCAAACGCTTGCAAAGATAAACCATTCTTACTGAATCCGGTATGAAAAACTGGCTGCCATGGTACCACAGCAGCCAGTTTTAGAAAAGATAACAACCTTAATCTTTTTTGAAAATCAATCTATTGTCGTTAGTACCCTTACTAATCACCAACAGTTCACCATCCATATAAATCTTTTTGGATGCTTCCAGTTGTTGGATGTATGGCCCTTCCCACAAGGATAGTACCTCACAGTAGAGGAGTGTTCCGATCAGTGGGAAAACAGTTAGTTCGTCGTCGCCTTCAATCTTGTACTCTCCGCCGTAACCATTACAACTGCCATTAGTACCCAAAGTATTGTCCCCCCCAAACGCTAAGGTAATCACAACCGAATCAGTAGGTACTTGTAGTGAAACATTGTCAGTTACCCTAGTAATGAGGGTCCAATTTGTATTCGTTACATCAATGACATTGGTATTATCCGTTTTTTTGCAAGCCGAAAGGGCGAATAAGATCATACCTACGATTGCGACTAACTTCAGTGACTTTTGCATAAATAATGTATTTTTAATGGTGATACCTATCTGTAGTGATAGGATTTGCTTGATTCTACACTAACGGAACGGAACCAATACAAGGTTGGGTCAATAATTTTTATTAAGATTTTTTTAACGATATGGTTGTCCATCTTTAATTAGACAGGTCGAATACGCAATACGTCGAATAAATTATAAAATACTCACATTGATGGGTTATCTTTGATCTATAATGATCTATAAACAGTCAAAGTCATGGTAGAAACCGTAAATTATAGCCCAAATATAGAGGAAGCAAGAAAAACTAAGGCACACGCACCGGAGTTCGAAATCATCAAGTATATTTCGCAATTTATGCACCTAACCGAGGCAGAAGCCGAGGCTATTGTCCAAAATATCAATTTTCGTGCGTTTAAGAAAGGTGATTTCCTACTTAAAGAAGGACAAGTATCCAATCTCTGCTATTTCAATCTAAAAGGATGCGTAAGGCAATATTACCTGATAGATGGAGAAGAAAAAACCACCAATTTCTATACCGAAGGGCAACCAATTGCGCCCAATGAAGGGCTATTCAAAAAAATGCCTTCCAAGTTTTATTTATCTTGTGTAGAAGACTGCATTTTATCGGTAGGCACGCCAGAAGATGAAATCAAATTTTTTAAAAAATTCCCACAATTCGAAATGGCTAGCCGTGTTGCCGTAGAGGATGAGTTGGGGAAAAGTCAACATAATTTCGCGACTTTTATGCTCAGTAGCCCCGAAGAACGCTATCTAAACTTACTGGAAACCAGACCAGAATTGTTGGATAGGGTGCCGCAATACCAATTGGCAAGTTACTTGGGGGTTACACCCGAATCATTGAGCCGAATCCGAAAAAGAATCATGCGCAAATAAACGTGCGTAGCGTTATAGTGCTCAAGAATGCTGAAAGTATAAATATTGCAGGCAAAAAGAGGCCGTTTTATAACTAAGGTTATGAAACGGCCTCTTTTTTTGTGGTCTAACCCGCTTCTTACCCAAAGTCAATGAATCGGAAATATCCTGCCCTGACCTTTGCCCCGAATTAACTAAATACACATTTTATGACACAAAAATTTGCTTTCACTTTTTTATTATTGCTCACCTCTTTCACGCTAGCCATAGGCCAACAACTTACTCAAACCGTCAGGGGCACTGTCCTTGATGCTGATAGTAAATTGCCCCTCGTCGGGGCGCAAGTGGTCATCACCAGCACTGACCCCAAAATGGGTGCTGTGACAGATGACCAAGGAAACTTTAGTATATCGAAAGTGCCTATTGGAAGGGTCACGTTACAACTCAGTTACCTTGGTTACGAGGGTCAGAACATCCCTAATATAGTAGTGAATTCTGGAAAAGAGGTCGTTTTAAGCCTTCAAATGCAGGAGTCCACCTTCAAAATGAGTGAAGTAGCCATCACGGCTTCGCGCAATAAAGGGGAAGCGATCAATGAAATGGCTCTGATCGCAGCCCGCTCCATATCGCCAGAAGAAACCAACCGTTACGCAGGCGGATTCAATGATCCTTCACGGATACTTTCCAATTTTGCGGGTATCACCAGTACTCAAGATGGCAGCAATGACATTATCGTGCGTGGTAACTCGCCCAAGTATGTCCAGTGGCGGCTCGAAGGTGAACAAATCACCAACCCCAACCACTTTGGCGACCAAAGTGCGGTGGGCGGTTCGGTTAGTACTCTGAACAACAATGTCATGGCCACTTCCGATTTCTACACAGGTGCTTTTTCCCCCGAATACGGCGATGTACTGTCGGGTGTATATGATGTAAAATTGCGCACGGGCAACAATGAAAAATTTGAATCTGTTTTCGGTTTGGGACTCCTAGGTACTGAATTGACTTTAGAAGGCCCTTTCAAAAAAGGGTACGGCGGTTCTTTTTTGTTAAATTATCGCTACTCTACAGCGGGTTTGCTCACCCAACTTGGGTTGCTGGGCGACCTCGGTGGCATATTGAAATTTCAAGATGCTACATTTAAAATGGTATTTCCAACCCGAAACGCAGGCGTTTTTTCAGTGTTTGGCTTAGGAGGCTTGAGTAGTTTCAGTTTTGAAGACGTAACCCCAGCCATTTGGGTGATACCCGGCACCAATGCATCACGCACAGAAATCAGGAATGATTTTGATAAAAAGACACATCTGCTCAATACAGGGCTTAAACACACCATTAATATAACCAACAATAGTTTCCTTAATACCACCCTGACGTACTCCAGCGAGGGCATTGATGATGATATTTTTGAGGCAGGGATCAAAAAAATATATGGAAACGACGGCGAATTTCTACGCGATTCTGTGCTCAATAGACGATTGAGTTTTCAGGGTCAATTGAAAAAACCAACGTATCGGGGATCCATGACTTACAACCACAAGTTCAATGCTCGACACAAAATTCAAATTGGTACAAAATATACCTTGTTTGATTATGACTTCAATCAAAGTCAGTTTCAAGGCGATGCCAATCAGCGGTTTGTAGTCCTTGATTTTAAGGAAAATGTCAGTACTGTCCGCAATTTTGCCAGTTGGAGATACCGCGCAAACGAAAATCTCTCGTTTGTGACGGGCGTACACAATATGAATGTACTGCTCAACTCAAAATCCACCCTCGAACCGCGCCTAGCCGTGGAGTGGAAGGCAACGCCATCCTCCGCCATTCACTTAGGTTATGGAAAACACAGCAATATGGAGAGCATACACCACTATTTTGCAAAAGTGCAACAGCCAGATGGTCGTATTACAGAGCCTAATCGAGACCTTGATTTGCTAAAAGCCGATCATTTTGTCGTGGGTTTTGAACAACGATTGGGCAAAAACCTAAGGGCTAAAGTGGAAGCATATTATCAAAATCTCTATGACTTGCCCGTCGAAAATTTGGACACCAGTTATTTTTCGACCATTATCGAGGGCTTGGATTTTCGCTATGTAGATTTGGTCAACAAAGGTACTGGCAAAAACTACGGCGTAGAGTTTACACTCGAAAAATTTTTCAGCAACCATTATTATTTTTTGATCAATGCTTCACTGTATGAGTCAAAATACACCGCACTTGATGGGGTGGAACGCAATACGCCTTTCAATGGTAAGTATCTGGTGAATATCCTATGTGGCAAAGAATTTGTTGGCCTCGGAAAAAAACACAACCAAACCCTTGGATTGAATGCCAAAGCATTCTTTGGCGGCGGCAGAAAAATAATTCCATTGCTGCGTGATGCACAAGGAAACCTAGCAGTAGATCCCGCCAAAAATCGCTATTGGGATTACGAAAAAGCCTTCGAGTCAAGTATCGAAAACCCCTACCAAATACTTATATCTGCTAGTTATAAGTGGAACAAACGCCGTGCGACCCATGAGTTATTCCTCAATATTGATAATATTACCCACAATAAGGGTAAAATAACCGAATTTTATGACGAAAGCGAACCGAACAAAATCGGGCATATGACTCAATTTGGGTTCTTTCCTAATTTGATGTATCGGGTTTATTTTTAGGATGCGATGGGCTTCACCACAAAGGAGCGGAGGAACGGAGACTACACGGAGAGGGCCGGGGTGAGGTTTAGAGGACACGGAGGGGATTTTAGGGAAGCGGGAGGAATTGATTATATATTTTTTAATGCAGTCAGGGTAAAATTAGCGCGGCGTGTCTAAGATGAAACAGCGCAGTAAACACAAACTGCATTTATAACTGTAAATCAATTTCACAATGCGATTATTTCAATTATTGCTTGCGTTACTCGCAAGCCTAGCCATGCTTTTCCCTATTTATGCGCAGGGACAATCCACAAAACTGACCCAAACTATTAAAGGGACAGTGCTAGACAAGGCGGTTAAAACACCTTTGATAGGTGCTACCGTCCAAATGATATCCAAAGATGGGGCGGCATCAAGTGTCATGCTTGGTGCCGTCACTGATGTGGATGGACAATTCCGTATTGCCAATGCCCCTGTCGGCAAAATAGCACTACGAGTTACCTATTTGGGCTATAAAGAAGCCGTTTTAAATAATATTACAGTCAATTCAGGGAAAGAAGTAGATCTCACCATTGACATGGATGAAGACCTAATCAGTGCCAAAGAGGTCGTGATCACAGCCAAAGTGGAGAAGGAAAAATCCCTCAATCAACTGGCCGTAGTGAGTGCCCGTACTTTCTCAGTGGAAGAAACCCAGCGGTTTGCGGCCGCCGTCAATGATCCGGCACGCATGGCATCGTCATATGCCGGAGTGGTGATGGGCAATGATGGCAATAATACTATCGTGATACGCGGCAACGCACCCAATGGCTTGCTCTGGCGTATGGAAGGCATAGATATACCTGCCCCCAATCACTTTACCAATGTGGGCACTTCGGGCGGGGGGATCTCCCTTTTGAGCGCTCAAGTGTTGAGCAATTCTGATTTTATGACCGGGGCTTTCGCTTCCGAATATGGGAATGCCCTCTCTGGGGTATTTGACTTGAAACTCCGAAAAGGCAACCAAGACAAACGTGAATATACTTTTCAAGCAGGGGTATTAGGCCTAGATGCTGCGATGGAAGGCCCCATGAAAATGGGTCGTCAAAAAGGATCTTTTTTAGTCAATTACCGATATTCTACCCTGTCGTTACTCTCTAAGGTAGGTGTTGAGATAGGCGATGCTACCACTAATTTTCAAGACCTATCCTTCAATACCTTTATGACCGCTGGTAAGATCGGCACTTTTTCTTTGTTTGGTATGGGCGGCTTGAGCAATCAAAATCAAGGAGGGGAAAAAGATTCTGTGGCATGGAAAACCGATTTGAATAAACAATATTCTTTCAATTTTTTGGCGCATACTGGCGTTGTGGGTTTATCGCATAGCAAAGCATGGAACCAAACCTTCCTGAAAACGGTATTGGCCGCCTCGGTCACTGAAAATGGCTATGAACAAACCCAATTTCAGCCCAATTATATGGAGTTAAAACAATTCGATCAGCGGCATACGCAATTGCGCTACACCCTATCATCAGTGCTCAACCACAAGTTTAATACTCGCCATTTTATCCGCACGGGTGCTTATGTTACTTTTAACGATTTTAATTTTACACAGGCTGATTGGAATCCTGAAAACGAAGCCATCGAACAAAAAGTAAAGACCAAAGGACTGACCAATACCGTCAATGCTTTTGCCCAATGGCAGTACCGTCCTTCTGAAAAACTGACCCTTAATATCGGAGCGCATGGTTTGTGGCTATTGCTCAACAATAGTTATTCTATAGAGCCACGGGCATCTGTAAAATATGCATTTACCGAACGCAACGCTCTGAGCCTCGGCTATGGCTTGCACTCGCAAGTACAACCTTTGGGTATTTACTTTGCCCAATCGGAAACCAGCACCAATATGCCCAACCAAAACCTAGACTTGATCAAAGCCCAACATTTGGTACTCTCTTACGATCATACCATGGTGAATAACTGGCACGTCAAAACAGAGACCTATTTTCAATCAATGTTTGATGTACCCGTGAGTGTAGAAGAGGCCGATTCATACTCTATGCTAAATCATACAGAAGGTTTTGAAACCCGCAGGCTTGAAAACAAAGGTGCTGGAAGGAATTACGGCATAGAATTGACCGTTGAAAAATTTTTAACCCGTGGGTTTTATTGCCTCCTATCGGCGGCGGTATATGAATCAAAATATCGCGGTAGCGATGGCGTTTGGCGCGATACTCGTTTCAATGGCAACTACGCCAATACCTTTACCGCTGGTAAAGAATGGGGTTGGAACAAAAAACATAAAAACCGCAGTATTGGCCTGAACATGAAATTTACGCATATTGGTGGACTCCGCGAATCACCCCTTGACCTCGCCGCTTCCCGTGAAAAAGGCTATACTGTAAGGGATGAAAACCGTGCTTTTGAAACCCAATTGCCTGCCTATTTCCGCTTAGACTTAGGCTTTCGCATCAAGCGCAATTATGACCACCTGACCACTACTTTTGGCATTGACCTCCAGAACGCCACTAACCGCAAAAACATATTTGGCCGTTATTACGACCCCAGCACTTTCGATGTGACAACGGCCTATCAAACTCCATTGATTCCGATTTTGTTTTATAAAGTCGAGTTTTAAGAACAGTATTCATGAGTTTCATACCTTTGCTCCTGAAACGAAATTTCAACTCATGAGCAAAGACAATACAACCAAAAACCACAGCCACGATACAGGCCATATTATTCAAAGTTTGATCGTCAATCTACTGATTACGGTCTGTAAGGCATTTGCTGCCTTTATGACCAAATCGGGATCTATGCTGGCCGAAACCATCCACTCCTTTGCGGATTGTTCCAATCAGGCATTGCTATATCGGGGCGTAAAGCAGGCACAGCGACCACCCGACCAGAAACACCCATTGGGTTATGGTCGGGCGGTGTAGTTTTGGTCGTTCATGGTGGCCATGCTGTTATTTACCATTGGTGGCATGTTGTCCATTTATGTAGGCCTTCATAGTTATACACACCCCGAGCCCGTTCAGAACATACAGTGGGGTGTAGGCGTTTTGTTGTTTTCCATACTTTTAGAGAGTTATGCGATGTATTCTAATATCGTAGAAATGAACAAACGTCGGGTGAATACCCGATTTTTTCGATACCTCCGTGAAACTAAAGACAGTGATCTCGTCGTTATTTTTGGTGAAAATACTGCCGCCGTAATTGGTTTAGTGCTCGCCTTGATTGCGCTTTTGACTGCATACTATACAGGCGATGGGCGTTATGATGCCATTGGATCTTTGGCTATCGGTGTAGTATTGATCGCTGTAGCTGTATTTTTGGCGGTGGAGGTAAAATCGCTACTCATTGGCGAAAGTGCCGATCCACGTGTTTCAAATACCGCCGCAAAAATTGCGATTGAGCACCCAAATATTGAAAAAATGTTGAATTGCATCACGGTACAACAAGGCCCTGGAGAGGTGATGGCTTGTATCAAAATATCCTGTAAGCCCCAACTCACTGCGGTGGAAGTAAGCCAATTGATCAATGATTTTGAAAGTAGGCTAAAGGCAGAATGCCCAGAGATACGGTGGTTATTTGTAGAACCTGATTTAGTAAGGTAAAAATATATCAATAAAAAAAGGCATTGAATCAGCCTACGCTGATCCAATGCCTTAATGCACAATGATTTAAAGAATAACTCCCTTATTCAAAGATCACTTTACGACGTACTGCTCCTTTATCAAAGTGGATTTCCGCTATGTAAAGGCCGCTTGCCAAAGTTTGGCGATCTAAAGTGTAGGTATTGCTATCAATACTGTTTACCGTGCGCACAATACGACCGCTTAGGTCATATACAGATATGGCGCGAATGGTTTCTTTCGCATTGAAATTCAACTGATTGGTCGTTGGTACTGGCGCTACTTCCAAGCCTACTTCGTAGGCTGGTAGGTTTTTAGTGTTATAAAGTGGTTGCAAACAGTTCTGTAAGCTCAAGGCATAACAAGCACGTGGTGCATAGTATGCAATGATGGTATCAATGTAAGAGCGAGCAACACCTGCATCAAGATTACAGTTCGCTGGAGCGGGTGGACTGATTGTCCATTCCCATGGGCTACTAGTTCCATTTGGAGTGCTGCCAAAAGCGCAGAAACCAGGGCGATTAACTTCGCTAAACGGTTGAAGCGGATCGGCCCAATCAGGTATTTCATCAAATACGTCGCTCAAACCCAATAGGTCTGCTTTTTTCTGCATATCGCATGATCCTGAAACTTCCATTAATGGCAACGCGCCTCCTGGAATTGGAATATTCAGTACATTGGTCTCGCAAAATGGCATCAGAAAGTACATGGTATGAGATCAGTGGCATTTCACCAGCATCCATCCAAGTACTATCGCCCAAGGCACCACCCATATTTACAGCCAAATGGAATTCTGAACTGTATCCAACGTGGTTAGGCTTACAAAGCGTATCACCTACCATAAAAGCACCTCCAGAGAGAACACTTAGGGTAGAATCTACAAAACAAAAATCCTGACCTACTGGCGGATTACCATTGAGGTCACCATTATATTTTTCTTGTACCATTCTAAATGGGCCAAAAGGAGTTGGGATGAGAAACTTATTAGGATCAGTAGTATTGTAAATCTCTTCAAAGTCATTTAGGTAAGCCGTTGCCAATGACAAATAACCACCTGTACCTTGTCCCCAAACGATGATTCTGCTTGGATCAACACCGTAAGGGTTGCCTTGCTCCGCTACCGACTTATGGAAGTATCGAATACAAGTACGTACATCCTGAATACCACGATAAACAGCATTGATAAACGTAAAACTAGGTACCAAATTCGGCTCAATACTAATGTTTGGATTCCAACCAATACGGTAATCCGCAACAGCCACTACATAGCCCATTTTGGCCAAGCGTGTAGCAAACGCTACATTGCTTGAATCGTCTAGGGTGCCACCGCAAGAACCATTGGCAGGTAATGGCAAAAAACTACCTGTTCTTAGGTAAATGATCAATGGACGGCTAGTTTCAATATCTCCGACTGGAGTATAAACCTTGGTGATTAGAGACTGATTTACAGTATGGCCACCAGCCACTACAGGCAATACCGTGAAATTAGTGCCATAAACAGCCGTTGTAGTACTTACCTGATTAAATATGGGGTCAAGATAACGCACTTGTGCGTTAGCCGTCATGCAAAAAACACCAAAAAGGAGGCTAAAGAGAAAGAGTTTTTTCATGATAAACATGTTGGTTGGTAATGAAAAAATAGTTAATAGTTGAATGTCTTGATTATTAAAATTCAAAATCCTTTTGAATAATTGATCAATTTTTCAACACAAAGATCGGGGATAGTTGACCTGTATAGAATTAGATATCAATAATGATAAAATAAATATAATTTAATGTCAATAAAAAAAGGCATTGAATCAGCCTACGCTGATCCAATGCCTTAATGCATAATGATTTAAAGAATAACTCCCTTATTCAAAGATCACTTTACGACGTACTGCTCCTTTATCAAAGCGGATTTCCGCTATGTAAAGGCCGTTTGCCAAAGTTTGGCGATCCAAAGTGTAGGTATTGCTATCAATACTGTTGATCGTGCGCACGATACGACCGCTTATGTCATATACAGATATGGCGCGGATGGTTTCCTTTGCATTGAAATTCAACTGATTGGTCGTTGGTACTGGCGCTACTTCCAAGCCTACTTCGTAGGCTGGTAGGTTTTTGGTATCCAATATTAAATCCTTACAAGGAAGATTCAATGCAAAGCAAGCGCGTGGCGCGTAATAGCGAATAATCGTATCAATATAAGAGCGTGCTACTGAAGCGTTCAGGTTACAGTTGGCGGGTGCTGGTGGGCTAATAGTCCATTCCCATGGGCTACTAGTACCATTTGGTGTACTACCAAATGCATAGAAGCCAACTTGGTTCACTTCACTAAATGGTTGAAGCGGATCAGCCCAATCAGGTATTTGGTTAAATACATTGTTCAAGCCTAACTGATCTGCCTTTGTCTGCACATCGCAAGAGCCTGATACTTCCATAACTGGCAGCGAACCGCCAGGGATTGGAACCTGTAGGATATTAGTGCCACAAGGAGCAAATGCATCAGAAAGTACATGGTAAGAGATTAAGGGCATTTCGCCTGCGTCCATCCAAGTAAGATCACCCAAAGCACCGCCCATATTTACGGCCAAATGGAATTCTGAACTATACCCGAGATGGTTAGGCTTACACAGTGTATCGCCTGCCAAGAAAGCACCTCCAGAAACAGCACTAAGGGTAGCATCTACAAAGCAAAAGTCTTGGCCTGTTGGCGGATTACCGTTCAAGTCACCATTATACTTCTCTTGTACCATTCTGAATGGTCCAAAAGGCGTTGGTATCACAAATTTATTAGGATCTGTAGTGCTGTAAATCTCTTCAAAATCATTTAGGTAGGCTGTTGCCATAGACAAATAACCTCCAGTGCCCTGGCCCCAAACAATAATTTTGGTTGGATCAATTCCAAAGGCATTTCCTTGTTCTGCTACTGTTTTACGGAAGAAACGAACACAAGTACGTACATCTTGCACACCGCGATAGGCAGCATTGATCAATGTAAAACGACGTGTCAACTCACCAGTGACCGGATCATTGGCAGTAGGATTCCAACCACCACGGTAGTCAGCTACGGCTACCACATAACCCATTTTAGCCAAACGAGTAGCAAATTCAACATTGCTGGAGTCAGAGATAGTACCACCGCAGGAGCCATTGGCAGGGAATGGGAAGAAGTTACCTGTTTTTAGGTAAATGATAAGCGGACGACCCGTCTCGACATCACCCGCGGGTGTATAAACTCGGGCTACTAAAGGCTGCTTTGCCGGGCGACCACCAGACACCAAAGGCAGTACGGTGAAGTTGGTTCCGTAAACAACGGTTGTAGCGCTGGCCTGACTGAATACAGGGCTAAGATAGCGTTGGGCTACTGATTCTTGATAAATCAAGAAGGTAAGTAACAGTGTAAAAAGTTTTAATAAACGCATGAGAATAGCTAGTTTAATTAATGTGTATGTATTTAAAATGAAAATGTCCAAAATAGAGGATAGTTAACGCTTAGCCCAATCATAAACCCATGAGACATAGGCCATACGGCCTATACGTGGTCCTCCATAAGTTTGAAAACGCTTGTTGTTCAATAGGTTAGATGCCCCTAGTTTGAATGTGCTGTTTAATTTAGGGAAATTCATATTCATTTGGGCATCTAAAAGTGTATAACTAGGAATTTGTCCCGTAAACTGTGGAGAGCCTTCAAAAATGAAGTTTTCAATCCACTTATAGTTGATCATGAATCCTGCATTAACCCCACTTTTGAACGACTTAACTGGGATGCCACGGCCTGAAAAACTTAAATTATATTTATGTTCAGGAGTATTGAACGCTGGTACAATTGGATCCGTTTCTTGAGTGATCAAACGATTCCAGCTGTAGTTGCCCTGAAGCATGTAATATTGTTTGAAATAGTAGTTTAGTCCTATGGATGCCCCTTGAGTCGTTACCCTTTGTGCGGCATTGGAAGCAATACGCCAAGCCTTGACTTTTGGGAAATTGGGTAAAAATAATGGGGGAAGGCTTGGGTCAATTTCAAAACGAGTAAATGGCATGGTTATGCCGATATTATAACCAATGAAATCGTCATAAATACTATAGTAGTAGCCAGCATCTACATAAATACGATCAAATAATGTAGTCCTATAACCCAGTTCAAAAGTTTTTACTTTTTCAGGCTGAATAGGGTTGATCGTTAAGTAATCCATCGGCTTGGATTGATTATTCCGATACTGATTAAACGATTCTAAGGTCGCCAGACTATCAAACCCATTTAAGTTGCCGATCAAGGTAGCAGGGCCTACATTGAGGTTAAGATATTGATCGCTCAAGGTAGGGTTTCGTATAGCAGAAGAGAAAGATAATCTCAAATAATTGTTTTTGGATGGTTCCCAAACCACACTAGCAGCAGGCGTAAACAATGGATCAAAATTCTGGTTCTTATCAAGCCTGATCGTTGCA
Organism: Saprospiraceae bacterium; assembly: GCA_031373665.1. Lineage (GTDB taxonomy): Bacteria > Bacteroidota > Bacteroidia > Chitinophagales > Saprospiraceae > M3007. The sequence continues at coordinate 3,289 of JANMMZ010000037.1, read as the reverse complement.
GCAAATCTGAATTTATTGACCTGCTTTTCCACCCCAGTATAAAGGCCGATTTCGTTGTTTTTGATGCGAATACCCGCTGTATCACTAAAAATTGTACCATCTGATACGGGGCGGTAAAAGCGTGCATTGCCTCCTACTACCCATTTGTTTAAGAATCGGGGTGTGAACGTATATTCTCCATGCACATGGTACAGTGCGGACTTATCATAAAATAAAGTACCTTGCTCCTTTGAGTTATTTCTCCTAGAAGTAATAGCATCAAACAAAGAGTCAAAACGTACAGTACCAGGCTCAAAAAATTCCTTTGTTCTATTGTCAGTGGTGCTCTTGAGGTCAGCAAAATCCGATGCCTGCTGATGCCACGCTGCCAACTGAGGAGCGTTGGCTTGTTGCCATGCTGCCATCGCTGCTAAATCTGTAGGTGGGCCATAACCCAGTTCCTTCATTTTTGCAAATACGTTGCCTTTGTCTAATTGAGTCCACCACTCTTCATAAGAAGAAAACCATTGCTCGTTTGATTTAGCAGCCTGCTGCATACGCAAGGCGGTGAAGTATGGATCATAAGAGTCACCTGCATCTTCATTGGTAGAATAGGCACGCAAGAAATATTTATCTTTTTTAATCAACTCTATGCGGTTCTGAAGGAATAAAATCCCACGGAGGCTAAATCGGTTGTCTCCTTGATATACGGTAGTACCTGTACCAAAATTGGACGATAGTATTAATTCAGGAGAATCGAATTCTTTCTCTGGTTGAAGTCGAAAATGAACAGCAGCACCTGCCTTCAAATTGCGGGTATTATAATCCACTACGTCAATTTCGCGATAACCAGTTCTGTTTATGGTGTTTATTCCAGCCCTTGAGTTGTATCCTAGCCCGATACCATAACTGTATTCATCGCCATAAATATTCACGGCATTGAAACGGCCAGGGTTATTGGCGGCCTCAAAAACCTGGTTTCCAAGTGATCCAGAAATTGGTTCATAATTGTCTGCCACCCAGTCATCAGCCCTAAGGCCAAAAAGATTGACTTTATAAGCCATAAATTCTTTTCCACTCTTGTTTTTGATGGCATCGGCATATCTAAGTGCACCCTCTAAGAGGTTGCGTTCACCTGCTTTCAACGATACGGCTAAACCTTTATTGATGAACGGATTCTTTGTTTTCATGGAGATTACCCCATTAAATGCGTTTGGCCCATAAAACGCAGAACTTGCTCCAACGACCAAATCTACACCTCCCACATCCAGATCACTAGAACCAAGGAAGTTACCCAAGGAAAAATTGAGGCCAGGTGCTTGGTTATCCACCCCATCTATGATCTGTAGTGAACGTACAGGGCTAGTGGAGTTGAAGCCACGCATATTGATAACCGTAAATCCTAGTGAAGCGGTTGTCATATCTACGCCCTTTAAGTTGCCTAAACCATTATAAAAATTTACAGAGGGCGTTTCTTTAATAGCAATAGCATCCATGTTTTCAATGGTCAGCGGTGCCGCTTTCTGCTTATCATCAATCCGTTGCCCTTTTACTACTACTTCCTCCAAAATAGCAATATCTTGAGAAAGCCTGATAATGAGGCGATCCGTATTGGTAACCTCCACTTCCTTGGGCGTATAGCCAGTATAGGAAATTTTAAGTGTTGCTGGAAGCGATTCGGCTTTCAAAACAAAATTGCCTTCATAATCAGTACCGACTCCGCCAGTGCCACCTTTTATGAATACGACACCCGCACCGATGAGTTCCTCACCAGTATCCCCATCTTGTACTTTGCCTTTGATGGTGGTTTGTGCTGATAGCGAAAAGATGCAAAAAACAGAGCACAATAAACTAAAAGTTAAATAATTGTAGAGTTTCTTCATGCGGAACGATTTTCTATTTCAGTGGAAAAGTTGTAAAAGTTGGTAGATGTTAAAATGCAATTCGTTCTGCAAATAAAGAAAGAAAATTTGATTCCAAATTAAAAAATCTTAAAATTAGATAAAATTGGGCAAATATTTAGGGTTTATAGGGCTGAATCTTGTTTGTGACTCCAGTAATTGAGGTCGAAATGGCATTCAAATACCCCAAAGCCAATAGGTTAACATACAGTAATTTGCCCCCTGCCTAACCAGTATTGCTTGTACTATAGCTCCACCGTAGGGTTTACATACGTGTATAAAATATCGGATACTATATTACCTATAATCGTCAGCAAAGCAGCAATCATCAAAATGGCAAATAGAACGGGATGGTCCTTACTCATGAACGCCGATTGCATTTTCATGCCCAAACCTGGATAACTGAATAAATATTCTACCGTCAATGATCCCATGAATACCCCCGGAAATACCCCGGCAAACAAGGTGATGATCGGAAACAGGGCATTGCGATAGGCATGTTTTTCATATACTGCATCCTCCTTTAGTCCTTTCGATCTAGCGGTACGGATATAGTCCTGCGAGAGGGTCTCTAAGACCGAGCCACGCATCATTAAACACAAATATACCACAGTCGGCAAAGTCATAGTGATGACCGGTAGTATAAATTGGGGGATGCTTGTCATGAACCACTCCATAAATGATCTGTCACTTATTTCAAATGGCTCAATCTTGATACCGCCTAACCAATACAAACCTATGCCGGGCGTAGCGAACAGCAAAATCAACATAGCACCCACGATAAAGCTGGGTATCACAAACAAAATCAGCATCACCTGTTTTGTCCATTGATCAAAACGCTTGTCTTTCCTTCGAGCCATTTCCATGCCTATGGGCAGGGCTATAACAAACGAAAAAAAGATGGTTAGTATATTGACAATGAGAGAATAAATCATGGGATATTTCAACTCATCCCATACCAACTTTTTAGTATAAAAAGACCGCCCCCAATCTCCCATTACAAATCTAGATATCCATTTATGATACTGGTTATTGAACCCATTCCATTGAAATGAAGGGACAAACAGCCACGCTTTTTGTGTGAATTTAAGGGCTTGTACGCTTAGAGTAAGGTCATTGATGGCGCTTTGTACCGATGGAATACCGAGCCCAGATCGTCGCACATGATTCAGCGCGGTGTCTAGCGCAGGCAAATCTTTGATTATTTGAAAATTGGTCAATGCCTGTTTTAAACTTTCTTTGACCCCAAGGCTGTCTGGTACCGACTGTAAGGCCGTCTCAAAGGCCAATATACTCTGGTCAAAGCCTTGCACGGCGGGCCAATTACCCGTTTGATAACACCAATCAGTCAGCCGCTGCCGCCGACTCGGCGGATAAATACGATGGAGGGTATCGGGAAATGCTGCCGC
>JANMMZ010000025.1:0-32710 GCA_031373665.1 Saprospiraceae bacterium | reverse complement strand
CCGCAGAAACCACCGTTATCTTGTACCAACATGATCGCCTCGCAGTAATCTGCGTTGCCAGCCAAGTCAATCACCCAGATCTCCACTGCTACTGGTCCTACCTCGTCGCATGTGAATTGGATGTTTGTGATTGGTGTTCCGTCAGGGTTGGTCGGGAAGCCCGTTCCTGTACCGCTGCGGCGGATGCTGTACTTCAAGAAATTTGTTGGAGTACAGTTATCTTCAGCATACTGGATGAAGTCATTCGCCCAAATTACTTGGGTCATGCCACCAGCCATGATGTTTGTATTCAAGTCCCAACATACTGCTGTTGGTGCTTTACAGTCTTCTACAGTGAAGTCAGTCTCATATACAGTGTCGTTACCGCAACCGTCAGAGATTGTCCACTTGATCTTGTGCTTGCCATATGGCAACTCAGGTACTACGAATGAAGAAGCAGCAGGGTTAAGGTTCTGCATGTTCTGTTGGTTGTTCCAACGTACGCAGGCTGTTTTGCTGGTTCCGCTCACTGTTTCGTAGATTACAAAACCATACTTCTGGTTTGGTAGCACTGGGCGACCGTCAAATGCACGTGCTGTACCGTCAGTCAAGTCCGCATCGCCATCGTTGTTACCAACGAAGATACGGTTGAAGCCAGGTAGGTTGGTGCTAGAGATGATGGTCTCCATTACGCCATCGCCATCTGTATCCAATTTCAATTGGTACTCGATGTTGATGTTTGATCCAGAACATGCGTCTGTAGCCGTGATACAAAGATCTGTTGGACCTTCGCACAAGTTGTGGCTTAGGATCGCATTGTCCCACCAGTAGTCTGCATTCCAGAAATCCGCACTGTTTGGTGTGATATCGCAAGCCGGTGGCGTTGGAGTCACAAACGTTGGATCCTGTGTGTCTATGATCTTGATGATCTGCTTGTACTTGTAGCAGTTTGCATTGGCATCATAGAATGTGCAAAAGTTTGTTGGCAATGGATCATTTGGATTGATCCTCACATTTGTCGGAGCCCAAGGTGCAGGCGTACCACATGCTGATACAGTAGGACCGGTAAGGTTCACTGTGGCATTGGTAGTGTTGCTTGGGTTCGGGTTTGGTACGTAGATACAATCCAAGTTAGGGGTGTAAGTACACCAGTTGATGATTGTCCAAGTACGCTCGATTTTGAAACAAGCATCGTTCACTACTGTGAAGATAAGATCTTCGTAAGCAGGAGCCAATAGTTCGCAATCTTCTCCGAAGAATGTTGGTACACCGTAGTTGTTTGACCCGTTACATGCTGTTACGATTACGTCGTTCGGGAAACGTACGAAGTAGTCTTGCTCGTAGGTAACTACGATACGCTGGGTGCACTGGCTGCTAAAGCCGTTGCAGTCATAGGCACGGAACGTGCGTACGATCGTACCTTTGTTACATACTGTATCGAAATTCGTCTTGTTGTTCTGTACTGTCAAACCGCACTGACCTGCTACTGCAGTCTGGCCAGAAGGCACAGGTGCTGGTGTTTTCAAGCAACAGTTGTCATAGATTGTTGGCAATCCGTAATGTGCCAATGTCTCATCAAATTGCTCGCAACTTACCGTTACGTTTGCTGGTGGAAGGCAAGTAGGCTTTGTTTTATCCTGAATATTTACTTCTACCATTACTTCATTGCTAACGTAATTGCCGTCAGGATCAATGGTTGGGCTGCCATCAGGGTTCAACTGGTAAACCGTGAAGATCACCATGATAGTCTGGCCTGATTCGCAGCAGTAAACTTTGATAGAGTCAGCACCCGCGTAACCGTCGTAGTCTTCGCCGATTGCCTTGTCTTTTTCAGTAGGCAAGTTGCTGCCAGAACATGGGGCCGCACCAGCACCATTGTTAAGGCTTTCAACACAAGTACCATAAGTACCGTCTTCTGCTGGCATACGACGTACTTTGAACTTCAAACCACCGCAGTTGTCATAAGATCCACTGTTGAGGTTAGATGCTTTCAAGAAAGCAACACCTGCGAACTGACAGCCATCAGCACTTGGAAGGTAACAGTCAAATGGATCGTCGCCACCCAAAGAGATGGTGGTGCTTTGGTCTGCTACCGGAGTAGGTGGATCCAAATCCAATATTGTTAGATCAAAATTGCAAGTAGAAGTATTGCCACAATTATCGGTGAACGTGTACATTACTTCATGTGTACCTACTGGCAAACATGGAGTGTTACCAAACACCGCCAATGTGTCGCGATCCCAAAGGTTGTTGCCTGGGAAGTTTGAGTACGAGCCGTTTACATTCAACATATTGATCACTTCACCGGTTTCGGCATCGCGAACAGTAATCATAGCAGCAGCAGTAGCCATGCGAGAGCAATTGTCTTCCACGATTACATCAGGAAGGTTCACAATAGCACAACAGTTAGCAGTATTTGTAGAAAGAGTCAAGTCTGATGGGCAAGATACCGATGGGCCATCTTCGTCCAATACTTTGATTACTTGAATGTAATAAGTAGGATTGGCAATTGGGCCATTTGAAGTAGGCAAACACCAATCATATATAGTCCAGGTACGGATGATTTTGTAACTACCGTCGCAAACAGGTAGGATCTGATCTGAATAGATGGTATTTAACTCACAAAATGAGTTGTTAGGGTACAAACTCCACTCAATACCAAATGCCTCAATAAAAGGAACACCTGTTGCGCTTGGGCTTGTATTAGGGTTGGTACAGTCAACAATTACCGTTGGCTCAGGCAATGAAACCTGACTGATACTGCGCCTGTTGAAATAAATACGCTGGATGCAGGTAGCAGAGTTGCCACTACCATCAACTGCTGTCCATTTACGATCAAAATAAGCACTTACGAAGCGATCATTAACTAAAACACCACATGCTACATCAACCAAAGGAAGATCAAGATGGGTCAACGTTACGTTGGCAGAACAGTTGTCAAAAACATCTGGAATACCAGCCTCAATGCCAAGTGTATTCTGGATGTATGAAGGAGAATAAGAAGTAACAGCACAAACCAAATCAATTGGACTGCACTCGATCTCTGGAGCCAACTTGTCTTGGATCAACATGCTGCCAGTACAAAGGTTGCCAGAGTTAAGATCGCGGACACGAACTTGGAGGGTTTGATTAATATTTGAAGATGTAGCGATAAAGTTGCCAGAACTTGGCTGCCAAACGCCGCTAATTTTGGCTTGAACTACAAGGTTGCCATTCGGGCAACCGCCACCTTCCAGTACCATGTCGGGAAGGATTTCAACTGAACAGTCCTCGTCCAGTGACAAATGAGAAAGATTGTTACAGATTAATGAACATTGGGCGTTTAGATTGGAGTTTGCAACGAAGGCCATTGCAATCACTAACAAACAACCCATCAAATTAATAGGAGACGTAAAATTCGCTCTTTTCATGTTAAGATTATATAGATTAATGTTAAAAAATAAATACTAGACACAAAGGTAATATGTAGGCGTCTGATTGAACAAGTATTAAAGCCAAAAAATTACACATACCATACATAATACACTTAGCACTACAAAAACCGTGCCTCCGCACTATTTTTGAATACCATAATAATGGTAAAAAATGTTAAAACTATTACTTTCTGGATACTGTATGTATTGGGAATACCTAAGGAGGGTCAATGAAGCGTGAAACAAACACTTGGTTTAGATATTAAACCAAATGATTCTCATAAGCCAACTTAATAAGTGTAGCCGTGCTGTTTACGCTGAGTTTACGCATGATGTTTTTTCTATGCACACTCACCGTCTGGTCACTGATGAAGATTTGATCTGCTATTTCTTTGTTGCTCAATGCTTGACCAATCAAGCGCATGATCTCTAGTTCGCGACGGGTAAGGCCGTGTTTTCGGGCAAATCGGTTTTCGGGCATTCCGCTTTCCGAACTCATTCCAGAAAAAGAGTCCGCGAATCCAACCCCTTTACCCATAAAAGTATGACCATCCAATACTTCTTCAATGGCCAAAAAGAGTTCGTCTTTGGTACCGCTTTTCAACATGTACCCGTCTGCACCCGCCCTAAATGCGGCCTTTACCATACGAGGGTCATCAAAGTTTGTCATCACTAAAATCCTGAGTGCGGCATGGCCTTTTTTGGCATTCGGCAATATTTTAAGACTATCGGTACCTGGAAGATTTAGATCCAACAGGAGCAAATCAGTGTGGGCCTCATTAAGAAAGTCTGTCACCTGAGTACAGGTACGGGCAATTCCTTTTATATTATAGGTATATTTTGTTCCGGGGCGTGACAGAACGGTTTGTAGGCCTTCTACAAAAATGGGATGGTCGTCGGCTAGTAATACATCAAGTGAGCGCATATCTATGTTTCGCGGATCTTTAAGTCCTTGTCTTATACGTATAGCAATTACCATACCATAGCGTTTTTTTATAATGCCCCTAGTCCTGTTTATTGGTAGTCTAGGCGACGAAGTCGCTTATTTACAAACATTAACACACTTGAAGATATATTTTTATTTAAAAATTAATATTATTACATATGCAAAAACAAGTGGAACTAATGTTCATAACTTATTGTTTTACTAAGAATCATGAATGGCACAAAAAAATATATACCATTGACCCAACCACAATACGCACTTTTACGTCATTTAAGAATCAAATAAAATTTTATGAAACTATTGCTTTTCCCAAAAAATACCTATATCTTTGAACCATTAAACAAAAGGAGGTTTGCCATGACTTATCGAATTGCTTTTTTTATTTTCCTTGTCTCCCTCAACTGCGTGGGTACTTTTGCTCAAACAGCATTGACGGCGAACAAAACTTTTTCCAAATCACTCAACACAGATGGGAAGGGAACCATTCTACTTGACCTACCCGGTACGGTTGATCTAAAGGTTTGGGATAATCCAACCATCAAGGTCGAAATCAGTATAAGCCTGCCCAACGGCAGCAGTGCTATGCTCAATGAGTTGGCCACTATTGGTCGTTACAATTTGAGTACAAAGTCTTCTGGAGATGTCCTGACGGTTCATTCACCTAACCTACAAAAACAGGTAAAAGTGAAGGGCGAAGTACTGAAGGAAAATCTTACTTACATTGTTTTTGTACCAAAAAATCTGAAGGTCACTATTAAGGCTCCAGAGGTACTTGCCGTTGGAAAGTAAGATTTCTTAGATGATTTATTCCTATACATAAAAAAGGGGTATGCTTTGATAAGGCATACCCTTTTTTTATCATATATATTTTGTTCTGCTGCAATTCACTTGTGAGACGGCGGCATGCTGTCACCATTTTCCATGACCTGATTTTGAGCATTGATGATGCGGCAAGCGTTGGTATAAAACTGGAATCGGCCAGAGGAATCAGATACTGCGATGGAGGTTTCCATAGGAATTCGCAACTCAAAGAAACTGGTGTCCACATTGCCAGTATTAAAATCCAGAAAGGAGCCGCCGCCCAACAAATTGGGGATATTTAGCGGGTATCCGAGCAGCCAATTGAAATCATGTTTGTCTTGGGCTTGTAGAGGGCGGTAAGGCAGAGGCAAAGTAGGCAGACGGTTAAATACTTTATATGTTTCATGTGTAAAAAACATGGAATAGACATTACGCACCAGTATGGGAACGGCATCTAATTGCATCCATGTGGTCATTCCTACGGAACGAGGTACAGGTGCGTAATGTCAATTATGTAAGATGAGACTACTTAGGCGCACTGGCCTGTATCCAGCAATTGATACTGTCGCGTTGTATCTGGCTCATGCTGTTTGCTCCTTGAGGCATTGTTTTATCCACTACAACATTTTTAGATAGGGTACCACTGTCCACGATTTTTTTAACCCCATCATAAGTACGATAATCGCCAGGGCCAAGGGCAGTATTGCCATGGCATTGAATACAATGCGTATCAATGATTTTTTTGATGTTTTTGTCGTACCCAAGATCGGCATTCGTTAGGTTGCAGGAAGGTGTTTCTACTTCATCATCCCCACAACCGAAACCGATAACTACGGTTGTCAAAAGTAGGAAAGTAAAGAGCATTAGGGTTTGCTGAAAGAATGATTTTTTCATGTGCTACATTATTTTATTGTGAAGAATTACTGAGATAACGCCTGCAAGGTAGCACGAACACTTTTAAATCGTAATAATAATTTTTGGGCGGCCTCATATTCAAGTCCTGTTGCTTGCACAATCATCTTAGTTCCTCTATCCACCAACTTGGTATTTGACAGTTGCATGTCTATCATTTTGTTGTCTTCTACCCTGCCTAAACGGATCATGATAGCAGTCGAAATCATATTCAAAGTCAGTTTTTGGGCTGTTCCAGCCTTCATTCGACTGCTTCCAGTGACAAATTCAGGCCCTACGACCACTAAAATCGGAAAATCAGCCTCGTCTAGTAAAGGCGCACCGGGATTGCAAGTAATACATGCCGTGCTGATGCCCTGCGCTCTACATTCCCTCAGCCCATGTATGACATAAGGGGTTGTACCAGATGCCGCAATACCGACCACCACATCGGCAGCATCCAATTGGAATGCTTTAAGATCCATCCAAGCCTGGGTTTCGCTGTCTTCTGCATACTCGACGGGATTTCGGATGGCTTTATCGCCACCTGCTATTAGGCCAATGACCCAATCGGGAGGCGCGCCAAAAGTAGGTGGTATTTCGGAGGCATCTAACACGCCCAATCGGCCACTGGTGCCCGCTCCTATGTAAAACAAACGCCCACCTTCTTGCATTTTTGGCACTATGTGCGCCACCAAGGCTTCTATTTGTGGAATTGCCTTTTGCACGGCTAATGGCACCGACTGATCTTCTGTATTGATGTTTGTCAGTAGTTCGGTAATGCTCATTTTTTCCAAATGGCGGTACTTAGAACTGCTTTCCGTGATCTTTTCCATTATTTTTTCAAAGCAAGTTTTAGTACATCTTCCATATTGTCAACATACTGAAACGATAGCCCTTTGATGAACTCTGGTTCTATTTCTTCAACATGTTTGCGGTTATCCGAACACAGGATCACTTCTTTGAGCCCTGCACGGCGAGCCGCCAACATTTTTTCTTTGATACCACCCACTGGTAATACTTTGCCGCGCAGGGTTATTTCACCAGTCATGGCCAAAAATGGCTTCAATGCACGTTTGGTTAAAGCCGAGGTCAAGGCAGAAAGCATAGTTATACCAGCAGATGGCCCATCTTTAGGGATGGCTCCTTCGGGTATGTGGATGTGGATGTCCGATTTTTCAAATACTTCAGGATCAATACCCAGTTTTTCTGCATTGGCCTTGATATAACTCAAGGCAGTGCTGGCACTTTCTTTCATTACATCGCCGAGGTTGCCAGTCAATTGCAAACGCCCTGCACCTTTATTCAAACTCACTTCAATGAATAGGATCTCGCCCCCGATAGAAGTCCAAGCCAAACCAATGGCTACGCCAGGAGCCTGCACTTCCTGATAAATATCAGTATCAATCTTTGTAGGGCCAAGTATGCCGTGCAAATGTTCTGGCTTTACAATAGGCTCAAAAGGCTCTTCCATAGCAAACCGCTTGGCCACATGCCGCATCACCGAGCCGATTTCGCGGGATAGGTTGCGGACGCCGCTTTCAGCGGTATAGTTTTGTATGATCTTTTGGAGTGCCTTATCGTTGATTTTTATTTGTGGCGGTTTGAGTCCATGCTGCTTGCGCTGCTCTGGGATCAAATGCTGTTTGGCAATTTCCATTTTCTCTTCCAGCGAATAGCCGGCTATCTGAATGATTTCCATACGATCCAGCAGTGCAGGCTGTATGGAGGAAAGAGAATTGGCGGTAGCAATGAAAAGCACCTTTGACAGATCGTACTCGATATCCAAATAATTATCGTGAAAGGTGGTATTCTGTTCAGGATCCAATACTTCAAGTAGAGCCGACGATGGATCTCCCCGAAAGTCTTTGCTTACTTTATCTATTTCGTCAAGTATAAATACTGGATTGCCAGATTTTGCTTTTTTGAGCGATTGTATAATTCGACCCGGCATGGCACCGATATAGGTTTTTCGATGTCCGCGTATTTCGGCTTCATCGTGCAATCCTCCAAGGCTCATGCGCACATATTTGCGCTTGAGTGCCCGTGCAATGCTCGCACCCAATGATGTTTTGCCTACGCCCGGAGGGCCAGTCAAACAAAGGATGGGGGCTTTCATATCGCCTTTCAGTTTTAGTACGGCTAAGTGTTCCAAGATCCGCTCTTTTACTTTGGTCAACCCATAATGGTCTTTATCCAAGACGGCTTTGACTTTTTTGAGGTCAAAATTGTCTTTGGTGAAGTCCTCCCAAGGAAGATCAAGCAAGTTTTCCAAATAATTCAATCCGATGGCGTATTCGGCCATTTGAGGGTTGATACGGCGCAGTTTATTGACTTCTTTATCAAAGGTTTGTTTGGCTGACGGTGGCCACTTTTTCTTGAGTGCTCGGCGAAGCAACACATTGATGTCTTCATCTTGAGGGTTGGTGCCGAGTTCTTCCTGAATGGTTTTTAATTGTTGGTTCAGGTAAAAGTCTCGCTGTTGCTTTTCAATATCCACCCGCACTTTCGACTCGATCTGGTCTTTCAACTCCAGCAATTGAAGTTCGGAATCCATATGGGTCAGGATATAATTGGCTTTCTCTTTGAGGTGATTGAGTTCGAGAATATCCTGTTTATGATTGACCTGAATACCGAGATTGGATGCAATAAAATTGAGGAGAAAATTATCGTTTTGGATATTTTTCAGCATCACCACTGCCTCAGAAGGAATCTGGGGCGATAATTCAATAATATGCCTTGCTGCATCGCGGATACTGCTAATCATAGCGCGAAACTCCATCTTGTTTTTGGGTTGTTCGTACTCCAAGGTGGATATTCGACCATGCATGTAGGGGTCGTCGCTCAACATTTCCTCCAAGCGAAAGCGTTTTCGCCCCTGCAAAATAGCGGTAGTAGAACCATCGGGCATCTTCAATAATTTGAGGATACGCGCTACAGTACCTATTCTGTACAAATCTTGAGGCCCCGGTGCTTCTATTTTTAGATCTTTCTGAGATAGTACACCTATATAGCGGTCACTATCATAGGCTTTTTGCACAGCACGGATGCTTTTGTCACGCCCGACAGTAATGGGGGTAACAATACCTGGAAACAAAACTGTATTTTTCAGGGGCAAGATGGGAACCGTGTCGGGAAAAACCTCGCCTTGTCGCTCATCATCATCATCTAATGAGAAAATGGGCACAAAATCTGGTTCATCGTCCGACTGTAGGGGCATCAGCCAATTATCAAACATATTCATAATGAGGGCAATAATAAAGGCTATTTTGGTAATGGGAGTAAAAAAAATAAAAAAATGTATATTTATGTCAAACTGACAGCAAAAAAAGCCCCAGTAAGCGCATATCTATTAGGCAAATAGCTTGCCACCTCGGCCAATGAAAGGCGTTTGGCAGGAAAACGCAAAAGGATGCGACAATTTGTCAATCTCTCCACACCCCATGAAAACGCAATAAATGGTTGGGTACTTGTTCGTTGTAAATACACAACACCAGAGCGTTGCGCACCTTTTTATTGGTTGGAAAAAGTATTTTAATGGGGTTGTGTACGTACCCTTGCTCATTAAACATCTGCAACTGTGCGTTTTTGGGTCGGCGAAACAGGCGCAATTCTTCCACCGTAGCGGGCAAAGGAATATCACCATAGCCTTCATCTTCCAGAAATTGTTTGACCATCGCAAAGGTAAATGCCAAGCGGGTGCCTCCAAAAGTACTCCGATACTCCCATCCATCACTGATGCCACCCAAATAATCAGAACCGGATTCTGGGAACTGGGTTCTGATCGGGACATGAGGAATTATTGGCTCCTCCGGAGCCTGAGCCTCTTCGGATGGTTCCTCCCAAAAATCATCATGAAATCCAAATTCATCGTACACCATGCAAAGGTAATTACTTATATGTATTTTAGGCTAAGTACTTATAAACTCTTGGTTCTTCCACCATCCACTGGCAAATTTATCCCATTAACATAGGCTGCTGCTGGACTTGCCAGAAATGCCACAACGGAGGCTACTTCTGATGGCTCTGCAAATCGTTGGAGCGGCACATTGGCTTTAAAGGCTAATTCAACAGCCGCTACTGTCAGGTTACTGGCAGCGGCTCTTTTTTCTATAATTTCGGCCAATCGTCCAGTGGAGGTAAATCCTGGCAGTACGTTGTTGACGGTAATCCCATATTTGCCTACTTCATTAGCCCATGTTTTGGCCCAGCCGGCTACAGCCCATCGGGTAGAATTAGAAACACCAAGTCCATCCAAAGGCTCTTTGACCGAAGTACTGATAATATTGATAATACGTCCAAATTGGGCGGCTTTCATACCAGATAGCACTGCTTGAGCAAGCATTTGATTGCACAATAAATGATTGCTGTACGCACTCAGGAATGCATCAGTACTGGCTTCTGTGATGGGGCCGCCCGGAGGGCCGCCAGTATTGTTAATTAATATGTGAAAAGGCTGTTTGGCCAATATATGGCCTATTTTTTGCATTAAATCTGTCATTTGAGCAAAATCTGCCACTACATATTGGTGACTTTGCCCATTTGATCTGTCTAATTGATTCACAACAGCCTGTAAATTTGACTCATTGCGCGCAATGAGGGTGACATTGGCTCCTAATGAGGCCAATTCAAGGGCAATAGCACGTCCTATACCCGCGCTGGCTCCTCCTACGAGGGCGTTCTTTCCACTGAGCGATATATTCATAGGCTGCAAAGATGCTTCAAATTTAGTAACTTATAACATAAATGTGGTAATTTTGCGCAAATTTAGTGTAGTCAAAGACAATTCACCATTACTGAGCGGATTATCTTTAACTTTCCCTCATCCCTTCACTTATTTAATTTCAGTTTAACATGAAAAATTTTTTCGAATTTTTTGGTTTCCTCACCACGGCTTGTATGTCAGCCATTTTAGTTTTTTCTTATATCGGTAAAAAAGAGCATCGTAGCGGCGGCACAGAGCCAACCGAACGCTTGGTATCGAAACATAGTACTGCTGCCATCGAGTATGATGAGCCTTCCGCTGCTCGTGATGAGCCAAGCCGCATCACTGGCAAGGGTGCTCGCCGTTCGGAAGGCGAATATGGTTTTACGCCTGCGGGTGCTTATGGCAATAAAAAAGCCAAAAAAGAGGCCGTAATCATAGAAGATGATAGCGAAAACATTGCCCCTGAAGAAAAACTAAAGTCACTTTACAAGGATCGTGATTTCGTGTTGTCTTCAGCAAAAAAATGGAAAAATATCGTCAGCGATATTTCAGAAGAATACAATGTACGCCCGCAAGTGCTATTGGCTCATGCCTTGGTACAGTCGTATGTTGGCCCATATAGCAAAGCACAATTGGAGCGCGATGCGGCACAACACGGTGGCGAGCAAGTGATGTCGGAGGCCAATGCCCTCAAGCGTTACCGCTATGGTTGGACGATGCAACGCTTATTGAATGGGTTTGACTTATCGGGATATTTTCCCGAAGATGTACCAGTAGCAACCGCATCAATAGCCCGCCCGTCTATGAAGCCAACTAAAACACCAGCGACTACTAAATCTGGAAAAACAACCGTTCCGGCTGTATCTAAATTGTCGCCAGTGGAAGAGGGTATCAGGACTATGGTAGCCAAAGAACATGGTTTTAGCAATTGGCAGGGTTTGATGCGCTTAGCGGATCAAGATACCAAGGTTGATGCCCAAAAAAGGGTGAAATCATTGATGACGGCGGCAAGAATTAGGTAGTTGGTCAGGAAAATACGCATGTTCTTCTATTGTTTGTAACACTGCATCGCAATAAAACGTCATCTTAGCGTTTGCGAAACGTGAAATCGCGTTCGTACTGAAGTATATCAAATGTTATATGCTTTGGAGACGTGTTTTTGAGCATTATTACAAAACAATTGAACGATGCAACTTAGTATTCAAAATCTATCTAAAACCTACCCAAATGGTGTGAAAGCCTTGGTGGATGTTAATTTAGAAATCCCAACGGGCATGTACGGCCTGTTGGGCCCAAATGGTGCAGGCAAAAGCACCCTCATGCGTACCCTAGCCACCCTCCAAGATGCAGACAGCGGTACGGTTACGCTTGGCGATATTAATGTTTTAACCGATAAAGATGCGGTACGCCGCGTATTGGGCTACCTTCCACAAGAGTTTGGTATTTATCCCCGCATTTCGGCGGTGGATATGCTTGATCATTTGGCTACTCTGAAAGGTATCCCATCAGGGCAGCGCAAAGATCTGGTTGATGCATTGTTACAGCGTGTTAACTTATGGGATCATCGCAAAAAAGCGGTATCGTCATACTCTGGCGGTATGCGCCAGAGATTTGGGATTGCACAAGCCCTCATTGGCGACCCAAAACTCATCATCGTGGATGAGCCAACCGCAGGATTAGACCCTGGAGAGCGCAACCGTTTCTACAATTTACTTTCTGAAATTGGCGAAAATGTAATCGTCATACTCTCCACCCACATCGTAGATGATGTCAAGGAACTGTGTTCTAACATGGCTATTGTCAATCACGGACGAGTACTATACGCGGGAGCCCCCGAAGCAGCGCTCCAAGCATTGAAAGATAAAGTGTGGGAAAAGGCCATTTCTAAGCCAGAAATGGAGACCTATCAGGCGCAGTACAAGATTATTTCCAATAAATTGGTGGCAGGGAAACCTATTATTCACATCCTAAGTGATGAACCGCCGGGCGATGGATTCAAATCTGCAGAGGCAAGTTTGGAGGATGTGTTTTTTGCACACATTGGAGCCCATTAATTTTTTAACGGAACAATTAATCTTTACCACCCTATGTTTAGTACATTTTTTAATTTTGAGATAAAAAACTGGGTTCGCTCCCCAATGCCGTGGATATTTTTACTGCTTTTTGGACTATTGCAGTTGGGGGCTACGGTTTCAGATAATATCACGATTGGAGGGGGCGGAGCCAATATTTGGAAAAACGCGGCTTTGGGTATCCAGTTTTCTTATGGTATCTGGTCTTTGATCGGGTTGTTGTTGGTAGCAGCATTTCTCAATGGCTCTATTCTGCGCGATTTTGAGAATCATACCGATCAAATAGTTTTTGCTTCGCCGATCAATAAAGCAGGGTACTATTTTGGACATTATTTTGGCGGATTTGCGATTGCTATTATTCCAATTTTCGGTATTGCCTTGGGCTATATATTTGGTACTTTTTTAAACGGGATCTTTGAATGGACTCAATTGGAACGGTACGGCCCCAACAACTTCTTGGCTCATTTCAATGGTTTAATGGTATTTACCTTGCCCAACCTGCTTTTTGCTGGAGGCATTTGTTATGCCGTGGCAGCCGTAACCCGCAGCACGGCATACCCATTTGTAGCAGTCCTGCTGCTCATGGTTGGTTATATTATTTCGGGTACTTTTTTGCAGGATATTGACAATGAAACGATAGCCCGTCTAGCCGATCCTTTTGGAATTCGCACATTCAGTATTGCGACCAAATATTGGACAGTAGATCAACAAAACAATATGAGTTTGGGTCTTTTTGATGACAAATGGGTGCTGATTAATCGCCTGATTTGGTCGGGCGTGGGCATCGCCTCGCTTCTGTTTGGGTACAAGAGATTCACGTTTGAAGAAAAGGCTCGTAGTGGTGGTAAGAAGAATTCAAAATCTAGTCCCGCCCCAATCCCAAGTCAATCAATAAATACTACCTCCCCAATAATACCATTGCCGCGTGTAACTCTTGGCATCGGAATAGCAACGCGCTGGAGCCAATTGTGGAGTCAATTTAAAACGGACTTCAAAAGCAGTGCAAAAAGCACACCTTTTTTATTGATTTCGTTAATTGGGTTGCTCAATCTCTGGGGAGGCATGTCGGGTGCTACGGATGGTTATGGCACCAAAGAACTGCCCGCCACTACTAAAATGGTAGATTATGTAAGGGGTAGTTTTTACCTGTTTTTAATGATGATACAGGTTTATTTTTGTGGTGTTTTGGTATGGAAAGAACGCAATGCCAAAACCAATGAAATCATAGATGCCATGCCTACCCGAAATTGGACAATGTGGTTGGGCAAGTACTTGGCTATTACGTCTTTGATGGCCATTTTGTTGAGCCTTGCTATTGTCGCTGCGGTTTTCACCCAATCTTACTATGGATATGATCGGCACGAAATCGGAATGTTTGTAGGAGAAATACTCGTTCGAGACTTGATTGGGTTGTCTTTCTGGACAGCGATATTCTTTTTAATCCATGCCTTGTCGCGCAATATGTACTTGGGTTTTTTCATTGGGGTGCTCTTGTTTGTAGGCCATAGTTTTTTGTGGCAGGGGTTGAAAATCAGTTCCAACTTAGTTAAACTAGGTGGCACCCCTAGTTATAAAGTTTCCGACTTTTTTGGGATTGCACCTTATGCAAAAGATTTAAGTTGGTTCAATAGTTATTGGTCGCTGTTTGGAGGTATTATTGCGCTCGTTACCATTCTTTTCTGGCCTAGAGGGAAGGAAACATGGTGGAAAAAACGGATAGCCATTGCTTCCAATGAATGGAAGACATACAAAGTTTTTGGCATGGGTATTATAAGTATTTGGGCTGCCATAGCGGGATTCCTATTCTACAACACTCAGGTACTTAATAAGTATGATGGAGAGACTCGATCTGAAAAATTACGGGTAGAATACGAGCAGTTTTATAAAAAATATGAGGACATTGCGCAGCCCCGTATCGTGGATGTGAAGTACAATATCCAACTTTTCCCTGAATCACGAACCATGTTAGCCCATGTGGATTGGGTAGTCAGAAACAAAAGCACGGTCGCTATTGATTCTATGCACCTTACAACCTCCTCTACAGGTAAAATGAGATTTGAAAATCCTCGATTGACTTTGCTGTTAAATGATTCGGTGCGCAATTACAGAATTTATAGAATCAGTCCTGCCTTGGCACCTGGAGATTCGATGACGGTTAGTTTTGACAATAATTTTATCCCAAAAGGGGTAGAAAACGAAGTAACCTTTGTGAAAATGACACAAAATGGCACATTTTTCAACAATGGCGATTTTACACCAGTGATTGGCTACGTTGAAAGCAGTGAGATGTCAAGCAAGAATGACCGTAAAAAATATGGTCTTCCTGAAAAGACCCGCGCGCCAGCCTTCAATCCACAAGACACTGTAGCGCGAATGAAAGCCTACATTGGCGCAGATGCAGACTGGGTAAATGTGGAAACAACGATCAGTACCTCTACTGATCAGATTGCCATCGCACCTGGGTCTCTCGTTAAGGAATGGACAGAGGGAAATCGTCGCTATTTCAACTATAAATTTGACTACAAGGGCTGGAATTTTTATTCCTTCATGTCGGCTCGCTATGAAGTGGCTCGCCAGGAATGGAATGGTATAAAACTGGAGGTTTATTACCATAAAGATCATGCTTATAACGTGGATCGGATGATGAATTCGATGCGCAAATCGCTGGAATATTATATCAAAAATTTTGGCCCATATTACCACAAGCAAGCACGAATCATCGAATTTCCTAGGATCGCGTCGTTTGCTCAAGCATTTCCTGGTACCATGCCATATTCGGAAGAAATTGGGTTCATGCAGGATTTGCCAGAGGAAGAAGATGACTTGGATAAGGTATTTTATGTAGTGGCACATGAAATGGGGCATCAATACTGGGCTCATCAAGCCTGTGGGGCGGCTATGCAAGGCAGTGAAATGACAACCGAAACATTCGCTCAATATTCGGCATTGATGGTGATGGAGCATGAATATGGCCGCGATCAGATGCGTAAGTTTTTGACCTACGAAATGGATGGGTATCTCCGTGCGCGGGGTCGCGAACAACTCCGTGAATTGCCTTTGGCAAAATGTGAAAACCAAGGCTATATCCATTATCAGAAAGGGTCAGTGGTGATGTATTACCTCAAGGAAATGATCGGCGAAGAACGGGTCAATACAGCTTTGAGCGATTATCTGAAGCGATTCAGATACATGGAACCACCGTTTCCGACGAGCGCAGATCCGATTGCGGAGTTTGAAAAACAGACCCCAGATTCTCTGCGCTACATTATCAAAGATCTTTTTTGGGACATTACATTATTTGACAATCGCACTACGGAGGTTTCTGTAAGGAATTTGCCGAATGGCAAATTTGAGGTAACTATAAAGACGGAAAGCCGAAAATTGAAAGCAGATGACTTAGGCAAAGAAAATGAAGTGCCAGTGGCTGACTGGATGGAAATAGGTGCTTTTGCCAAGCCTGAATCTGGAAAGCGTTTTGGAAAAACCCTTTACCGCCAGCGGGTACATGTGACTCAATTAAGCAATACTTTTACGTTTGTCGTGGATGAAAAACCCGATAAAGCAGGTATTGATCCTTTCAAACTGTTGATAGAACGGAATCCAGAGGATAACTTGAAGGAGTTTTAGGTTTTGTGCTACCTTTACGCCTACAATGTTTTCACACTTAAGTCATTTTTTTAAGAACACGCTTAGCCGAACCATCGGTAGTATATTCGTTGGTGAAGGTTTCTTGTTCGGCACTTGGGCTGCTTTTATTCCAATTATTAAGTACAAATTTGGATTAGACGATGCACAATTAGGCTTGGTATTGCTTTCGCTACCAGCGGGTATTACCATTACGAACCCTTTGTCGGTACTCGTAATGCACCGTCTGGGCATCGTCAATGCAACCATTGGTTGTTTGATTTGCGCTACCCTGCTTTTCATTTTGCCAGTGGCGGCGGCTTCTGTGCCATGGCTTTGCGTAGGGCTATTTGTGGCTGGGGCGGCATTTTCTGCTACCAATGTGGCAATGAATACGGGTGCAACCATGATGGAATCGCACCAAAAGACTAGAATTATGTCCACCTGTCATGGGCTGTGGTCATTTGGAGCCATGTTGGGCTCAGCTATTGGTGGTATATCATTTGGGTGGGGCATTATTCCGGTTTTACACTTTGCAATAGTCGCCCTTTTTATTGTATTATTGGCCGTCAGAGCAAAGCAACCCATGGATATTCTCACGAGTTATGAGCAGATAGATAAGAAGCATGAAAATGCGACCGACCGAAAGTTTATGATGCCCAGTGCTGCCCTTTGGGCAATCATCATCATTAGTCTTTGTGTCAATCTTACGGAAGGCACTTTGGCTGACTGGGCAGGGGTTTATATGCGGGATGTGGTGCATGCTACAATACAAATGTCGGGATGGGGATTTGCGGCGTATGCTTTTTTTATGGCTGGTGGACGATTTATTGGTGATGCTATTTTAAATAAATATGGAGACAAGCAGGTACTGATGGTTGGTGGATTGATCTGTACCTTGGGCTTCACTATTTCGGTAGTTTTTCCTGTTTTTTCGATGGTTTTGCTTGGTTTTGCCTTGATTGGGGCGGGGGTTTCCTTGGGTGCGCCTATTTTATATGCGGCGGCATCGAGGGTGCCGGGTATGGCACCGGGAGCGGGATTGGCCACGATGAATACCTTTGCGATGGTAGGTTTTCTGGGTGGCCCAGCAGTTATTGGGTTCCTTGCTAAAATATGGAGCCTTGGTTTCGCGTTTAGTGTCGTTGCTGGTGTGGGGCTGTTCTGGACTTGGCGGGCGCGATCATTCAACAGTAATCCAACTTCTAAATAATTCATAACTTAATAATACATTTCTCATGATAAAAATACTCTGGGCTGACGATGAAATTGATCTGCTAAAACCACACATTATGTTTTTGCAGGCTAAGGGTTATGAAGTAATTACAGCACACAATGGCCACGATGCCGTGGAAATATACGAAGAACGAGCCAATGAAATAGACGTGGTATTTTTGGATGAGAGTATGCCGGGTCTTACGGGTTTGGAGGCCTTGCCACGAATCAAAAACCGGAATCCCAATGTGCCAGTGGTGATGATTACGAAAAACGAGGCAGAACAGGTCATGGAAGAAGCCATTGGCTCTCAAATTTCGGACTATTTGATCAAGCCCGTCAATCCAAATCAGATTCTTCTGACTTTGAAAAAAATCATTGACAACAAGCGATTGGTCAGTGAAAAAACGGCCATGGACTACCAGCAAGAGTTTCGCCAAATATTCATGCAGATAACCGGGACACTCGATCATACAGAATGGGTGGAGGCTTACCGTAAGATTGTAGCCTGGGAGATTAAAGTAGATGCCAACCAAGCCAGTGGGGTTACCGATATATTGGCACAACAAAAAGAACAGGCTAATACTGAGTTTTCAAAATTTGTTGTAAAAAATTACTTCAATTGGGTGGACAAAAATAAGGAGGTCGGCCCGGTGATGTCGCATTCACTCATGCGCAAACATATATTGCCACATGTAGGCAAGGAAGTACCAACTATCGTGGTGTTGCTGGATAATCTTCGGTATGACCAATGGAAAACAATAGAACCTATTTTGAACGAACAGTTCAAAACCGAGCATGAAAGTTACTTTTTCAGTATTTTGCCTACGGCAACCCAATACAGTAGAAATGCTATTTTTGCGGGTATGATGCCTGCGGATATAGAACAGGCATTTCCTGATAAATGGAAAAACGACACCGATGAGGGTGGCAAAAATTTGTCAGAAGATTTTTTCCTTGGTAAACAGTTGGAGCGTACTTTTAGAAAAGAAGTTAAGTGGGATTACTTCAAGGTTACCAATGTAGGTCTTGGCAAAGAGTTGAATGACAATATATTGCGTTATTTAAAGAATGATATAACCGTGATCGTCTATAATTTTATAGATATGCTTTCACATGCACGTACAGAAATGGAAGTGCTCAAGGAACTGGCTGGCGACGAACCTGCCTACCGCTCTCTGACGCGCTCATGGTTTTTGCACAGTCCCCTCTGGACGGCACTACAGAAATTAGAAGGCAAAGATGTGCAACTTTTTATCACTACTGACCACGGGACCATCAGGGTACAACGACCATCAAAAGTAGTGGGTGACCGCGAAACCACGACTAATTTGCGCTATAAGGTAGGCCGCAATCTACAGTTCGATCCCAAGGATGTGTTGATGGTGCGCGATCCCAAACAAGCGGGGTTGCCTAGGCCAAACATCAGCAGTACTTACATTTTTGCCAAAGAGGACTATTTCTTCTTGTACCCAAATAACTACAACCACTACAATAACTACTACCGGAACACCTTTCAGCATGGTGGCATCTCTTTGGAGGAAATGATCTGTCCGATCGTACGATTGCGCAGTAAAGGGTAAAAAAGATGTCGAATTTAAGGATCTGGATTCCAGCATTTATCTGGCTAATAGTCATCACAGGCTTATCAGTGATGCCGGGAGTGCAACTGCCCGCCATCAATTTTGTAGCCCCCGATAAGTTGGCTCATGCCTTTGTATATGCGGTATTCAGTATGCTTTTGATGCGTGGTTTGCGATACCATTTGGGTCGCAAACCACGCATCATAGAAGCCATTCCATACGTAATATTCGCTACCCTTTGGGGGGCATTCATGGAGTGGGTGCAATACTCGTTTTTCCCAGGGCGGTATTGCGAGTTTGATGATATATTGGCCAATATGGCAGGGGCAGTCATTCCGCTTATTTTTGTAATATTTCGTAAGAAATAATAGGGACTACTGATCCCAAGTAATCACAGTACCAGCATAGGCCAAGCCGCCACCGAAGCCCATCAACATAATACGGTCACCTTTTTTGACTTTGCCCGATTTTATACCACTGTGTAGTGCCAAAGGAATACTAGCCGAAGAGGTATTGCCGTAGTTGACAATGCTTTCCAAGACTTTTGCCATAGGAAAACCTGTCTCGTTGCAAATAGCCTCTATGATGCGCAAGTTTGCGCTGTGTGGCACAAACCAGTCTATATCGTCGAGGGTCAGGCCATTCTTTTCTGCTAAAATTTTCATTTGAGCAGCCACTGTGGTAACTGCCCATTTGAATACTTTGCGGCCATTTTGCACTATTTTACCATTGGGATTCAAGGGTTGGCCATCTATGCTATCAGAGATGCCTGAAATATAGAGATCAATGCCTCCTTCGCCACTGGCTCCAGTAATACAAGCACCGATATTTCCTTTTTCTGCTGCTTCTATCAAAACGGCTGCTGCCCCATCTCCGAATAATACACAGGAGGTTCGGTCGCTAAAATCAGTTACTTTTGAGAGGGTTTCGCCACCAATGACCAATATTTTGCGGTGGGTACCAGCCGCAACCAAACCTTTAGCGACGACAATGCCATAAGAAAACCCAGCACAGGCGGCATAGAGATCCAAGGCTCCCGCTTTGGCAAGGTTCAGTTTGTATTGTACCTTGCAGGCTACGCTAGGCATAGGCTGGTCAGGTGAAACGGTAGAAACCAGAACCATATCCACGTCATCAATTGAAACCTGATATGTATTGACCAAGTCTT
Source organism: Saprospiraceae bacterium (assembly GCA_031373665.1). GTDB lineage: Bacteria > Bacteroidota > Bacteroidia > Chitinophagales > Saprospiraceae > M3007. The sequence continues at coordinate 12,310 of JANMMZ010000025.1, read as the reverse complement.
GGACGGCCTTAACACATAGATCGCTGGTGAATTCGTCAGCCTCTGCATGATACCTCGTCCGAATGCCCGTACGCGACACGATCCACTCATCATTGGTATCAATCATTGCCTCAAAATCTTGATTTGTCACTTTGCGTTGGGGAACGGCCATACCGATGGCGTGGATTCTTGATTCCATATTATGTGTTGTTATAAGTCAAACTTTATGCCCTGTGCCAAAGGTAGCGTATCCGAATAGTTGATCGTATTGGTTTGGCGACGCATGTAGGCTTTCCAAGAGTCAGACCCTGATTCACGGCCTCCACCAGTTTCTTTTTCACCACCGAAAGCACCACCAATTTCAGCACCTGAAGTGCCGATATTTACATTGGCAATACCACAATCAGATCCTGCTGTTGAGAGGAATCGCTCTGCTTCGCGGAGATCGCTGGTCATAATAGCCGAAGAAAGTCCTTGCGGGACAGCATTTTGCAAAGCAATGGCTTCTTCTAGGGTTTTATATTTCAAAATATAGAGAATCGGCGCGAACGTCTCATGTTGTACAATGTCCCAGTGGTTTTCTACCTCTGCAATACATGGTTTTACATAGCATCCACTTTCATAGCCTTCGCCTGTGAGTACGCCGCCGTCAACCAAGAATTTGCCTTTAGCCTTCTTTACCTCATTGATGGTATGGAGGTAGTTTTCTACCGCAATTTTATCTATAAGTGGGCCAACATGGTTGTTTGGATCCAAAGGATTGCCAATTCGCAATTGTGGATATGCTTTTGCTAACGTTGCTTTAACCTGCTCATATATACTTTCATGGATGATCAAGCGACGGGTTGTGGTGCAGCGTTGTCCAGCAGTACCCACTGCTCCAAATACGGCTCCTGTCAATACGATTTTCATATCCGCTGATGGCGCAATGATGATGGCATTGTTGCCGCCCAACTCTAATAGTGACCGTCCAAGGCGTTCGGCCACAGATTGGCCTACTATTTTGCCCATGCGGGTGCTTCCAGTGGCGCTGATGAGCGGTAGTCGTTTATCTTTTGTCATGAATTCGCCTACTTTGTAATCACCATTGATGATACAACTGATGCCTTCTGGCAAATTGTTGGCGGACAATACTTTTTGGAATAAGAAATGGCATGCAATAGCGCAGAGTGGTGTTTTTTCAGAGGCTTTCCAAACACAAACGTCGCCACTCACCAAGGCCAACATGGCATTCCAAGACCATACGGCCACTGGAAAATTGAAGGCAGAAATAATGCCAACGATACCCAATGGATGCCATTGTTCGTACATGCGGTGCGCTGGGCGTTCGCTGTGCATGGTGAGGCCATATAGTTGGCGTGAAAGACCAACTGCAAAATCACAAATATCAATCATTTCCTGAACCTCGCCATAGCCTTCTTGAAGGCTTTTACCCATTTCATAGGATACTAAGCGACCCAGTGGCTCTTTGTATTCGCGCAATACGTCGCCGTATTGACGCACGATTTCGCCCCGTTTTGGGGCGGGCATTTCCCTCCATTTACTGAATGCTTGTTCGGCTGATTGTATGACCTGATCGTATTGCTCGCGGGTGGTGATGCTCACAGAGCCGATGAATTCACCATTCACTGGCGAATAAGACTCAATGTAACGACGGCTGCCGGTGATGTCGTTCATGCCTGTCCAAGTACCTTGGTTTTTGGTTTTTAGACCTAATTTTTTTAAAAACTCTTTTGGTTGCATAACTTTGTGTTGTGTATCCTCTTTGAAAAAGGGAAGATCCTTACTAAACTTATTTGGGAGGGTAATGTTCTGAATCTGTCCGAAAGGACGCAAAGGTACTTAATGTTTAGGAACGACGATACTATTTCCAAATCTAATATTTCCTGCGTTATCAATTAATATCAAATATGTCATTCAGCATTTTAGGCTTGCTCTTGATTTCTTCCTTGTTGCACGCAACTTGGAATTTCTTAGCCAAGAGCATTCCCGGCGGTATTCTGTTTGTTTGGCTATTGGCATTTGTGATGACATTGTTGCTGCTGCCCATTGTAGGTATATGGGTATATTATTATGGAGATACCTTAACTTGGAACCACGTAGGGGCATTGTTGATGACCAGTATCGTCCATTTGGCCTATTTTGTGGTATTGCAAGAAGGGTATCAAAAAGGCGATCTTTCCGTTGTATATCCACTCGCCAGAGGAACTGGCCCCATGTTTACCACCTTGGCTGCGGTAATATTTCTGGGCGAACATCTTTCCATATTTGCCTGTGTAGGATTGTGCTTGGTACTTGTCGGGGTATTTGCCGTATCAGGTATTGGTCAAAAAAAGCAAGATGCCTCAAAGGTTAAAATCGGTGTTTTTTATGGAATTTTTACTGGGATTCTCATTGCTATATATACGGTTTGGGATGGATATACGGTAAAACAACTAGGTATTGCTCCTATTTTAGTCGAGTTTGTGTCACATCCATTCAGGGTGTTGGTGCTTTTGCCAGTGGCATGGAATCAAAAAAACGCCATCAAATCGCTGTGGGATAGCCATAAAGTCAAAATTCTAGCGGTAGCAATATTGAGCCCAATCGCCTTTTTGCTAGTACTGCATGCTATGAAATCGGCACCCATCCACTTGGTGGCTCCTACCCGCGAAATCAGCATTGTTTTTGGCGTAATTATAGGCGCAAAATTCCTCACAGAAGAAAATTTCGTGCCTCGTTTGATTGGGTCACTACTGATTTTAGCGGGCATTGTTTTATTGCAGATGGGGTAAATCTTGTTTAGCACTTTGGGCACTCATTCATCTTAGTCAATATACACTTTGAACACCCCTTTTGGGTTTGATTGATCATCTGTAATTTTAATAAAATATAGTCCTGAAGAAAGCGAATTGACGTTTATCCTATTCAAATTTGCAGCATTCAGGTCTCCAGATTGACTCAGTTTTCCATAACTATCATACAAAAAATAGTGATATACCGATCCTGAATCATCCTTTATTTCAACATTAAAATGATCGCTACCAGGGTTCGGGAATATACTAAATAAGTTTGACTGTTGTTCGACTTCATTTAAGGGAGATATCATGCCTTCAGAAAAAAACCATACCCCCATTGGCAAACCACCATCTGGCCACACTCCAAAAGAACTCGCCCCAACTCCTTCAATGAGACCGCAAAGGCAATAGTCAGGGGAATTAAATGCTATTCGGCGGCGATACCGCCCAAACACAAAAGAAGTATCCACCCCAACAACTACGACATTCCCTTGTACTGTATCGCCAAGGTTTAGATTAAAATTTAATCTTAAATACTCTTGAGGTGAATTATTTAGGTTTATGTTATAAATTTTCTTCTCTAAGGTATCTTCACGAACCAGCCCACCAGTAAACGTACCATTTTCTCTGATAATTTTAAGGTATGATTTGCCTCCTACAATGCTATCCCCATGGAGATGATAATCAATAGTGTGGACAAACCCCATACCACCACCCGCATAAGTTTTCCAGCGATTGCCTTCTTTTATGGTTGGCAAATACGAATAGGATTGTGATGAAAGGCTACTACCAAGAAAAAGTAACAGAAGATAGAGTCCTGCAAATGTCAATTTGGAAAAAAATGAGTGCTTCATAACAGAAAATTAATTTGTGACCCATCATTTTATGAAATGTAAAATGATGATCGGGCTGTTAAAAAATAAGTTTCACAAGCGGCCTTGTTACACTGTAATCTCAAATTACACATAAAACTAGCCCATGGTTTGGAGACACAAAAGTAGGCAAAAGTTTTCCAACGAGTCACCTTTTTGAAGGCTATTTTGCGCATCCCGCCGAGCGGTGCTGATTGGTTCTAGCAAAACCAGCCTCGGAGGTGCTTTCCATTTGTAGGAGTTTGTATTTTACCACCATCCCGACCTTAGTAGAGGTCGCTCATTTGTATAGAAAATATCAGGAATGATGCCGAAATCATCCGTAAAATCAATAATTTATCCCGCTTTCGGGCTGAAGAATGAACCTACTCGCTTTTGAATATCCAAGTATTACTGATTTTCTAATGCACCAAAGTAGAATTAAGTTATTATTTCACAGCTCCTAAATTTTATTACCTTTGAGCCACTAAACACAACATAATTATGACCGCAGTTATTACAGGTGCTACGAAAGGATTAGGAAGGGCTATCGCTGAAATATTTGCCGAAAACGGCTTTGATCTTTGTGTCTGTGCTCGCACAGAGCGCGATCTGGAAGTCATGCAGTCCGAATGGACAGACCGATTTCCAAATGTCCGTCTTCATACATTTCCAGTAGATGTCAGTAAAAAACATGAATTATTGGAGTTTGGCAGGTTCATAGCCCAACAATGGACTAACTTGGATGTATTGGTCAATAATGCTGGTATTTACCTACCCGGTATGGTTTCTACCGAACGCGAAGGAACGCTTGAAACATTGCTTGAAACCAACCTTTTCAGTGCTTATCATTTGACCCGATCTTTGTTGCCAGTGCTGCAAAATAACCGAAGAGGACACATATTTAACATGTGTAGTGTAGCCAGCAAAATGGCCTATCCCAATGGGGGCTCTTACAGTATTTCCAAATTTGCATTGCTGGGTTTTTCAAAAGCACTTCGGGAAGAAATGAAGCCAATGGGCGTAAAAGTGACGGCTATATTGCCAGGAGCGGCTTGGTCTGATTCTTGGCGCGGCGCCGATTTTCCTGAAGATCGCTTGATGCAAGCATCTGACGTAGCCAAAGCCATTTGGGGCTGTTATGGCCTCTCTGATGCGGCAGTGGTGGAGGAGTTGTTGTTAAGGCCGCAGTTAGGCGATCTTTAAGAAATAGATAAATCATGTGACTCAAACACATCCCATCTTGATAGGTGTATGTGATGTTTTGTAAAGAAGTTAGATGTGGTATCAGACTAGTTTATGTCCCGCCGACTAAAGATCGGCGGTTACAATATGATAGATGTGATTGATTGTCAATTGTTTAATGCCCAAACTCAAGTTAATTTACGGCTTAGAGGCGTGTAAATTGCAAAAAAGGCTTTCCTTTGCCTCTTAATTTACTCAAGAGTATGCGACAACGCTCGATTACAGCCTTCTTTTTCGCCATCGCCATGTTGTTTGGGGTGTATGGTGGTAAAGTGCCGTTTTTTATATTATTCTCCGTCATCACTGCGGGTTGCGCTTGGGAATTGAGTGGTTTATTGCTGGCTGACGAAGGGGGCAAAACGTTGCGACGGGTACTCAGTACCTTATTCACGCTGTTTCCTTTTGTTTGGATAGGTGGGTACTTACTTGACTTGTACAGCCTTGACAATGTCCAACATTTTTCGATTTTCATATTGTTTACGTTGATTCCCTCTACTATTTTTCTGGTAGAATTATTCCATACTTCCAAACAGCCTTTCCAAAACGTGGGCCTATCTTGTTTGAGTCTGTTGTATATTGGTATCCCTTACACGTTGTTGGCCTACATTGCTATGGGGAAGCACCAAAACATTGCGGAGTATAGCCCGCACCGTGTTTGGGGTTTGCTTTGGTTGGTTTGGACCAATGACTCTTTTGCATACATCATTGGGTCTCGCATTGGTAAAACAAAACTTTTTGAGCGCATTTCGCCCAATAAAACATGGGAAGGCACCATTGGTGGTGCAATTGGCGCCATAATCATGGCGTGGGCGTTGTCCTTGTATTTTTCCGATTTCACGATGGTGGAGTGGGTTTCATTAGCCTTAGTTGCTGCCATATTTGGCACAATGGGTGATTTGGTGGAGAGTATGATGAAACGCAGCCTTGGGGTCAAAGATTCAGGTAGTTTATTGCCCGGTCACGGGGGGATGCTTGATCGTTTTGATGCTTTCATATTTGCCATTCCTTTTTATTTTATTGTATTGGGCATTTTATCCATGCTCACCTAAATGATCCAATGTTATGCGTCTTTTTGGATTAATCGGCCATCCACTGTCACATTCTTTTTCAAAGCGGTATTTTACCGAAAAATTTGATCAGGAAGGCATCGAAGATGCCAAATTCGAGCTATTCCCCTTAGAAAATATAGAAAAACTGCCTGATTTGATAGCCTCCCACCCCGATCTAAAGGGCTTGAGTGTCACAATACCACATAAACAGACTGTGATCCCCTTTTTGGCTGAACTTGATGAAACCGCTGCTGCGGTGGGTGCCGTGAACTGTATTTTGATAGACGGAACCCATTGGAAAGGGTATAATACCGATGTGATTGGTTTGGAACAATCCCTCCTCTCGGCGCTGGCACAGCATGAAATCCAGCCAGACTATGCCTACATCCTTGGAAGCGGAGGAGCCTCTCAAGCAGCAGTGTATGTACTAAACAACCTCGGTATCCCGTTCTATATTGTCTCGCGCCATCCAGTATCAGAAAATCAGATTTCTTATGCCGAATGTCATAACCAATTGCAACAACGGTGGCCAGCGGAACAAGCCCCCGAGGATACCGTACTTTTTATCAATACGACCCCATTGGGAACGTTTCCAGAGGTGGACAAACATCCCGATATTCCGTTTGATTACATACACTCAAAAGATTTAGTATTTGATTTGATATATAATCCCACTGAAACCGTACTTTTGCGTGAAGCAAAAAAAAATGGTGCTGCAACATTGAATGGATATGAAATGTTATTGTTGCAGGCCAAAGCCGCTTGGAAAATATGGACAATAAAGATGCAGTAATACCAATTGTAGATTTTACAAATACAGAGATTGCTTTTGCACATTTAAGCAATAAGGAACTCAAAAAAACAGCCTGGTTGTTCAGTATGATGAACAAACCATTTCTCGTAAAATATGGCTCAATATTGGGGCTATGGGCCGTTGAAAATCGGCTACCTTTTGCAGAAACAGCCGTTAAAAATACAATATTTGAACAATTTGTGGGCGGTATGACCCTGCTGGATAGTTCTCTTAATGTAGAACATTTAGGCAATTATAATACCCTCACTATTTTGGATTATGGCGCGGAGGCTAAATCGTCAGAATTGGACTTCAATCATACCATGAACGAAAATCTCCGAGCGATTGATTTTGCTTATAGAGCCAAAACAATTCCAGTTATCAGTACTAAAATAACAGGACTTGCACGGTTTGAATTGCTGGAGATCATCCAGAACAAGCAGACCCTTACCCGCGACGAACTGAGTGAATACCGAAATGTACTCAAGCGTTTGGATGCTATCTGTTATCATGCTGCCAGTAAAAAAGTATCCGTTTTTATTGATGCCGAAGAATCTTGGATTCAAGATACCATTGACCATTTGGTCTGGCTCATGATGAAACGATACAACCAAGGCCACGTAGTCGTCTATAATACCTTCCAACTATATAGGCATGATCGCCTTTCTTTTTTGACTGAAAGTTATGACCGGGCTCAGGAGGCAGGTTTCAAATTAGGAGCCAAACTCGTTCGCGGTGCCTATATGGAAAAAGAAAGAAAACGGGCTACTGATTTGGGCTACGCCACATTGATCAATCCCGATAAACATACGACTGACGATCAATACAATACTGCCCTGCGCTTTTGTATTGACAATCTCGAAACCATGGCCGTTTGCAATGCCAGCCACAATGCGGAGAGCAACCTACTCATGGCCGAACTCATGGAAAAACGAAACATCCCCCGCGATCACCCACACACCATGTTCAGTCAACTGTTTGGTATGAGCGACAACATCACTTTCAACTTAGCCAAAGCAGGCTTTAGGGTAGCCAAATACCTTCCTTATGGTCAGGTAATTGATGTAGTGCCCTACTTGATCCGCAGGGCTCAAGAGAACACTTCGGTCACAGGTGATGCAGGCCGCGAGTATGCACTCATCCTGAAAGAAATAAAACGGAGGGGGCTATGATAGTTCTGATTGCTGGCGGAAGTGGATTGGTCGGACGACGGCTGGTTCAAATGCTCGAACAAAGGGGTGATACCGTACGGGTATTGACCCGTAATGCGACCAAACCTCACGAATTTGCATGGGATCCTCAACAAGATAAGATAGACGATACTGCCTTGGAGGGGATAGATATATTGATCAATTTGGCGGGTGCCGGTATAGCCGACAAACGCTGGACAGCATCCCGAAAACGTGAACTCATTGAAAGCCGCGTCAAAAGCAACCAAACCCTGTTCAATGCTTTAAAACGCACTGAGATACACCCAAAAGCCTTTGTTTCTGCTTCTGCCATCGGTTATTATGGCAATTCGGGAGAACCTTGGATGTATGAGTCAGATAGCCCTAAAGATCACAGTTTTATGGTGGATTGTTGTACCCAATGGGAGGATTCTGCTTACGAAATGGCTACCTTGGGTATCCGCACAGTCATTTTGCGCATTGGGGTAGTGATGAGTCCTGAAGGCGGGGCAATGGCGGAGTTTATTAAGCCCATGCGATTTGGAATAGGCGCGTATTTTGGATGGGGACAGGCTTGGTACTCTTGGATAGGGATTGACGACCTTTGCAATATGTTTATATGGGCCGCCGATCAGCCAACTATCCACGGTGTTTACAATGCAGTGAATCCTCAACCCGAACGCAATATTAATTTAGTCAAAAAAATAGCCAAGTCTAGAGGTAAATTCGTATTCATAGTGCCAGCACCAACCATCATTATCAGATTGATGTTTGGCGAAATGGCGGCGGTAGTGCTTAATAGCAATCGTGTTTCTGCTGACCATATACTTGAAACCGGATTTGTTTTTACAGTTAGCAGTGAACAGTTAGCAGTAAACAATTAACTGATTTTCCCTTCGTAGCGTATGCTGCGATTTTTTTTAAAAGCATTGAGAAACTAAGATTACCTAAGTTACGCCTACACGAATACTGTTTACTGAATATGAATAAATTAATAGAATGCGTTCCCAATTTTTCAGAAGGGCGCGACCTCTCCATCATCAAACAAATTACGGATGTCATTGAAGCCGTAGAAGGGGTCAAACTCTTGGATGTAGATCCGGGCAAAGCCACCAACCGTACCGTAGTCACATTTGTTGGATCGCCAGAAGCGGCCACAGAGGCGGCTTTTCTGGCCATAAAAAAAGCAGGCGAATTGATTGATATGAGTAAGCACACTGGCGAGCACCCGCGCATGGGTGCTACGGATGTCTGCCCATTGATTCCCATTGCTAATATTTCGATGGAAGAGACCGCAGAATGGGCGCGAAAATTAGGCGCGCGGGTGGGGGCAGATCTTAACCTACCCATTTATTTGTATGAAGCCGCTGCTACTACCCCTGCGCGAAAAAACCTTGCCGTGATCAGGGCTGGTGAGTATGAAGGTTTTGCTGAAAAAATAAAACTACCAGAGTGGAAGCCTGATTTCGGCCCTGCCCAGTTTGATGCAAAGCGCGGTGCTACCGTGATCGGAGCCAGGGATTTCTTGATCGCTTATAATGTCAATCTAAATACTACTTCAGTGCGTCGGGCCAACTCCGTTGCCTTCGATGTACGTGAAAAAGGACGTGTACTCAATGATCCCTCCACAGGCAAGCCATTGAAAGATGCCCAAGGAGAACCCATGCGCGAGCCGGGGCTTTTAAAAGGCGTAAAAGCCATAGGCTGGTATATAGAGGAGTATGGTATTGCCCAGATTTCGATGAATATCACCGATATTAGTGAGACCCCCCTTCATGCTGCTTTTGAAGCCTGTCGCCACAGTGCCGACCGTAGGGGCATGAGGGTTTCGGGCTCTGAATTAGTGGGTCTTGTACCTCTAAAGGTCATACTGGATGCAGGTCGTTATTTTCTGCGAAACCAAGCGCGCAGCACAGGGGTCAGTGAAGCAGAGTTGATCAAAATCGCGGTGAAATCAATGGGACTGGATGAACTTACTCCTTTTGAGCCTCACCGAAAGATCATAGAATACAATATTTCGGCTTCTAATAGTCATACTAAGTTGCTGATCCATAAAAATTTAAGTGATTTTGCTGACGAAACGGCCTCTGAAAGCCCCGCTCCAGGTGGTGGCTCTATTAGTGCTTACGTTGGAGCATTGGGCGTATCGCTCGCTACGATGGTGGCCAACCTGAGCGCGCACAAGCGCGGGTGGGATGATCGGTGGGAAACATTCAGTGATGCCGCCGAACAAGGACAAAAAATCAAAAATGCTTTGCTCATTGCTGTGGATGAAGACACCAATGCCTTCAATGCTATCATGGCAGCCTTTGGGCTGCCTAATACCACACAAGAGGAGAAAACAGCCCGTAAGACTGCCATTCAAGCGGCTACCAAATTAGCCATTGCGGTTCCTTTTAAAGTCATGCAACTTTCGATACAGTCTTTTGATTTGATCCGGCAAATGGCCGACATAGGCAATCCGAACTCCGTAACAGATGCGGGGGTAGGTGCTTTGTGCGCCCGCGCTGCTGTGCATGGGGCATTTCTAAACGTCAAAATCAATGCAAGCGGCCTGTCTGATCGTGGGTATGCCGATCAGGTTTTGGCCGAAGGTGCAGCCATGATCGCTACTGCTGATGCCGAAGAGCGTAGTATTTTGGATCTTGTGAATAGTAAGATTTAAAGCCCTGTAGCCACCGTTTTAGTACCCCGTTCTTTGGAAAGTTGATCTCTAATCTGAAGTACTCTAAACAAGGCCAATGGTTCGAGGGCTGCCCCTGCCCGCCACTGTGCCTCTGATACCAAAGGTCGTACATCGGTGCGATAAGCAGTCTGTAAAATCTCTTGAGCCAATACTACATCATGGTCGTTTTGTGCCGATTCTAATCCCTTTCTATCTATCAACAGTGCTTGGGCGTAGGCTATTTTAATAGCCTCCACCGATTGTAACAAATCTTCTAAGGGGTCTTTTACATTGTGAGAAGCATCTATCATCCAGCCTAATCCAGTTGCGTGGTCTATGCCTTTGGCATCCATACCGGCTACCAATTCATTAAATATTAGAAATAATTGATACGGGTTGATGCTGCCTACGGTGAGGTCGTCGTCGCCATATTTGCTATCATTGAAATGAAATCCGCCCAGTTTCCCCTCCATGAGCAGTAAAGAAACGATTTGCTCAATATTGGCGTTGGGCAAGTGATGACCGAGATCCACTAGGGTATAGGCTTGATTGCCCAATTTTTGTGCATATAACAATGATTGCCCCCAATCACCGACGGTCATGCTATAAAAATTAGGCTCATAAGCCTTGTATTCTATAAACATTTTCCAATGCGCAGGCAAGGCTGCATAGACCTGCTTTAGGCTGTCCAAGGTATTTTCAAACGCCTTCCGAAAGTTCAACTGTCCCGGAAAACAAGACCCATCAGCCAGCCATACTGTAATACTTTCTGCCCCCAATGCCATCCCATGCTTGATAACCTCTATATTATGGTCTATAGCCTGTTGGCGCACTGCTGGGTTGATGTGCTGCAAAGAACCAAACTTGTAACTCAAGGCTTGGTTGGGTTGATCTTGAAAGGTATTGGAATTCACCGCATCAAACTTTAATCCATGCTGAGCCGCCAAGGCGCGCGTCGCCGCCGCATCTTGAGGAATATCCCAAGGAATATGTAAAGAAATAGCCCCGCTTGACTTATTGAGGCGATGTAATAGGCCTACGTCAGATATTTTTTCTTCGAGGTTGCGCGGTTCTCCCCCGCCGGTGAAGCGACCGAATCGAGTACCACCTGTACCGAGCGCCCAAGAGGGTATTGCAATTTGAAAATCTATTAATTTTTGAATAATATCTTGTTCCCCACTGATTTCAGAACTGAGCAAGGCCAATCGCTTGGCATGTTTGGTATATCGAGCCTCATTATGAGCCTCAATATGATGTTTATCTAATGGCATATCGTCTTGTTATTTCATGTAAAATACTTCTTCTAAAGGCACACTCACGGGCGAATGATCTGGATTGGTTTCCATAATGTCCGCCATGTGAGCCCACCACCGCTGCATCACCGGATGTTGAGGCAGGTCATTTAGCAACAAAGGATCTTGGGCAATCAATACCCCGAACAAAGCATTGGTTTCGGGATCTAAAAAGATTGAATACTCAGAAATACCCGTTTCTTTTAGCAGTACTTCCAATTCGGGCCACAATGTATCGTGCCTCCTTTGGTATTCTAACCGTTGTCCGGGGTGAAGTTTCATTTTAAATGCAATTCTTGTCATAGCGGAGGTGTTAAGTAAGATAGTTTTTCAAAGACAAATTCATCCTTAGGAACGGCTCTGGAATAAAGGTACAGATTCAGGCTTCAGGTTTTGGCCTTAGATTTCCTGTTTTTTGGCGCGAATAGCACAGCTATTTAAGTCAAAAAAGAGGGAATATAGGGTCAAAAGATGTGCATCAATTTGTACC
>JANMMZ010000005.1:0-178576 GCA_031373665.1 Saprospiraceae bacterium | reverse complement strand
GCGGCTTGAACCAAAACCAAATGAAAACAATCTTCCTTTATCTTAAAGTTTTCTAATTTGATTTGAGGTCTTTGAAAAGCCGCCTGTTCATTGCGAACAGACGGCTAAAACCCCAAAAAACCAAATGAAAACAATCTTCCTAATTTTTTTAAAAACATCGCTCGTTTGCGTTGTTGAAGTATAAACGCGAAATTTTGCTAAAGTAACATGCCTGAAAAATACATTTGCAATAATTTACAGTTCATTTGCAAATAAAAGGTAGGAATATAGCACTTTTTTAACTTTTATTCAGAATTATATTTTGTATTATCAACCTTTTCCATTTTAAGTGAACATTTATTCACCTATATAGATATAATAGAATGCACTTAGTGTCAATAACACAATAACAAGTAAATGTGAAAAAATAATTAATTTTTTTTATGACTGGGTAGTAAGCAAATAATAAAATACGATTTAAAATAGTTTGATTCAAGTACTTAAGCCCAAATATACCGTAAATTTGTCCAAAATTTTAGACACACCTCCTGATTTATGAAACATACTTGTGCAACGATCACCCTTATTGGCCTCCTATTTTGGACATCCTGCAACTCCGAGACAAAACCAACCCAAGCACCGCCCCCAACCCAAGTGCCGCAGACGGAATCATCGCCCACCTTGCCCGAAGAGCAACCCACCGAAGCACTTGTAGAGGATGCGGCGACAAAAGACGTGTTGATTAAAGAAAAGTCGAGCGTTGAAGTAGAAAAGATCGAATCTTCTAAGCCTTCTACCGCTCCTAGGAAATTAGAAACGCCTAAATCAGGAACGCCCTCCGATGCCACACGTGAGTTATTACAAAAGGTACAAACCTTGAAAAAGGTGAATCCTGCCGATGGCACACCCACCTCTAATGGATTTACAGAGGTAAACCAACTAGATAAAAGCATCCGATTGGATATTCGTTATGCCACCGCCAACAATTTTACAAAAGTTAAAATATACGATTGTCCCCGCTGTTTTTTGCGCCCCGAGCCAGCGGAAGCCCTAGTCAAAGCGCATAAAATATTACAAAAGAAAGGACTAGGACTCAAGATGTTTGATTGTTATCGCCCAAGACCCTATCAGCAGCGGCTTTGGGATAAAGTACCCGATCCCAACTACGTAACCCCTCCCCATAAAGGCTCCATGCACTCGCGAGGAGCAGCAGTGGATCTAACCATTATAGATGATAAAGGCAAAGAGTTAGACATGGGTACGGAGTACGATTTCTTTGGAGTAGAAGCACACACCGATTATTTGAAGCACTCGACACAAATTTTAGAAAACCGTAAATTACTCACCGAAACCTTGGCCGCTGTTGGCTTCAAAGGCATTCGCACTGAGTGGTGGCATTTTTCTTTCCAAGGCAAAGACTATCCATTGTCCGATTATGTTTGGCCTTGCAAGAACTAGAATGGATATTAGCCATCACCCTAAACATTTGCCACAAATTGCCGTTTTGTATTCAATATTCATTTTATCATTCATAAGAACTAATAACTACATCACATGTTCCATCTAAAAGTTGGTGATCAAGCACCCGATTTTTCACTTCCCAACGAAGCCGGCCAAACCATCAACCTTTCCGACTACAAAGGCCAAAAATTAGTCATCTATTTTTATCCAAAAGACGATACCCCCGGCTGTACAGCGCAGGCATGTAGCCTCCGCGACAACCACCATAGTTTTTTAAACAAAGGCTATGCAGTACTGGGCGTAAGTCCCGATAGCGTAAAAAAACACGTCAAGTTCAGAGAAAAATACGATCTACCATTCAGCCTATTAGCCGATGAAACCCACGCCATGTCAGAGGCTTATGGGGTATGGGGACAGAAAAAATTTATGGGAAAAACCTACAATGGCATCCATCGCACCACCTTTATTATAGACGAGGCTGGCAAAATAGAGCGCATTGTTGAGAAAGTGGATACTGCGGATCATGCTACTCAACTGTTGGGATAGAAACGGTTATAACTTCACCATTTCTAAAACATAACGATCGCCTTTTTCAATCCAAAAAAGCGAGTAGCAGCCACTCAATGGTCGCTACTCGCGTTATCAATCACTTTAAAACAATCATTGTCATGAAAAAAATTAGCATATTTCTCTTATTCACTGCACTCTTCGCCACGAGCGTACAGGCTCAATGCTGGGAAAGCGTGACTTGTAGCTATGACTATACCCTTGCAATAAAAACTGACGGCACCCTCTGGGCGTGGGGAGATAATTCCTCTGGACAACTGGGAGATGGAACAAATACCAACAAAAATAGCCCCGTTCAAATCGGTTCGGCCAACAATTGGCAAAGTGTAAGTGCTGTAGGAAATCATACCCTTGCAATAAAAACAAACGGTACACTCTGGGCTTGGGGACATAATCGGTCTGGACAATTAGGCGATGGAACGGATGTCGACAAAAATAGCCCCATTAAAATAGGCTCGGCCACCAACTGGCAAAGCGTAAGTGCTGGCAGTGGTCATACCGTTGCAATAAAAACAAACGGCACTCTATGGGGTTGGGGATTGAATAACGTAGGCCAATTAGGCGATGGAACGATTGACAACAAAAACAGTCCCGTTCAAATAGGCACAGATAACAACTGGCAAACCGTGTCCGCTGGAGATATCCATACCATTGCGATCAAAATTGATGGTACCCTCTGGGCTTGGGGAAATAATTACTATGGGCAATTAGGAGATGGAATCAATGCCCATAAAAATAGCCCCGTTCAAATAGGCTCGGCCAATAACTGGCAAAGCGTAACGGCTGGAAGTACTAATACCCTTGCGATAAAAACTGACAAAACCCTCTGGGCTTGGGGGCAGAATAACTACGGGCAATTGGGCGATGGAACGAATATCAATAAGAAAAGCCCCGTTCAAATAGGCACAACCACCAACTGGAAAAGCGTGACCGCTGGTGCGTTTCACACCCTTGCAATAAAAACTGATCAGACGCTCTGGGCTTGGGGATTGAATTTCTATGGTCAATTGGGAGATGGAATGGGTAATACCAAAAAAATCCCCATTCAAATAGATTCTGCAACCGATTGGGAAAGCGTGGCTGCTGGTAGTTTTCATACTATGGGATTAAAAACTGATGGCATCCTTTGGGCTTGGGGACGAAATTACGATGGGCAATTGGGCAATGGAATGAATGGGCCAGTTGCCGACGATACAATCCCAACAGAAATCACGCCCTGCCCAGTTAGTACTTTCTCCTACGAAATCACCAACATTCACCTATACCCCAACCCAACCACTGGATTCTTACAACTAGATGGTGTGGAGGCAGATCGGATAGAAATATATGATTACTTGGGTCGGCTTCTAATGACTTTTGAACGACCTCATGCGGATTTGAATATATCGGCTGCCCCAGCGGGCATATATATAGTCAGGATCAGTGCCGAAGGCAATCAATACTCGGCGCGGGTCGTGAAAAACTGAGTAGATTTTTATTACGCAGTCAACACATCAATCATCGTTTTAAGAGCAATGAATATGGGCTCGCGACCTTCTTTGCTAACCAAAGATTCCGGCTCATCTTCTTCCTCTAAAACGGCTTCTTCCGCAAAGGCCAATAAGTCTTCTTGGGTAGTATTATCGAAGAAAACATCCAATCTTCCCCTGAAATTATTGGCAGTCGCCAATTCAATCATTTCATAGTTGCGCTCTTCGGCCTCTCCAATTTGATCTTCGGAGGCTGTTTCTAAGGGGCCGTTGGCCTTCTCGATGGATGACCAAGCGATCAACGCTAGATATTGAAGGTAACCTTTTTCATCTTCATTCAACAGATCAAATTGCTCGCTGAACAACCATGTGAAAATAACCGGTTGGGCTTCTGCGAACACCTCCATGCGTTGTTCGTATTGTGTTTCACTGAGGTTTTCTAGTTCCTCAATGACCTGATCTATGACTGCTTCTGTAACAAATTGCATGTGTGGCTGTTTGATTCGGTGATTAGATAAAATCAATTTTCGGGACAAATGTATAACAGAGCGGGCGTAATACCAAATCAAACCTGATAGCCTCGTACTTTTTGTGAAAATTATGGTATCTAAGTCCACAAATGGTCATACCTTTGGCTTGCTTTGACGATCAACTTCTCACATATCAAGCATATCTCCTGCTGCCTTCTACTCTTGGTCACAGCGTACGCCCATGCTCAATACAGTATGGCCGATTCACTGGCTACCCTATTGGCAAAAGCGCGACCTGATACCCATCGGGTGTCGCTACTCACCAATTACGCTTGGGAAATCAATGAAACCAAGACCAATGAAGCCGCACAAAAACTACTAGAAGCCATACACCTTGCTCAAAAATTACATTTTCTTCCGGGGGAGGCGAGTGCTTGGAACGGGCTGGGGGTTGTAGAAGAAATAAAAGGCAATATACCGCAGGCCATTGCCCATTATCAAAAAGCCCTTACGCTACGCAAATCAATCAATGACCGGGCGGCCATTGCATCCCAATACAACAACCTTGGCACGGCTTATGAGCAGGCTGGAGCCTTTGATAGTTCCTTGGTGGCACTCAAAGAAGGCCTTCGGTTGGCCGAAGAATTGAAAGATACCAATAGAATAGCAAGGCTCCACCTCAACATGGGCGGTGTATATGAGGAAATGGGATCTTATCCAGAGGCTTACGAACAGGTCAACATCGCCCGTATTATTTTTGAAGCCCGCCGCGACACGATTGCCATCGCAAAAACCTACCCTCTACTCGGCCA
The DNA here is from genome assembly GCA_031373665.1 of Saprospiraceae bacterium. Classification (GTDB taxonomy): domain Bacteria; phylum Bacteroidota; class Bacteroidia; order Chitinophagales; family Saprospiraceae; genus M3007. The sequence goes on along the minus strand of JANMMZ010000005.1, from coordinate 173,818 downwards.
TATTCGTTTTGAACTGGAAATGAAACCAGAGGCCCACGCTTGGTACACTGAAGCCTTACAACTGCGCGAACGGATCGGTGAACCTCATGGCATAGCAGAAGCACTGAGCGACCTCGGCAACGTCTTGGATGAAATGGCGATTAAAGACTCCAGCCGACAGTCTGTCAAACTATACCTACGCGCCCTCGATATTTATAAATCCATTGACGATCAGCCCGGATTGGCTACCATCTATAATAATTTGGGCGTAGCCTACAAGCACTTGGATCAGTTTGAGCAAGCAATGTCTTACCTGCGTCGCTGCTTAGAAATTCGCCAAAGACTAGAAGATCAGCCCGGCCTCATGGAGGTATATAATAGTATAGGTGATGTCTCTTTTGGACGAAATAACTTTGTGGAAGCACTTGACTACACAGAGCGGTATAAAAACATCGCCGTAGCTATCAATGATCAAAAGTTTGAGCAAAAAGCATACAAAGACTTTTCAAAAATCTACGCCGCCCTTGGCGACTTCACCTTAGCGTATGATTACCGTGTAAAATACGACGAACTGCGTTACCGCCGTCTGGACGAAGCCCGATCCAAAGATTTTGAGCGCAAAGAAGCCCGATTTACAGACGACCGCCGCAAAAAAGAAATTGAAAAGCAAAAACACGAACTTGAACTGCGCGATGCCCAAATTGCCAGCAACAAAGTCACCAAAAATGCCCTCTTGGGAGGTGGACTCTTGTTAGCCATCTTAGCAGCCATGCTCTATAACCGTGGCCGACTAAGGGCACGTATCAACAAACAATTAGCAGCCAAAAATCGCACTATTGAGCGCGAGCGCGAGCGCGCAGATATTTTGCTCCGCAATATTTTGCCTGAAAAAGCCGCACAAGAACTCATGCTCCACAAGAGCGTTCAGCCCGTCAGGCATGAATCAGTGACGGTCATGTTTACCGATTTTCAAGGCTTTACCAAAATAGCAGAATCAGTGCCACCCGAAGACCTCATTGGCGAACTCGACGAATGCTTTCGAATGTTTGATGCCATTGTAGAAAAGTTTAAGTTAGAGAAAATCAAAACCATTGGCGATTCGTATATGTGCGCTGGTGGATTGCCCGAACCCACCGATACCCACCCAGAAGATATGGTGGCTGCTGCCATAGAGATGCAAACCCAACTCACTGCATTGATGGAACAAAAAGCCCTCGAAAACAAACCCGTTTTTGAAATGAGGATTGGAATCCATACAGGCCCCGTGGTGGCGGGAGTGGTGGGTAGTCATAAATTTGCCTACGATATTTGGGGCGACACCGTCAATACTGCCGCTCGGCTAGAGCAAGGTAGCGAAGCAGGAAAAATCAATATTTCAGAAACGACCTATCTTAGGGTCAAACATCGCTACAACTGCACCTTCAGAGGAAAATTATCCGCCAAAAACAAGGGAGAAATTGCGATGTACTTTGTGGAAGATACGCCTGTCCAAATATCAAATTAAAAAAACATTTACCTTCGTGCAACCCTGATTCAAAGGTAATGTCTTTGCGTAACTGCTCTTTTTATGAAAAATCTATTCTTTATTTGTTATGAAAAAATCTATTAACGCACTTATGATCGCAGCCCTTGTGCTGTCTCTCTGTTGCCCCGACCAAGTGTTTGGTCAAAACAGCGACAATTCCACCAAAAAAATTACCATTACCAAGCGAAAGACGGATTCAGATGGCACTGAAATTACTGAAATCATTGTAAAAAAAGGTAAAGCCGCCGAAAATTTTGATTCTGATAAATATATCAAAGAAAACAAAAGCGACAATGTCCAATTGGATATACGCACAGAGGACACGAATGATGATGACAACTATAGCATTGCTAGGTCGTCTAATAACTCCTATCCTAACTGCGATAATACCCAAACCTTTCTTGGCGTGGAAGAAGATTCTGATGAAGATGCCAATGAAAAAGGGTTGGTCGTACAAGTGGTGCGCGGTTCTGGTGCCGAAAAATCGGGCCTTCGCCACAATGACATGATACTCAAACTCAATGACGTGGAAACCAATCGCTGGAGCGACCTTTCAAAATTTGTCAACCGCTCTAAGCCAGGAGATGCCGTAAAGATAGAATACCAACGCAATGGCAAAACCATGAACACAACCGCCACTTTAACCAAGCGCAGTGAGGTAAAATGCGATACCAAAACAAAAAAATCATTCCTAGGCGTATCCGATGAAGACGATAATGATGAAAATCTAGGCGTGGCGGTGAGCATTACCAATGGTTCGGCCGCTGAAAAAGCAGGATTGGAAGATGGTGATGTCATTGTTCGTTTAGAAGATACTCCCATTTCTGATTTTGAAGACATCAGCGATTTCATGGCTTATGCCAACGTGGATGACAAGGTGAAAGTAACCTTCGAGCGCGATGGAAAGCAAAAAGTAGTAGAGGCAACTTTAGGCGAGGAGAAATATTCAAACAACGGTAATTGGAATAATTTCAATTGGGACAATGGCACCAATTTCAACTGGAACAATGGCAACAACGTTTGGAATGGCAACAATAATTGCAATATCACTGCTAATGAAAAAGAAGCCTGCCTTGGCGTTTATACTTCTGGTACTACCATGAGCAATGATGATTCAGGTGCCCGCATCACCGACTTCACCACCGAATCGGCAGCCCGCGACGAATCTATGAAAGTAGGTGATGTCATTGTATCCGTAAATGGATCAAAAGTAGAAAACCACGACGAACTTTGGACTGAAATAGCCAAATATAAGGCTGGAGACAAAGTAAAAGTGGCATACATGCGTGCCGATGGCCTTCAAAATGTAGAAGCAACCTTGAAAGCCTGTCGCAACAATACCAGCCGGGTACAAATACTTGATGATGCCAAGCCACGCGAATTCTATGTATGGAATTGGGGAGGAAACGAGGCAAAAAGCATGAAAGAACGTCAGGTCATCACCATTCATAAGGCTGGTGAAGGTGGCGATGTCCCCAAAGTTAATACCGTACCCGACTCCACATTGTTGCCACAAAGCCGCCAATTGAAATTGGTCAACTTCCGAGCGTTCCCCAACCCATCGCAAGGGCAAGTAACGGTCGAATTCAAAGGTCAAGAAACATCCACCGTAGTAGCACTTTATGACCTCGGTGGCCGTCAATTATTCCGCGAAGAACTCAATGCTTTTGGTGGTAGTTATGCCCAACAATTTGACCTCCGCGAGTACGCCAAAGGCACCATCGTCATACAAGTGCAGCAAGGCGATAAAATGTACACAGAGCAATTGCTTGTCAACTAAAAATATTTTATAAAAAGCACAACCAACAAGCAGCGTTTCAAAAAAGCGGTTCGTTCTTATATCGGATTTGTTTCTAACAATTCGATACGATGAAAATCGGGATCGTACTTCATACAAAGAAAGCAGGTTTTTTTTAGTTGGTTTATGTTTGTTACAAAGGGCGCGTCGAGTAGATGCGCCCTTTGTTTTTTTTATTAGCGTTTATGCGCACAAGGTCACTTGGGAGCGGTGAAAAAACAACTTATCCTTTTTAACTGATTGCTTTTCACCCAAACTGCCCATCTTTTGGCTTAAATAGTACACTATTCGCGCAAAAAGATAGTTGTTTGGGCAAAAATCAATCTACCTAAAAAGAACAGTTATTATTTCACCGCTCCTTGGTCAGAAATGAGTCTGATGTTCATAAACTCTATTACCTTTGTCCAAAATAAGGTATGAAAAACGTCATCATTATAGGTGCCACATCAGGCATCGGCTGGGCATTGGCTCAAAAATATGCACAACAAGGCTGGAAAGTAGGCGCGACAGGCCGAAGGCTCGAAGCATTAGAAGACCTCCAAAAAACGGGTTCAGGTCAAATTTTTATCCGAAAACACGATGTTACAGCATCAGACAATATCGCTATCCTTGAAAGTCTAATAGCCGAAATGGGTTCTGTTGACCTTATTATTTACAACTCTGGGGTAGGCATCTACAACAAAGGTCTCAAATGGGAGCCCGAGCGCAACACCATTGCCGTCAATGTGACTGGATTTGCCGAAGTGGCCACTTGGGCTTATAATTATTTCAAAGCCAAAGGTGGAGGCCAGATTGCGGGCATCTCCTCGGTGGCTGCTGTTCGAGGTTCACGCCACGCCCCGGCTTACAATGCCTCCAAGGCTTTTATGGCCAGTTATCTGGAAGGGATGCGCCAAAAATCAGTAGCAGAAAAAATTCCTGTTTCCATCACCGAAATCAGACCTGGATTCGTAGATACACCCATGACCAAACAAAATCCAGTCATGTTTTGGGTATCCACACCGGAAAAAGCAGCAGCCCAAATCGTGGCAGCCATTGCCGCTCGCAAACGCGTCGCTTATGTCACCCGCCGATGGGTACTCATGGGCTGGTTCATGGCTTTGCTACCAAGATCCATCTATGAAAAAAGATGAGTTGGCTACCATGCTCGATCTTTTGCGTATAGAGCGGGATGAAGACCTTAAAGAATATATACGCAGTGTCCGCGAACGCCCCCTGCACGATCGGGTAGCCCAAGGTTACACTTGGTATCCGTTGCGGGTGCTCCAGACGGGTTTTTCCCTTGGCGAAAAAGCCTTCGTTATCGTAGAACGTACCACCCAATTGCAAGAACCCCACCAACTCCGCGCTGGGCAGACCATCAATTTTTATACCACCGTGGAACATGTGGATCAGCCTGAAAAACAAGGTGTTATCAATTATGTGGAGCGTAACCGCATGAAAATCATCCTCAATGCCCGCGATGTTCCTGATTGGATCAACATGGGGCAACTTGGCGTAGATCAATTGTTTGACGACCGCAGTTACCGCGAAATGGAATCGGCTCTCCAAAAAGTCATCCAAGCCAAAGGCAATAGATTAGCCGAACTTAGAGATGTTTTAATGGGTCACCGAAAACCCCATTATATACCGATGGGTCATATAGAAGCCTTGGGCGAACTCAACCACAGCCAACAAGTGGCCGTGGCAGCCATACAAGCCAATCCAGATGTGACCATCATACATGGCCCGCCCGGCACAGGCAAAACAACTACCTTGGTGGCTGCCATCAAGCAATTGACCAAGACCGAACGCTCCATATTGGTGTGCGCACCCAGCAATACTGCCGCCGATCTGCTCACCGAACGATTGGCCGAAGCAGGATTGGAAGTCGTCAGGATCGGTAATGTCAGTCGAATAGACGAACAAGTATTGTCACATACTTTGGATTCTATTTTGGCACGGCATCCTGAAAGTAAAAATATCAAAAAAGTAAAAATAGAAGCCGCTGAATGTCGCCGCCAATCGCGCCGATACAAACGGAGTTTTAATTTTGAAGACCGCCGCGAACGCGAACACTTGAAAACCCAAGCCCGCGAATTGGAATCTTGGGCCAAACTACTGGAAAACCGAGTGACCGACGAAATATTCACCAATGCACAAGCCATTATTTGTACCTTGGTCGGAGCCGCCCACCCTTCACTAGAGCCGTATAAATTTCGCACTTGCGTCATTGATGAGGCTGCACAAGCCTTAGAACCCGCTACTTGGATACCCATCACCAAGTGCAGTCGAGTGGTATTGGCTGGCGATCCATTTCAGTTACCACCAACCGTAAAAAGTATTGATGCCGCCCGAAAAGGGCTATCGGTCACCATGATGGAACGCTGCTTGCTCCTACTACCCGACCAAGTACACCTCTTGGATACCCAGTACCGAATGCATCGTGCAATCATGAATTTTTCAAACCAATATTTTTACAACGGAGCCTTGAAAGCGCACGAAAGTGCCAGCGAACGCCGATTGTTGTCATTGGATATATCTGGAGAGGTTTTGACCTTTTTTGAACCCGTCGTTTTTATTGATACCGCTGGTACAGGCTTTGAGGAAAAAGTAAACCGAGCCAAGGGCAAAGAGAATTCGCGTTATTTGAGCAAGTACAACCCCGATGAAGCATTGTTGGTTCGGGAGCATTTACTAAAACTCCAAGCGTCGTTCAAAGATGTCACTTCCGACAGCGACACACCAACCATCGGAATATTATCGCCCTATCGGGAACAAGTCAATTATTTAGAGGAACTTTTTCAACCCGAATTCGCGTTAAAATCTCCAAATCAAAGAGCCGATCAAGCATTTGCAGAAAGCACCATGCCCATCACCCTCAATACCATTGATGGGTTTCAAGGGCAAGAACGCGATGTAATTTATATTAGTTTGGTGCGTTCTAATACACGACACGACATTGGTTTTTTGTCCGACTATCGCCGCATGAATGTGGCCATGACCCGAGCGAGAAAACTGTTGGTTGTGATTGGTGATTCGGCCACCATTGGGAATAACCCGTTTTACAAGCAGTTTTTAGACTACTGTGCAGAGCATGGAGCCTATCAAACCGCTTGGGAATATATGCAATGATGAAAACCAACGTTTTTACAATATAATACGTCTTTCTTTATAAATACTATCATGTCACCCGAGGATATAAAATTACCGGACATAGGAGACAAAGCACCTTTTTTTGAAATCATGACCGAAAAAGGATTGGTGCGTTTTCCAGAGTACAGCGATGGACACTGGTGTGTATTCTTTGCGCACCCGGCCAACTTTACTACTTGTTGGGCTATGTTTTCAACTTATTTGGGCATGAAAGAACGGTGGCTCAGTACCCGCAACACCAAGGTGCTTGCCCTGAGTAATGAAGCCATGCCTTCGGCCAATGATTGGTCTGAAAAAGCAAGGCGGTTTATCGGTATTTACATGAAAGCACCCGTGATTGAAGACCTTGATTTTAAGATTGCTCGCATGTATGGTTTGGCTTCTGGTCGCCGACCTCAGCAAGGTTTGGAGCGGCTGGCCGTCATCGTGGATCCAGAAGGAATTATCCGTATGGTCATCAATCGGCCTTTGCCCGATATTTCAGGTGCCTTGGACGAAATTGCATTAGAACTAGACCGTTTACAAGGCAATTCGGTGTCCATTCAAATACATCCCATTCAATTTACGGAAATAGAAGAAAAATCTGATCTTGTCGAAGGGGCTTATACGACCCATCCGGCTCATTTTCCGATTAAAACTTTTGGTGCGAACTAATTAATAGGCTCTAAAAACATACACTGTCTTCTGCCGATACACCGCACCCGGTCTCAATATAGTATCTGGAAACTTGGGTTGGTTCGGTGAATCTGGATAATGCTGGGCTTCCAAACAAAAACCCGCATACTGCCCATACTTCGCTCCATGCTTCCCCGCAGTGGGTTCATTCAAAAAAATACCTGAATACAATTGCACGGCTGGTTCAGTGGTGTACATTTCCATGCTCCTACCTGACGAGGGATCAAGCACCCTTGCCATGAGCACTGGTGCAACCCCGCAGTCTTGAACCAATACATAATTGTGATCGTAGCCACCGCCAGACACCGCCCCGATATCGCGACCAATGGGCTTTGCCACATTAAAATCAAGGGCAGTGCCTTCGATATTCACCAAGTTACCAGTAGGCACATTGCCCTCATCCACTTCGGTACATTGCGTAGCACAAAGCCATAGTTCATGCGCTAGAATATCAGGAGATGTTCCCGCAGATAAGTTAAAATACGCATGATTGGTCAAGTTGACAGGTGTTGCCTTATCTGTAGTGGCTTCATAATCAATGTGTAAGGCATTGTTTTCATCCAATGTATAAGTGACCGTTACTTCCAAATGGCCGGGATAACCTTCATTGCCATCAGGGCTATGGTGTTTCAACACCAGTCTATTGGTAGTAGCCTCTGGTATGCTGGCCTCCCAAATGGCTTGATCGAAGCCTTTGTTGCCCCCATGCAAGTGATGATTACCCAAGTTGGAGGCCAATGTATAGGTTTGTCCATCCAAAGTAAATTGCGCATCCCGAATCCGATTGCCATACCGCCCAATAATGGCACCCATGTAAGGGTAGTTGGGGTGGGGCAAAAATCCATTGATATCCTCATAGCCCAAGACGACATCACCAAGTACCCCATCACAATCAGGTACGATCACAGAACTAAGAATAGCCCCGTAATCTAGGATGACCGCCGAAACGCCTTGGGCATTGGATAAAGTAAAAGCCGTCACAGGTTGGCCATTTATGGCTCCAAACGATTGAGTATGAATCATAACTTCGTGCTTAAATTGAAAAGCAAATGTAACCATCCTTGCGAGTTTTACAAGTAAAATTATCGTCCGGATATTCCTGAAAATGTCATGTATTATGCCAAATAAAATTTATTTTAAAAAAATAGCCCCTATAAAAACAAATATTGCGTAGAAACACCCTATTTTTGTGAAAATTTTGCATCACTTTCAAAAAAGCATCCGCATACGGTGCTGATTTCTTAACAAAACATCATTTAATTGGCATTTAAATCATCTCGCCCCTCTCCAAACAAATCGGGGCCTTATCGTCCTCCAGGACCTAAACCACCAGGAACAGGCCCAAGACCTCCCCGCGTTTTTGGCCCTCGCGGCCCAGCCCAACCAGAACATCGCCTGAACGAGTTAATCCGTATCCCAGAAGGTCGTCTTATTGGCGATAACCTAGAGGAGATTAGCACGATCATTGGCCAAGCAGTAACACCCGACGTATATCCAATAGCTAAACTGCTGAAATGGGCAGAAGAAGCAGTGCTTGATTTGGTGGAAATCAACCCGAACGCCGTCCCTCCAGTCGTGCGTATCATAGATTACAACAAATTTTTATACCAGAAAAAGAAGAAGGAAAAAGAACTGAAGGCCAACTCCGTCAAAGTAGAAATGAAGGAGATCCGCTTCGGTCCTGAAACCGGTGAACATGACTTTGAATTCAAAGTCCGCCATGCCAAAAACTTCCTTGGAGAAGGTAATAAAGTAAAGGCTTATGTACAGTTTAGGGGTCGTGCCATTGTCTTCAAAGACCGTGGTGAACTTCTCTTGTTGCGCTTCCTGAAAGAGTTAGAAGAGTTCGGTACTGCCGAGCAATTGCCACGTATGGAAGGTAAGCGTATGAACGTAATCTTGACACCGAAAAAGAAAAAGTAATTTTTTCTTGGCGGTTCGTCTGATAGTATTACCTTTGCGCTCCATTTTTTAACTACTAATTCTTTGTGATATGCCGAAGATGAAGACCCACTCCAGTGCTAAGAAGCGTTTTTCGCTTACTGGAACCGGGAAAGTGAAGCGCAACAGAGCGAGAATGCGCCACATCGCCAGCAGCAAAACAAAAAAACAGAAGCGTCATTTGCGCGGTAGCGTGATCGTAGATGTCACTGAACATGCTCGTATCGAGCGTCTTTTGGTGGTATAATTACTGAATCACTACCGACAAAAACGTATTTTTTTTGTCCTGCGCCCTCCGATGGGAGGGTTTTTTAAACTATTTTTTTTAACGAGGATACCGGACAAAGTATTTCTTCACAGAAATCTCGGTATTGTACTAAAAAATTCTTGACACATGCCAAGAGCAACCAACAACCCGGCCAGCCGTGCGCGCCGGAAAAGAATTATGTTAGCCGCAAGAGGCTACTTTGGAGCACGTTCTAAAGTTTATACCGTAGCAAAAAACACCCTCGAGAAAGGTTGGCAGTACGCCTTCCGCGATCGTAAGTTCAAAAAGCGTACTTACCGTCGCTTGTGGATTGCTCGTATCAACGCTGCTACCCGTTCAATGGGTTTGAATTACAGCCGTTTCATCCATGCACTCGACCAAAAGGGTATCACCCTCAATCGTAAAGCATTGGCCGATTTGGCACTCAATCATCCAGACGCTTTCAAAGCCGTCGTTGATGCAGCCAGAGCAAAGGGGTAGAACAGCAATGTTCTTATAAAAAAAACCGCAGTATTCGTAACAGATGCTGCGGTTTTTTTGTTTGTATCTATTATGAATCAACTTCAGTACGAAACTTCGCCATATCTACTCCAGCACCAGCACAATCCAGTGCATTGGTATGCTTGGAAGCCCGAAGCCTTTGAACGCGCCAAGGCCGAGCAAAAACCTATTTTAGTCAGTATCGGTTACAGCACTTGCCATTGGTGCCATGTCATGGAGCATGAGTCCTTTGAAAATGACGATATCGCTGCTTTTATGAATGCCCAATTTATTTGTATCAAAGTAGATCGGGAGGAGCGACCCGATGTAGATGCAATTTATATGGAGGCTTGCCAAGCCATTACTGGCGGCGGGGGCTGGCCCCTGAATTGTTTTCTCACTCCCGAATGCAAACCTTTTTATGCAGGCACCTATTTTCCGCCCCGCCCTGCTTACAATCGCCCTTCATGGTTGCAATTGTTACAACAGATTTCTAATATTTGGGAAACCAAACGCGAGACCGCTTATGAACAAGCGGATCGGCTAATCAATACTATTGTTCGGAATGATCAGGTATTTATTAAATTGAGCCAGGATTCGGAACTCAAATCGGGTGATGTGAAGGGTATTTTTGAGCGGATGCGCGACCAGTTTGATCTTTCCGAAGGCGGATTTGGTGGTGCGCCCAAATTTCCATCCACGATGGCTATCCGCTATTTGCTGGACTATTTCCATTACTATAAACAGCCAGAAGCCTTGCAACATGCCGAATTATCCTTGAAAAAGATGATCGGGGGGGGGATTTATGATCAAATCGGAGGCGGTTTTGCTCGGTATGCTACCGACCGCGAATGGTTGATCCCGCATTTTGAAAAAATGCTCTACGACAACGCACTCTTGGTCTCGGTTATGTCGGATTACCTGATTTATACAGGGTCTGACGACCGCATGATTAAGACGGCCATCGAAGAGACCCTCGATTTTGTAGCCCGTGAAATGACCCACAAAGATGGCGGTTTTTATGCCGCTTACGATGCGGACAGCGAAGGGGTGGAAGGGAAATTTTACGTCTGGCAAAAAACTGAAATAGAGGCTATACTCGGCGATGATGCGCCTTTGTTTTGCGAGGTATTTGACGTGACCACCGAAGGAAACTGGGAGGAAACCAATATACTTTGGCAGCCTTTAGTATTGGAAACCTTTGCTCGGCAGCACGATATTTCATTAGCCAATCTTTTGGCTACGCTGGAAGTATGCAAGCAAAAACTCTTGGATGTACGTTCTCAGAGGATATGGCCCGGTTTGGATGATAAAATCATCACAGGCTGGAACGCGCTCATGGTCTCTGGTTATTGCCGGGCATTTACGGCCTTGGGTCATGAATCATATCGGCAGGCGGCTGTAGCCAATATGGAGGGTATCGCGCGGCATCATGCCCTTCAATTGTGGCATACCCGCAAAGGAGAACAGGTGCAATATATGGCTTTTTTGGATGACTATGCCTTTTTGATCGCTGCCCTGATTGATCTTTACGAATGCACCTTCGATCCGGCCTATCTGAGCCGTGCCGAAGGCTATGCGGCACTGGTGATCCAGTATTTTACGGATGAGGCTACGGGTTTGTTTTTCTATACGGATAGCCGACAAGTAGATGTTATTTTAAGAAAAAAAGACCTTTACGACAATGCTACCCCTTCGGGAAATAGCACGATGGTGCACAACCTCAAACGCTTATCGTCGCTCCTGTACAAGCCCGAATGGGCAGAAAAAGCCAACCAAATGCTTCAAAACATGCAGGATAGTATTGAAAAATATCCCCTTTCTTTTGAGCGGTGGGCGAGTGCTTTGCTTTATAGAAACCACCCAGAGGCCGAAATCGCTATAGTTGGATCTGATGCCATGGCTGTGGCCTTGAGTATTCAGTCAAAAGGTCTGTATAACTGTGTTATAGCCGCTAGTGTGGATTCAGATGAGGCTATTCCTTTACTAGCCGGAAAAACATCGGGGGAAAATGGCGAAATACGCATATATTTGTGCCATAACTATGCTTGTCAGGCACCCGTTGATTCTGAAGGGGCGTTCTGGGAGATATTTTATTAATTTTTAAATATGACACACCTACACACCTACACCCTAGTACTTTTCTTTTGCGCTTTTGCGCAACTCCTCACGGCACAAACAGATGCCAACATTGACAAAGCCTGCGAGCAAATATTGCCCCGCGTGATTGAATGGCGCAGGCACTTGCACCAATATCCAGAACTGAGTAACCGCGAAACCAAGACAGCGGCATACATAGAGGCACACCTACGAAAGTTGGGTTTGGAGGTTAGAACCCAAGTTGCTAAGACTGGTGTCGTCGCCATTTTGAAAGGTGGTAAATCAGGCCCAGTGATTGCACTTAGGGCAGATATTGATGCCCTGCCTGTCCAAGAACGCGCCAATATTCCCTTTGCTTCCAAGGAAAAATCTATATTCAATGGCCAACCTGTGGATGTAATGCACGCCTGTGGCCATGATTCACATGCTGCTATACTAATGGGCACAGCAGAGGTACTCACCGCTATGAAAGCCCAAGTAAAGGGTACCATTGTTTTCATATTTCAGCCCGCCGAAGAGGGTCCACCCGAAGGCGAGGAAGGTGGCGCACCGCTGATGATTAAAGAGGGGGTGATGGATAATCCAAAAGTGGATGTGATCTTTGGGTTGCATATAGCGGCACAATCTGAACTAGGAAAAATCACGTATAAAAGCGGTGCAGTGATGGCTTCTAGCGATTGGTTTACGATCAAAGTGAAAGGGAAACAAACACATGGCTCCATGCCTTGGGGCGGTATAGATCCCATCGTGGTTGGTAGTCAAATCATACAAGGTTTGCAGACCATTGTCAGTCGCCAAGAGGAACTCACCAAAGCACCAGTGGTCATTACCGTAGGTCGGATTAATGGTGGAGTGCGAGAAAACATCATACCGGAAGAAATAACGATGTCAGGCACTATCCGTACCCTCGATTCCGCTATGCAGCAAGATGTACACCGACGTATCAAAATTACCGCAGAGAAAATAGCCGAAGCCTCCGGTGCCAAGGCCGAAGTAAGCATTTCTACCAAGACATTGGTGACGTTCAATACGCCTGATTTGGTCAAAAAAATGCTTCCTTCCTTGGAAAAAGCCTGCGGTGCAGGCAATTTAAAGGAAACGGAGTGGAAAACAGGTGCCGAGGATTTTTCTTTCTACGGTGCTAAAGCACCTGCGTTTTTCTTCTTTTTGGGCGCAATGCCCAAGGGTGTGAAAGAAGCCGATGCCTTCCCACACCATACGCCCGATTTTTATATTGATGATAGCCGCTTGGACGTGGGCGTTAAAGCGTTTTGTCATTTGGTGTTTGATTATGTGAAGTGACATGAGGGGTTACTTTGATAGGTTCTCTTTCGTCTTGACTGACTGCTAAGCCATAAGGGCTGCAAAAAGGTACTTGCCTGCCCCAAAAATCACTTCATATTAAACAAAAAAATAAATTTTGACAGGCTCTTATGCCCACACCTTCGCAATCGTGCCGCCTGTCGCTGGCGAATCGAACACGACCTTTAATTGTTCGCCTTGCAACATTGCACCGACGAGGAAAAGCCCTAAGCCATTGCCACGTTCTTGGTTGGTGCCGCGTTCTGAAGCGGTGACTTCGCGCATGAGTTTGCTGCGTTGTTCGGGCGAGAGTCCTACGCCAAAGTCTTGGATACAAATTCCTTTGTCTTCTTTGAAAATGCGAATGGTCTGATTAGGGAAACTGTATTTGACGGCATTGGACAACAAATTATGGACGATGGTTTGCAACTTTTCGGGCGCAATCGGTAGCGTCACATCTTCTGCTAATTCATTTTGAATCGTCAAGGATTTGCTTTGAATCGCTACGCCTAATTCTGTCGTGACATCTTGAACAACTGACAAGGCATTTGCCCGAACGTTTTTATCTTTTTTGACTAAAGATAACTTCTTCATTTTCAGCAAATTAGTCAAAATACCATTAACGGAATTGATTTGATCTTCCAGACTTTGGGAAGCTTGTGCCACGAAAGGGTCGTCTTTATTGAGTTTTTTGAGCAACAATTTCACGCCCAAAAGCGGCTCTTTGATATCGTGCGAGAGGATAGCAATGGTTTGTTCGTTGAGTTCGTTTTGTTGAGAGATGATGTTTTTTTGCTTTTTTAAAATCGTGTAAAAATACGACAGCGTACCTAAGCCGCCGAGCAGCAAAAACGACAATACACCCAAATAAAGATTTCTTTTTTGTTGCGCCGACAATTCTAAGTTTTTCAAACTCAAATCAAGTTCTTTTCCTTTTTCGCGCTCTTGTGAAAGGGAGAGTTCCTGCGTTTTTTCTTGTTTTTCCGCTTGTTCTTTGAGGTAAGCCAAATGTGCCAAATCTGTTTCTTTATTGCTTAACACCAAGGCTTGTTCTTTGAGCGTCAAATTCTGCTGATTGAGCGTGAGGGCTTGTTCTCCTTGAACGGTCAATAGTTTTTGTTTTTCGAGTTGTTCTGTGGTCAGTTGTTGCTGATATTTAAGTTCCGTTTCTTTTTTATCAAATTCGTATTGTATTTCCTTGCGGGTGATTTGTTGTTTGACTTCGTCGCCTGAGATGCTGTCTTTGATGGCAATATATTTACTAAATGCTCGATAAGCATTCGTATAATCGCCTTTTTTTTCGTAAAGGTTGCTCAATTGATTCCAAAGAAGCGATAAAGAAGGTTTCTGGTTTACTAACTCCATGTGCTTGATGGCTTGTAAAAAAGCGGCTTCTGATTTGGCAAAACGTTCTTGCGGATTGATGTTTAGCATTTGTAAAACACTGTCAGATGCTAGGTTGTAAATTTTTCCGAGGGAGAAAAAATTATTGCCTACTGTCTCGTCGTCGGCTTCTATCTCCGACATTTTTAATGATTTATTGACATAATAGAACCCTCGTGAATAGTCGTTTAAATCTACATAAATATCTCCAAGGCTCTGATAAAACATCACTAATAACGTAGTGTCATTCATCGTTTCAGCCATTTCTACTGCTTGAAGATGATAACTAAGTGCTTGTTTTTTGTCATTTAAAAACCCGTATTTGGCGCCAATATTGCTCAGATTTTCAGCGATGCTGCGACTATTATTCAATTCTCTGGCAAGTGCCAAAGATTTAATTTGATAGTCTAAGGATTTTTTAAAATCTCCAATATTCTGGTAAATTATGCTTATATTATTATATACACTGGCGATAACATTTTTTCTATTTGATTCTTCTATAACCGGCAATGCTTTTTGATAGTAGTCCAAACTTCTGGGATAATCTGCTAAATGCAAGTAGGCCATCCCTAAATTTGCGTTAAAGCCAGATACTTCATATTTATTCCCATATTGTGTAGCAATCTTTAATCCCTCTTGAAGATAGCTGACCGACTCTTGGGCTTGCCCGCTATTTAGGTATGCCGTAGCAATACCATTCAAGGACAATCCTACGCCTAACATAAAGCCTTCTTTTTGATACAATGTTTTCGATTTTTCAAAACACTCTATTGCTATTTTTGGTTGTTTTATACGACTATGAAAAACACCTAAGTCTAACCAACATCCACTTAACTTTAAATTATTTTTTGCTTCTTCATAAATAGGAAGGGCTTGTTTAACGATTTCTATTGCCTCTTGATAGAAGCCCAGGCCGCCTTTGCACTTGGCTTTCAAAAAAAAAGATTCTGCTATAAATAAAGGCTGCTGTACTTTTTGGGAAATAGTAAATGCTTTTTCTGCCGACTCTAAGCCTTTTTGAGGATTATTAATTGCATACAATTTTGCAATATTCAACCACAATCTGGCTTGAACTGTGTCTTCTTTTATATAGTTTTCTGCGATATTGACTAGACTGTCAATATTTATTTTTTTTTGTGCTTGTGAAAAGAGTGGGGTTACAGCAAAAAATGCAAAAAAAATAAGCATTATGCGAAGAAATGCAGTTGGTGTAAATCGTAACATCGAATTAGATTTTCGTTTTTTGTAAAAAATAAAAAGCTGTTTTAAAACAAACAAAGGCGGTCATTGTGAGCAAAGCAAAACAAGGACAAATTTTGATTCAGGTTTTAAAACAGCTTTTTAGTAAAATTCCCCTTTAAATACTGAGAGGGTGCAAAACTAACACTATTCGATGTTTTTTTGTTGTTAAATACTCATAAAAGGTTTACATTTTTAAATAACCCATCATCGTAAGTTTTGACATCAACTCCGTTGTATTCATACACTCAAATTTTGCCAAAAGATGGTTTTTCTGGTTGTTAATCGTATTGACTGCGCTTTGTGTCAATGCCGCAATTTCTTTTGCAGTCATGCCTCTTACTAAATATTTGGCAATGTCTTTTTCCTTAGGCGTAAGCATAGGCGGCGCCGCGGTGCTGTCTTTTTTTTTGTATTCGGTGGTCAAATAAGCCAATTCGACCAACTGCCACAGTTCCTCCAAACCTTTGCTTTTATTGACGATGCCAACCACGCCGTATTCATACAGAAAATTATGCACCAATTCGCCCTGCAAACTGCTGTACACCACCACTTTGGTCGGAAAATCTCGGCTTCGAATTTCCTCAAAAAGTTCCAAACCCAATTCTTCGTCCGTGAGGACATCTGATACCAATATATCAATGTCTTGCGCTGCTAACAAGGCAATCACCTCCGCTCTTTTAGTGGCAATACCCACTACTTCTACCCCTTCTTTTTTAGAAAAATAATCCCGCAATCCTTCTAAAATAATCGGATGGTCATCAAACAACGCTATTTTCATAATTTTAAACATTTTGCGGCAAAGGTAAATAGGGTGAAAAGATATCGCAATAGTTATTTTTAATCATGCGCCAACGATAAATTGGCAAACAACTGACGATCCATACTACTGGACTTTTTTTTATTAGGGAAAAATTTAATCAATCCTTCACCCATATTCAGGGTAAATGCGCACAATCAAGCGAATTTCACCTTACTTCCCGATCTGGCTGAGGCAAAAAGCCATTGCCTTTAGGGCCCATTTCAAAAAATGTCCAGTAGTATGCTGACGATCAATCAATTGCAAGCCTTGATTATTTATTTTTAATTTTAATGAAAATATTTTAAATCATAAATAATTGATTATCCGTATTTTAAGGTGCGTATAGTTAAAAATAACTATTGCACAGGTTTTTCAATATAATGTTCTTTGTGCCAACAAAAACCAGATGAACAACAAAAGGCAGTTGGATCATACTACCGGACACTTTTAAAGCGGATACTAAAAGTAATGGCTTTTTGCCACCGCGAGGTCGTTTTGGGGGAACACAAATTGCTTATTCAAGGTAATTGACCCTGAAAATGAGTGAAGGATTAATCAAATTTCTCCTTCACAAAAAATGTCCAGTAGTATGGTATAATCCTTTCATTGACCTAGAGACAAGGCAAGCCTCGTCTCTACTTGATTCGGCAGACCCGATTGCTTTGGTTAGTTAATATCCAATGCGTCCATAATCGCTTATTATCAAAAGCCTCGCTTATACTGAAGGGTCGTTTTGAACGCCTTTTGCAACAACAAGAATTAATCTTAGTCAAGGGGTTTTGTGCGGATAAGACCGATAAAATGGCAATAAACCGCCAAATAAATATTTTTTAAAAAAATATTTACGCTTAAAGTTTTGATTATGAATACTTTAAGAGGCATATAGATAAAAATAACTATTGCACAGGTTTTGGGGTTCATTGACCTTTGTTAAATAATCAGATAGTAATCAACAGAAAGCAATAGTTGAAGCCGTGAGGGGGGCATAAATTCCCCAAAAAGGTTGGCCAACTCCGAATCTATGACAAAGTTGTTATTAATTGCAATTAAAGACCCCCTATCTATCAGAAGCATGCTGCCAACATATGCTATCAGGCAGATGCCGTGAGTGTGTTCGTCAATTTAAACAGTAAAATTATTAAACATGAAAAATCTAATTTCAAAAACGACAACTGCCGTTATCTTTTTTTTCCTTATTTTTTACAATTGTAAAAATGCTTCCAACAACGGAAAAGATCAAGCCGTAGAGGCTACTTCAAATGGCATACTTCAACAAACCGTTTTGCCCCAAGATGTATTAGATTGTTGTGGTGTCTCGGAGGTAGATTTTGCAAAGTGGTTTGCTGATGGTAAAGTAACCGAAGGGGGCTTTGTCAATCCTGCTAATAGTATATTATTCAGCGATGATAACAACTGTAATTTCTATAAGTGGTCAGAGCAAATGTTTCTTTGGCTTACTTCTAATGGACAAAAATATAACGGAGGAAGTACGGTCTTGGAGTCACCTGTATTTTATGTGGTGTCGTCGCCCGATTCCAATAAACTACGCGAGCTAACACCATACAAACCAGACGATTTGCTGGATGCTACTGCCAACATTAGCAGAATGAACACAGAAGAAGGTCAGGCAACCGACAATGTGCTGCTGGATAAAAATGGCAATTTGTTGTATTACATCACTTTTGTCAATGATGTATTTGCAGCACAGTTAAACATGGCCGCCGAAGACCCTTCCAGCGTCACACGCTTTCCTACGACACAAGCAGAATTGGATAAGATTAAAGCCTTTGCCAAACAGCATACGTTGACTCTATTTGAACCGAATGCGCTTGCCATAGAGTTGAAAACGTCTTGGGTAAAATTAGAGCCTGGCATGGATCAGTCAGACTATATCACCATAAAATCTGATATTCCTGTTTATGATAAAATAAGTGATTCTGTTTGGGTAATGAATGGCAAAACGATACCTGCTACACTTGCTTTAGTGGGCATGCACATAGTAGGTAGTGCTGCGGGGCATCCTGAAATGATCTGGTCAACTTTTGAGCATAAGTCCTGCGCCCCTAATGCAAGGTATCAATATGTCAATAAAGAAGGTAAAATCGTTGACGTTCTGCCGGATAACAAGGGGGCTTGGTTATTGAACAGCAACGCACAGGACACAACTATCGCGACGGCCAACCTCAGCTATGCCGGCTATAAAGACGGCTACATCAAAGGAAAAGATGGAAAAGCCATCAAGCCCAGCAATACCATCCGCGTACTACCCTGGGGAAGCGTGTACAACATCAAGCCTAATGACAAAGATGCAACCCCTTATTCCAATAGTTTGGTTATGGATGTCAATAACACCGTTATCAACAAATTGGCGGGCAATGACGTTCGGAAAAACTATATTTTCATAGGCTCTACCTGGACGACGGGCACTACGCCAACCGGACAGCCTTTTGATCCTCAATACCCCACCCAAAAAACAGGTGTTGCTATCGGAACCAGCGCTTTGGCAAATAGTACCATGGAAACTGATTTTCAAGTTACTTCCTTGAAACTAAGCAGCATCAAAGAGATCAACACTTGCTTTACTTGTCATGGCAAAACGCTTGACCCAAAGGTATTTCAAGAGTTTATTCCAAATAAACAGGAAGGTATTGGATTGAGCCATGTATTCGAACCCCTGATGGAAGGACTGGAAGTAAAAATTCAAATGAAGAAGCAATAAAAACTCAAAGAATAGGCGGCAACCGAAAAGCCTCAAATAGAGTAGGTATAAATCATAACAATTTTTAACTTTTTATTTTATGAGTACAGATTTAATTGTGTTCCTAGGTAGCATGAGTCGATGGGAAAGAGAAAGCGATGATAACATCAAAGCCTTAATCAATGAATATGAATTATTCTTGAAAATAGGAGACAATAATTCGGATGCGATAGTTGATTCTGAGTTTGAAAAAGTAAAGGATTTGGCAAAACAAGTTAGGGATACTGCCATAGCGGCAGATGCGGCTAAAATATTTGCTGATGTGGCAGCTGCCTCGATGCTTTGGTCTTTTGGCATAGGTGGAGCCTTCTTTATCGCCTTAGAGGCAGGAGCAATGGCAGAGCAGGCACATGTCTCTGTTAAGGCAAAAGAGTTAAACGAAAAAATGGCTAGTTTGGATGACGATATAGCTAAGCGAATAAGTCGAGAATTAAAGAGCTACATATCTGTGTTCAAGGCTAATAATAAACTTTTAGTAGATAGTACACCTCCTGGACTTGGCGGAGAGGCGTACAGATCAGTGTTGTATCAGGCTATGATGGATATGCAAAAAACAAAAGGCGCATTAAATATAACAATTTTTAAGGAATACGCAGCAGCAACCCGAAGCCTCTATAAAAGTACTGAAATTAATGAAGTTTATGATGCTTTAGACGAGTTAAATGAAAGTGCAGAATCAAGTGAAGCATATAGGCTATTTATTGAAAAATTTGTTTCATGGAATATTTATTCAACAGAAAAGGGGGTTACTACTATTCTACAATCTGCTATACTATCAATATTAAAAAAACAAATAGGAGCAAGGACAAAGGAGTTAGATGAGATTATCAAGGACGTAAATTCAGGTAGAAAAGCGGTTGTCGTAGAAAAATTAAACGAATTAATAGCGAAAAAAAAGGAATTAGCCACCTTAGAAAAACAACTTAATGACAAGAGAACTGAACATAAAACAGCCAGTACAGAACGGAAAGCGGCCCTAGATATAGAAATAGGAAACTTAGAAGGACAAATAAGAGATAAAAATATTGAGATAACAACCGCAGACAATGTGTTAAAATCTGCAAATGAGGTAAAGGAAAATGCAGAGAGTATTACGAGAAAAACGAGTCAAGTTGGTTGGAAGACAATGAGTAGTGTTGAAAAGGTTACATCAGTTTTAGTAGTTATTACATCTATAATTGATATTATTTTTAGTGTACTTGAGATAAAAGAGTTAGTAGAACAATATAAAAAATTAGTTGATAAATTGGATGGAGAAATAAAAACACAATATCGAGCATATTTCAGAGGCTTGGGCGAAGCAGCAGCAGCAGCAAACGAGGCATTGAATACGAAAGAATAGTAATCTTATTATGGAGCAACTCATGATATGATAATTTTGGTTCTTCGTGAATCTACATGGGTAGTAGAACCAAATTTACTTGCATACACACACTTATTTTTTTTACAATTAAATTTTTTTTTACAATGAGTACAGACTTAGACACTTATCTGAATTACATGAAAAATTGGGATGACCCCTCCAAAGAAATGGATCAGAAAATTGCAGATGTCATTGCCGAGCACAAATTATTTCTAAATTTAGATAAATTTGATTATGACACTGCTATCAATTCAGAGTTCAATACAGTAATCGATTTGGCAAAAAAACTTAGAGATGAAGAGATAACACTACATGTTGAAATGATCGCTGCCGATGCTGCTGCCATAGCATCAATCGAAAGTATGGGGATGGGTATGCTTGCTTTTTTGGCAGCATCAGGAGCAGCATACTTTGAAAATAAAAAAATTGCTGCTACATCCAAAGCATTACACGAAGAGATGGAACATTTGGATACAAATATTGCAAAAAAGATAACTAATCCAGATGTATTGAATTATGTTGAAAAATACAAGGCGAATAATAGCCATATAGCAGCTATTGCCGGAAAAGGATTGAGTCAAAAAGAATGCCGATCTTTCTTATTCCAATTTATAGGAGAGATAGAAAAACATAGTAAAACATCTGATATAAGTATCGAAAAATTTCGAAAATTTGCGGCGTCCGCTCGCAGGCTTCACAATAGTGAGGAAATTGAAGATGTATATAATGCTTTAGATGACCTGAACCTGAGTGATGGAACACCTGAAGATATAGATGAATTTATGAGAAAATTTATTAGTTTTAAAGCACCAGCGATCGTTGAAGGAGGAGTGCAGATGCTGCAAGGCATATCCCTCATGATATTATCTAGAAATGGCTATCCAATGGCAAAAGTCAAGGCAAGTGCCAGAAAACAATTAGACATTTCCGTAGAAGAGGGTTTGATGACAGAAGAAGAGGCGGCAGAGTTATTGGAAGAGGCAATAAGTGAAAGCGCTGCTAAAAAAATGGGCTCAGTTGGTAAATTCTGTGCTGCTGTGGTAATTATTGTATCTGTTGTTGATATTTTTATACAGATTTATGCTATAAAAGATGCTATTGGCCAATGCAATAAAATGGTTGATGAATTAAACAAGACTGTAAAACCAGGCTATATCGAATTTTATAAAAGTATTAGAGAGTCGGCAACAGAATATAAAGCAGCCATGGAGGCAGCGAAGAAATCTTAGGAATTTTAGGATAAAAAACGTAAAAACTTAGCCTGCTTTTTTGATTCAAAACCGCTGGCTAAGTTTTTAAAAAAATAATTTAACATTTTAAATTTTTATACTTTGAATACTAATACCAAACTTGATCTGGAGGAATACTTAAACTATATTTTTACTTGGGAACATGAATCAGATGAACATATCAATTCGATAATTTCCGAATTAAATTATTTATTAGATATTAGTAAATATCACTTTGAGCCAGATGATGCAATAGAACAAAAATTTAATGAGTTGACATTATTGCTTTTTGAGGTCGAAAAGACAGTGGTTCGGCAAACGATTATTCAGTATTTGGCAAATGAATCAGCTATAGCACGTCTTTTAGGTTTTGGGCTTGGAATGGCTAATCTTTTACATGGAGAAATGGAATACACCTTGTCTGCTTGGTCTATTAGTGAAGAAATGGAGATTTTTATTAAAAAATTAGAAACGATAGATTTTAAGATCGCTGAAGATATGGGAGAAACCGTTAAAAATTACATGGTTACCTATAAAAGAAATAACCAGACGATAGCAGAAAAAGGAAGCCTCCGAATTAACACATCCGAATGTCGGGTCTATTTATTGCAGTTTATGTTTGAAGTTTATTCAAAAAAAGGAGAACTTGATGTTGCCACTTTTAGGAAATGGGCACACTCTGCTAGGTTAGTTTATGATAGTAAGGAGGTTAAAGATATAAAGGATGCTTTAAACAATGTGAGTAAATCAAAAGATCCAGAAAGTGCTATGCAAAGCCTTAGTAAATTTATAGCGTCGAATGACGATCAAACTTCAACAAGCCTTGTCGTTGGCTTAGCATTCCTTACCATGTCCTACGACCACAAAATTGAGACCAACCAGATAAAATCAGTAGCAGTCGAAAATGGCATACCTTCTGAATATCTGAACACTAATGCATTTGCTACAAGAGAAACGGTAGAGAAGCTGATTGATAATCTAATAGT
The DNA here is from genome assembly GCA_031373665.1 of Saprospiraceae bacterium. Taxonomy (GTDB): domain Bacteria; phylum Bacteroidota; class Bacteroidia; order Chitinophagales; family Saprospiraceae; genus M3007. The sequence continues at coordinate 150,855 of JANMMZ010000005.1, read as the reverse complement.
CACCAGGAAAATAGTTGACCAAGTTTTAACAATGTGTGAAATAAGACGTGTAGTTGATCAAATTAGCGCGTGGGACAATGCATTATTGGGAGGCATACACTTTCAAAACAATTATAAGCAGTATTTTCACAACCTTAACCACGCATCTACATCGTTCAATGTAGCAATGAATTTGCCCTACCCTCCCCCTACCGGGGTTGTGTAAAAAGGATGTTTGGTAGAAATTAAATTTTTTTTACCAAATTTAATTTTACATGCGAAGTAAATTGACGGGGTGACTTTGAGTCACCCCGTCAATATTTCATAATCTTGAAATATTATTTGGCGAAAAAATTGTGTACCTCTTTTTTACACAACCCCTACAAAAACAATCCCTGATACCACACCTTTGCATACGGTTTAAGAACAAAATTACATACCACTCTATGTCATTTATTTGCAGAAAGGGCACCTTATTACTTTACTTTAAATGTGTATTATGAAAAATCCACTTTTGATTGGATTAGGATTTATTCTGCTCGTTTTGATTGTTTTTCCCAATTGCAAGGGAGACAAAAAGCCTACGGGTACTTTAGACCTCCCTATGCCCATGGGGGGTACTTTTCAACCACAACAATTACCCGAAACCAACCCCAACATACCCGGATGGAAATTTCCCGAAGACTCCGCCACCATTGACAAATGGATATCCACCAACGACTACGCCTCCATCAATCGCCACGCCTGGGGGGGGGTGGGACGCGCTCACAACAGCCTCGACGGAGCATTACAATGACCAGAAATTATTAATTTTTGAAACTTGGTACACGCCAGAAGATGTACAGTCAATTCTGAATAACAAGGATTTGACGAATGAACGGCCGCGTGCGAATTTCCAAGCATTGCACCAAATCGCGCATGGACAACCGCAAGCTAAGTGAACAACAGCCACTTCGACATCGAGCGCAGCACCGACGGCACCACCTTCCATAGCATCGGGTAAGTGAAGGGCAACAACAAGCCGAGTAGTTACGAATTCGTTGACAACCAACCTTTTGCGTTGACTTATTATCGCCTTCGGCAACTCGACTTTGACGGTACAGAAACGCTGTCAAAAATCGTCTCTGTCAAGCGTAAAGACGCGATGAATCGCGTCTCGATCTATCCAAATCCGGTGTCTAATACCTTAACGGTTGAGCAGATAGCAGGTTTGTCCCGAGCAGATTGGGAGGAGGGCGATTTCCAAATCCTCAACCTACTCGGTCAACAGGTGTTGACGGGTAAAACAGGACAACGGGTTGATGTGTCTGCTTTGCCGCAAGGGATGTATGTGTTGAAAGTGGGTGCGGAGCAGGTGAAGTTTTTGAAGCAATAGTGTAATATCATTTATTTTTCAAGGCAGTTAGCGGGTATTTACATGTTACAAATCAGTGAAAATGGAAAATTGTACTAAGCGCGGGTAGTGAAAGAATAGAGTTGTTGATAGTCCCGCAGATAAATCGATATCGGAAAATAGGCAAAGCCAAGACGATGCAATCTAACACCAACAAATTCAAAGTAAACACATGCTCAATAAATCAAGGGGCCTCTTGGAAGACACAAAAGATGTGATGATCAACCAGTCTGAGTCCATCTACGGAGGCCAATGTAAAACTATCAACTGCTCCAGTGTGGAAACACGCTGGGGCTGTTGTTTTTATTACTTGAATCTGGCAAACGGAAGTTCAAAACATATTTCAAAGGTTTAGTTACTGAAAAGGGGCCTCTTTCGTTGGAAAGAGCCCCCTCAGAATAAATGACAAACAGGCTTGAAAACCGATGTTTTCAAGCCTGTTTTCAAATAGCAACCCATTTCAAGTGCTTTTCCTCACTGCACCTTTATTAGACCAGTTGCATCACCGCTAAAGTGACTTCACCTCAGGCCAGAATATACTGCCCATAAAATACTCCACAAAAAAACCATAAAACCAAACATTTTTCGGACTTTTGTCGCAAGGTTTTTCCGGTTAGTGAAAAATTTCAACATAGCCAGACATGGATTTATTTACGTGTAAAGACATTATAGAGGTAGAAAAAGACTATCTACGAAAACGCCGAGAGGAGCAAAAACTAGACAAAGGCAGTCCCGAAGAGGAGAACTGGTTTGGTATTGCTTTATCGGGCGGCGGTATTCGGTCAGCCACGATCAACTTGGGGTTTTTAAAGACGCTCAATCGTTTTGGGATCCTTAAAAAAGCGGATTATCTGAGTTCTGTATCGGGCGGCGGCTACACCCATGCGTATGTGCAAACGACCTTGAAAGCAGAGGGTGACTTTCAAAAAATATTTACCCAAGAACATATTGACTCTATGCGTATGCATGGGGAATATATGATACCGGGACAAGGATTTTATAAAAATGCCAATACCATTTTGTTGGCCGTGGCGTTTTTGGTCAGTTGGGGGATGAGCCTGATCAGTCCATTTTTAGTATTGGGTTTGATTTATCACCTTTATATCATAGTTACTGGGTTGGTAGGCGAAAATCCTTTCGAGTTTTTGCAGGTCTTTTCGGCCAATAGCCTAAACTGGTATATGATGGTGTTCATTGGAGGCATATTGGGGATGCATTTTTTGGTTAATATTATTTTGAATTTCAATCTGGGTATTTCTAAAACATTCAACCGAGCGGAGTCCATACTTGTGATGGTGGTACTATTGCTCTATGGTTGGATTAGCCTATTAGGGTATCAAGGTGGGGAGCGATTGAGCAATGAACAAATAGTAGATTATATCATCAGTATGGTATTGTTATTCCTGATTGGATATTTTACCAACCCCAACGCCCTTAGTTTCCACCGTTATTATAGAAAACAGTTGGCCGATCTCTTTTTGCGATTTTCGGGTGAGCACAAAAATATATTAATAAAAGACCTGATAAAAAGGGACTCCACTGACCCTAAAGATTCTATCGCCCCTTATCCACTTATCAATACTTGCCTCAATTTGCTTAACCCTGCGGGCGATGCTGTTTTCAAAGGCACTAAAACAAGCGATTATTTTTTGCTTAGCCCTATTTTTTGTGGATCAAAATTGGTGGGTTATGTGCCAACTGCCAATTATTGGGACTATCAGCAGATGACCTTGCCCGCAGCCATCACAATTTCGGCTGCTGCTGTAAACCCAGGTATGGGTATGTACTCCAATAAAGTGCTGAGTGTATTCATGACCTTATTCAATGCCCGTTTGGGCTTTTGGATCTCTAATCCACGCCTTGTATGGCGCAAATGGAGACCGATTTGGTGGCCTACCTATTTTTTCAGAGAATTGCTAGGCCGTATTGGATCTAATAATGATAAAATAAATATTTCAGATGGTGGCCATATCGAAAACCTAGGTGCTTATGAGTTGCTGCGCCGTGGATGTCGTTTGGTGATAGCCATTGATGCTGGTGAAGACAGGATTTATTCTTTTTTCGATTTAAATAATTTTTTGATCCGTGCGCGCAACGAAATGGGACTTGAGATTCGCTTTCGTGATGACGAACAACCAGAAGATATTATCCGTCCCAAACCTACGCAAGTATTTTCAAAAAAACGATTCGCCATAGCCGATATCTGTCAGTGGTGGGCCGATGAGGTGAGTATAGATCCGATCACTGGAAAGGAAACCACCCAATTGGTTAACTATGCCGAGCCCAAAAAGGTGGGTACTTTTATTTATGTCAAATCTTCGGTCACTGCCCCCAAGGGCAAGCCTCACCTTTCAGAAAAAGATCGGCTCAAGTTTGGGACTTACAAATACAAAATATACCATCCCGATTTCCCGCACGAATCCACCAGCGACCAATTTTTTGATGAAATACAATGGGAGTCTTACTATCAATTGGGGCAGTATATAGCGGCTGATGTATTGGGCATTGACGATCTTGAAAAATACGACAATGAGCCTGCACCAGAGTTCAGCGTAGCGCAACTCTTGCATTGGTTTGATGATAAAAAGGCCTTATTCGTACCAGAGCAGCCAGTCCCTAACGTGGCAGTGGCAGCACCAAGTGCCGAGGGTGATTCTGAGTTTGAATCATTCAAAACTCCCGTGGAAGCAACACCTGCTACCACAGAAGGGAAGTATAGTATGTAAGGAGGATCCATAAAGATGTTACGCCAAAGGCGCAAATATTAACTTTGTACCGTTTTTCCCGATAATCTACTATCTTTGCGCAGTATTCTGAATCCGATATGATGTCCGAACCACAACACCTTATATCTATTAAAGCAGCCTTGCAAGACAAGCGTATGCCCGTTTATGAGAAACTCATCAAATGGACATGGCGGTTGCTTTTGGGCGGTATTAGTGCCGTATTCCTCCTGTTTGTTATAATTAACTTCATGGCTATTCCTTCCTTTCGGGAGTTGGAGGACCCTAATTTTGCTTTGGCAAGCGAAGTATTGGCCAATAATAACGATCTATTAGGCCGTTACTACATCGAAAACCGCGTTCCAGTCACTTTTGATGAATTGAGCCCTCACCTCGTGAGTGCCTTGATTTCTACCGAAGATCTACGCTTTAGGGATCACTGTGGTATTGATGCCCGCGCTGTGGGGCGTGTCATATTCAGGACATTGCTCATGGCGGATCAAAGTTCGGGTGGTGGCTCCACGATCACTCAGCAATTGGCCAAAATGTTGTATTCCGACCGCGAATTCAAAGGATTAAATCCAGTAGCCAAAATATTTAAGTTGGTTTACATGAAATTGCGTGAATGGATCACGGCTGTAAAACTGGAGCGCAGTTATACCAAAGAGGAGATCATGGCTATGTATTTGAATGAATTCAATTTCATCAACAACGCCTATGGTATCCATGCTGCCGCTGAGGTTTATTTTGGCAAAACTGCCAAATCCCTCAATATTCAAGAATCGGCCATGCTCATCGGCATGTTGCAAAACCCATCCTATTTTAACCCAAATCGGCATAAAGACCGAGCCATGCGCCGCCGCTGGATTGTACTGTCACAGATGCGCAAAAACGAGGTATTGACCGAACGACAGTTTGATAGCCTCAAGGTTACCCAATTGGATATGAGCCGGTTTAAAAAGGTGAATTTTACCGACGATAAAGCCCCATATCTTTGTTCGGAACTAAAAAAGGACTTAGACGCCATCCTAGAATCAGCGGAATCACGCCGCCCTGACGGTACTGAATATGACCTTTACAAGGATGGCCTCAAAATATACACCACGATTGATCCTGTGTATCAGCAACATGCCGAAGATGCTATGCGCGAGCACATGAAAAAAATACAATCTCGTTTTTTTAGTGTCTGGAAAGGGCGCAACCCTTGGACTTATAAGGGCTCTGAAACTACCGACCGCGAGATCGAAATCAGGAAAGAAGAATTTGCAAAATTGCTTAGGGAAGGCGATCGCTATGGTGCTTTGAGGCCCAAATACATGGATGAACTGGTAGAAAAAATTCAAAAGCAATATTCCATTGAACTTCGTGATTTGGATATTGAAAGGATGCTCAATGAGGAAAAAGCAGCCGGAAGCATCAGTAAATTGGTCGGAAAAGGTTGGGCATCGGCTAGCCAAGCAGCATTTTATCGGCGTATTATGAACAGTGCTGATTGGAAAAACATCAAAACACAATACTCATCTCTTAATGCAGCCATTAAAAAACAGTACGATACGAAGGTGAAAATGACGGTTTTCACTTGGAATAGCCCTAATTTTGAGAAAGACACCGTAATGAGTCCTATGGATAGCGTTAAGTACCATCGGATGTTTTTACAAACAGGGATGTTGGCTATGGATCCCACCACTTCAGAAATAAAAGCATGGGTGGGCGGCATCAATTTCAAGTATTTTCAATACGATCACATTCGCAATGAACGACAAGTGGGTTCTACCTTCAAACCCTTTGTTTACGCCAGTGCTATTTCACAATTGGGCATGAGTCCTTGCTTCGAGGTGTATGACCAAGCCGTCACGATACCCGGTCGCTATATGAACTTCACACACGTAGCAGATTGGACACCTAAGAACGCTACCAATGTTTATTCGGGAGCCAAACTTACCCTATACGAGGGCTTAAAGAACTCCGTCAACACGGTGAGTGCCTACTTGATGAAACAAATGGGTACTACTGAAATCGTGCGTGGACTATGCCACAATATGGGCATTGATTCGAGCCTCAAACGCTCAGATGGTCAGTATAGAATACCTAAGCAACCCTCTATTTGTCTAGGTGCTGCTGATTTGAAAGTATTAGAAATGACTGGGGCTTACGCTACTTTTGCTAATAAAGGAACCTATTCTACGCCTTATGTGATTCGTAAAATAGAAGATAAAAACGGAAAAATCATTTACCGATCTATTCCGGAAGAAAATGCAGCCTTGGCCACTAATGCCAATTGGGTAATGCTGGATATGTTGAAATACAATGTAAAAGGTGCGCCAGGCATAAATACCCTAAAAAGTGAAGTAGGCGGCAAAACCGGTACCACCAATGATTATACTGATGGGTGGTTCATGGGTGTTACCCCACGCTTAGTAGTGGGTACTTGGGTAGGTGGCGAAGACCGATGGGTGCGATTTTTGAGTATCAATGATGGACAGGGCGCAAAAATGGCGCGTCCTATTTTTGCTTCTTTTATTGGCAGGTTGGAAAAAGACCCTAAATCAGGATATGACTTTAATGCTCGATTTATAAAACCACCTGGAGACCTTGGTATTACCATCAATTGCGCCAATTACCATGCGGGGTCGGTACTCGGAGATGAGGAGGACTTTGCGCCCGATATCTACGGTGACGAACTCGATGTAGAAGGCGCTAAGACCGATAAAAAGAAGCCAGACGATAGTTTTGGCGATGAGATAGATTAGTTATGTCAAGGAAAAAACCGACCTATTTTTATGCGATTTTAAGTGTCGCATTGGTACTGTACATACTAGGCTTTTTTGGCCTAATGACTTTGCATGGACGCAAATTGGTGACGCTTTTCAAAGAGAAAATAGATCTTTGGGTGGAACTGCAACCGGGTGTTGGGCAAGAAGATATTGCCCGTATCGTTGCAGAAATCAATGCGCAGCCCTTCGTGAAGCCTTCATCTGTCAGGTTCATCACCCGCGATCAGGCAGCCGCAACCATGAAAGAAGACCTTGGGGAAGAAAGCCTGCTCGAAGATGCCCCTGACTTGCTCCGGGATGTGATCCGTTTCAATGTTCAGGCCGATTATCTGAACGACGAAACCATGCTGACTTGGAAAGAAACGCTCCGACAAGATTCCACGGTGGCAGACCTATATTTTGAGGCGGCCAATACCGCCAATGTAGGCCAAAATATTCAGAGCCTTGCCCTCATCGCATTGGGTATTGGGCTGTTGCTCATCTTTGCAGCAGTGACCCTTATTCATAACACCATTCGGTTGGCATTGTACTCCAATCGGTTTATTCTGAAAAATCAAGAACTGGTTGGTGCATCCTGGTCGTTTATTAGTCGTCCTTATATACGTCAGGGTATTTTTAACGGTATTTGGAGCGCAGCACTGGCCAGTACCGCATTATTAGCCACCGTTTGGTGGCTTTATCACGTAATGCCAGATCTACGTCAACTCCAAGACATCAATGGGGTTGTGCTTATTATTCTTTTAATTTTCGTCATTGGTATATTTATTTCGGGACTGAGTACTTGGTTTGTGGTGAATAAATTTCTGAAAATGAGGATTGATGATTTGTATTAGGAATGGGACTGGAATAAAGGTATCGTTCCTTAGGATTGATAGAGTAAAACATTTGATCACAAAATAAATTAAATATAAGTATTATATGGCAAAGCAGCAACCACAGCGTCCGCAACAGCAAGCAAACGCAGCACCAAAGAAACCAACAGCACCAATTCGTGCAGAAAAGCGTGAAACCTTATTCAGCGCAGGCAGTAATGAACTCATCTTTGGGCGTAAAAACTTCATCTATATGGGCCTTGGCCTAGGCTTGGTATTATTAGGCTTGGCACTTATGTCAGGTGGTGCCATGCCCGACCCCAATAAATGGCAACCAGAAATCATTTACAGTTTTAGGCGTATTACATTGGCTCCGATCATGATGGTTGCGGGTTTTGTTGTAGTCATCGTAGGCATTTTCAAGAAAAATGATTCTACAATCGTCAATACCCACCACGAAGAGGCATAAATAATGGGCATTTTTCAAGCCATTATCTTGGCTATTATTGAAGGCATTACCGAGTTTTTGCCAGTATCTAGTACCGGGCATATGATTATTGGCTCTTCTGCTATGGGCATAGCCAGCCATCCATTTGTGAAGGTATTCACCGTGGCTATTCAGTTTGGAGCCATTTTATCGGTATTGGTACTGTATTGGCGGCGATTTTTACAAAATTTCCAGTTTTATATCAAACTTGGCGTGGCATTTTTACCAGCGGCTGTATTTGGGTTATTGCTCAAAAAACGCATAGATGCCCTCCTCGAAAACATCGTTGTGGTGGCTATTGCTTTGATAGCCGGCGGGATTGTATTTCTGCTCTTAGACGATTATTTTAAGAAACGCTCTCAGATCGAATCCAGTGTGGACGATATTGGGTGGATGAAAGCCTTGAAAATTGGCTTTTTCCAAGTTATCTCCATGGTGCCGGGCGTGAGCCGCTCAGCAGCAACCATTATTGGCGGCCTCACCCAAGGGCTTTCGCCTGCTACGGCGGCTGAATTTTCTTTTTTCCTTGCCGTACCTACTATGTTTGCGGCCACCTGCAAATCCCTTTGGGATTACATAGATGACGGTGGCAGTTTCACTGGGGAACAATTAACTTTATTGGCTGTCGGCAATGTGGTGGCCTTTATAGTGGCTCTTTTGGCTATCCGCACTTTTATAGGCTACATCACCAAACACGGATTTAAAGTGTTTGGTTATTACCGGATCATCGTGGGTGTAATCATCTTGATACTTTGGAAATTTGGGTATTTTGAAGGGGTGAATGTGGGGGCGTTTTAAATAGCCTCACTCCAACACCACCTCCAACAATTCCCCCTGCCCTGCCGATTCTGGGCAATTCGCTTGTATTTGCGCTGAAAATCCTTTTTTTTGTTTGTCGGTCAAGGATTTAATTTCAGGTTTTAGTCGCCTAAGGCAATCCTTTGCCTCGTCGTGTACGGATTCGGCTTGTTGCAATTTGGCCAACAGGGCCGCAACGGCTGCTGGATCCTCTGATTCAGTCAATGCCTTGGCTTCCTGATTGAGGGCAATGAGCGGAGCCATGCACGCACAGATTTTTACGGTGATAGCCGCTGCCTCTTTCTTTTCAGTCTGTGGCGACAATATGGGGTCATTGCATGACAACAATACCAACATAAGGCATAGGTATTTTACGGTGTTCCCCATGGCCGACTAGTTTTGTAATTGTTCCAAAAATATTTCGGCCACCAATTGGTTCCCTCTATCATTGAGGTGTACCCCATCGGTTGTCAATATTCCCTCCCATTGGTTTTTTTCATTCTTGGCTACTTCATATTTCACAAATTCCGTCCGAAGATCGGCCAATTTGCAATTGAATTTTTGAGCCATTTGTCTAATAAACGATGAATACAGGTTTAGGTCTCCATCTTGTGGGTTGGTATAATCTATTCTTTCGCCGATACAAGGCGGCGTCGCCAAAACCACTTCAATATTCTGCGCCTGCAACTTACGGATAATGGCCTCATAAAACTTGCAATACTTATCTTCATCAGTGCCAGTACCCATTTTCTTATGCCATATATCATTGATGCCCACGAATATGAATACCACATCTGGCTTCTTTTCCAGCACATCGGTTTCTAAGCGTAGATAAAGATCATATACTTTGTTCCCGCTGACACCTGCACCCAGAAGTTCAAACGTGCTATCTCTATTTTTAGATTTCAGCATATCGTCCATTATTCTAATGTATCCACCTGTGTCTATTCCAGCCTGTGTGATACTATCGCCCAAAAAAATAACGCGCTTTGTCTTGCTCATTATATTAAAAGAAAATAAGGAAAAAGCCATAAGGCTAATTGAAAATAAAGTTAATTTATGATGCATACGTAATAGTAATTAATAGCTAGTAATGGCCTCTTCCACTCTAAACATTTCTTTTCGGACGATGGTCATTGGTTTGATGGGTTGTCCATTTTTACGTTGTCCCATATAGGTCAATTCGGGGCCATCTCCAAGGCAAAATGCTCTATTTGTCCCTTTTCTGGTGTAATCTATGAGGGCATCTGCAATTTTCCAATAGCAATAAAAATCAACAGAATCAAGGCGCGAAACGCGCAAAACCTTCTGCGCCGTATAGTTACGTATCCCAGTATCAAAATCAAGATCATAGCAATATGGCTCTGAGTGAGAGGCCAATACCCAAGGTCGGTCACTGGTATCTCGATGTTGGATCAAAAACTTTTTTTCTAAGGTATTGGTGGCGGTTAAGAACACCTTTGAACTAATAAAATCACCCACCACATAGTCATCTTCTCCAGCTATAGTGACCAATTTAAGGTCTTTGGGGAGGTTTTCATAACAATCTAATATAGCACCTTTGAAAGGGCCTGTTCCTGGTTCACAAAGCAGCATAGAAACTGGCTTTGGTACCCCCATTTTTTCCCAATGGCATCCGAGCCAAGCAGCGATAACACCGCCATACGAATGGCCTATATAGGCTACTTTGTCCAATTTAGGCTTAATGGGGCCATGTGCCTCCAAATGACTCAATGCATCCAAGATGCCTTTAGCGGCATTTTCAGGAAAAGCATCAGGCCGAGGCCAAACTAGGTTTTTTTGGTAGCGCGGATAAATTACAATATTGCCTTTGGCGACCAAGTGTTTGATCCATTTCCCATAGCAAAATGGATTGTACGCGCCATAACCATGTAGAAAAACCACCACTTCTGCCGTATCGGGGGTAGGGGTGGCTGGTAAAAATAGCCAATACCCATCAGCCGTGGTAGCGTGGTCGTAAAAAGCAACGGAACTATGCACGTACTCGGCACCGCCCGGGCCAGTAGCGGGCTGACCGGGATACGGTTCTGTTTGTGCCGCAGCAAAAATGCCTTTGAATAACAAGGGAGCGGTGCAGGTGAATAGCCTCGACATAAGCCCGGAACGACGGGCAGATTGGCTAGTATGAAACGATGTTGATAATGTCATTGTCTTTTTTAAAGAGTCCAATACAGGAATAAACGCACAGATAACGTTATTTTCAAAGCTTTGTTTGATACCTTTGCGAAATATCTTTTAATGCGCACTAGAAAATAACACGGCACAGGTAAATTATCTTTATAATGACACAAGTACACTGCATAGAAACCAATCCTTTCGGAGAAAATACCTATATTGTATATGACGAAACGGGCGAATGCGTTATTTTTGATCCGGGCTGTTACACACAAGAAGAGCGCGACCAATTGAAGGCATTTATTGAAGAACACCAATTGACCCCTGTTCGACTCATCAATACCCATTGCCACTTAGATCATATATTTGGCAATGCATTTGTGGCCAATACTTGGCAGTTGGGTCTTGAAATACACCGAGGTGAAGTCTCAGTATTGGCACGATTCCCGGATGTCTGTAAAATGTACGGAGTACCCAATATTCAGTTATCGCCCGAGGCCTCTGCTTTCATTGAGCCGGGCGATATAGTTGCCTTTGGCAATACTAGCCTAAAAACCTTGTTTACGCCAGGGCATTCGCCAGCCAGCCTTTCTTTTTATTGTGAGGCATCCGAGTTTGTCATAGCCGGAGATGTACTGTTTTTTGAAAGTATTGGCCGCACTGATCTACCCGGCGGCCATATGGAAACCCTTTTAGCGAGTATTCGATCAGAATTATTCACATTGCCGGGTGCGACTGTAGTCTATTCTGGTCATGGCCCTACTACGACCATACGACATGAAATGGAAAGTAATCCGTTTTTATAAAAACAAAAGCCCCTCAATGATACACCGTTCCTAAAATTAATGTGCAAGAAAACGAATATCTACTTAATATTAAACACTACATAAAATCCACATCAATCGCATAAGGATAAGTCATTAGGTATTCCATTGCTTTTTCGATGGGAAATGATTCATGTACCACTGCATTGAGCATAGCCGTAATGGGCACATGCAGTTTATAATGTCTGGCCAAGGCATTGGCAATCAGCAAGGTGCGTACGCCCTCTGCCAACTCAGGCATAGATGCCTGTATCTGTTGAGTGGTCTCGCCTTTGGCCAACCGCGCGCCAAAACTATAATTGCGGCTATTAGTACTGGTCGCAGTAGCCACCAAGTCGCCGATGCCTGCCACACCCATAAATGCTTGGCTAGATGTGCCTAAGGATTTGCCAAAATAGATCATTTCAGCCAACCCCCTCGAAATCAGAAGCCCTTGTATATTGCGACCTAGCCCTAAGCCGCCGAGTACGCCAGACCCTATGGCAATAATATTTTTTAAAGCACCCGCCAATTCAGCGCCAATGATATCATAAGAGCCATATACATGAAATCTAGAACTATTGAGGGAGGTTTGTCCAGCCTGTATCACTTCTCTAAACCTACTGCCAACCAAGGTAGCTGCTGGCTGCCCTGCTATGATTTCGGCAGACAAATTGGGTCCACTAAGGCATCCTACCCGCACCACACTGCTCTCCTCCAAAATAACCTCACTCATCGTACGCACATTGGTACGGCTGAGTGTTAGTCCTGGTTTGTTCAGTTCAGATTCGTCAATATTTTTAAGATCCAATCCTTTGGTACCATGTATCACAATATGATGGGGACGCAAATAAGGAGCCAAAGTATGGATCATGCTCCGAAAACTATTGGAAGGCACAATCGGAAAAATCAAGGTACAATGCTTGGCCAATTCTTCCAGATCGCTGGTAGCGGTGACTCGTGGCGAAATATCCACGCCCAAGTGCTTTCGAGTACGGTTGATGCTTTCCACCGTTTCGGGTTTTCGGCTAAACAAAAGCACTTCCGAATTGTAGGCCAAAAGGTTGGCTATAGCCGTGCCAAAACTTCCTGCACCCAGTACTCCAACCGTATTAAATGCCGATGAGGCCATATATTGATTTTTTATTCTTGTGAAATGGATTTGGCCCAAAGTTCTTTGCCTTCGTAATCAAACACTTTGATGGTCAATTGTCTTTGTTTCCGTGGGCCACTGAAATGCAAGGTAGCAAAATTATGGACAGTGACGACCGTGCCTTCCACCCTGTTGTCGTTCAATTCTTTGGTGGCAGCATCCGCAAAAGTGCCCGATGTAAAAGGAGAGGCCGTCAAGTCATAAACCGAGATACCCGCTTTGTTTTTAACGAGGCTCAACTCCGTGAAATGCCGATCTCCGGTTAAAAAAACGACACCTTTGATTTTTTCTTTTTCAATGAAATCAAGGATATAAGCCCGCTCTTCGGGGTAAAGATTTGAAAAGGTTTCGCCGCTTTTGCTGGTTGTGAGTACCTGCCCACCCACGGCTACCATTTTGAATGGAGCACGGCTGGCAGCCAGTGCCCCGCACATCCAATCCAATTGTTCTTTGCCTAGCATACTACGGTTGGGGCATTCACTACAATCATTGGGCGTTCGGAAATAGCGATCATCAAGTAAAAAAAACTCTACATCGTTGTACTGAAACATGGTGGTGCAGCCTTTTCGTCCCTGCACCCCAAAACTTGGATTACCCCAAAAATTTTGAAACACTTCGTAGGCCATATCTTTATGCACAAAAGTGCCATCAGAATCATTGGGGCCATAATCATGATCGTCCCAGATCGCAAAATGCGATGCAGAAGCCAATAACGGCTGCAATTCGGGCAAAGATCGCGCCTGTGTATTGCGGTGTATCATACCCGTGCGGGTAAACCAATCTACTTCCCGATAATACACATTATCACCCAACCAAAGCATCAGGTCTGGCTTTTGGTCGTTTATTTTGGTGAAAATCTGATAATTACTACCATAAGGTTTGCCCGGACGGTCGTAAGGTGGTTCGTTGACATAAGCACAACTACCAGCAGCCACCGTGAATGCAGGTGGGTCGGTGCGCCATTGCCACAGGGTTTGTGTCTTGAAAGTAGTAGGGTAAGGCAATTTGGCTGCGGTTCCATTTATGATGACCTCATACTGATATACCATACCCGGTTCTACTTGATCAGCGATACACTTAGCGGTAAATCCACTTGACTTTTGGGTCGTCTGAACATCCGTTGTCCAGCGTTGAGCCGGTTGGCCCTCAACCCAGTATGCCACCACAACTTTTGACTCGGATTTGGTCTGTACCCAAATGAGTGATTCCTTCATCTCACTGTAGCCCAACATGGGGCCACTTTGAAGGTTAGCATTGCCTTGTGGGCTATTTTTGTAAATATCTATCTGCTTAGGCGAGCAAGCGCAACAGCATACTAATAAAAGTGCAATGTATTTCATGCCACAAAAGTACAACCTAGTTATAACAATTAGGTGGCAAAATGCTTTGTGTGCAAACAACTTAATAATACATTCATTTGACCGTTGCGAAAACAATGAACAAAAAAGTATCCAGAAAAGCACAATGCCTATCTGGATACTTTTTAAAATGTAAAACCCATTAAAAATCTGTTACTTAGATCCTGATTTTACAGCCTCTATCAATCCAGATTTGCTCATGGAGGTTGGGGCATCATATGCCTTTAAAAATCCAGCCTTATCTAGTACCGACAACGGGCTAAGTTTTTCTTTTTTAAGGTCATTATTTAGGTTCGTCAATTGAGTAAAATACTCTGCACCTTCTGCTTGTGCCCGTTTGATCTCACCTTGTAAGAACGCCATTCGATTGAGGGTAGATTGGGTCGGTGGCTGATCTGTAAATACTGTCATCACATAAATACGACCTACCTTAGCGCGCAATTTTTCTTCGCCAGTGATCCCGCTAGACACAATAGTTTCGGTCAGTGTTCTATGGAAAACATCTAGTTGTTCGCCGTATTTGGTTAACTTTGCTTTGACGTTTTTGCTTTTAGCCACCGCTGCACGTTGATTGGTACTGTCGCGGAGCGTCTTCACTTGGCCTTCCAACAATCCAAGTTCTTCCACCATCCCAAACATGGTATTGATCGTTTCTTTGCGTTTGGTATAATCCATCGTGGGTGCCAAAGGATCTGGAATCAGGTCAAGTACACGGGCTTCCATAGTGGTCGGTGTTTTCATCCTGACAGAATATTTCCCTGGCGATGCCATAGGGCCAATTGCACCTGCATAAACACCGAATTCGCCTTGAACCATTACACCTTTGGCTGCTTTTGGTGCCTTCAGTCGCATATCCCAGCGGGCTACATTGATGCCCTTGCGTTTTGTACCCGGTATAGTAATCAATACCTCTCCTTTTTCATCCAGTATTTCCAAACTTACATCGCCGGTACTGATACGATCTTTCAGGTAATACACGATGCGGGCTTCTTCAGGGCCATTGGGGCCTACATAAGATCCGGTGTTGGGGAAAGATTGATTAAAATGACCCGTTGTGACCGCCGTTGGGCGAGTTGGCAACAGCGCAGCATCTTTTTGCAGCAACTCTGTTGTCAGGAGGCGCAGTGGCGAAATATCATCAATAATATACACCCCACGGCCGTGTGTAGCCAATACCAAATCATTGGTACGAGGGTGGATGATGATGTCTCGTACGGCCACGTATTCTGGGAGATTGGCTTTGAAAAGCACCCATGTTTTACCAATGTCATTGGAGACATAAAGGCCAAATTCAGTGCCAAGAAACAATAAATTATCTGCTACCCGATCTTCACGGATGATGTGCGCATAACCCTGAACCCCTTCAGAGGTGACCAAGGTCCAGGTTTTACCCTGATCCGCCGAACGCGCGGCATATGATTTTATATCGCCATAAGCGTGGTTGTCAAAAGTAGCATAGACCACATCTTTGCTAAACCTGCTGGGTTCGATACTGCTTATCCACGTGCCGGCTGGGACACCGCTTATGTTTTTTGAAATCAATTCCCAGTTTTTGCCTCCATCGCGGGTCACCTGAATATTGCCATCGTCAGTACCGACATACAACAAATTTTCATCAAGGGGAGATGGTGCAATAGCAAATATAGTGCAGTGATTTTCTGCGGAAGTATTGTCCACGGTGAGTCCACCACTGGCTGCTTGTTTTTGCTTGAGGGTGTCATTGGTGGTCAAGTCGTTTGAAATACGCATCCAACTGTTGCCACGATCGGTGGTCTTGTACAAAAACTGCGACCCAATGTACAACGCCTTGGTATTAACAGGACTTTTCACGATAGGGGTGTTCCAGTTCCAACGCAATTTAGGATCGCCTTGAACGGCTTGTGGCTGTACGAATTGCCCTTGATTAACCCTAAGGTCTTGGCGCTGTACGTTGCCACCTTGGCTCTCTGAATATACGATGTTGGGATCTAAGTCATCAGGTTGCACCCAAAATCCATCTCCACCTCCAACGCCTTGCCAATCACGATTTTCGATGCCTCCTTGGCTGGATGATGGGCCGCGCCAAGAGCCATTGTCTTGGAGTCCGCCGTAAACATTATACGGTATTTGATCGTCCACTTGCACATGGTAAAACTGTGAAACGGGTAATATATTCTGATGCGACCAAGTCAAGCCGCGATCTATGCTCATATACACACCCCCATCGGTACCTAAGTACATGTGTTGGGTGTTTTTTGGATTGATCCAAAGGGCATGGTGGTCAGAGTGTACCCAACCACCATCATTGCTGGCTTCCGAAAATGAATACCCTCCATCATTACTAATAGACAATGAAAATGAAGGGCGATAAATCCGCTTGGGTTCGTAAGGGTCAACGACCAAGGTACTAAAGTAGAAAGGACGAGCCGTTACATTGGAGGTCGAACTCTGCAATTTCCAGTTTTCGCCTCCATCACCAGAAATGTATAAACCAGTTTTATCACTTTCTACAATGGCCAATAAATTGTCGGGAGCGCTGGATGCCAAGGCCATTGCAATACGGCCAAATTCTGTAGTCGGGAGGCCATTGGTGATTTTGCGCCATGTTTTGCCCCCGTCGGTTGATTTATGCAGCGCACTGCCAGATCCTCCAGATGTGAAGGAGTACGGAGTACGGCGAAACTGCCAAGTGGCAGCCCATAATATATCGGGGTTGCGTGGATCCATGAGTACGTCTGCGCACCCTGTTTTTTCATTTACATAGAGTACTTTTTCCCAAGTCTTGCCACCATCGGTGGTTTTGTAAAGGCCACGATCAGGACTATCACTCCACAACTTGCCGGGCACTGCCACGTAAAGTACGTTGGCATTGGTTGGGTGGATAATTATTTTAGAGATGTGTTCACTATTTTCAAGACCCATTTTGACCCAGTTGCGCCCTCCATCAGAAGAACGAAAAATACCTAGGCCGATGGCTACGCTGTTCCGCATATTGCTCTCTCCAGTACCAACCCATACGGTATCGGGGTGATTTTGGTCTATCGCAATAGCACCAATAGATTGTGGGTGTTTGTCGAACAGTGGCTCGTAACTATAACCACCCGTGCGGCTTTTCCAAAGACCGCCGCCAGCCGTACCAACATATAAGGTACGCGGTTCACTATTGACACCTTCTATGGCAGTGATACGTCCGCCCATGACGGCTGGGCCAATTTGGCGGGCTTCCATTTGGCCGAAAGTAGATGAACTTAATTTTATGGCTTTTTGAGCATATGTACTGGTAGAAAAGGCTGCGCTAAACAGCAAAAAGTAGAAGAAAAATTTTTGCATAGGAAAGAGAAGTGAAGGATGAATTACAAATCGTTTTCAGGTTGGAAATAGCATATCTAAAAAAGTGTCATCAATCGAAAAACTCTGATTGATGACACTTTTGTCTAAAGGGTATCTAAAAGTTTACCTTATTTTTTCACTGGTATTTCAAATATTTTCTCATCTATCTCTGGGTTAATCACCAAAGAAGTGACGGTCATAACGGTAGCACCCATCATCGGGTTGTTCTGCTCAATGGTGTGCGCCATAGTAAGGCCATCCACTGTTTTGAAATTAGACATGACCGATTCCGAAGTGGTTTCTTTACCATCGGCTGTCACAACAGAAATATTCTTGATCTCAAGAAAAGTTTCTGGATCAATCAATGAATATTGAATGTGCGTTGGGCTGATGACCAATTTGATTTTATGGACATCTGTGCCTTCCAAATCCTCTTTGCCAAGGTATTCAGCAGTGTAGCCTTTCTCTTTGTAACCATTCAAGTGGCCAGCAAGGTCTGTTTGATCTTTCATTTCTTTTACCACATCGGCAGTCAATGGTTCAGCATCTATTTGTCCAGCAAATGGGTTATTGCCCCAACCTTTATCGCCGTTGATGCAAACACTCTGGGTCATACCCATAACGGTAACATCCATACGCATGGCTTTTTTGTGCACAAAAGTCATGTTCATAGGGATGGTCATACCCGGTGCTGCTTGAGAAGTCATACTCATATCCATTTTCATGGTTTTTACTTTCTCCCAAGCACTACCTCCAGTAGCAGCTACGTGTTTAGAGATAATATCATCTGCGCTTTGCGCTTGTGCAAATGCCACAGAGAAAAGGATACAAATTCCAAAAATTAATTTTTTCATAAAATTGTGATGTAGTGATGTGAATTACTAATGGACGCAAAGAAGCGTACCTATCGTATATTGAGTCTAAAATATTCGATCAAGTTGCCTCTTAATAAGATAAAAGTGGAAAGAATGTGCTTTATGTGTGCGGTACAAGCCCTCTTTATGAATACTTAAATTTAAGATATTTGTAAGGAGTCTGGTTGTTATAGTAGTTTGTCCTTACGGACTATTCATAAATTCTAAATAAGTTAAATAAAATTAAATAAATAATTTTTTTAATGTATTTTCGTTTTTATTTTTTTAATCTTAATCATTCACTACTTACCGCCACCGATGTTCTTTCATTTATTTTATTCCATTACTCCCCGATTTCTACTATGTCTATCCTGTATTTTTTTATGCAGATTTGATCTCCTAGCACAATTAACCGTAAAAACAGCCGATCCTCTGGCCATGCAACGCCAAAACAAAGCCCTTGTATTTGAGGTAAGTGGTGCTTGGACTGATTCTGTCACTGCTATCATTTCATATGCAGGCAAACCCAACGCCAAGGTACTGAAAACACTCCGGGCTCCTGTTACCAATGGCCAAGCAAATTTTCAGTATCAACCTGATATTCCCTGCGTGTTGCGCTGCATCGTGCTGGTAGGTGGGGCTACGGCACAGGTTTTTGCAGCCTACCAACCCTACCAAATCAAGCCATCTGAAAGTGAACCTACCGATTTTGATACTTTCTGGGCAGCGCAAAAATCAGCCCTACGCCAAATAGCCCCAGATATACAGTTGTACTTGCAAAGCAGCACCGATTATTGCAATACCTACAAAATAAGTATGGCTCTCCCAGATTTTCGGCGGGCATACGGTTATATTTGTGTGCCCAAAGGATCAGGGGTATTTCCTGCCATTATCGAACTGCCCGCTTTCGGCTTTTCAAGTGGGATTGTACGCCCCTCCGAACAATTGGCTCAGCAAGGCGGAGCCATAGTGATATCACTCAATATACACAGCAATGACCCGGACCAATCCGGGCCCAATGATTACCTCTCACAGGGATTGATGCTGCCTGAAACCAACTACTACAAATACGCCATACTGAGCGTCGTCCGTTGTGTTGACTATTTAGAAACCCGCAGCGATTACAATCGCGAGGTGGGTGTTATGGGAGTCAGCCAAGGCGGTGGGTTGAGTTTGATGAGTGCTGGGGTGGACGACCGTATTTCGGTGCTGGCCACCGTATTTGCTGCTATGAATGATCATGCTGCGCTCAAATATGAGAAACCAGCAGGGTTTCCTTACTACCTTGATTTTTCGAGCGTTTCTGACAAAGAACAATTGCTCCGTGCCGTGAAATACTACGATGCCACCTATGCCGCCCGCCGCTTCAAGGGGCATTCGCTGACCGTGATCGGCTATCAAGATGATGTTTGTCCACCAGCCACCGTATTTGCGGCCTTCAACGCCTTACAAGGGCAAAAATGCCTTTTGCATCTATTGAAAAATGGGCACTATCCCAATCCAGAAGAGTTCACTAATCCTTCGCATCCCAATGGGTTGTTTGCTTTTTTTAGGACTCATCTCAAGGCCATGCAAACGCCGCCTTGGCCTTGGGGCGAACGACCACTCGGTTATGAGATCAATGCTGGTGGCCAACAATTGTATTTTGACAATAAAGAAGGGCAGTTGATCGGGAAAATACTGGTGAATGGTCAGGGTCGGACAGATTTAAGCCTTCGTTGGGAAAAAATATCGGGACCAGGTCTGGTACAGTTTTCAGCACCGAATAGCCTCCAGACGGGTGTTTTATTTAGTGAAAAAGGGCTGTACCGATTGCGCTTGAGTGCCGATGATATTTCATATTTAAATAGTACTGGCGACCGCTATTATTCATTGGCAGATGAAGTAGCGGTACAAGTAGGAGAAACGACCGAAAACCCTACAATTCCAGTAAATCTATACCCAAATCCAAGTACAGGCACCCTTTATCTTTCATTTCCAGATGGTGATGTGAGTATCCAATCCTTAGATATTTGGCACTTGTCAGGACAGCAATTATCGTCGAGCGAATTCAATTATTCCAGTGGAGTCATCACTTTGAGCCCCCACCTTCCCAAGGGTATTTACCTCATACAATGCCATACCAATAAGGGGATTCAGTGGCGGCAATTTGCACTGCTGTAGAATTCATTCACATTTTTTGGTATTATAATTGCAGGGTATAGAACATAGTAATATTTTTAATCAACCAAAATCGATTTATTATGTCACATAAAGTAGCCAATAAACCCCGGTTTCACATCGTTGTATTGACCATTGCGCTCCATCTAGCGATGGGTGTAGCACTTTACCACTATGCCACAGCACCTACTGAAATTATGCAAAAAACGAAACAACCAACGGTAGAACTGAACAGACCTTAGTTTTCAAGAAAAACGATACTTGTGCAGCACAACAAAGATAAAAAGAAATTAAAATTTGTACACCAACCCGAATATCCCGGTGGCCCAAAGGCCATGAATCAGTTTATATACTCCCATCTGAAATACCCAACACTAGCCTTGGCTGCCAATGTAGAGGGAACTGTTTTAGTAGAGTATGATATTGATTACAAAGGGAATGTAACTGCTACGCGGGTACTAAAAAGCGTTGGTCATGGCTGCGATGAGGAGGCATGCCGCATTGCCAAAATGTTCAAATTTGATGTGCCCCAAACCCGTGGACTCCATGTGATCTTCCATCAAAAAGTCAGAATTCAATTCAAAAAGGGTGTTGCTCCAGTTGCTCAAATCCCAGCAATTCCAGTGCTAGGGCAACCACAATACGCCTATACAATTGTCCCTTCGGAGCCTTCAAATATTGAGCCGACCATCGAGTCCACGCCTCAGGCAACTACTTTTAGTTATACTATTACTATAGGCTAAAGGCTGCGCCATCCCTCACATATTGACCGATCTCAACAAACCCCACTGCAATAACACTTCAAACAAAAGCAGTACGGCGGCTATGCCTATAAACCATTGAAAATAATCGGTTGTCCGCCTAATGGTCGTGACCTCCACCTTCGTTTTTTCTAGGCGATCAATTTCAGCGTAAATACCAGTCAAGTCATCTTCCGAGTAAGCGCGATAAAATTTGCCTTCTGTCAAGTCGGCTATTTGCTCCAATAACGCTGTATTGAACGACGTATATCGAGGTGCGAAAATGTAAGATCCATCATTATTGCGGGATGCAGGCGACATGACTACCCCGTCAGTGCCGATCCCAACAGTATAGACTTTTACCGAGAGGCTTTTCGCTATTTCAGCGGCTTTCATCGGGTCTATATAACCAGCATTGTTTTCTCCATCGGTGAGCAGGATCACTATTTTACTTTTAGAAGGGCTGTCTTTAAGGCGATTGATCGCTGTAGCCAAGCCCATACCAATAGCAGTGCCGTCTTCAAGCCTGCCTATGCTCAATTCCTTGATATAACTTTCCATTACTTTTCGGTCGGTAGTGAGGGGACATTGCGTGAAGGCTTCTGCCGAAAACGCTGCCAATCCTATACGATCGTAGGGGCGTTTCTGAACAAAGTCTATGGCTACTTTTTTAGCAACTGCCAATCGGTCGGGATCAAAATCACGGCTAAGCATACTGGGTGAAATATCCATGGCCATCATAATGTCAATGGCATCCGCATTGATCTTTTCTTCCTGCCATTTCCGCTGTGGCCTAGCCATAGCGATGATAAGCGATCCAATAGCCAACCATCGAAGCCAAGGCAACCAAGGCTTCAATTGGGTGCGCCAATTCAATGTATCTGCTTTTTGAAGCACTACACTAAACCGGATCGGTAGATTTTGTTTACCTTGCGCCACTATTTTGCGACGGTAAACAAAGAAAAAAAGAAAAACGGTGAATAATGAAAGCCAGAACGGTTGAGCAAAGGACATAGTACACTAGAATAGATTAAGAACAGTGTCAAAATTTTGCCGGAAAGGTCGGAAAACTGTCGTGAATTAAGGCAAAAAAAATGAGGCAGTGCCACCACAGCACTACCTCAGCCCTAACCAAATAAAACCAAATTATCTTTATGCTTACATCGCTTTCTGTTGCAAAGATAATACACTTTGTGTAAAATATACAAGAACATGAGAAAAAAAAATTATTTTTTTTCTCATGGAGCATTAATTATTAATAAAAATCAATTCGATACATTTTGTTAAAACACATAATCAAAGAACAATATACCTAAATTAACCTAATATGAGAACATTTTAAGAATTAAATTTGATAAATTATATAAAATGGAGAATTACTTGTTGCAACAGTTTATTTTAAATATTAAGATCCTTACCCTTTTGTCTGTCTTTACACTAAGTATAGATTTGAATGCTCAGACAACAGAACGCGAAACGGATTCTAAGTTTATGGACGCGATTTTTGATAAGACACTGACCGATGGTCGTTGTCACGCTTGGTTAGAGTATCTATCGTTACGGGTAGGTCATCGCCTTAGTGGTAGTGAAGGTGCTGCCAAAGCAGTCAAATGGACTCGCTCTATGCTTGATACTATGAGATTAGACTCTGTATGGCTACAACCTTGCATGGTACCGCATTGGGTACGTGGAGAGGCTGAACAACTACGGATCATCGGTTCTAAACAAGGCTCTTATCTGCCATTGGCTGCTTTGGCATTGGGCGGCTCAGTATCCACACCCTTAGAGGGCATTACTGCCGATGTAGTAGAAGTAACCGCTTGGGATCAATTGGAACAGTTGGGAGAGGCCGGAATCAAAGGCAAAATCGTGTTTTATAACCGCCCCATGGATCCAACCCGTATCCGTACTTTTGAGGCTTACGGAGCCGCCGTAGATCAAAGGGTAGGTGGAGCATCAAGGGCCGCCAAATATGGAGCAGTAGCCGTGCTGGTACGGAGTATGAGCCTACGTATGGATGATTTTCCGCACACAGGTACCATGCGATACGACTCCACGTTTACACTGATCCCTGGCGCTGCTATCAGCACCTTGGCTGCCGAAAAACTACACAAAGTACTCAAAGAAGAGGGCAAAGCCAGTGTTGTATTGCGCATGAATTGTAAAACATTACCCGACGTGCAATCTTACAATGTGATTGGTGAAATACGCGGCAGCGAAAAGCCTAGCAGTGTCATTTTAGTGGGTGGACACTTGGATAGTTGGGATGTAGGGCATGGCGCACATGATGATGGTGCTGGTGTGGTACAAAGCATGGATGTACTGCGTCTATTGAAATCACTCAACTACAAACCTCGCCATACCATCCGTTGTGTATTGTTTATGAATGAAGAAAACGGCCTACGCGGTGGCCAAGAATACGCCCGAGAATCGCAACGCAAAGGCGAGTATCCACTGTGTTCCATTGAGTCGGATGCCGGCGGATTCACCCCGCGTGGCTTTACATTTGACGGCGATGCCAGTGTATTTGCCCGTTTTTTTGAAAAAATAGCGGCTTATGAATCCCTTTTTAAACCTTACGGGATGGAGTTCACAAAAGGTGGTTCGGGCGCAGATATTAGCCCGCTCAAAGGGATGAAGGGACTATTGACAGGCTATTCACCCGATTCACAACGTTATTTTGATTATCACCATACAGCCGATGATACTTTTGATAAAGTGAATAAGCGGGAACTTGAACTTGGTGCTGCAAGTATGGCGGCTTTGGTTTATTTGATGGATAAATACGGATTATAAAGTAACTACTCATGTATTTCTGCCCAAGTATTTTCAAGGCATTTCCCGCATTGGTCGCTGCTGAGAGTACGCGCCAAGGCGGTGTCAGTCCGATTCCTTACCATTCTTTAAACCTTGGTAAAAGCACGGATGATGATCCCGCCAATATATTGGAAAACCGCAGGCGGTTTTGCGCAGCACTGGGCTTAATGCCCGATCAAATGGCCTTTTCAAGGCAAGTACATGGCGATCAAGTGCGGGTGGCTAATAGTGCTGGAACTGCGGAGGGGTTTGATGCTATCATTAGCCGACAGCGGGGGCTGTTATTGGCGGTATCTATAGCAGATTGCACCCCAATCCTTGTATATGATGCCAACCAAAAGGCCATGGCGGCTATCCATGCGGGCTGGCGCGGCACAGTGGGTTCTATTGTATCAAAAACGCTCTTAAAAATGCAAGATCTATATGGTACTTGTGGTGAAGATTGCTTTGTTTTTATAGGTACTTGTATAGATGAATGCTCTTTTGAAGTAGGGGCGGAAGTAGCAGCGGAATTTTCTGACGATTTCAAGCGTTATGATCCCAGCACTGGCAAAGCACTCATTGACCTAAAGCGGGCTAATGAACAGCAATGCCTAGATTTTGGGATACCCGCCCAACAGATCGAAAAATCGCCATACTCTACGGTATTAAACAACGACCTTTACTTTTCACACCGAAAAGAAGGGGGTATCACTGGGCGGATGATGGCTGTGATTGGGTTACTTTAAAAAAATACCTTGAAATCGCAGTAAAGATCATACATTTGCAACCCTTTTTAGAAAGTCATGGCAAAAGAGAAGAAAAAGCAAAAGATAGAAATTGTCAACCGCAAAGCGGCATTCGAGTACTCCTTTGACCAAGAGTACAGTGCAGGTATGATGTTGACTGGGTCAGAGATCAAAAGCATTCGGTCAGGTAATGCCAACCTCTCTGATGCATACTGCATTTTTGAACATGGAGACCTGTGGGTGCGCAATATGTTCATAGCACCGTATGAATATGGCACCGATTCCAACCACCTGCCGCGCCGCAGCCGTAAACTATTGCTGCGCCGTCCAGAATTGCGAAAATTAGAACGCGGACTCCGAGAAAAGGGCTCTACCATAATACCCTATAAGATATTTATCAGCGATCGCGGTCTAGCCAAACTCACCATCGAGTTGGCTCGTGGTAAAAAGACCTATGACAAACGCGATACTATCAAAGCCCGCGAAGACAAACGTACCATAGATCGGGTCAATAAGGCATACAATGTACGATAAGGAGTGTGTAAACATACCTTCGTGCCAACATAAAGTTAGTTTAAAGAAAACAAAAGGGACAATGAACACTAAAATTTGATGCTTAACATCTTAGTCTTCATTGTCTCTTTGTGTTTAACCCTTCTTTGTCCCCTTTGTGCCTATTTTCCCGCCTCCAATTTCACAAATTTATTTGACGTTGTTTTTCCGCTGCTATCCTGTATTTGTACCTGATAAATACCGGGGGGCAGTTGCTTTACAGGTACTCTAGCGCGGTAGGCACCCTCCATAATATCCTGATTTTCAGCATATTGGTGTGCCACTCGGCCTTGAGCGTCTATTATGCGCATGTTAATGATAGCTGGTGTCGCCATTTCAAATTCAACATCCACGTATTCTGATGCCGGATTCGGGAAAATTTTCAGGTTAACTGCCAATGAGTTTTCAGGTCTTGCCTCTACCGATGAGTTAATCAAGGTGCTATCCAAAAGAATATTCTCATCACCTGACTGATAAGCCATAAAGGCAAAATATACCAACAACATTTCATCTGTTGTCGCTTCACCCAATGCTACGTCTTGGGGTGGGTTACTTGGCTGATACGGGTTATTGGCCGTGTTGTCGTATTCTGCATAAGCATAGAATGTACTTTGTGCCGGAATTTTTTGTATTTTCTGGAAGAAATAAGGGCCTTGCCAATTGAAATCCCAATCATTGATCCGGATCAAAGGAATCGTATCGTTTTGTAGCGTTACAGCAAAACAGAGCATTTTCCGCCCAATCAAGTGCATGTGTGGTGCTACTGACAATACAGATGCTGCGCTGGGGATCTTAAATTTTGCAATAAATGTTCGTTCTGTATTGGCAGGAATAGCCAAAGGTCCATTTTGGAGTGCCAGTGGAGAGTGATTTAAGATAGGAGCGAGCCGTATCTCGCGGATCCCCTGATTGGTTGGTGTAAAGAATAAATTGAGCCTCGTTTGATCAGTCATACCCGTCACACCCTTGGGGTAGTGCATTTGTACGATCAAATCTGAACCCGGATTGAGTTTAATACCCATATTCTCAGGTACTAAAAAAGTGCGTGCACCAGGTACCCATGCACCTACCAATCGAGCCCCATTTACGCCAGGCCCACCAAAGTTAACATAGCCCGGTTCGTTGGGTGTTTGTGCGTCTAAAATAGCCGCTTGCCCCGTAGTATCTTCATATACCAACACGTGGTGTACTACCTCGTGATTGCCGGGTATGGCCTCCAAACCCCTCAAAAAAGAAACCTGATTAATACCGCTAGGTATCACAAAGCAGCGATACTCATCGTCGGTAGCAGTGACTGTATAAGTAGGAGTCAACAGTACTTGATCTGGCATGCCCACCTCCGAGTCGTTGGAAAACACAGGATCTTGAGGTGCCAAATTGAGGTCGCCCGCAGACGCATCCGTTTCCACCCAAGTTTTTATTTTTTGGATTTCTGTTTCACTTAGGAGGTTTTCCTTGGCATAATGCCGATAGGTAGGGTCGGCTTTCCAAGGCGGCATTTGCCGACTTTCAGTGGCCTCTTGTATTTCGAAACGATTGGCAAAGGCATTATTATACCCAATCAGTGAAAAATGCCCTAATCCACCATCTCGATGGCAACTTGCACAGTTTTCGTATAAGATAGGCGCAATATCAGTGACCCAATTAACGCTTTGTGCGGAGGCTCCGATGCTCAAATAAAGGATGGCAAGGGTTGTAAGAATAAACTTTTGATTCATAATAATAGTTTTTAATTGCCACAAATGTAGCCGCGCCTCAAGTAAGCATCGCAATTATTCAACGTATGGGCTTATCTTTTCAAGCAACGGATGGTTTGACTTGATCTTGTGCCAGAGGTTTAAGTAATAGGTGAAATATTTAAAGGTTTTTCTGCCTATAAAACCATAACATAAAGCAGCAGATCACTAACCCAGCAATCCAAAAAAGAGCATACTGATTTGTGGGTGCACCTGCTATCGTACGATCGTCGCCAACCATAATAAAGCCTGCCCAAAAGTAAGGACTTTGTGCCGTATTATTCGTTTCAAGATCATCAATATACTGCAATTTAGCATGTTGCAAAGCATCGCGGGTTGATTTTTGTGCATCAATGCCTTCGTAAAAAAACTTAAACAATCGGGCAGTGCTGCGGTCATTGACAGACCAAAGGCTGGAAATAATACAGGCTGCCCCAGCATGGGCAAAAGCCCTTGCTAGGCTCATAACGCCTTCTCCTTTTTGGTTAGTACCCAATCCAGTCTGGCAAGCACTCAACACTACTAGGTTTGCCTGCAACGAGAGCGCAAAAATTTCGGGAAGGTACAAGGCTTGGTCATACAGTTCTATCCGAGAGGGGTGATCAGCAAAAGCATGGGTATTCAAGTGCAAAATACTATATTGTTCACACGATTTAAGGAATCCTTGATAATTGGCTTTTGATTCCAATAATTGGTCACTATGATGACTCTTATCCGTTTCCCATTCGTTTTTTTCAGATAGCAAGGGAGATAATCCTCGCTGTCTCGCTTCAAATCGCGGTGCTACTCCCAACAAATAGTCGGTTGGATGGTGTTTGAGTTGCTGTTGTTGTTGCCAAGTCGCAAAAGACCAAGCATAGGAGATGGGTTTGCTGCGAATTAAATAGGGTGCATTTCGCAACGTAGTATTAGCCGTAGGTGTAGTGGTCAGTAATGCTTCAAAAGGAATAAAATGAGCAAACCCATCTGGTATAATAAGCAATGCCTGTCCAGAATATGCAGCAGGTGGCAACAACAGAGCCGCCAATTGTGCTGCTACTTTGAAATAGGCTTCTGGTTGCCCTAAAATAGCATCTTGATCGGAGAAAAAACGTAAGTACGATTGTACTAAGAGCCGAAGATTTGAATCATGGGCCACGGTCGTCCAAATAGGGGCTTGATGATCTTGAAAAACAAAGATATTGACCACTGATTCTGTAATGAAATAGGTCACCAATGTACCGCCTTTGAACACAGTGGATCCACCATTCATGGCAAATTGAACCTCTTGGGTTTCGATGCCGAGCCCATACTTATTGGAGATCTGTTGTTCCAAATCGGTAATCAATTTTTGCAGGGCATCTTTTTGATTGCGCCATTGAGGAGCGTCCTTATTGGAGGGGTCTATCATCAGGTCTATTTCATACAGAGCCCTTTGCCTTCTCATCATGGTTATTTGACGAAGCATGGTATCTTGATCCGTCAAGCCTTGCTTTAATAGGTTGTCTTGGAGTGCATCCGCAAGCAAGGCTGATTTATTGCGTTCTGCAATATCAAATCCTTTCTGGATATACTGAGGATCCAGTGTTTTTTGGTACAATAGGTACACTACCTCAATGGCTAATTCGTCTCGTTCCCGTACATAGTTTTGTAACTCTAATTTAGCAGAACTATATTGGTAGGATTCCCGCAGTTTGTGATCAGATTTCCATGCTAAGTCGTAGCACTCCGCTGCGCAATGAAGCCAGCGAATATCTTTGTTTTTTTGGCATAAAGCCATGAGAGCCTTTGCCTTGGTATCCAAGGCTTCTCCAATAGTGTTTTCCTCATAAAATGAACCAATAGAGGGGTTTTCATCGAGGCTTAGCGGACTAAAACTAGGTAATATAATGGATAGAGCCTTATTAGTTGTAATGATAGCAGCCTCGCATTGACCTAGTTTGATCAAAATATTAGCGCGAGTATCCAAGGTTTTAGCAATTTCTCTCTGTGCCGACTCCACCTGTGCCTCTTTCAAAGCAGCATCTATATATTTTAAGGCTTCTTTATACTTACCCATCTTCAACAATATGGATGCCATCGCCTTAGAAGCATTACTGTAACAATCATAGCAACGATCAGCCTTATTTTTAAATGCTCTATCCAAAAGTTTAAAAGTGGTTTCTACACTCCGAACCGCTTGTGTATAATGTTGGAGTTCCATTTGAACAATGGCCAGAGCACACCACAAATCTGCTTTTCGAGCGTCTGACACTGTTGTTAAAGCCAAGCCTTGTTGGAAATAGATCTCAGCGGCACCGAAGTCACGCCGGGTATGGTATGCTTTTCCAATATTCAAGTAAGTGCCCGCCAACGACTCTGGGTCTCCACCCAAAACCAAGGCTTTATTATGAATCACCAAGGCTTTTTCATTCTCGCCAAGCTTTGTATAGTTATTGCCTTGGGCCTTATATATATAGGTGACCACATCAAAATTAGGGAATCGAAATTGCTCATAAATCTTATTGGCTGCCTCGTAATGTTGTATAGATTGCAAGAATTGCCCAAGTACTTTGCAGTGCCAACCCATAGTGCATTCCAATCGCATCACCATCTGCGATTCTTCAGCATTGCGCGGGCTACGCCAAAGATCGGCAGCAACCTTTCGGCAAAAGTCTAAAGCATATTGTGTAGAATCAAAAACAGCATCAGTGTCGGCCATTTTCTTTTGTACAGACAACCAAACCGCAAGGCTATCGGCACTCTGAGCCAAGGCAGCCTTTTTTTTACCATAGTAAAAGAGTCTATCCAAATTACCTTTTTCAGAGAAATGGTTTATCAGTGCATCATACTGATGCATTGCTGCTGATGTTTGTCCGAAAACACTACCCAACCCGATGCCGTAGGTAAAAAAGGCAACCATCAAGGGCCTAAATAAATAGTCGTAAATGAAGGATGCCGGGAAAATATGCTGGTTCATTTCTGGAAGATATTTTATACTGTCTTTTTTTATCGGTGCAAATATAAGCGTATGTACAAATGATTGTTCCCATTATTTTTAAAATAAATTTGTCCTACCGTTTGGTTACCAATAAAAAGCCATTACCTTTGTAGCGAAAATTCGCTATTTAATTAATTACGTTCTTAATACTTTCCCTTTTATGGAAGCAATGGTGCAAACAGATGTACTCAAAGGCGGTGAATTCCTGATCCGCGACAGCCAACCCGACGCTGTATTCATACCAGAAGAACTCAGTGAAGAGCAACTGATGGTCAAACAAATGGCCTTAGATTTTATCAAAAATGAAATTGAGCCTGTAAGAGCCAATATCGAAAAGCAGGAGCCTGGCCTAGTGCCTAGTCTCCTGAAAAAAATGGGCGACTTGGGGCTTTTAGGAACGCATATCCCAGAGATGTATGGTGGTACAGAAATGGATACCAATACTAACTCTGTGGTATCAGAAGTGTTTGGCCCTGCTGGATCATTTATTGTTTCCTATGCGGCGCACACAGGTATTGGTATGTTGCCAATTTTGTACTTTGGTACTGATGCTCAGAAATCACAGTTTTTACCCGGACTGGTATCTGGAGATCTGAAAGCAGCCTACTGCCTAACGGAACCTGGTAGCGGATCAGATGCCCTTAATGCAAAAACACGGGCTGATCTCAGCGCGGATGGCGCACACTACGTGTTGAATGGCCAAAAAATGTGGATTTCAAATGCGGGTTTCGCAGACATTTTTATTGTTTTTGCAAAAGTCGGTGGTGAAAAATTTACAGGCTTTATTGTAGATGCCAAGACACCGGGCATCACTTTGGGCGCGGAAGAAGACAAACTGGGTATCAAAGGTTCTAGTACACGGCAAGTATTCTTCGAAAATGCTAAAATACCCGCAGAAAATGTCCTGGGTGACATCGGTAAAGGTCATCTTATCGCATTCAATGCCCTCAATATAGGCCGTTTCAAATTAGGTATCATGTGCGTGGGCGGTAGCAAGGCTGTTGTGGATATGTCCACTCGTTACGCCAATGAGCGACATCAGTTTGGGCAATCTATTGGTAGTTTTGGTGCCATCAAATACAAATTGGCCGAAATGGCAACCCGTGTTTTCGCGGCAGAAAGTGCATCATACCGCTGCTCTCAATTGATGAGCGATAAAAAAGAAGCAGAAACTGCCAACGGCGTGCCTTATGGCCTTGCGATGCTGGAAGCCGCCGAAGAATACGCCATTGAATGCTCTATCATAAAAATACTGGGCTCCGAAGTAACGCACTACTGTGTGGACGAAAATGTACAAATACATGGCGGTATCGGATTTAGCGAGGAGTACGCGGCTGCTAGAGCCTATCGCGACAGCCGTATCAATCGTATTTATGAAGGCACCAATGAAATCAACCGTCTTCTTATGGTAGATCAATTGTTTAAGCGCGCCTTGAAAGGCCAACTTGACATTGTGACACCTGCTTGGGCAGTACAAAAAGAACTCAGTTCCATGCCCTCTATGGATCGTATGGAAGGTGCTTATGCAGAAGAAAAAAGAGCCATTGCTGACTTTAAAAAGGTGATCCTAATGGTAGCCGGTGGTGCTGCTAAAATGCAGATGGACGGCAAACTCAACTTGAAGGACGAGCAAGAAATACTTACCAATTGTGCCGATATGATGATTGATCTATTTGCTGCTGAAAGCACGCTTTTGCGCGTATTGAAACTGGCAGATCGAGATCAAACCGCACAACCGATGGAAGTGTATGAGGCTATGTTGCAACTTTTGCTGCACGATGCTGCTGCACGCATAAGCAAAAACGCGACCGATGCCTTGTCTTCTTATGCTGAGGGTGATTTGCTCAAAACATTTTTGATGGGTGTGAAGCGATTCACCAAGTATCCGGTGATTAATGTAAAGCATCATCGCCGACTTATTGCTGATACTTTGTTGAAGGCTAATGGTTGGTGTTTTTAGGAAATAATGCCGCAATAACGTTCTAAGTGCCGGAACGAATATTATCCGCGTTTTCAACTTGATCTTTTAAGTTAAAACAACCTGTTTTTTAGTCCCGATGCGCTGCATCGAAACAAAAAAACAGGTTGTTTTAACTTAAAATCTCTTCGTTGCATTCCACGGATTATATCCATTCTGGCACTTACATGGGCATGACAAAGCCGCCGTTCTTCGATACTCGAAGAACGGCGGCTTTGTATTAGAGACCCGTAAACCTGTCTAAATCAGATTACTGTGTCTGCAACGGAATATCTTGAATCGTTTCCGCTGCACCAGTACCTACCGTGAGTACTGCTACTACACAAAGTACGATGAGCAATCCAGCCAATACCCAAGTTGCTTTTTCGATAAAATCAGTAGAGCGGGCAGCACCAAACAGTTGTTGTGCTTGGCCTCCAAAGTTGGCATCAATACCACCGCCTTTAGGATTTTGGATCAAAACGGATACCGTCAATAAAACGCTCACAAGGGCAATCAATACTGCAAGAGTAGATAACATTGTATATTTTTAATTTAATACTTTAGTAAAAGATAGCGTGGTAATTACTGAAACCAATTGATTTTCAACACAATCGGCTGAACACAGCGTATAAATTACCTCAACTTTTCAATTTCGGCGGCAAAGGTAGCACTTTTGTCTGGAAAAACCAAACAAAGCCGCTCATACATTGCAATGGCTTTTTCTTTATTGCCTTGACGAGCCAAGAGTTTGGCCAAAGTTTCAGAGATTACATCTTTATTTTCGGTTACGCTCTTCTCTGCCAATGTTTGTGCCGTGCTCGGTGGTTGTTTCGCTGGGGCTATGCTTTCGGGGGCTATTACTGCCTGCGTACTTGGTTTTTTTAGCACATTCTTTTGTAGTTCTCCTGATAAGGCAGGCATTTGAAAAGTACCAACCCAGTCATTGAATGATACAAAAATTGGTGGTTCCTGTACGGGTGTTTCTTGGGGTGATTCTAGTTCGAATGGAGGTGCAGCCGATGATTCCTCTACTGGCTCGGGTATAGGTATGGTTTGTATCGAGAGAGGTACGGTCGCTACTGATATGGGTGCCTCGTTTTGCGGCGATAGTTCTCCCACTGGTGTTGGCTGAATATCATCTGATGCTTTTGGCCTTTCCTCCCGCTCTGGGGTTTCCACCGCATTGGTTGCGGGGGCTGCATCTGTGGCACTCACGCGGTCGAGTGCTTCCAGCGATTCTAAGCGACGTTGTACGGTTTCGATTGGCTTCAATTCGAACACCAACTCCTCTTCTACTTTCTGTGGCGCAATGACTTGGGTAGGGTGGATCAATAAAAACAAGCGGGTGCGATCTAGGCTATAAGCCGCTGCCGAGCCCAAAGCACGCGATGCCTCCGGGTGTCCATCTTGTCGTGCCTTCAAGGCCAATAGGGTGCGGAGGTTGTGGGCATAAGGGTAAGCCAACGTGAGTGTTTTCAACTCCTCGTAAGTGATACTTGCCAATACTTCGGCTGGATTATCCAATAGTTTTATAAACCGCTCCTGTGTCATTACCAATCATTAAAAGCCGCATTGAATATGTCTTCAAGCAACTGGTCGCCTATTTGGCGAATCAACCGATCTTGAACCGTCAACAAATCCACGTCGTTGCTAAACTCCGCAAAATGGCTAAATGTGCGGCCATTAGGCCAAGATTTTTTTTCGTTTTTGGCATTTACCAACGTCAGTTGAATGCGCAATTCTAACCTGTTTTGTGCTGCTACTTCCCCAGGCTTAGGTGCCACTGGTACCACATTGAATCCAATAATCGAACCTGTAAATTCAATATCTGGCTCCTCCGTATTTTGGGTCAAGCGGGTATCGGAGCGAATTTTATCGCGCAGACGCTCCGAAAAATCAAGCCCCACCGTAGGAGGAGCATTGTCTGCCGTTATTTGAAGGTTGCGCACCATAAAGGTAGTCACATTGGGATCAATGGAGATACCCTTAAAGGAATAACAACCGCCCAAAAACAGGACAAAACAAATGATTATTGTACGCGCCATAATTTAGTTCAGTTAAGTATGTGGGTCAATCAAAATGACCCTATTTACGTTTTCTGATGTTTCTTTTTGGCGGCTGGGAACAAAATATTGTTCAAAATCAAGCGAAAACCTGCTGAATTTGGGTGCAAATTAAGGTCTGTTGGTGGATCTTGTACGTAGTGCCGATAATCCTCTGGATCGTGGCCCCCGTAGAATGTCCAAAAACCGCGCCCATTGGTACCATGTATGTAACGTGCTTCGTTGGCGGGTTTATTTTCACCCATAATCAGCACGTTGGGTTTGATATATTTCTTAATAAATGCGGTGGTTTGTCCCATAAAACCTTTCACCGTGCGCGTATGGCACTGCGTTAGCATGGTGGGTACAGGATCCCATTTCGCGGAAAAATCAAACAGGGTAAAATAGTCTGTTTCAGGAGTAACGCGCCGCCCAGTCACTTCGCTGTTATCAATCGAAGAATGCTCGTACACACTCGGATCTGTGATGAGTTGGAAATTTTGAAAAGCGAAGGTTTTGGAGTAATCCAATTTGCTTAGGTAGTTGGGATCATAATTGTCACCGTCAAATGGTTTGGCGCAAATATCAATACCCTCGGCTGCCAATGCAATATCATAAGTATCCGTAGCAGAGCACATCGCGAACATGAATCCGCCGCCGCCCACAAACTCAGATATTTTTTTGGCCACTGCCAATTTCAACTGGCTAACTTTATCAAAACCATTGATCCGCGCCAAGTTTTCCATCATGCGGACATGCTCTTTATACCAAGGTGCTCCATTGAAACTGGCATAAAACTTACCATACATGCCAGCAAAATCTTCGTGGTGCAAGTGCAGCCAATCATATTCTGCCAATTTCCCCTGTAAAACCTCGGTATCATACACCACTTCGTAAGGTATTTCGGCGTAGGCCAATACCATAGTCACGGCATCGTCCCAAGGCTGAATCACTTCTCCCTTCTCGTTTTTATCAGGCGTATAGACCGCTACTTTGGGGGCTTTTTCCAACTTTATCACGTCCATATTGACTTCTGGATCCATGATTTCATTGCGGATGGCCGCAAATTGCGCATCAGCGATCACTTCAAAACTCACATCGCGGGTTTTGCATTCTTTTTCAAAAACAGATGAGTACGCAAAGGCAAAACTACCGCCCCTATAGTTTAATAACCAATAGGCTTCAACACCTTGGTTCAAAACCCAAAAGGTAATACCATAGGCTTTCAAATGATTGCGTTGCTTTACTTCATCCATTGGTATGAGGATGACATTGGCTAGCATTTGCTGACTGATCGTCGCAAAAAACACGAGTATTATTAGTATTTTACGCATAAATGGTGTTATTAATGGTTATAAGTTTACCCCTATACATGAGTAGCAACAAAATCTAAGTACCCTCGCTGCCCATCTC
Organism: Saprospiraceae bacterium; assembly: GCA_031373665.1. Classification (GTDB taxonomy): domain Bacteria; phylum Bacteroidota; class Bacteroidia; order Chitinophagales; family Saprospiraceae; genus M3007. Next base: position 115,169 of record JANMMZ010000005.1, on the reverse strand, counting down.
GTTTATGCCAAGTATTCTCTGATTTTAGCACACGGTCGAGGCAAATAATTATGATCCGTAGCGGCACTAAATATCCATCCTCTTCGGAGACTGTCCCATCTGATAACTCGCGGGTGAGCCTGCGTTCACACGCATCTTGTATTGCTTCATAGATGAGCATCGTTAGTGGTGGCAAATTGACAGGCAATGCTGGCAATCGTTTCTTCTCCCTAGCATAGGCTGAAATCAACTTTTCAGTAGCCTGAATCACCATAGGATCTCTCATTTCAGGATGCTCCTTATAGCATGATACAATAGCGAACTCTATGTTTTGCAATACATCTATATAATCATTAACGACGTTCATTGCTTTAATATTTAATAGATCCCTATTTTTGTTCCACAATTCGAATCCCTAATTCTTCCAACTGCTTCAATTTAATGCCATCGGGGGCATCAATCATCATATCGCGGCCTTGATTGTTTTTAGGGAACGCAATGAAATCACGAATGGAATTAACCCCGTTCATCACGGCATTGAGTCTGTCAAAACCAAAGGCAATACCACCATGTGGTGGCGCACCATACTCAAACGCTCCGAGCAGGAATCCAAACTGTGATTCTGCCTCTTCTGGTGTAAAACCGAGGAGTTTGAAATTGCGGGCTTGCAAATCGCGGTCGTGGATACGGATGGAACCGCCTCCTATTTCGACCCCGTTCAATACCAAATCGTAGGCATCAGCACGCATAGACTTCAGAATCGTCCTATCGTCGCTTTCCATTTTGGCGATGTCGCCAGGCTTCGGAGAAGTAAATGGGTGGTGCATGGCAAAAAAGCGATTTTCGTCTTCATCCCATTCAAGTAAAGGAAAATCCATCACCCACAGGGGCTTGAAATCATCACCTTTACGGAGTCCTAATCGAGTGCCCATTTCGAGGCGTAGTTCGCAAAGTTGTTTTCGTGTTTTTTCTTCTTCGCCGCAGAGTACAAAAATTAGATCGCCCGGTTTTGCTTCGCAACGCGTCGCCCAGACCTTCAGTTCGTCGGCACTATAAAATTTATCCACGCTCGATTTTGGAGTTCCGTCGGCTTCGATCTTGACATAAACCAAGCCTTTGGCACCTATTTGTGGGCGTTTCAACCATTCTGTCAGTTCATCTATTTGTTTGCGCGAATAGTCGGCGCATCCCGGCGCACAAATAGCGATTACAGAATCAGCACCATCGAACACTGGAAATCCTTTGCCTTTGGCGATGTCGCTCAGATCGCAAAACTCCATCCCAAACCTAAGATCGGGCTTGTCGGAACCAAAGCGGCGAGCAGCCTCATCGTAGGTCATTCGTGGAAAATCGCCCAACTCTAAGCCCAATGCTGTTTTAAACAGGTGCTTGGTTAAGCCTTCAAATGCATTCAAGATATCTTCTTGATGTACGAATGACATTTCACAGTCAATCTGGGTGAACTCCGGCTGGCGGTCGGCTCGAAGATCCTCATCGCGGAAGCATTTCACGATCTGGAAATACTTGTCAAATCCAGCCACCATCAGAATCTGCTTGAAGGTTTGAGGAGATTGAGGCAGGGCATAAAATTGCCCTTTATTCATGCGAGATGGCACCACAAAATCGCGTGCACCCTCTGGAGTGCTCTTGATAAGATTGGGTGTTTCTACTTCAATAAAACCTTGATCTGCCATGTATTTGCGCGTTTCAATGGCAAGATTGGAACGAAAAATCAAGTTTTTCTGCACTTCATTGCGGCGAAGGTCGAGATACCGATACTTCATCCGCAAATCGTCGCCACCATCGGTATCGTCGGTGATGGTAAACGGCGGCGTTTTAGAAGCGTTGAGTATTTTGAGTTCGGTTATCTTTATTTCAATATCACCAGTGGCTATTTTACTGGTTTTAGAGGCGCGTTCTATCACCGTACCAGTGGCTTGCAATACAAATTCGCGGCCAATGGTGCGTGCAGTTTCAAACAGTGCTTTAGAAGAATAGTTTTCGTCTAAAACCAACTGCGTGATCCCATAACGGTCGCGCAGGTCAATCCAAAGCAAAGCACCTTTATCGCGCACGATGGCTGCCCATCCGCTGAGCGTTACTTCTTTATTAATATCCGATTGGCGCAATTCGCCACAATTATGAGTCCTGTACATGATGCTGTTATTGTAAAATTGGAACAAATTTATTTGTCATCACCAAAAAATGCGATGATCTTGTCGGCAAGTTCCATACCTATATAAGATTGTGCTTCGACCGTACTGGCACCGATGTGTGGGGTGCAAGAGACGGAAGGGTGCTTAAGCAAGTCTTCGCGAGGTGAAGGTTCATTTTCAAAAACATCCAAGCCCGCTCCTGCCACTTTACCACTGTTGAGGGCATCCAATAACGCGCTTTCGTCAATCACTCCCCCACGGGCAGCATTGATAAGAAAAACACCGTCTTTCATTTTACCCAATTCGACAGCAGAAACAGAAGGCTTTCCTGATCCCGGAATATGGAAGGTCAGATAATCAGATTCGCGCAGGACTTTATCCATGCTTTCAGTCTGAACCTTTACGCACCACTTTAAATCGGGGTAAGATGCCAATTGGATGGTCACCTCTGCTTCCTGTACATAGGGATCGTGGGCCAGTACTTTCATACCCATACCCAAGGCCATTTTGGCCACCTCTTGCCCTATGCGTCCAAAGCCGACGATACCGATGGTTTTGCCTTTTACTTGTACACCTGATTCATAGTTTTTCTTTAATTTTTTGAAATCGCCGCCAGTGGCCATTTCAAGATTGCTGCGATGCAACATGCGTGACATGGCAAAAAGGTGGGCAAATGCCAATTCGGCAACAGCTCGCGAAGACGCCATTGGCGTATTAAACACTTGAATACCTTTACTTTGGGCGTGTTCGACATCAATATTATCGAGGCCAACGCCGCCACGGGCTATAATTTTAAGGTTTTTACCAGCGTCAATCACTTCTTTTGTCACCTTTGTGGCACTGCGGACGATCAATACATCATACTCACCAATCCGTGAAGCCAGTTGCTCTTGAGCGATTTTATCCGTATCCACCTGATAACTTGCTTCTTCCAAAAGCAATTGCCCGTCGGGATGAATACCGTCATTTACCAATATCTTAACCATTGTGTGTCTATTTGTAAGCGTAAAAATAGGTGCAAAGGTACAATAAATAAATACTATTTCCCAATCAAAAACACCGCTGGAAGTTTCTGGAGGGCAGGCAGTGGGGATTTTTTCCACTGTTTTATGGTTTGCCCTTTGATCAGTTCTTGGTTTCCAGTAATATCTTGCGCTACCACAAACATGGTATCGGGGCGTAGGCTTTCGAGGGCGACCTCTAGTACCATTTGACTTCGGTAAGGTGTTTCGATGAAGATTTGGGTCTGGTTTTGTTGCCATACCGACTGCTCCAATCGCCTTAGATCGCGGGCCAACTCAGGTCTCTTGGGTGAAAGATAGCCTTGAAATGCGAATGATTGGCCATTAAGGCCAGAGGCCATCAATGATAATAATATGGAGGATGGGCCGGTCAATGGTACCACTTGAACGCCTTCGCGGTGTGCTAAGGCAACAATAGCGGCACCGGGATCTGCTACGCCAGGACACCCTGCCTCTGACAACAGACCTATGTCTTGTCCTGATTTCAGGGCATTCATGAATGTTTCTGATGCGGCTTTTGCATCACTATTGTCTGAAAGTTCTGTAAATATAAGTTCCTGAATCGGGCGTGGATGCTTGATATCTTTCACGAAATGACGCGCCGTTTTGGCGCGCTCCACGATAAATACTCCTAAGAGGTGTACCCGATTGATGACTTCTGGGCTTATGGTGTGCCAAGCGTTTTCGGCTATTGGAGTGGGGATTAAAAATAATTTCATGCTGTTTGGACTCACTGTTAATTGAATAATCTCGGTGCAAAAAAAGGCAATTTTAATGTTTGTATGGCAGTTAACCAGTAAATAATCGAAAGTTTACAATTTACTTGCAAAAAAAGCCCAACCTTTGCTGTGAAATTTTGTTTCAATAAAAATTGAAATCTAATTATGGACATAAATGACTTGCTGCAAAAAGCCTTAAAATACGACTGGTTGACCCCTGAAGAGGGTGTTTTCTTGTTCGAGAATGCCCCAACCACAAGCCTGATGTACGTTGGTAATGCCATGCGTCAGCACCATGTACCGGGCAATGTGGCTACTTGGATCATAGATCGAAACTCGAATACAACCAATGTCTGCAATGCCAATTGCAAATTTTGTAATTTTTACAGGAGACCTGGCCACGAAGAGTCTTATATTACAACGATAGACGAGTATAAAGAAAAGATTGAAGATATGTTTCGCCTTGGCGGCGAGCAACTATTGCTGCAAGGCGGTCATCATCCCGATTTGGGTTTGTCATTTTATGTGGACTTGTTCAAAAAATTAAAAAACCTGTATCCAAACTTAAAGTTGCACGCTTTGGGACCTCCGGAGATCGCCCACGTATCCAAATTGGAAGGCATGTCGCATTATGATGTTTTAAAAACCTTGAAAGAGGCGGGATTGGATTCGCTGCCCGGAGCAGGTGCCGAAATACTAAGCGATCGGGTGCGCCGATTGATATCAAAAGGCAAGTGTGGCGGCGAAGAATGGCTGAACGTGATGAGGGCAGCACACCAATTGCATTTGACGACTTCTGCAACGATGATGTTTGGCCATATCGAAACCAATTTGGAGCGGATGCAGCATTTTGCAGATCTGAGGCAAGTACAATCTGAAAAACCTGCTGATGCTAAAGGCTTTTTAGCATTCATCCCTTGGCCATTTCAGGATGAAGATACGATACTAAGAAAAATAAAACGCGCCCGCAACGCAGTCAGCAGCGATGAGTATGTACGTATGATTGCGATGAGCCGTATTATGCTTCCCAATGTGCTCAATATACAAGCCTCTTGGCTCACGGTTGGCAAACAAGTGGCACAGGTGTGCTTGCACGGCGGAGCCAATGACTTTGGTAGTATTATGATCGAAGAGAATGTGGTATCGGCCGCTGGCGCTAAATTCCGATTCACTGCCGATGGGATTCAACAGGCCATAAGAGAGGCGGGTTTTACGCCTCGATTGCGCAATCAGCAGTATGAATTCAGGAATTTGCCAGAAGGCATGAAACAACAAGACTTGGATAGAAAAGCCATGATTGTGGACTAAGTACTTATGAACCTAAAATCTTTTACCTCCGCATATATATTTAGGCTTTTGCTGCTCGCGGTGTGCATGTGGGCATCTATTTACACTGGCCTGACTGGCGAAAAGACCTTGGCTGTTGTCTTGTTCTCATTCGTTATCTTTTTAGTATTTAATCTTTACCATAAGGTGACGGATACTAATAGGAGGTTGGCACGTTTTTTTGAAAGTGTTAGGTACTCTGATTTTGCCATCCGCTTTGCCTCTGGCACTGAAAAAGGAGACTCGTTTGAGGAGGTCAACCGCCAATTCAATGAAGTACTGGAAGCCTTTAGGCAGACTAGGGCTGAAAAAGAGGCCAACCTATTGTTTTTGAACACAATGGTTCAGCACCTCAGCACTGGTATATTGGCTTTTGATGCCCAATCGCAAGTGTTGGTATCCAATAATGCTGCCTTTCAGTTGCTGGGCGTGTATCGGCTCAATCACCTCAATGATCTCCCAGAAAAGCACCATACCCTCATTCATTTTGTTAGAGATATTAACTCCAAAGGCAAGGTTTTGTATCAATCGGATGCCAACCGACAACTATCTGTACAAGGCGTAATCCTTAACTTGCAAGGTCGTGTCGTCCGCTTGATCACGCTCCAAAACATACACCCCGAACTCCAACGGAAAGAGGTGGATGCTTGGCGAAACCTGACTAGGGTGCTGCGCCATGAAATGATGAACTCCATTACGCCGATTGTTTCTTTGGTGGAGACGGCTCAAGAAATAGTAAAACACGATTTGCCCCAAAATGAGGCTAGTGAGGACTTGACAGAGGCACTAGAAGTAGTGGCGAGCCGAAGCCGAAGCCTTGTCAGTTTTGTGGAGGCTTACCGAAGTTTTTCGGCCGTCCCGCATCCAAAATGCAAAGATATTTCGGTAAAACGACTCATAGAGCAGGTGGTACAACTTTCGATTCCAGAACTTAAAATACACCAAATACAATTGAATACCGAGGTAACCCCTGAGGATATGACAATTTTCGCAGATTCTGGGCAAATTGAAATGATCCTGTTGAATTTGATTAAAAACGCCCGTGAAGTACTGGATGATTCGCTCAAAACTGGATCTACTCAAGGCGAAATCACCATCAAAGCCAGTATGGATGCCCGCCAAAAGGCTTATATTTTGATAGAAGACAATGGCCCCGGTATCGCTGATGATTTGTTGGAAGAGGTATTTATTCCGTTTTTTACGACCAAAGAAACCGGGACTGGGGTGGGATTGAGCATTTCAAAACAAATCATGCAACTTCATGGCGGCGATATCCGTATTATCTCTGCCAAAGACAAAGGTGCTTGTTTTATGCTAGAATTTTAGACCTTTGCACCATGAACCTGCCCATACATATTGCTAAGCGATACCTTTTTGCCAAACGCAGCACCAATGCCATCAATGTCATTACGGGTATTTCCATCGTCGGAGTGGCCATCGGAACGGCCGCGCTGATACTGGTGTTGTCAGTTTTCAATGGATTTGAAGACCTACTGGCTGGCCTATTTGGCAATTTTAACCCTGAAATAAAGGTGGAAATTGCCAAAGGCAAATCATTTGATTGTGATAGCCTCACCCTATTAAAAATCGAAGAAATGCCGGGTGTAGCAGCGGTGAGTGAAACCTTGGAGGAAATCGCCTTTTTTGAATATCAAGGCTCACAAGATTTTGGGGTTTTGAAAGGCATTGATAATCGGTTTGCCGCAGTTACCCACATAGATACGACGATAGAGGAGGGCTCTTTTGCCCTGAAATTTGATGATGGCCGCAATGGTGTGATCTTGGGTGCTGGAATGCGCAATAAACTCAGTGTCAATGTGAACAATCCTTTGGCTTCCTTGACTATTTTTATGCCCGATAAAGATGGGGGCGGAGCACTGGACAAGCCTTTCAAAACGCGGTTGGCTTATCCGACTGGCACATTTGCCATTCAGCAAGAATTTGACAATCAATACATACTCACTAATATTGATTTTGTGAGGGAACTACTGGGTACTGGCTCTCGCACCGTATCCGCGCTGGAAATTAGGTGCAAATCGGCATCTGATGTTGATGCCGTCAAAAAGCAATTGGCTCAATTGCTCGGTAAGGATTACACCGTGAAAGACCACTACGAACAGAATGAGGCATTTTTCAAGGTCATGCAGTTGGAGAAATGGATGGGATTTGCGATCACAAGCCTTATGCTAGTACTCATGGCATTCAATACCATTGGCGCACTCTGGATGATCGTGCTGGACAAACAAAAAGATATATCTATGCTGAAAAGTATGGGCGCAACCGATCAAACGGTTCGACAGGTATTTCTGATAGAAGGGATGCTCTTGACCGTATTTGGCATGGTCATTGGCATCGCCATTGCCTTGATTCTATATTTTTTACAAAAGCATTACGGTCTTATTAGCATCCCACAAGGTTTTTTAGTGACGAGTTACCCGATTGCTATGCGGGTTACTGATTTTGTACCTATTATTGCCACAGTGTTGGGCATTGGATTCTTGGCATCGCTATTGCCCGCACGGCGGGCGGCTCAGGTGCCTGCATTTTTGAGGGAGGAGTAAGGTAATTTAAAGATAAACTACCTACTTCTGTAATTTACTCGGTTCTTAACTCCTGCCCCATGTAACGCCTTCTTTCCCATCCTTCACAGCGATACCAACACTGGTAAGCACGTCGCGGATTTTATCGCTGGCAGCCCAATCTTTTTGGTTGCGTGCATTGGAACGCAATTCCAAGATGAGATCCATTAATCCATTCACAGTACCATCATCGCCACCGGCTTCCTCTTCTGTCAATCCAAAAACATCGAAAATAAGGGTACTAAAGGCTAATTTTAATTTTTCCAAAACCCACGGCGATAGTTCAGCAGCATCCAATTGTTTGTTCGCTATTTTATGGATATAACCACCCAATTCATTTAATTCTGCAATGGCAATAGCCGTATTAAAATCGTCGTCCATACCACTAAAAGCAGATTCAATACCTGCCAAAACAGCCCGATCAGTATCACTTTCTGACCCGTCAAAAGCCTTGGGATCACCGGGCATGGCCTGAAGTATTTTATTGATTTCCATGAGTTTACGGAAACCTTTTTCGGCGGCCATAAGCCCTTCATCAGTAATATCCAAAGTACTTCTATAGTGTGCTTGCAACATGAAGAAGCGCACGGCCATAGGTGAGTAAGATTTTGAAATAAACTCGCTGTCGCCCGTGAATAATTGAGTTGGCGTGATGGTATTGCCATCCGATTTGCTCATTTTTTTTCCGTTTAGGAGTAGCATGTTGGTGTGTAGCCAATAGTTGGCTGGAGAGCAACTGCAAGCACCATGATTTTGGGCTACTTCGTTTTCGTGGTGCGGAAACTTTAAATCGCTTCCGCCCCCATGTATATCGAATGTTTTACCAAGGTATTTGGTACTCATAGCGGAACATTCTAAGTGCCAACCAGGGAAACCAACTGACCATTCGCTGTTCCAAACCATAAGATCTTGGGGGCGAGCCTTCATCCAAATAGCAAAATCGGCAGGATGCCGTTTTTCGCCCTGATTTTTGAGTTCTCGCGTTTCAGAATACAGATCTTCTAAGATACGACCTGACAATTGCCCATATACCCCAGGATTTTTTTCTGCGAACGTAGGTATATCAAAATACACCGATCCATTGCTTTCGTAAGCCAACCCATTGGCCAATATTTCCTTGACCATTTCGATTTGCTCCGGAATATGACCCGTAGCGCGGGGCTCTATACTCGGTGGCAAGGTGTTAAATATGCGCATCATATCGTGAAAACCAACGGTATAACGTTGAGCCACTTCCATGGGTTCGAGTTGGGCAACTTTTGCGCCTTTTAACATGCGGTCTTCGCCATCATCGGTTAAGTGACCTACATCGGTGATGTTGCGGACATACCTGATCTTATACCCAAGGTGCAAGAGGTAGCGGTAAATGATGTCAAAACTCGAAAAAGTGCGGCAGTTGCCCAAATGCACATCGCTATATACAGTAGGGCCGCAGACATACATGCCTATATGGCCTTCCGTAATCGGTTTGAATACTTCTTTTTTGCCGCTCAGGCTATTGTGCATCTTGATAGTACGCATAGATATGGTATTTTTTGTTCGTAGAGATTTTTATAGGATTTATGCTAGTGATTTCGACACCGATCCTTAGAAATGAACCAATTCCGCAAATTTTTTCACACGTTGCTCTATTTCTTCATGGGTTAGTTCGATCAGGCGGTCTATACTGAATTTTTCTACGCAAAAAGAGGCCATGGCTGATCCATAAATAATGGCGCGCTTCATGTTTTCAAAGGAAGTATCACCAGTTTTGGCGATCCATCCAATGAATCCACCAGCAAAAGTATCGCCTGCCCCAGTTGGATCAATGACCGCGGCCAACGGCAAAGCAGGTGCGAAGAAAATACGATCATCGTGGAATAGCAAGGCTCCGTGTTCTCCTTTTTTGATAATTAAAAACTTTGGCCCCATCTGATGAATTTTTACTGCCGCTTTCAATAAGGAGTGCTCTCCTGATAGTTGACGCGCTTCTTCATCATTGATCGTGAGTACGTCAATGCGTTTCAGTACCTTCAAAAGATCTTCCAATGCAACATCCATCCAAAAATTCATCGTATCCAATACCACTAACTTGGGGCGGGCGGTCAATTGTTCCAAAACCTGCATTTGTATTTGCGGGGTCAGGTTCCCAAGCATCAAGTACTCAGCATTTTTATACGATTCTGGCAAAATAGGATTGAAATCAGCCAACACATTCAATTGGGTATCGAGGGTATCGCGGCTATTCATATTGTTGTGATAGCGGCCTGCCCAGAAAAACGATTTTTCGCCCTTTTTTATTTGCAAGCCATCTAGGTTGACACCGCGACTGCGCAACATATCAAGGGTAGCATCAGGAAAATCATCACCGACGACAGATACCACTTGTACGGGTTTTACAAAATAAGAAGCAGCCAAAGAAATATAGGTGCAAGCGCCGCCCACTACCTTCTCGGCGTGGCCATGGGGGGTTTCAATATCATCAAAGGCAACGGTGCCTACTGTTACAAGACTCATAAAAAATAGATGCGTTTTTTTGTTAAAGAAGGCGTGATTGGAAATATATAAAGTAAATATTTTTTAAATCAAACCCAAATAAGGGCGCAAAGATGCCACCTTTTTAGTAATATTTAGATAGAAATGGAAGTTTCACGTCTTTTTTGTACTTTTTTTGAAAAAATTAACTTAGATTTTTCAGACTTACACTAATTTTCCGACCAAATTCAAGCAATACATCACAAAATGGCAAAGCAAAAGCAACAAAAGCAACCAACGGTCATCGGAAAAAGAGTAGCAACAAAATCTAGACCAGATATTGAATATTCTGGTGGCAACAAGGGATTGTGGTGGATTGGCCTACTGGTATCTGCCTTGGGATTCTTGCTATATGCCAATACTTTGGGGCATGACTATTGCCTCGACGACTTCGGGGCTATCAAAGAAAACTGGATCGTGAAAGGTGGTCTGAAAAATGTGGGACTGCTGTTCAATACAGAATACCGATTTGGTGCTTGGGCCAGTCCTGGATCATTGTATCGTCCTTTTTCCTTATCTATGTTTGCCTTTGAGTGGGGTATTTCAGAAGAAAATCCAGGTTTTTACCACGCGATGAATGCCGTTTACTACGCCATTTCAGCGTGGGTACTCTGGATCACGTGGAGCCGTATTTTAGTCAAATATCCGCCACTGCTGGCAATATTAACGGTTCTGTTTTTTATTGCCCATCCGGTGCATACCGAGGTGGTATCTAATATCAAAAGCCGCGATGAAATAATGGCCTTGATGTTCGGCACGATATCGCTTTATACGATTTGGCGTTATTTTGAAAAAGGAAACAACGCTTGGTTGATAACCGGCTTGGTTTCATACGCGCTTGCTTTGTTTTCCAAAGAAAGTTCCATTACGTTTTTAGCGTTGATTCCATTGACTATTTGGTATTTCACGGATCAGCCTATTTCTAAAAATCTTAAAGTATCGGCTTTGTATTTGATTCCAGCGGCTATTTTTTTGCTCAAACGAAAATCGGTATTGGATGCTCAAAACTATGAGGAGATTTATTCAGTCTTGGATAATTTCATGGTGAATTCCGCCAATAAAGTCGAGTATTTTGCTTCTGCCTTTATGATGTGTTGGAAATACTTATTTGTCTTGATATTTCCACACCCTTTGGTAAGCGATATGGGCTACCCACAGTTGCAGCCCGTTAATTTTACGCATTGGGAATCCAGTTTGGGGCTTTTGCTCTATGTTGGCATGGGCGTTTGGGCGGTGCTCAATATTGGCAAAAAACATCTCCTGTCTTTTGCTATTTTATTTTACCTCATAGGGTTTTCACTATTCAGCAACATCATTTTGATGATCGGTACATCGTATGGCGAACGCCTTTTGTACCTGCCTTCATGGGGCTTTGCCTTAGCACTTGCTTGGTTTATCCTTAAAATATTTAAAATAGACGATGCTAAGAGCATTTGGAACCCTAATAACAAAGGTACACTGGTCTGGTCAATAGTCGGTGTTATTTTAGCCCTGTATTGCATCAAAACAGTGGTGCGCAACAACGCGTGGAAAAACAGCGGAACGCTTTATGCGGCTGACCTACCCAACTCTCCCAATTGTGCAAAACTCAATTATCACAATTCCTTGGAAGTAACCAAATACGGGACGGATGAGAAAAACGGAACGGTCATTGACAGCAATCAAATCCGAAAAGGCATTGCTTGTTACAACCGAACCATCGAACTATACCCAGAATATCACGATGCCTATGGTAGCCGAGGCTTGGCCTATTTCCGTCTTGGAGATTACAACCGCGCTTATGATGATTATCAGATCGCACTCAAGCATCGCCCCAATGATGCAAAAGTGCTGTCAAACATGGGCTTTATATATTTTTCTCGGGGACAACTGGACAAAGCGGAAGAAGTATATAGAAAATCCATCCTCTACGATCCGCGATTTATAGATGCAAGGCGTAACTTGGGTGCGGTATTGGCTATGAAAAAAGACTTCAATGCGGCCATCGCGCAATGGCAGGAAGGTTTGAAATACGAGCCCCGCAATGCAACCCTGCTTTTCTACATCGGTTCGGCGTATAAAGACATGGGATTGTTGGATCAAGCACAACCTTGGTTAGAAAAAGCCTACGCCATACAGCCGGGGTTGAGAAAATAACCCCCTTACTGAATCGGGGTTGGTACAGCAGGGGTCGTCATTTGAAGATTCCAACCAGCAGATTGTACCATAAACTGTATCAACCCCGTCATTTTTTGCCCTTGTTCTGCCGCCTTCTCCAATAGGTTGCTTTTGATGGCTTGTTCCTTGATGAGGTCTTTGGCTCTTTGGTTGATTCGGTTGTAATCCTCCGGCGAAAAATTGGTAAATAGTCCCTCGCTCACGTCGTAATAATCCAGCGTGTGGTCTATGCTCAGTATTTGAACTGCTGGCAAACTACTCATTTTAATGGTCTTTGTCAATGGATCTGCTTCTAGATTGAATCCATTCAGGTCATAACCTGCCGATACGGTGGCGCGCACGCGCACCAATATCTTTTTATCCCAAAAAAAGGTAAAATAGCCTTGGTACTCGCTGTAATTATAGACTTCTGAAAACTGCCCTTCTATGGTACTCAATTTGGTAACCGCCCGTATTTGTTCCAATAAAACAGTACTGTTTTCAATCGGCTTTGAACCGCCTTTGAAGTATTGATAACTAAAAAAACCGCCTATCAGGAAGGCAATGGTTATTAAAATGAGTTGCGAAAATGACTTCATTGCGCTGATATTTTATTTATTTGCAAGATAGAATATGATTTTTGCTTTCTGAAATTGCAAATCGTTGTTTGATATGGCGAGGACATTAACAGAAGCAAAATACCCAACACCTAATACCGCCACCCCTTCAAATCCGCCCCTTTGGGAGCCCGATTCTGCACCTGCTCTGTCCATTTTGGAATAAAATAGCGATGATAACGCAATCGGCTTATGGCATTAGGCTGGGTGTGGTCACCATTCCAACAATGCTCTGCCCGGTCTCCATAATCCACTTGTCCATCGTAAGTGGGGCCTTTTAAATCTTTGAGCATTGTTTCCGTGAGATATACGGCATTGTTCAAGTAAAAATTGTCCATATCGCCACAGTAAATATGAATTTTACCCTGTAGTTGTTTGCCAAGGGTAGGCCAATCACGGCGAATGATGTGCGATAGATCGTAATTTTCACGCCAATATTCGGCTACCAAAGGATTTATTTCTCCGTTCAGTTTGTCCCAAAGCCTTTCTGGGTATCCATCTTTGCCGACAGGCGAATACACCGCCTCCCAGATGTCCCATTGCTGCCCACTCCGACCTTTGGTACCGAGTACATACTCATAATAATTGGCATTTTGCAAGGTCGCACTCAAGTGCCCAAGGTAATTGCGCTTGGCAGGACGTGCTATTTTATCAAAATCACCTATTTTGAAATAAGCATTTTTATCTTTGTAAATATCTACCACGGTATAAGCCCTAAAATCAATGGGATCGGGGCAGGCAGCAAAACAGCCATTGAACTCATCAGGATAAAAAACTTGGACGGCTAAAGCCTCCCAACCACCAGTGGAACCACCGTAAGTAAACCGAGCCCAGCCTTCACCGATGCCCCTAAATTGTTTTTCTATTTCAGGAATCAATTCATACATAATGGCATCGCCATAAGGCCCTACGTTGGCCGAATTGACGGCATAAGAATCATCGTAATAAGGACAAGGATGCTGTATTTCTATGGCCAGCACGCGCGGAAAATCAGGCCCTGTCCACATTTTATAAAAATCATAGGCTTCTTGCTGCACCACGCGGTTGTAACCCGACATCTGAAACCGCTCGTTGTAATCTGGTTTCAAGTTAGGATCGGGCGGCTCCGTGCGAAAACCATCAAAATTATCGGGAAAATGTCCGTGATAAACCGCGAGTGGATAACGCACCTTTGGATGATCGTACCAACCTTCGGGGAGTAGTACATGTGCTCCGAGCGTCATGGGTCGCCCCCAAAAGTCGGACAACAACTTACTTTTTATCTCAATATGCTTGATGTATTTGGTATCAGCAGGCTTTTCGATGGGTGGTATTACTTCTGTGAGTTCTATTTTAAACTCCGCATTGGCTCGAGGTTTAATATTGATTTCAAAGGGTTTTGAGTAAAAATTGCCCGGTGCTTTGTTCCATTGCTGACCCTCCCCACGATCCATCGGCAGTTTCACGACATGCCCATCTTTTCGAGTAAAAGTCTCATAGCGGTGCACCAGTGCTTGCACGGTGTATTTGCCAGGCGGCAACTCCCAAAAACGGCGAATAGGATACCCAAATACTTCGTCATTGAATGATTTGAAAACGCCAGCCGACCAATTTTCTACATCCACCCCATACACTTGAGCCGATTGGTAGTCGTCTGAAACTTGAAATCTTGGCTCTTGGCTCTTATTTTTACTAAAAATAAGCAATAAACGCCCATCCAAAGGCTTATCGCTCAAGGTAGCGGGGTAAGAGATGGAAATGTTTGTTTGAGCCATCACGGTAGCGGATAAGAGCAATAAAAAAAAGAGTCTTGCGATCATGTTGTGTGTTGTCTAAATACTTCCAAATATTTTTGAATAACGGCTTTGTTTTCGCGGTAAACCCGCGCACCCCTAGTAGCGGTCACAATACTACAAGGCACTTCTTTGGCTACCTCTCGTTGTGAAAGGCCACGGTCAAAGGCATCAAAGATGCGCCACCGCTCCAAGATTAGGTTGCGTTCGTGTTCTGTAAAAGTAACCTGCAATAGTTCGTTGAAGGCTGGTTCTGACGATGCAGATTGAAAGAGTTGATAAAACATAGAGGCATTTGATAAGGTCGCAAAAATACAGGGTTCGAGGGAACTTTTTTAGTGTCATATTTATTTTACATAATAAATCTAAATTTCTCGAAAATGGGTACTAACTTTGTCCCTCCTATATTTGACAGTAGGGATACTATTATGACAGATCGAAGTCGAGTCCACGTTATTAAAAGAGATGACGGTTGGGTTGTTAAAAAAGACGGAACCAGCCGAGCCACCAAGAAATTTACGACCAAAGAAGAAGCTATAGAAACAGCCACCGTATATCACAAGAGTGGGCATGACCTTGTGATTCACCGGAATGATGGCACTATCGAAGATTGGGCAAGGTTTAGGAACGATTAATGACGGAATGATAAACAATTTTCAAACCAACGTCTTCATCAATTGCCCCTTCGATGACAAGTACAGAAGCCTCTTAAAACCCCTCCTTTTTACCATTCGGTACTGCGGACTCAACCCGCGTATTGCCTCCGAGCGAATGGATTCGAGCGAAGTCCGCTTGGATAAAATCATAGAAATTATCAAGGAATGCCAACTCAGCATCCATGATCTGTCGCGTATCAAATCAAGTCAAGCCGACGAGTACTACCGTTTAAACATGCCCCTCGAAATTGGGTTGGACATGGGTTGCAAATATTTTCATGGCGATGCTAAATACGCCGATAAAAAACTTTTAATCCTAGAAGGTGAGCGTTTCAGTATCCACAAAGCACTATCCGACTTGTCAGGTACTGATGTGAAATGCCACGATCAAGAAGCCGAAAAAATGGTGGAATGCGTCCGCACTTGGTTTGCAGAAATAGGTATGATTGACGTGGCTGGCCCTAATTTGATCTGGGACGACTACAATATTTTTAATTTTGCGCTATACGAAGATTGCCTGAAAAGAGGTTTCAAAAAGTCGCAGATAGACAAACTGTCTATGCCCGAATTTTTTGCCTTTTTGCAAAATTGGATGGAAGCAGCTGAATAAAGTTATTGAAACTCTTGAAGATCGGCGTAATAAATCAATTCCCACTCATTGTTTTCATTTTTATAGAATCGGCGTTCTTGGCCAAAGTTTAGGGCTTTTGCCCTAATCACTTCAATCACCATGACATCGCCAATCACCTGAAACGTGCGCGCAAACTCCGTGCTGTGTTCATAATCCATCGTGTGATGAATGAGCCAATCCTTAGGTTCCCAAGATTTTAGCACCTTTCGTACGCTAACGCTGTCCGTTTTTTCATCCGTAACACCCTGCAAAGGCCACGTGATATGTGCCATTTGATAGGTACTATCGCTATGAAACTTTTCATAGAAAGTCATAAACTCATCCGAAGGCTTAGAACCCTCCTTCGCCACCATGATCTGTGAACCACCTTCTGCACTAGAATTGTTTTTGCAGGCAGCAAGGGTAAAAATAAAACAAATGATAATTAGTAATACGCGCATCGTAATGTAGTTATGAGTTAGAAGTTTTTTTATACCTCAAAAGTATTTAGACTTTTGACACAGACCATATGCTGTCTTACATCATCTTATTTCGATCCCAATAATTTTGCTCTTCCACTTCTTCCAACAAAGTCAAGTAATGTGAAAATCGAAGTTCGCTGACCTCACCTTGCCGAAGTGCCTCGTGAACGGCACAACCCGGTTCATTGCGGTGGAGGCAAGCACCACCAAAACGACACTGTGGCGACAGTGCAAAAAACTCACGGAAACTATGAGCGATATTTGTCTTGTCTTTATTGTTAAAGCCTAATACTTTAATGCCAGGAGTATCTATTAGCCGCCCACCAAAATCAAGGTCAAACATTTCGGCAAAAGTAGTGGTGTGTTGTCCTTTTCCGGAGTAATCGCTGATTTCTCCAGTGCGAAGATCCAATTGCGATTGGATAGAATTGACCAAACTGCTCTTTCCAACGCCCGACTGGCCACTGACCAAGGTGGTTTTGTCGTGAAGCAGTGTTTTTAGTGCGTCCATACCTTTTTTTTCAAGCACTGAAGTTAGCATGATTCCATAACCGATTTTGGTATAGACTGCTTCCATTTCCTCATACCGCTCCATATCTTTGGCATCATACAAGTCAGACTTGTTAAAAATAATGGTCACTGGAATGTCGTCGCGCTCGGTCATTACCAAAAACCGATCAATAAATCCCGGCTTTAAGTCTGGCTCTACCACAGTAACGATCAAAATGGCTTGATCTATATTGGCGGCCAAAAGGTGCATATCATGTTTCCTTCGAGGCGATTGGCGTACGACATAGTTTTGGCGAGGCAATATTTTCTTAATCATACCCTGTTCGGGGTTTTCCAAAGATATTTCCACAAAATCACCGACACCCACTGGGTTGGTAAGCGGGATATTCTCTAATCGGAATTTGCCTACGATTCGGCATTGTATGAGGGGGCGTTCCGGCGAATCCAATCGCACTTGATACCAACTCCCCGTTGACTTTACTACTGTTCCTTTATGCATTTGTTGTGTTGCCATTTTAGGGCATATCTGGTGCGTTCCAACGACCGTTTTGAGGTTTTAGTTCCGTTGCTTCATTATTGTAAGCAATTTTATACCCGCCCTATTGCGTATCACTACATAGTAAAGCCCATCGGGTATTGATCCTAAATCAATAGGAATCAAATGAGTGCCGCTACCAAAATAGGTAAGCAATACTAATATTTGTTGCAAACAGCCTCTGCCATCGGTCAATTCTACTTGAATGGTATCTGGATTGTCTAAGTGGAGCCTTATATTTGTATGCTGAGGCGTAGGGTTTGGATAGGCTATGGGTTGAATTGTATTTTCCTCTTTGATTTGCAAGACCGTTGCCACGGCAATTTGGTGAGGCGGCAGCACAATATGATCCAACCATGCGCAATCGGAGCCTGCTGTGCCAGATCCATCTTTTTGATAAGACCAAGAAAATTGGTGAGTCCCTGTGGGCACATTAAAGGTGACCACCCCCCAAGACACATTGCCTGACCACCGTGATTGTTCCACCCCATCTATATAAAAACGTAGAAAATCAAAACCATTTTCAGAACTAACCTTTCTGGCAAATGAGATAGTACCAGGTTCTGATACATTCAGTGATAGATTGATGGCAGTATTTTGCAAAGCACCAATGTTACCTGAAACGGCACTGAACCCGCCTTGATAAGGCACTTGTGTGGTGATTGACCAAAATACTGGCCCCGTCATTTCCCATGAATATTGCTGAAACCCTTGAGACTCGAAGTCCTCAATGGATTCATCGGGAGGCGTAAAAGCCGTACCCATAACAGCCAGAAAAATCAATATAATGGTTCGCATGACGATTGAATGAATCAATATGGTGCAAAGATAAGTAAATGAGTTGTATTTTCACGTCCTTTGTGGCATGAAACAACCTGTATTGCTAGATTGGATCGTGTTGCTCGTGTTAGGAACCGTGTGGGGAGCCTCGTTTTTGTTTATAAAACGCGCTGTCGTGATCTATACGCCCATGCAAATGGCGATGTGGCGTATGGTGCTGGCTACGTTGATTTACCTACCTTTTGCCGCCGCATATTGGTCGCGTATTGACTGGAAACGCTGGAAGCCATTGGCTGTTGTGGCATTTTGTGGCTCGGCCATTCCTAATTTTTTCTTTGCCGTAGCGCAACAGCATGTCTCTAGTAGTTTGGCGGGTGTCCTTAATTCCATGACTCCTTTGTTTACCTTAATACTTGGCACTGCTTTTTTTGATATGCGCTTTACGCGCAATAAAGTAATTGGTATTTTATTGGGGTTGGTTGGTGCGGCTATACTGATATTCATGAATAAGGGAGGAGGCGATTCCAAGGTGGTTTTCGCCTTACTTTGCGTATTGGCTACCGTCTGCTACGCCATCAATGCCAATGTAGTTGCTACCTATCTCAAGGATCAACCGCCAGCGGGCATTGCCTCCGCAGCGTTTGTGATTACGGGTGGATTGTTCATTGTCGGGTTGGCTTTTTCAGGTGGATGGGAGGTGGCTTGGAAGTCTGAACAAGGCATGATTGGACTAGGTTATATTACTTATTTGGCTGCTATTGGCACCGTTGTAGGGTCTATTGCTTATTTTTGGCTACTCCAACGAACCAATGCTATATTTGCCACTTCGGTCACGTATTTATTGCCTATTTCCGCTATCATCATTGGTGCTTGGGACGGAGAAGCGATCGGCATGACTGATTATATAGGCACGGCAGTGATTATGACGGGCTTATACTTATCAAGAAAATAAATTTTGCATCTCAAGTAATAACAAATAAGTTATCTTTGTGCAAGTGTTTTTATAAAATCAATACTAGGTATTAAGTTTAAAGCATACATATTACTACTGCTTCTGTTACCTTTGGGTGTCTTCGGCCAAAGTTTGGAAGAAATCGAGCGTTCTACGGTCGAAGTGGATCATATTTTGGATGATGCCAAAAGGTCTGATGGCGACAATGAGCGCGAACAATTGGCACAGCGCAGTTTGTCTATGGCTCGAAGCCTTCATTATGAAGGCGGCATCATACGATCGTCTATATTAATGGGTGAAATATGCGCCCGGTCGGGTCGTATAGAAGAAGCGCTGCAATATTATCTCGAAGCAGAAGCAAAGGTACAAAGCACTGGTAATAAAAGTTCTGAATCGTCGGTCAATAATGCTTTGGGCGACCTTTTTTTACACGAAAAAATGTATTCCAATGCACGGCGGTACTACGGCAAACTACTTCTTTTGCAGCCCCAAAACAATGAGATAAAGGAGAAAATGGCAGATGCTTGTTTGACTGATATGCAGTTTGACAGTGCAGAATTTTTCTACAAGCAACTCATCATCAAGTATAAAGAAGATGGCAACAATCCGCGCCTCATCAGTATATACCAGAAGATAGCCAACGCCTACGACCAATTTGGAGATCCAGGTAAATGCCTGTACTATTACTTGCCCATTGAAGACCTGATTGAGCGGTTTGGCAACTTGCAAGAACGCGCCATTCTTTACAATAATATGGGTCGTCAGTATGCCGCACTACGAAATTACACCAAAGCGTTGGTCTATTTCAAAAAAGCGGAATTACAATGTGTTTATGCCCCCTGCGAGTATCAAGATGTCATGTATGCCAATATGGGCATCGCGTATCACAACACAGGGGATTCTAAATTGGGTATTGAGTACTTGCTTAAAGCACGCATGATTGTAATCAAATCAAATGACAAAGAAGCGTTGGCCAATTTGGAACATTTGACAGCAACGGTTTATTTAAACAATAATGATCTTTACAACGCACTGAGCCACAACAATGATGCGATCAAGTTTGCCAAGGAAAGTAAGCAACGCACTATATTGGCCAATGCTTACCGTACAGCCGCCGACCTATACCATGATTTGTATGAGTTTGAAAAAGCCTTCGATTATTACCGCGAATACCTGAATATATTGGACTCGGTACGGCTTGATGAACAGAGCCGCCAGCAGCGGCTCAACCAGCAGCGTACTTTATTGGCTTCTGCCGAAGGGCAAATAAAATTCTTGATTGCGCGTCAAAATTACAAGGATTTGGAACTGGGTCAGGTGCGGTTTGAACGAGAAAGGCTCGAATTGTTGAATAAAAACCTCGAACTAGAAACCCGTCGGCGTGAAGATGAAGTGTTACTCCTCCAAAAACAAAAAGAGGTGGACCAAGTTACCTTACGGGAACAAACCCTCCAAGTGTTGCAGGCGCGACAAGAGTCGCGGCTGGCCGCTCAAAATCTGGACGCAGAAAAACAGCAGCGACTTATTGTAGAGTTGCAGCAAAAAGAAGAAAGGGACAAATCTCAACGCTCGGCCAGCGAGCGAGAAGTGGAACTATTGCGCCGCAATAAAGATATAACAGAATTGAAACTAGATAAGCAAGCAACTTTTGAACGCTTTGCTTATGGATTGGGGTCTTTGTTGCTGCTGATACTGACTATGCTGGGAGCAGGTTGGTGGTTTGCACGGCGCAGTGGCGGCCGATTGAAGCAACAAAACTTAAAAATTCAGGCTCAAAACACACTTATTCAAGAAGAACGCAGCAAAAGTGACCTGCTGTTGCTTAATATTCTACCCGAAGAAATAGCCGATGAACTTAAGGCGCGTGGCCATGCCACCCCTCGCAATTATGAATCGGCTACGGTGATATTCACTGATTTTGTGAATTTCACACATTTGAGTAGTCGCATGAATCCAGAGCAAGTAATTGATGAACTGAATGCTTGTTTCCTTGCTTTCGACGAAATATCAGAACGCCACGGCTTGGAAAAAATAAAAACCATCGGAGATGCTTATATGTGTGCCGGAGGATTGCCCGTGCCCAATACCACGCATCCGCAGGATGCCGTGCGAGCAGCCTTGGAAATGTGCGCGTGGCTAGAGACCCGTAATCGTGAAAATGAACAAGCAGTATTCAAAGAAATGCGGGTCGGTATACATACTGGCCCTGTTGTGGCAGGAGTAATTGGTAAAAATAAATTTGCTTACGATATTTGGGGCGATGCTGTTAATCTAGCTGCTCGATTGGAAGAGAACGGATCGCCAAACCGAGTAAATATCTCTGTCGAAACCGCCAATGCGATCAAGCACTTATTCAGTGTGACGCACCGCGGCAAAAAAGATGTACATAATAAAGGTAAAGTGGATATGTACTTCGTGGATGGGGAGATAAAGAACGACGTTTAAGACATATTTTAAAATAGGAATAGCATGAAATACATTGTAATTTGTACGCTGGCACTTTCATTATTTACTCAAATAGTTTGTGCTCAAAATGCCGATAATGCCTATAATAGATACAAGTCAGAAGCAGATTCATTGCTTCACTTGACTCAATATACTAAGGCAGCGGCCTCCTATTCTGCGGCCTTCAAAAGCATAGGTTGGCGCGGTTATAATGAAGATCGTTACAATGCTGCTCGTGCTTGGGCTATGAGTGGCGTACCTGATTCTGCATTTTTCAATCTATTGCGCATCACTGAAAAAGCCGACTTTGATGAATTGGATCGAGTGAACTCCGAGGCAGATTTTCAGTCTTTGCATAAAGATGCGAGATGGGCTGAACTCTGTACAAAAATAAAATCGAATATGCCGAGTATGCCAGAATTGGCCGAGGAACTAAATAAAATCCATAACCTTGATCAGAAATATCGGCTAATGCTTGACGAGGTATCAAAGAAATACGGCCATGACTCTAAGGAGATGACCGCAGTCTGGGACACAATTAGATACTATGACGATATCAATCTCATAAGGGTCAGGCAAATCCTAGATACCAAGGGTTGGTTGGGGCCTAAAGAAGTGGGTGCTACAGGCAATAGCACTCTGTTTTTAGTTATTCAACACAGCAATCTGCCCGTGCAAGTGAAGTACCTCCCCATGATGCGCGAAGCCGTGAAAGTGGGAAAAGCGAAGGGCTCTTCATTGGCACTTTTAGAAGACAGGGTTGCGCTAGGTCGAGGTAAAAAGCAACTGTATGGTAGCCAGATTGGAATGGATAATGCCACTGGCAAATATCATATCAGCCCGATTGAAGATCCAAAAAATGTTGATAAAAGGCGCGCAGAAGTAGGGCTTGGCCCACTCAGTGAATACGTCTCAAACTGGGATTTGATCTGGAATGAGGCAGAAGCAGAAAAAATGGAGAAGAACTAATGCAGGATCACCATTTTATTAGTTCGTTGCGACAAAAACTCCTAGGCACCTTGCCCGGCGAACAGGCGCAATATCGGATGGCCAGCCTAAAGCGTTTAGAAGAGTTGGGGCTTATACGACAACCACCCGACGATGCGAAGGTAGCCTGTGTGATGTTGCTACTGTTTCAAGATCAAGATCAGTGGCAAACACTATTGATAGAACGTACGGCCAATCCACATGATCGGCACAGCGGGCAGATTAGTTTTCCGGGCGGTCGTTATGATCAAGAGGATCCTTCTTTGGAGGCCGTGGCCATACGCGAAGCACAAGAAGAAGTAGGGGTGGATCCTGCACAAATAGAAATCATTGGGCGACTTACCCAACTGTATATACCCGTCAGTAATTTTTTAGTACATCCATTTATTGGCTGGGTCAAGGCCGTTCCTACCTTTGTTCCTCAATCCGGAGAAGTGGCTCATTTGCTGCCCGTCGCCTTGGATCACCTTAGCAATTCCGCTTTTCAGAAAAACAAGTCCATCCAATTGGGCAATGGAATTACTATTCCCGATGTGCCTTACTTTGAAGTGCAGGAGCGCGTTGTTTGGGGGGCTACTGCTATGATTATCAGTGAATTTCAAGCGGTATTGAGCGCGTAAGCACCCATGGTTACGCCTACTTTTCGCGGGTGCTATATCCTTGAGATGAAAAGGAATAGGCATTTGTTAGTTGCTTTAGGTTGCTAGATTGACCCAATAGGAACTTACCAACAAAAGTTACCAACATATTTAACGAGAGTGTTCAAAAATAAATATCATTGATAATCAATAGATTACAATAGTTATTAACATTGTGTGGATAAAACACTTTTGCTTTTGCTTTTTTGTAGGTATCTTAGCTCCCTAATTTTTTATGGACCGCCGGCAAAAAGCAATCGCGCTCGTTTTTACCTGCTTTGCTTTTTGATTGTATTCATTTGTAAGTTTTTGACTTACAATAAGATACAACATTATTTGCGCCATTTTAATCATCCCATCCGCAGCCGGGCCGAATTACACTAACATACTAAGCAATAATATACTGACCGATGATGCAAGTAATCAAGCGCGACGGACGCCGCGAAGAAGTGTCCTTTGACAAAATCACAGCTCGACTCAAAAAAATGTCCTATGGCCTGGATACGAGTTTTGTGAACATGATAGAAGTAGCCAAGAAAGTAATTATGGGGCTCTATGATGGGGTAACGACGGTAGAGTTGGACAACCTCGCCGCAGAAACCGCAGCCACCATGGCCACCATTCACCCTGACTACGCGCTTTTGGCGGCGCGGGTAGCAGTGAGTAATCTTCACCGCGAAACAGAGAAATCTTTTTCTAATGTAGTTGATGGTTTATATCGCTATGTAGATCCCAAAACTGGTGGTAACGCTGGGCTTATCAGCGATCATATCTATGAGATTGTGATGAAGCACAAAACCAAATTGGATAGTTCTATTATCTACGATCGCGATTTTGAGTTCGACTATTTTGGTTTCAAAACGTTGGAACGTTCATACCTGTTGCGGATGAATGGGAAAGTCGTGGAACGCCCGCAGCATTTGTTTATGCGCGTGGCCGTAGGCATACATGGAGAAGACATTGATGCTGCTTTGGAAACCTACAACCTTATGTCGGAGCGTTGGTTTATTCATGCCACTCCTACGCTGTTCAATGCTGGCACTCCTAAGCCACAGTTGTCATCTTGCTTCCTATTGAGCATAACCGATGACTCTATTCAGGGTATTTTTGAAACCTTACAGCGTTGCGCGCTGATCAGCCAATCGGCTGGTGGCATTGGATTAAGCATTCATAATGTACGTGCTACAGGCTCTTATATCAAAGGCACAGGCGGTACTTCCAATGGTATTGTCCCGATGTTGCGCGTATTTAATGATGCAGCCCGCTATGTAGATCAAGGCGGTGGCAAGCGCAAAGGCGCATTTGCGGTATATATCGAACCTTGGCACGCCGATATTTTCGATTTTTTGGACTTGAAAAAGAACCACGGAAAAGAAGAGAATCGTGCGCGTGACCTATTTTACGCGCTTTGGATTTGCGATCTTTTCATGGAGCGCGTCAAGGCAGATCAAGAGTGGTCATTGTTTGATCCTAATGAAGCACCGGGCTTGTTTGATGTGTATGGTGCTAAGTTTGAAGCACTGTATCACCAGTATGAGCAAGAAGGCCGTGCCCGCAAGGTAATCAAAGCTCGTGACCTTTGGACAGCCGTTATGGAAAGCCAGATCGAAACAGGTACACCATATTTGTTGTATAAAGATGCGGCCAACAAAAAGAGCAATCAACAAAACCTTGGTACGATCCGTTCTTCGAACCTTTGTACCGAAATCATAGAATATACAGCACCCGATGAGGTGGCAGTCTGCAATCTTGCTTCTATTGCTTTGCCTAAGTTTGTGAGCAATGGCCAGTTTAATTTCCAGCGACTTTATGAAATAGCCCGTGTCGTGACCCGCAACCTTAACAAGGTTATTGATATTAACTATTATCCTATTCCGGAGGCTCGCAACTCCAATATGCGCCACCGTCCTATCGGATTGGGCGTACAAGGGTTGGCTGATGCCTTTATCTTGATGGGCATGGCTTTTGATAGCGAAAGAGCCAAACAATTGAATAAAGACATTTTTGAAACCATCTATTTTGCGGCCGTCACTGAAAGTTGTGCGCTGGCAGAAAAACTTGGGGCTTACGAAACTTTCAAGGGTTCGCCTATTAGTAAAGGTCTTTTCCAATTTGATCTTTGGGATGTAACGCCATCCAATCGCTGGGACTGGGATAGCCTGCGCAAGAAGGTAATGGACAAAGGTGTTCGCAACTCACTCTTGATTGCGCCTATGCCAACGGCTTCTACTAGCCAAATTTTGGGCAACAATGAGTGTTTTGAGCCTTATACCTCCAACCTTTATACCCGCCGCACCCTTGCTGGTGAGCATATTGTTGTAAATAAGCACTTGATGCGTGATTTGGTTCGATTGGGTATGTGGAATGAAGAAATGCGCGAAGCCATCATGGCCGCTAATGGCTCTATACAAGGTATCGAAGACATTCCGCAAGAAGTCCGCGATGTTTACAAAACAGCCTACGAAATCAGCCAGAAAATCATCATTGATATGTCTGCCGATCGTGGAGCCTTTATTTGCCAGAGCCAATCGCTCAATGTATTTATGGAAGCACCCAACTTTGCCAAATTATCTTCTATGCACTTTTATGCATGGCAGAAGGGCTTAAAAACAGGCATGTATTACTTGCGTTCCAAAGCAGCAGCCGATCCGATCAAATTTACACTGAGCCAAAAGCACCAGCAGAAGTTTGCGGGCACAGAGGTTGGTGTCGAAGCCAGTACCTTTGTGGTAGCACAAGGAGCAGTACCTGTAACCCACCAAGTGCCACAAATGTCGGCCCTTGATATAGAAGAGGTTTCTGGTAAAATATGTAGTATAGACAATCCTGATTGTGAGGCTTGTAGCGCGTAATCAATTAGGTAAATAGAATAATTTTAAGCGAAGTATCTGAACTATCAGGTACTTCGCTTTTTTAATGGAATTGTGATTCTCTTGTTGTTAATTCCTCCTTAAAAATGGGATATTATTCTTCAAAATATCAAGGTAATAAACAAAACTAAGGGAGCCAGAGTACTTATTCCCAAATAGATGTACCTTGGCCGTCTAAACTTAAAATTTCTATCTACTTATGTCTGCTGAACTACGCCGAACCCTCACCCTTTATGGCCTCACTATGGTTGCTATTGGCAGCACTATTGGTAGTGGTATTTTCAGGACACCCGGTAAAATAGCAATGGAGGTGCACCTCCCCGAGTATATCATATTGCTTTGGGTATTGGGCGGTTTGATCGCATTGACGGGTGCGCTCACATTTGCCGAAATGGGCAGTATGTTTCCTGGAGCAGGCGGCCTGTATATTTACCTAAGGGAAGCCTATGGCGATACGATGGGTTTTTTGTATGGGTGGTTTATCCTTTTTATCAGTACATCCGGTAGTATAGCCGCCTTAGCCGCAGTTTGTTCAGAACATGTACTATATTTATTTGGGGTCGGGCGAGAGAGTAGTGCCGAGATGCCTTTAGCGGTAGGAATAGTTGTTTTTTTGACGATTGTAAACCTTTTTGGTGTGAAAATTGGCGAATGGATTGCCAATATCTTCACTGGTGCCAAACTGATTGGCCTATTGCTTATTATAGGTGCGGGGCTATTCTTTGCATCGCCGCAGGTAGAAACCATGAATGCTACTACCACTTTTGCTACCACTGAACCCACCAACCTTTGGGGAGCCTTTGCGGCGGCCTTCGTTGGGGTATTATGGAGTTATGGAGGATGGCAGCACGTGTCGTATATGGCTGGTGAAACGATCAATCCTCAACGCAATGTTCCCCGCGCTATGATGATGGGTGCAGCCGTGATCACCTTGGTTTATGTGTTTGCCAATATTGCTTACATGCGCTTGTTGCCTGTGGAACAAATTGCAAACTCTAAAACTGTAGCAGCTGATGCCATGACTACCTTGTTTCCAGGTGGAGGCAATCTAATGGCCTTTTTAATAGCACTTTCTACCTTTGGTACCACGGGTATCTATTGCATGACGGCACCGAGGCTTTACTATGCTATGGCCAAAGATGGCTTGTTTTTCAATAAATTGGCGGAGATACACCCCAAATGGCAAACGCCAATGAATGCCATAGTAGTACAAAGTTGCTGGGCGGTGTTTTTGCTTTTGTTTTGGGGTACTTTTGAAGACTTAATAGAATATGTTACCTTCATGGATTGGGTCGGTTTGATGTTTGTTGGTTCGACCATTTTTGTATTCCGTCGCAAACGCCCCGATGCGCCCCGTGCTTATCGAACCCACTTTTACCCGGTTGTGCCTATTATCTTCATTTCCATTTGCGTATGGTTTATTGGATTTACCTTGGTTCAAAACCCTGTGAAGGCTTGGGCTGGTATTTTTGTGGTGGCTATGGGCTGGTTGGCTTATCGTTTTTACTTTAGCAAGGGGCGGAAAGGGTAGGCGTTTTAAAATTTTTCAATTATGGAAAAAAAATTAGTCATAGAAGACGGCAAGCCTTACAAATTCAAGGAGTTAAAGATGTATTCTTCAACAGAATGGCTTGCCGATAATAAGAAAAAATACCGACAGGTTTTTGATCGGTATGATACAGCCTATGTCTATACCGAGTTATCATTGTTTAACAAGTATTTTGACATAGATGATTGGGAAGTATCGGTAGTATTAAAATGTTATAGTGTCAAGGCTAAAAAAAATAAAAAAATTTGCGATTTGCCGTTTAATAGAAAAGTATCAAAATATGATTCCGTTTTTTACTTGCGAGAGGGATGGGGAAATAAAGAAGCAGGAGCATTTTGGAAAAAAGGTGCGTACCTATGGGAGGCTTGGGTTGAAGGAGAAAAAGTTGCTACACGGACTTTTTATGTAGAAGATGCTGGTCGCCCCATCAAAGAAAAGAACAATCCATATTTTGAATTGTCATCCATCAGAATGTATGAAGGCCCTTATGACGACCTTCCTGAGTCAGAAAGAATCTATCTAAAGGGTTTTTACGATGAGGAAACACGATATGTCTATGTAGAGGCAACACTAAAAAACTTACTGGAAGATGACTGGCAGGCTGAACTTTTTTTCAAATTTTATACTGAGGCGAAGGAACTGAAAGGGCAAATCACGAGGCTAACTAAGATTAATGGTGATACCCAAAATTTGGTTATTACCGCCGGATGGGGAAGCAATGTGAAAGGTAGTTGGCGCAAGGGCGTTTATACAGTTGAAATAGTATTTGGGGAATATACGGTTGGTAGAAAAAAATTTTATGTTGGAGAGGACTTCATTGAAGCCGGCATTGACGACCTCAATAGTACTGATTTTGACGATAATGCTGATAGTATATCAAAGGTAAAACTGTTTCAAATCCCAGCCGAACTTAGGACAGCATTTCAGCAGTATCTTTTGTTCTTCAAAGACTACGTAAAAGTAGCAAAAGGTATGGATATTGAATATTCTGTGACCCAAGTAGAGGAGGGTATTGAAATCCAAGTACATACTTATTCAGAAGAAGAGTTGATATCTATTAAAGACTATTTTCAAGAGTATTTGGATTTTGCAAGGCAAAATTTTGTAGGAGTCATCAATGTGGAAAACTACACTTCCGCCCAACAAATTGATATACTTAGGATGAGGATAGAACAGCAGGTAAATAACCTCAATATGGAAATTAAGTACAAAGATTTACACATCAAAATGCTTGAAGACACCATTAAGGAATCAAAAGATGAGAAAATGCTGTTATTGCAGACTATTGGAACTGCTATTGAGGCTAAAATGGATAATCGCATCCAACAATATCAAGACGATAGAGGTAAAATCAAAATAAATCACTCACCTGGGATCCAAATGAGGATAGATTGTAAAGCCTTGATCAAAAAAGATGAAATTAACGAAGTTTTTTTATTGTTGGAAGATAATCAAGCCTATTTGAGTCAATCAAATTACAATGATGTCATCCTTTTACAAAACCAATGGTCGGATCTAAATAAAGAAAAGAGAAAAGGTAAAATTTCTTTTGAGATGATCAATAGGCACAAAAGTTTCTTAGTAGAATCACTGGTTTCTGTAATTGACCAAATTAAAGATTAACAGGAAAGTACTGAAATCCAAGTGTTATTTAGCCCATCTTTTTTCAGCCCTGCTTTTGTTTCTATGACACCCGAGGGCGGTAAAAGTGATACCATATCTTCAATACGTTGAAAACGTGTATATTTTTATACCTTTTGTGAAATGTCTTGGTTTCTTGGCGTTATGAGACTTTCTCATAAATCGAAATTCCTTTTATAGCGTAAATATTGCCCAATTTTTATTTGAAATTGCGCCAAGGCTTCGGAAATTTTATAAATTTCCGAAGCCTAACGACTCAAACCCATCAATAAAGATTGGCGACAATTTTTTTAATCTAAAATTCAGGCCTATGAGAAAGCCTCTTTGAATTTTACGATTTTGGAACGATATTATACCTTTTCAAAAGCAGAACACGCTATTGGTCATTTTTCCACCCTTAGAAAATGGTAGAGAACTATGAGGATTGCTTGAGCATCCCCTTCATACAACCTTTCTTTAGTTTTTTAAAACTTCCAACCAAAGCCTAACGTAAAGGTGGAGCCATAGTTTAACCGCTGGATCACGTTATCTTTATCTGCTTCAAAACTGTGGCTGCTGTTGTTGTCTTGGTAGAACACAAAATCAGAGCGGAATAGATCGCTGCAAGTGAGTTTAATTTCACCGCGCTCAAACAATCGCTTGCTGATCTGGAAATCAAGGAGGTTACGGTGGCGTTCGTAGATGTCGCCATAACCAACGGTACCAACTTGTGCCACGCGATCACCAATGATATTATATATTAAAGTAGTATTGATGCCGATGTTGGGCAGGTTGTACATCAAACCAGCATTGATGATATAGGGCGATTGTCCCTGCAAAGCACGGGTTTTGTCGAATGCCGATACATTAGAAAGGTCTAGATCAGACCGGATGATGGTGGCGTTGGTGAATAGGCTGAGGTTTTCGAATTTTGCTCCAAGGAAACCAAAATTTTTGCGCAATTCGACTTCGATACCGTAGTTGGTGGCTCCAGGGATATTCTGAAAATCGAAGGTGCGGGTTCCAGCACCAGAAGAGGAGAAAGTAAATTCGATTGGTGTAATAAATTTCTTATAAAACAAACTTACACTGAATAGTTGGTTGCTACCCGGATACACTTCATAGCGAATATCGGCATTGTAGATATTGCCCGGTGTCAAGTTTGGGTTACCGACGACACCTGCATTGAGGTAGAAATCGTAGAAAGCGAAAGGTGCAATTTCACGGAACTCAGGGCGGGTCACTGTTTTTGAACCCGATAGGCGCAATTGGTGCTTATCGTTGAAACTATAGGTCAGGTTAATAGAAGGCAAAAATGCATTGACAGTGGTGTCAACTTTGACGATCTCTCCACCATATTTTGCAGATTCTAACTGCTGGCGGTAGCCTTCAAAGCGAACACCCCAAGAAGCGCGCAATTTGTCGCCGATTTTATTATCAAACAAGACAAAAGCAGCGGTAAGGTCAGATTTAGCGGTATAGTTATCGCTTGGATTGGTGATTTCATCCATGATGAAACCGTCGCGGCTAATATTCTTATTGGTGAAAATTTGATCTTGTGGCAAAGCCAAAATCGAATAATCAAATTGGGTAAAGTTGTTGATTTTGAAACCCATAACACGGGCATCAAAACCACGGTCGCGCTGCTGGTATAAGCCACCAATCTTTACAGATTGCTTGATTCCGGCAACTGCGAATGGGAACATAACGTCGGCGTTTGCATTGATTGTGTTTTCCTTCAAAGTGGAGTAAAAACGTCCGCTCCGGTATGGATCGGCTGATCCAAACGGTACATAAGCCTGAAAAGGAATGTTTACATCGGTCGTATCGTCGAAGTTGAGGGTATAAAACATACGGCGCAAAGAAGGAATATTGCGGGTACTTTGGTTGAAGCCGCCGCCCCAGTTCAATCGAACGCCTTTATCATTCAATTTGTGTTCGCCATAAAGCCGCGTGGTCAATAGGTGATTCTCCGTATATTCAATGGCAGTAGAGCGTACTTTACGGGTTTGTTCGTAGTCGTAACCAGTACGATCACTGATGATATTGTCTGTATTAGTGGCGTAAGTAGCCTGAAGACCCAATTTTTGGGTATTGTTTATTTTCAAAGCAGAATTGAGCAGTGCACCCCACAAAACATTGTTTTTGAATTGTTTGTCGGCATAATTGAACAATTGTCCAGAGTCATCATAGTCAAAACGACGACCATTTTGCAAGCGGTTGTTGCTACTATAAGAAAATGCACCGACGGTACCAAATTGTATTTTTTTGGTTGGATTCGATGCAAAACCGCCACTCAATTGCAAAGAACCATTGGGGGCAGCACCGTCTTTTTCCGTGATATTCCAGTCATTTTGAAAGAGCTGGGAGTTCCTAACCTTTTCATCAGTATTGCCAGCAATGAAGTTTTGGGTTGATGGGAAGGCTGAAGGCAAATCCCGTGTACCATCATCAGTACCCAACCAGTCATTACCACCGCCTTGGCCAGATAAGAATGATTTTCCAGTCGTGACGTTATTATAGCCTATACTTGCATTGGCTTGTACAAATGATTTCTCAGGAATATCTTTGGTATTGATCAGGATAGCACCACCTGCGAACTCGCCTGGTAGATCAGCACTGGCGGTTTTCACAATAATCAAATTGTCGAGCATCGAGGACGGGAATAGATCGAAAGAGAATGCTTTACGATCAGGCTCTGTGCTGCTCAACATGGCTCCATTAAGCATGGCCGTATTGTAGCGGTCATTTAGACCACGAATCACTGCGAATTTATTGTCTTGCATACTGGCTCCGCTTACCCGCTTGATGACATCGCCCGTGGTACGGTCAGGAGTGCGCTTGATGGTCTCTGCGCTGATACCGTCGCCGATGGTGGCGCTGGCTTTTTGCAAAATAGTCAGGGCACTCATGCTTTCGCGAGATGCTTTGGCTACCACAATTACTTCCGTTAAAGAAGTACCCAAGGATGGTTCTTCCATGGCAACATCTACGGTTGTAGCCTCGCCATTTTTTACATCAATATCTTCAATTGTTTTTGGAGAATAGCCGGTATAGTTGATGGTAATTTTATGTTTTCCAACGGGTACATTAGCAATACTAAAGTTTCCGTCAAGGTCGGAGATAGCACCACCGCCATTTTCATCAAGCCGGATAGAAACCCCAATGAGGGCATCTGCGTACTTTGCGTCAATGATTTTTCCAGCAATTGTGCCTTTTTGGGCGACAATGATGCTTGGAATACAGAAAAGAGCAATAAAAGGGAGTAGTTTATTAATTAATTTCATACTTACAACGTTAGTTTTTAACGGTGCAAAGGTCTGATGCTATAATCACTACATGAGAAATTCAATGTTAAGTTTAGATTAAGTAATTGTATCTTAAAGGTAAGGCAAAGATCATTCATAGCCATTCTCAAAAGTAATGGATTGCCCTTTTTTTAATACGACTTCGATGTGTGTGTTGGTTACGGTCAGTTTTTTCATTGGAAAATCGCGTGGCACCCAGGTTCTAAAAGGCAGTTTGATACGGAGTAGTCCCCCTTGTTCGGCAGTGATCGTGACGGATTCGGGGACTCCATTGTTTTTGATGGCAGAAACCAGAAAAGCACCTTCGGTGCGCAAATGATGGAATGACACATTCATCCAATGTTTGGGTATGGAGGGGAAAATCTCTATGATACCATCATGTTGTTGGATCAATAATTCGTGTATGCCTTGGGCAAACGCAAAATTTCCTTCCAAGGTAAATGGGTTGTACTTAAAATCGGAATATTGGCCACCCTTCTGATCTCCATTTAGGTGAAAACTATTGGGGGAGCAGAAATTTGTAGCAAATTTTTTCAAAAGATCTACTGCTTCGTCTGACCGCTTTGCTTGCGCAAATAAACAAGCCGCCCAAGCGAAGGAATAGCCTACCCATTGCCGCGTACCTACTTGCGCCAACTGATCCAATGATTTATCCATCAACCGCTTATCATTGGCATTGGCGGGATTCAGCAATTTCATGGGATAAATGGCCATTAAATGAGCATGGTGTCGGTGCGAATGCCCAAATCCAAATCCGGGAGCGATGGTCAGTCCATGTTGATCCTGTGCGAGTGCTGGTAGTGTATTGATAACTGATTTCCACTTGGCAGGATCTTTGGTGGCTTGAGACAGGATGCCAAAAGCATTTCGGATCAAAGCCAAGTCATGGTTGGTGGTGTTTAAAAACCATGCATTGATGCTATTGTCAAATACCTCTGGGCTTGAACTCAGGGGCAATTTGATTTTATCGCCTTCCTTGACCATAACCTGTTCCAGATAGGTGAATACTTCTTTCAAATAGGGCCTGCATCGTTGATTCAAAAACTTTTCATCCATACTATATCGCCACTGCCAGTAAAAATGTTGTGCTACCCAAGCACTCGTAGTAGGGCTCATAGAGTATTGGATCCAGCCGCCCATCGGTTTTCCAGTGATGGTAGAGACTCCCGGTACATTCAGTCCCTCTGTTTTAAAATATTGCTTTGTCCATCGGGTATTTTCGGGTTTGACCTTCCAAAGCCAGTTGGTAAAAGACGCGGTGAGATCTAAGTGATTGGCCGTATAACCGGGCCAATAACTCAGTTGGGTATTCAAGTCATGGTGAAAATCACCTTTCCAAGGCGGCAAATTGCCATTGTCGGCAGTCCAAATAGATTGTAATGAAATAGGGGGCGTGGTGGCTCGCGCTACACAACCAAATTTGTACATGTCGCGGTAATACTGTGTCTCTAAAATAGTATCGGGCAAACCTATGCTCGACCGCTGCCAGTAATCATTCCACCAACCCAAGTGTGTAGGCCAGCGGGTAGGTTCTGAGAGCCCAGCCCTGATTTTGGGCAATACGGCAGGTTTATCCACCGTGATGGTCCATTGACCGAGCAAATGATCTTGGCCAACCCAAGTCCAAGTGACCAGCACCTCATAGTAGTGGCCGCCATAGGTAGGTTGATGATATCGGATGGCATCGCCCCGTGATTCAATGCTCCCTTTGGGGTAGCCCAACCGCTCCAAACCTTGCCCTTCTACGCTGTCGCCATTGGTACCGACTTGGCCAGTGTTGTAATTGGGAATCAATAAGGTAGGGCGAAAAGAGGTATCTTGGAGGTGCTCAAAACCGAAAAAACCAATCTCTTCCGTGGCATGGACATAGTTATTCATTTTCACCCCATTAGCAAACAAGATGGTGGCCAATCCATTGCTGATATCTAAGGCGGTGGATTGGGCTACGCCCAATTTTTTGAGGTCAAATTCAAGGGCTGCGCCCGGTATCTTGGTGGGTGCGGCATAGGCTTCATAAGGTACATCGCCCACGGTTTGCACGGTGTCATACTCGTTTTTCAGTACTTGTTGCTTTACCCAATCAAAGGTGAGTCTGTCTATTTCAGGCATAGGACGGTCGTCCCAAAGGTCGGCACGATCCAGACTGAGCCGAATATGATTGTTTTTTTGCCAAACCAAAGCACCCAGCCATCCATTTCCGATGGGTAAGCCTTCATACCATTTTACAGGTATTTTTTCAAAATAGAAGGAGTGTTGGGGCTTGGGCTGTGCCCAAAGGCTTAATGGAATTAGCAATAATGGTAGCAGGTATCGCATAGGATTGTAGTATAATTATGGCGTTCTGGGCACAAAAAATACGGGGAGCCATTTATCTAGTTCAGTTACTGTGACGGTGGGATTTTGGGTGACTTTTTTTATATCGGCTTGTTCCCATTGAAGGTTGGGGACTCTTTTTTCAAGGAAAGTGGCCAAGTGTTCGATAGAAATATATGGTAGTTGTGTGCCCGGATAGGTCTCAGTACGAACTTTTAGATTGATTTTATCCCTACTCAACAGAAAGGTTTGGAAACTAAACGCATCTAAGAGGGCTTGGGTGAACACCCCATTTTCTCCTTTGATGTACTCATATGAGTTTTCAGATCCTGAACAGGAACTAAATGAGGTGATACCCGGATGGGCACTGTTGACGCGTACGATAAGATCATTTAATCCGGCATCGTCATACTCCAGGCTTTTTTCAGCAGAGCCGCTCTGGCAGGCGTCTATAAATAGCATAGATTTGCAATTGAAACGGCTAATAAATTTATTGACCATATCTTTATAATTGACACTAGACGTATATCTTTCTCCTATGGTGAATCCATGTGGTGCTAAGTAAAACTCATTGTCAATACGAGTACCATGACCTGAATAAAATACCATGACGTAATCACTAGATTTGATCCGTTGGGGATGGTGGAGGTTTTGGCTCTGGTTTAACATGGATTCTAGTCGCTTATAGATGGCATCGTCGGTAGCATTTACACCAAGCAAGGTATCAATAAATACCTCCCCAAAAAATCCATTTTTCCGCTGTTGGTACATGGTAGCAACAAAGTCAAGGGCATCTTTTTGGGTAAATTTTAGGTCTTTATAACTTGGGTCTATGGCCAAGAAGAATGTAAAAAAAGTAAAAAGGAATGATTTCATACGATGGGTGTTGATTCAAAAAAATACCCACAAAAATACATAATACTTTGGATGCAGTAAGGAATAATTTGCTGAGTTTATGTGAACAACTCCACCCTCATATAAAAAATAAAAAAAAGGGATCAAGATTTTTCAAAAAATCTTGATCCCCTTAAATCATATACTTCAAAAAAGTACTACTTCTTCTTTTTCGTCTCTTCTTGTATTCGCTGCTGCTCTTTCATGGCTTGCTCAAAACGGTCTCGCCAACCACCGGTCTTTTTAGGCTTGTTTTTATTGGCCTCCAGTTCGGCTTTGATCTTATCGTGGTTTATCAAGAACTGTTTTGTGACCACCGTTTGACCGATGTTGAGTATGTTACTGAAACACAGGTACAAGGTCAGGCCCGATGCAAAACTATTGAAGAAGAACATGAACATGACTGGCATCAAGTACTGCATGTATTTCATCACTTTCATCTGATCATTCTGCATGGTGGAGGTATCCATTTGTTTCATGGAGTACCAAGTGTACCAAAGGGTGGTGGCTACCCAAATCAAGGTAAAAGCACTAATATGTGTGCCAAAACCAGGCATCATAAAGGGCAGTTTGAATGCCACATCATAACTGGAAAGGTCCGCAGCCCAAAGAAAACTTTCTTGACGGAACTCAATAGCCGCCGGAAAAAAACGATAGAGGGCAAACCAAATCGGCATTTGTAGCAGTACAGGCAAACAACCACCGAGGGGATTTACTTTAAACTCTGAATAAAGTTTCATCGTTTCTACGCTCATCGCTTGCTGATCGTCGCCAAATTTCTTTTTCAACGATTCCAGTTTGGGCTTTAAGGCCGACATCTTAGCTTGGCTCAATACCATGCGGTAGGTAAGCGGATATACCAATAATTTTACGATGAGGGTGAGCAATAAAATGACGATACCCGCCTTGCCCACTACACTCAGCAATACATCCAAAATAGGATGGATAATCCAGCGATTGATACCGCCAAAAAGACTTGCACCAAAAGGAATAATATCCTGAAGGTTGTTATCGAAGGCTTTCAAGCGGGCAAATTCGTTGGGTCCACTATAAATCAACATGTTGGCACTGCCATTGGTCAAAGGAACCAAAGCCGATGTTTTCAAAATTTTAAGGTCGGGATCCATATCGGTTTGAACGATGGTTTCACCAACAAACTCCGTAAAGGAAAAATTTTGAGCAACTAAGGCTGTATTGAAAAACTGATTAGAGTGCGCAAACCATTTTACAGGGGTGGTGCCGAGGTTTTCTTGGTCATTGGCTCTACAGTCGCAGTAATCGGTATTATCGTCTGCTTTTTTGAAATAAACCGACGACATCGTGCGCTCATAAGTTTGGTTTTTCTCCAACTTATCCAAGTGGTTTACCCACTGCAAGCGCACCTGATTTTGAGCCAATCCATTGGTATTGACTTGATAATCAAGCGAATAGTTGTCGGGAGCAAGTGTATAACGCTGCTCAAAAAAACTACCTTGCCCCGCATCAGCCCTAAAAGTGATGCTATTGCCGCTTTGTGATGCCTTATAATAAAGTTCTCCGGTAGCCACTTTACCGTTCATGGCATTGGCAACTGGGAGTTCAAATTCAAAGCGATTTCTCTCGTCTTCCAACAAGCGTACGGGGGTCACTAAGTCATTCCCAGCAGTGTCAGAGTTGATTTTATTATATTTTTTAAGAAATACCTCTTTAATTCGACCACCTTTGCTGCTGAAATAAATTTTCACCAGTTCGTTTTCCAAGACAAAGGTCTCTTCCTTGCCCACACCAGAAAATGCAAATGCACCGTATTTCACGGCCATCACAGCACTTTGGGCAGAATCTGAAACCATGGGCGCGACTTGGTTAGCGGGACTCACAGCAGGAGCAGGGGTGTTGGTCGTATTGGTGCTAGTCTGCTCTGGGGCGGCTGGCGGGGTCATTTCTTTCTTTGGGGGGGCTGAATACTGCATCCAGAGGAATAGCAGTAAAAAAATCAATCCCATTCCTATAAACGTACTCGTTTGACTCTGTTTCTCTTCCATTATTATGTTGTATCAACTTCTTTTTTAACAAAAAGTCCGCAAAGGTACAATATAAATACGAACGAAGCCCTTCTTTTTGTCGTTTAGGATAAAGCGTTAGTCTATTTTCCAAATGCCAGTTTTAGTCAAAGCGTTGTTTTGTTTAATTATACCAATATATTACCTGAACAACATTACACAAAACGAGTTTATGTTTTACTCTGCAAAATTAACAAGAATCAAATAAACGAAAACATGTTTTTAAATCTATTAATATTTATTTCTTTTTAAAATGAAGCAATTAATCACATTTATTTTAGCCTTTTGTGCTTTTTTGACCGTCTCCTCTGCTCAAACTGCGCGCGTTCAGGTGATTCACAACTCCCCAGAACCAACTGTTGACATTTATTTAAATGGGTTCAAAGCCTTGGATGACTTTGAGTTTCGCAAAGCCACCCCATTCCTAGATCTACCTGCGGGTGTACCCGTTAGTATTGATGTAGCACCAGCAAGCAGCACCTCTGTAGCAGATGCTATTGCCAATTTCAATACTACTTTCGAGGTAGGTAAAACTTACGTCGTCACTGCATCGGGCGTAGTAGGTAGCACAACCACCCCGTTTACACTCATCACCGATGGCAATGCCCAAGAAACTGCCCCAGCGGGCAAAGTTAGGCTTTCCATATTGCACGGATCACCGGATGCTCCTGCAGTAGATGTTGTAGTGCGCAATGGCGGCACTATTGTTTCAAACCTTTCCTATGGCAATTTTACGCCTTATGTAGAAGTGCCTGCTGGCGATTATTTTGTTGACATCAAACCAGCAGGGTCTAGTACCATTGTGGCTACTTACCGCGCTGATTTAACTGGATTGGGAGGAAAAGCAGGTAAAATAATGGCCAGTGGCTACTTAGGCGGCACTTTGCCAGTCTTTGGCCTATATGCTATTTGGGCCAATGGACAAGTAGATGCTTTACCTGTAAGCCCTGTATGTAGGATTCAGATGATTCACAATTCTCCAGGTGTTACTGTGGATATTTATAAAAATGGCAATAAGATCTACGATGATTTTGAATACCGCACCGCGCAACCATTCACCTATGTACCCGCTATATTTTTCAATGTAGGTATTGCACCAGCCAACAGTACTTCTGTGAATGATACGATCATCAACATACCCGCCACTTTTGAAAATGGCAAAACCTATGTGATTGTCGCCTCTGGCATTGTGGGCAGCACCACTACTCCATTCACATTGGTGGTCAATGACATGGGGCGTGAAGCAGCCGTTGACACCAATAAAGTGGATATAGCCATCATGCATGGTGGTACCAATGCGCCAGCCATTGATGTAGATGCTATTTTTGTAGCCAATAATGTGGCAACCAACCTGTCGTACGGCAACTTTACACCTTATTTGAGCCTTGCTCCTGACAAATACGACTTCGCAATCCGTCCTACTGGAATCCCTACTCAGGTGGCATCTTTCAGAGCAGATATTAGTGGACTCAAAGGCAAGTCGGCCTATGTTTTTGCCAGCGGACTCATCGGTGGAACTCCTTCTTTTGGTTTGTTTGCTGCATTGGCCGATGGTACGGTATTGACCTTGGGCAGCACCCCGTATTCGTCCGTACAGATTATACACAATTCTCCAGAACCAGTGGTGGATATATATGCAGGCAATACCCTATTGCTCAATGATTTTGCATTTAGGACTGCCACACCTTATGTGGATGTACCAGCCAATCGCAACATCAACATCGGTGTAGCACCCGGTAACAGTAGTTCCGTAGCCGATGCTATTGCCACCGTTACACTTGATTTTAATTCGACGAAGCGTTATACTGCTTTTGCCAATGGTATCGTAGGCAATGTCACAACGCCATTCACACTTTTGGCCGATGATAAGGCTTTGGATGCTACTGCTCCAGGCTTCACGGCAGTATCTGTACTACATGGTGCACCCGGTGCACCAGCAGTGGATATCGTAGATCGGGAGAGCGGCACGGTGATTGCGGCCAACTTGACCTACGGCACCTTGAATGATTATATTCAGTTGCCATCTGATATTTATTATATTGATGTAAAGCCTGCTGGCTCCGACGATATCGTAGCGACCTATTTGGCAGACTTAGAGGGATTGGATGGTGCTGCTATCCGTGTATTTGCAAGTGGTATCTTGGGCGGCACTCCTGGTTTTGGTTTATTTGCGGCTTTGACCGATGGTACAGTGGTTGCCTTGCCGGCATTCCCCGTAGCCCGCCTTCAAGTGATCCATAATTCACCAAGCCCTACAGTGGATGTTTATGCTTTTGACGAAATATTGGTAGATGATTTTGAATTCCGTACTGCCACAGAGTTTTTCACCGTACCCGCTGGTATTTCTATTCCTATTGGCATTGCCCCTGCGAGCAGCAGCTCTGTCAACGATGTCATCGCCACCTTTCCGTTCACTTTTGAAAATGGAAAAACTTATGTAGCAGTAGCAAGTGGTATTCTTGGCAATGCGACAACCCCATTCACCATATTCGCCACCAACAAGGGTCGCGAAGAAGCCGATGATGCGGGATCAGTAGAGTTTGCTATCTTACACGGCGCACCTGATGCACCACCAGTCAATTTGGTGTCTTATCCCGATGGTACTACATTGTTGAGCGATCTGCAATATGGTGAATTCACCGATTACCTTCCGTTTGACCCCTCCGTTTTACTTTTGGATATCGTACCTACGGCTTCGCCAAACACGATTGTGGGTACTTACGGTGGCGATCTGGAAGACGCAGATGGTCTTTCTGCGATCGTTTTTGCCAGTGGTTTGCTCAATGGTGATCCAGGTTTTGAACTATGGTTGGCTCTACCAAATGGCTTTACAGCACCATTCCCATCTTTTGCTCGCGGACAAGTGATCCACAATTCCCCTGAACCTACTGTGGATGCTTATTATGTGGATGCTGATACTCCAGAAGGCATACAGTTGTTGGATAATTTAGAGTTTCGCTCAGCCACTGGATTTAGTCTATATCCTGCCGACGGCCCATTTAGCATTGCCATTGCACCAGAAAATAGTTCTACTGCTTTGGATGCCATTTATACCCAAGAGTTTGACCTGAAAACAGGTAAATCTTATGTGATTATGGCTGGAGGTATTGTAGGTTCTGCTACGACTCCTTTCCAGTTATATATCAATGAAAATGGCCGCTTCCGTGGTGTTGGTGCTACCAATGTTGACATTGCACTGGCACATGGTTCACCAGATGCTCCAGAAGTGGATGTTACACTGTTTAACGGGCCAGTATTGTTTGATAACATTGAATTTGGCGAGTTTTCTGATTATATCAGCGTGCCTCCAAGCACGTATCAGATTTCAGTGACGCTTGCCAATGATAATACCCAAGTAGTTCGGAGTTATCAAGCACCCATCGGTGCATTGGCAGGAGAAGCCATCACGGTATTTGCATCTGGGTCTTTGACTGCTTCACCTGGGTTTGCGGTATGGGTTGCTTTGGCCGATGGTACTACGTTCCCTTTGCAGATTTTCTCTTCTACCAATGAGTTAGATGAGAAATTACAGGGCTTGAAAATCGCACCAAATCCAGTAAGCGATGCATTACAACTTCATTTTGAATTGAAAGACCAAGAAGCATTGCGTTACGGAGTACGCGATGTCACGGGTCGTATGGTGCTAGAAGGCACTTTTGGTGAGGTAAATGCAGGCGCATTCAGCGACCTCATCAATGTTGCTAGTCTTAACAGTGGCATGTATCAATTGGAAATAACTTCTGATGCAGGTGTGCAAACCACCAAGTTTGCGATACAACGGTAGGAGGTTTAAATCATGAATGACGAATGAGGATCGTACGTTCCTCCTTCTCTTAGGTTTCAGTAATACTTGATATAAGGGCAAGAGCCACTCCAGATATGGGGTGGCTCTCCTTGTTTGTGCGCTACGTGTGGGGTGTATAGAAGTAGCAGATAAGGCTGATCTACGAAACAAGGATGAAATAACTGCTTGGTTAATTCTACTTTGTCACTGTAGAATTAAGTACGCTATAAGAGAAAATCAGTTACGTATCCTTATACAGCACCATTTTAAACTGTTTAATCAAAAGACTGTTTAATCACAAAGAACCAAGGAAAGAATACAGTGTATTCACACCAGCGGTACTGATTAAATAAACGAATATCATAAATATAATGACAAGAATAATACTGCTATTAGGAATTGCCACGGCCATCGGAGCCTGTAACTTGATTCAGCCGGAGAAAAAAATATTGCCCATACTCGGAGAGCGCAGCCTATCAGAAAAAGGGGATACTATTTATGCACAAGTGCCTGATTTTGAGTTTGTAGACCAAGACAGTCAGTTGGTCAACAACCGCACTTTCGAAGGTAAATTATATGTGGTGGATTTCTTTTTTATCCACTGCCCCACCATATGCCCAAAAGTAACGGCCAACTGCCTGCGCATATATGAAAAGTACAAAAACGATGATCGTTTGTTCCTTTTGGCACACAGCGTGGACACCCGCAATGACACCGTGGATGCCCTGCGCCGCCATGCGCAAAAATTGAAGGTCAATACCAATAAATGGCATTTTGTTACGGGTGATCGCGACAAAATTTATAGTATTGCCGATAAATATTTCATGATAAACCCCTCGGAAGACAAAGAAGCACCGGGTGGATTCAACCACGATGGGAAAATAGTACTGGTGGATAAAAACAGGCGCGTCCGTGCCTTTTGTGACGGCACAAAAGCGGAATCTGTTGATGCCTTTATGAAGGATATTGACCTGTTGCTCGCAGAGCAATTTGGCACAAGCCATTAATCCTGTGGTGCGCCACGATCAATCCAACTTTTGATCCGATCTATGTCACAATTATTAAGTTTTGCACTGTTTTTAGGCATCCAATTGGCAGTACGGGTGATAGAGGCATAAAGTTTGCCATTGGTTACCTGTGCTTTGATGTTATCATAACTACTAAAATTGATTCCACCTGATGAATTGGCTCCACTATGACAACCTAGGCAATGGGTGTCTATAATGGGTTTTACAACGGCATTAAATTGATCCTTACTCAGATCACAACCACCCGCTGATGCATCGCAGGCATTGTCGAGTGCGCCTTGGGTAATCCAATCTCCAATCAGTTGAATCTGGGCAGCCGACAGCGGTGATTGACCATAAGGCATACGCTTGTCAGGGTCAGTTTCGAGCAAAGACTTCATGAGTTCGTTTTCATCAAAATCTTTATCCTTGAAGTCCTCTATGGTAGCGGCTAGACGGGCATAATTCGTCAAAACTACGCCATCGGCCTTGTCTTGTTCATTGTGGCATCCAGATTCTGTGCAGTTGGAAGTCAATATGGGCAATACTTGATTTTCAAAATAAATGACATTCGGAGAGCAAGGTTCTGTGCTGCCGCCATTGCCACCAGTGCCACCAGTGGGGCTCGGCACTTCGGAGTCGTGCTTACACCCTGCCATGAGTATAGATACCAGCGTGGTTGTGAAGACCATTGGCCTGATTGAGATTTTCAATGCTGAAATGAAGCGTTGCGCTAAAGAGGACAACGGCGATGAATACAATAATTGATTTTTTTGCATATAAACTCGGTAGATAAAATGAGCGATTAATTTTAATTCTTACAAAAATAAGGATTTTTCTAAACATAAAGCGAATAAAAACACCCAAACCGAATAAATGTGCTCTGAAGCGGTATTTAAAAACCGCCACCAAGGTGAATACTGCATTGCACCTTGGTGGGGATCATCTGCCCATTCTACATTTGTTCGACGGCTTGCTTGAATTCATTTTCTGCAAACCATTCCAAGGTAGTAGGGGTAGTTGTATTGGCATTGCGCTCGCCCCCTGCCTGGTATGGCAAGAAGTTAATCGCATTCCAGAGTTCACCGTAGCCCTCTGCAATGGTCAGTGGTAGGCCATTTTGAAGCCCACCCTGCAACTCATCTTCCCTACTAAATACGATATATGGTAAGTTTGGCTTTCCGATAGCCTTTCCAATAATG
Source organism: Saprospiraceae bacterium (assembly GCA_031373665.1). Classification (GTDB taxonomy): domain Bacteria; phylum Bacteroidota; class Bacteroidia; order Chitinophagales; family Saprospiraceae; genus M3007. The sequence continues at coordinate 71,168 of JANMMZ010000005.1, read as the reverse complement.
GCGGTGGCTTCCGCCATGGTCAAATCGGCTGCACCGTGGATAAACTGAACCGAGTGGCCTTCAAAATCAAGGCTCAACAAGGTGGAAGCCCCTACACTACCAATGTCGTTGGTGTGTACATAGGGCATCCTCAAATCAGATTTCAGTGAGGTGCCCATGATGTCCATGTGCTTCATCATGCCTGCATAGGCTAAAAAATTTTCCATAAAAAACCCTGGGCGTAAGTGTTTTACCCGCAGGTTTGGAATACTGTTGAGCATCTGTTCCATGTAAAATAAGCCACTGACTGGACCCGCGCCTTCCGGTAGGTGTGCGCCTTGAGAACTGAGATTAACCACATATTGAACCTTGGATGCACGCACCGCCGATGCGATAGAAAAAGCGGTCTGGACAATATAAATGCGCCAATCAGGTGCGCCAAAATTGGGTGGTATCATGGTATAGACGGCTGTAGCCCCACGAAATGCTTCTGTCAAAAAATATGTATCTTGTAGATCTCCAATAGCGGTAACCGCTCCTTTTTGCACCAAATCGGCAACATTGGCAGCACTACGGCTGATAACTTTGACTTGTTTGCCCGCATCTAATAAGCGATGGGCGATGTTTTTGCCAGTGTGGCCACTGGCTCCTGTGATAACGTACATGTTTTTAAGTTTTATTGTTTAATATATATTACATACATACTAGTTGGTATGCACTAAATTTGACAAAAAAAAGGTCATTTGACCCGTAGTGCTTCTAAAAAATGAATCAATTGTTGATTGATTCTCCGGTATACGGCCTCACTTTTACTGACCTTGGCCATACTGTACGCGCCCTCCAAAGTAGATAGATAAAACCAGGCTACTGTGTCACAATCAAAATTAAGGGTCAAGTATCCATTGGATTGGCCACGCCTTAGGGCATCGGTCATGGAGGACTGCATCTTGTTGATTATTTTTTGCAACTTTTGCCGATACACTTCATCTAAAGGGCTCATTTCCTGCACTAAGTTATTCAAAGGACACCCCAAAACGGCTTCTTCTTCGGTACAAATAGAGGCTAACCACCGCAAATGCTCCTGAATGGCAGGAATGGGGTCGCTTTCTAACTTGTCTAATTGTTCATAAAATGCGGTATAATCGGGCTGCAATATTTCATCAATGATAGCAGTGCCAATCTGCTGCTTATTGGGAAAATAGTGGTACATAGCACCTTTGGTAATGCCCAAATCGGCCACTACTTTATCGGCTCGCAGTCCTTGATATCCATTCAGTCGGACATCTTTGAACATGGCTTCTACTATGCGCGTACGTGTATCCATTATTAATAACTTGGGGCAAAGGTAACATACTAATTGGTATGCTGGTTATTTTTCTTGATTTTTTAAAAAAAACTTCAATCTAAGGCCTCCACCCTATTCCCATGATTTACCCACCGCTTCCCATAGATGGATTGGTACTCAATATAGACCTCTATCTCTGTACTAGCAGAAATGGCCATTTGGGCAAAACGCATATCGGAGACACTAAATACCCGCACCGTTTCTTGGGGCGAGAGTACACGGCCTTTTACGGGGTTGGTTCCGTATATGTTATAATTAAAATCAGGGTCAGTGATCGCGGCTTTTGCTAGGGCTTCCACTGTTTTATATTCTACTCCTTTATAGCGATACACCTCTTGGGTAATGATGGCTGGACCAACGCCTTTATTGGTGACTTTGAATAGGAACCCATCGCTAGAGATACTATTGTCGCATTCTATATAAGGCCAGACAGCACTTTGCTGCTGTACTTGTTGCATATTGGTCTGAAATATATTACTAAACATGGCGGTCATACTCACCAAAAGGGAGGTGATCGCGATGAGCAACTCTGGGCGGATATTCAACCTATTTTTTTTTACAGGCGTCGGAGCGGGGGGTGGTTGTTCTGATTCAGACATCATATGTTGTTGTTTTTCTTGAAACACGTTACATTAACTAATGTTCACAGGCTATTCACCATTACTTAACGTACCTTTGCGGCATGGAAATCAACACAATTGCTCAAAAAGCCTTGACCAACCTAGGCATTGCGGAACTTAATCGGATGCAAGAGGCGGCCGTGGACTCTATTATCAACAAGCCCAACACGGTTTTATTGTCACCCACGGGATCAGGCAAGACTTTGGCTTTTCTATTGCCGATAGAGCAAATACTGGATCCCAAAAAAGCAGGCGTTCAGTGCATCATCATTTCTCCTACCCGCGAATTGGCGATACAAATAGAGCGCGTTTGGCAAAAAATGTCAACAGGTATGAAGGTAACAACTTGCTACGGCGGCCACTCTATGCAAATCGAATCGCAAACCTTGGTGGAGGCACCTGCGCTGCTAATCGGCACACCTGGTCGCATTATGGAGCATATCACCCGCGAAACCTTTGATACCTCAACGGCTAAAGTGCTTATTTTGGATGAATTTGACAAATCATTGTCAATGGGTTTCAAAGAGCAAATGACCGAAATAGTGGCAGCACTTACAGGGCTTGAAAAACGTGTATTGGTGTCTGCGACCAATAAAATGGTGATTCCAGAGTTCACGGGTATTAAAGAGCCAAACGTCCTCAATTTCTCTAAGATAGAAATGAATACCAATGGTGGACTGGTCGTGAAATCGCTTATGGCTGCCAGCGAAGATAAAAGCGAAGTGTTATTTCATTTGCTCTGCCACCTTGGTACAGAACCAACCCTTATTTTTTGCAACCTGCGTGAAACGACCGAGCAAGTACAATCATTTTTAAAGGAACTTGATATACACAGTGCCTTTTTTCATGGTGGCATGGAGCAATTGGATCGTGAAAAAGCCTTGATACAATTTAGAAATGGTAGCACTATGTACTTAGTGTGTTCTGATCTTGCCGCTCGTGGGCTTGATATTCCAGAGGTAAAACACGTTATTCACTACGAATTACCGCTTAAAAGCAATGATTTCCTTCACCGAAATGGTCGTACTGCCCGTATGCACGCCGAAGGCACGGCATACTTGATTTTGGCCCATCGCGAAAACCTGCCGGTATATATGATGCAAAAACCCGAACGGATGGAAGTACCCGCCACAAATAGCCTGCCCGAGGATTCGCCTTGGACTACGCTTTATATCAGTGGCGGCAAGAAAGATAAACTCAGTAAAATAGATATTGTAGGCTTTTTGGGTAAAAAAGGTAACTTGTCAAAAGATGATATGGGTAAAATAGAAATACTTGACTTTATGTCGTTTGTGGCCGTGAAAAAAGACATCGCTTATCAATTACTCAAACTGGTGGCTCAAGAGAAAATGAAGGGCAAAAAGTACAAAATCAATCTGGCTTGGTAATTAATTTTGTATTCGTGCTTACCCCTTGAGCCCTATTCCTACGCAGAATCCGGATACCCATCCACAAGGTGCTGCTAAGCAGCACTACGAAGATAATCCACCGACTAGCCGTCTGCAAAAAGGCAAGGTACTCCGATGCCTGTAAGTATAATAAAATAAAAAGGCCGTGTGCTGAAAAAGTACCCACTCCAGCTGCTATGGCACTGACGTTTCTAGCGGTTGGGGTCGGCTTGGCTATTTCGGTGGAAAGCATGGTCAGGTGCCAACCCAACCAAAAAGCGACAAAAGTAGGCGTGACCAACCGCAACAATGCTCCCGACAAGAACCAAGGCGCCTGCACTGGTATCATGGCCTGCGTGGCATCAGAAGCAGATATTAATTTCACCAAACACAATACGGTGAATATAGCCATCATACCGATGGAAATCCACTCCAAATATCGGAATATATATTGCCTAGTATAAAACCATCCAGTAGCAAACAATACCAACCAGATGAAGATAATTTCGACCGATACCGCTCCCAAAGAAAACGCAAAAGCCGCTGTCATACCTCCCGAAACTACCGCCTGCAACACGCCCATCGTAATCATCCCAGGCGTAAATGAACCTAAAAAACTGACTAAAAAAATCGTTTTGAAGGTATCAAAGTATGGTTTCATACAGTTCTAATTGTTTAAAGTGCTTTTTTGATTGCCTAAGGAAAATGAAGCCTCGCCAAAAAGTCCAATACGAAAACCCTCTTTCATGGTTGGCTTTACTGATTTCAAATAAATACTTCCAATGCCTCAATATTTCACGATAGGCTTCGAAAAGCGTCAATCCACAGTGATACACGTGGTGCGGCGCGGCGCCTGCGCCATTAAACTCTAAGATCTGATAGTTTTTCCCCTGTTTTAGATCTTCCAGTGAAGCACACTTTATATCATATCGCCCATAGTAGAATGCACCCGTATAGTGACTAAGGTCATCAAAAATCTTGCGGAGGCTTTGGTCAATTTCGGTTTGCAGGTTGTGCAGTTGTGCTCCTTGACAACGATTGGCCACGTGGGTCACCATGTACGTTTGATCCTTAGGGATAATTATATTCAACGCCGACGCGTGGGTAGATTTGAGCACTTCCAACCTAGGCTTAGCACGGGGATGCTGCTCCATCAATGCTACAAGTGTAGAAGACCCATCACCAAGTACTGAAATAGGTTCCCGTCTTGTAATCCCAGTTATTTCACCATAATTGGCACCAGGATACCGACAATAAAACACACCCAACTCGATCGGTAAATCCACCCAAGCCTGTACCATATAATCCACCGGGCAACCAGCATGGTATTGGGCCAATTGCTCTATTTTGTCTATTTTACGAAATAGCAAGCCTTTCATACCCACATCGGGCTTGACCGCTACAGGAAACCGAAGCCCCACAACATTCATAGCCTTACCAATGGAATCAATACTTTGTTGAGGCGTACAAAACAAGGTACTTGGGTAAGAGTCGGGAGGCAATTGCTCATACATTTCTCTTTTGGTTTCGCCCTCAAAACCGCCGAGTGTCAAGGTCGGGTTAGAACTACTAAAAAACCAAAAAGACCGGCTGCGCAGGCAATACCAGCCCCAAATAATACTGAGCGGCCCATAAAATAGAGACCGTGGCCAAGTTTCCCAATATTGCCAAAATTTTATCTTTTTTATAAACAATGCTACCATCAATTCAACATAAAGTCTTGAACTTGAAAACCATTTTGAAACAGATCCCATGTCATTTTCGCGCAAAATTAAACCAGCCTTTGCAATGAAGTGATTAAGTATATATTAAGCAATTGAGAATAATATGTAAAACAATTGTAGGACTGGCATCAACACACAGATTTAGGATGAGTAGAACGGTCAAAAATAAGTGCATCCCATCCAAAAAATGGCCAGTATTTTACATTTTTGAAGAAAAAGGAATGCTGTCTGGAAAATGTGGGTACTTTTAGGGCGGTGAAACAATAACTGTTCTTTTTAAGTAAATTAACGTGAGTTCGGGTATTAAACAATTGACAATCAATCACATCTATCATTCCCGAACTCACGTTAAATTAATTTCCATAAACAAGCAACGCATGAAAAAAAATTTAATACTTCTGCTCTTTTTCTCCAATTATTGCCTCAGCGAGGCTCAAACGAATTGGGATTTGTTTCCAAAAAACCAAAAAACATGGTGGCAGACCTCCGACAAATCACTGCAACTATTGTACAACGACTCCACGGAATCCATTGGCTCAGATGTACGCATTCACTATTTTGGCGAAAAATATATTGCAGGTCATTTTGGATATTGCTTTTTAGATTTGCTCATCAACCCGCCTTTGACCATTCCCTTTGAGCCACCGATCGAATACTTCAATCCTATGGTATCAAAAAATGGAAACTGGCACTTTGAAGATACCAGTGAGCCGGTCATTTTTCATAGCCAATATATGCCCGGCGAGAGTTGGAGTTTCCCAGTGACAACCGTAGATACTCAATACACTCAAGTAAAAATAGAATGTATCGGAATGGACACCATCCAAGTATTTGGAAATACAACGGCTGCAAAATACTTCCGAATGAACACCCTGCCCAATAGCAATCATCCCCTCAATGGATTTGTGTTTACACTGACCGAAAAGTTTGGGTTTACTCATTATGTATCACTGACTAGCCTAAAAAATGGGCAGAGCAGCCCCGTTTATGACATCGCTGGTTTTGAAAAAAATGGCGCAGCCTACGGCACGGTTCCATCTTTCCTTTCGTTTTTTGGGCATTATGCTCCGGGCGATCTCTACAAATGGAAAAGCAAATCGGTTGATTACGCCCTCAACCGCACCATCAACCAATGGTGGTTAGACTCCATCACGGCAGTAAGTATCACGCCTGATACCGTACTAGTTACTGCCAGTCGAACGTTGCTAAAGGTCACGACCTTAACTCAAAATGGGCAAACTATTATAGACACCAGTATATCTACATTACCTGAAGTCATCAGTACTTATACCAAAAAATATTATGAACCCATGCTAGTGGCTACGCCCAATTGGTATTCGCCAGGGAATACGTATTCAGCCCTGTTATTGGAATCCAAAGGCACTTTTGGAGATGATGGGAAACTAAGTATCAGCGTATCCTTTTACAAGGCTGGTTTTAATGCACTGAACTGCTCGATGGGTGTCATAACCGGTGTATCGGAAGGGGCATCTGTACACGAACAATTTGGATTAACGGGTACAAGCAGTGCGTTAGAAGGAGGTTACAACTATGCCACATTGATCGGAAATCGCCAAAACGGGGTCGTCTGGGGCGACATTAACCCCTTACCCACCGTATTGGTATCAGACCCGATCTATCAGTTTGTCTTGGGTATGTCTCCCAACCCAAGTTCAGGGATATTGATACTTAATATACCTGAAAGCATAGAAGGCTATCGCCTAAAAGTCATAGATTTACAAGGCAAAATAGTAGAAAGCCGAGCTAATTTTACTGGCTCAACCCTCGATATATCTGTATTGCAAAGGGGCGTATATTTTATACACGTACTTGGTCGAGATCGGGTTTATGTGGGCAAAGTGTTGAAATGGTAGGTTGGGGGTGGATTGTATTAGTTACTTGAATCTAGCAGGCTTTAGGTTTTGGCATTCATTTCGCTCGAAACACTATTCTGGACAAACATAATACACTCCCAAAATACCGCCCAAAAGTCCACGCAGGGCGGGCATGTACTGTTTACCACCGACAAAAATAAAAAATATTGGCTCAAATTGGCTCAGTATAACACAAGTTGCGTTATTTTGAGCCATGAGAATAATAAAAAAAACACCCTCTTGATCTTAATAGAAGAAAACCATTCTAAACACACCATTGCTTGCTCTTGATCCTAATTAAAAAAAATGAATCCATAAGAATTACTAAAAAAATTCAAATCAATGAACATCAAAAATTTATATCAAGCATTAGCCTTTCAATGTCTTTGTCTCATAGCACTACCTGCCGCTTCCCCAGCGCAAAATGTGCTTTGTGATGCTGCTACTTTGGCGGATTTCTTTGAGTGCTATGGAGGACAAAGTGCCTTTAGTACGCACTCTGTAGCGGCTGTGAGCACTTTTATTCAAGCCGACGATGCTTTGCAAGCAGGAGACTATGCCCAAGCAAAAACATTGGTGGACAATCTATTCAATACCTACCCAAAAGGCAGCAATATATGGTGGAATATATTCAATGACCCGAATGGTGCAAACATCGGTACACCCCATGCCTATTATGGCTTGCGGATGATCGAAGATATGGTTGACCACGGGCTCAATGGCGATCCGAATGTACAGGCCAAAAAGGCTTATATGAAAATCGTATTGGTAGGCTGTTCTGAAGGCATTCAGCCAACTACAGAAATGGAATTACAAACCGGAACCGGCCCTTTTGTGACCCATGTTATTGATCCTGCATTGAAGGAAAATAACCATCGAATTGTCAAACAGTCGTTTGATTTCTTTTCCAGATATGTAACTGCCATCACCAAGGGAGCACTGGAACTAGAGGTGGAAATTATTGAACTGGATTCGCTGTGTCTGCCCGTAAAGGTAACGACTACATTACCTCATTTGGCATATAGTACTATTGAGCCTGTTTGGGATGGATTGACGCAAGCAGCCAAAGACAGTACCGATTGGTGGTGGATTCTGTACCCATCTCATGTACCAGAGTATCCGACCTTCAATGATGAGGCTTTTATCACTGGCGGTATGGGATCAGATTATAAAGGCGGCCCAGTATTTATCATAGATGATAAATGGATCGTTCGCAAGCCAGCACACTTGGGAGTGGGCAATTATAGCGATATCGAACGCAGGATTTATCAGCCGCAATGGCTTCAACACGAGTTCTTCCATCACCTCTATCGTATCTATCCTGAATTGGCCTTAGAAGTGAATGGCCATGACTGGTTTGATCTTAACTTTTGGCCTTCGGACTTTGAAGGACAGTTTGAGACGGATTACTATTCGGAAACCTTGCACAAAAGGCTACAGGTTGACTGCGCTCCGCTGGCAACAAAATTGATTACCAGGGTTCAAGACGACCTAGGAGCCGAATTCAGTACCTTTACCATGGATGAGTTGATCGGGCCTTATTCGCTGGATGTTGTCCAAAATCCGTGGCATGAAGGGAATATCATTGAACTCAACGATACATACTATTGGAAAAATAATGCCAATGTACAATGGCAAGTCACCCCAAACTTTGCGGAAGGCAGGCTGGAAACTGGCAATGATGCTCCTTATCTCGGTCAAGATTTCTTCATTGATCTTTACAGAACAGCGGAAGGCGACTTTGTTCCAGGTGCCGTTGCTTTAAAATATCAAGGTGAATTTTATAAAAAAAGATTTAATTTAATTCGCGATTTCGTTCCGATGGAAATCGTTCTGGGCCTTTTCGAAAGAGTACCCAAAGAGAGCACACAACATGCTGGAACCATCCTCAAAACCGCCGGTCAATTCTATTGGAATAATGATGCTGGTGAATCTTGGTCGCTTACGCCCAATACGGCGGATGAATGTTTAAGCCTTAATCTGGATAGCCCCACTCCTGACGAAAAATTTCAATTGATCCTTACCGAGGCTGAATGCGGGATTTATGCTTTGGGCTTTAAATATTTGGATCATTATTATTGGAAGCCAAAAAGATCGCTGTCAAATGGATCTCCGATACGAACCAATGGTATTGCTGATTTGGAACTGCAAGAAAATTTTGGAACGTACGCCATCAACTTGTCCGACGTATTCGAAGACCCAGAAGGAGATTCCTTACTGCTTTTTGTTACAAGCGAGGCATCGCCGCTCATTTCAGCCAATATCACCGCTCAACAGCTCTTGCTTTCAGGAGGCGAAGTAGGCACCACCACCATTTTCGTGATGGCATTGGATGCCAACGGTGGATTGGCTATTGACGAATTCGACGTGCAGGTAAAACCAATAGTATCCACCAATAGTGCCCAGTCCAGCATCCAAAATATTGTTGTATCTCCAAGTCTGACCCATGATTTCATTCAGGTGGTTGGAGCAACTGCTGGTTATAAGATCTCATTAATATCCATTGATAAATCCTACCAGCAAACCATTCCTGTTTCGGGTGATAAAATAAGCATTGACCTTAGCCATTTACCTGCTGGAATGTATTTGCTACTGCTTACAGACCCTGAGAATGGCAGTACAAAAGTGGAGAAAGTGATGAAGTATTGAAGGTATGCCTCCAACCAATCCCATCTTTTCGCTTGGTTGTTGACACCCCACCAACAACCAAGTGAAGAGAATGTCCAAGTACGACAGAGCCCCATTGATGGGGCGCATTGATCTAGTAATTTGCTTAGCCTGACCGCTTCGGTGAAGATGCCGAAAGCGCAAAAACCAAGCAGCCCCGCACTCAAATCCAAAATCTCAACAATAAACGCTAAAAATCTCGCATCTTTGCCCAATCAAAATAATTTGGGATAGATGCTCCAGTTTTTTAAACGATCTTTTAAAAAGATCCCGCCTGACGATTATATCTTGCGATTGCGGTCTGCTGTGATCGGTGAGGGGAGTTGCGGCGTTGAAAACGTCCATCGTTTTTTATTGCCCGGCGGCTACGTATTACTGGATGATTCCCGCAAAGGGTTGTCTATGGGAAGTGCTCGATTGGCACAAGAGATTATACAATTAGGCCAATATGAACGGAGTGGCGTGAATCCTAATTATTTATTTAGAAAAATATAAACTGACTATCCGCATGTTGTGTACCAATTAGTCGGTAAACAATTGATATTCGTAGCGATGGAGACTTGGCAGGGCTACGCATACTAAATATAATATCGTCAGAGATTGGAGATACTATTATTGCAAATAAAGAAATCATACAACTTATCAAAGCAGGGTAAAATAATTTGCACCTTGAATGTAGATGTTTTGTAAGTTTGTGCCGAAAATTTAAAATCTTTAAAATGAACAAATTTAACGCTCGCATTCGATTTTGCTACCAAAACGGAACTGATGTCGCATACTGCTATAGTGATTCAGACTTTAAAAATTTAGCACTAAGTCCTGATTCATACGACAATGACTTAACTTTTTTGAGTATTGGCAATTTGATTAACCTTAATGGCGAAGAATTTAAGGTTACTGACATTCACCTCTCGTTCCAAGATTATTTTGAACCAGGCACAGATTTTAACTTGAATGTTATATGTCGTGTTGAAAATGCGTAACAAAATTACACAAATAACCCCCTAAATCTCATTCACTTATGTTTAGGATTCTACTTTTCGCTTTTCTAGTTTCGTTGTGTTATTTGCCAGTAAAAGCACAGTATGTAGGTCAATCAAGAACTTACATAATCAAACAGTTTTCAACTTGTAAGATTACAAAAAACAATTCTGAAGAACTTTCTTTTGATTGCAACGGATTTGAAGTCATGTGTTATTTGGACAATAATGATTTATGTATTTTTCAGGGGATGGAAGTATTGGCTTCTGATTGGAATAATCTACAAGTCTCTTTAGTTTGGAATAATGCTTCGTGTGCTGAAAAATCTAAGATGCCGTCACTATCATCAATAGTATCAGCACCAATTGAACAAGACGTGGTAGTTTACAAGCAGAAAGAGAAAACGTTCTATTTCTTTGACTGCGATTTTCAAGGAAATAAAAGTGATAAAAAATCATGGGCTTATTACAAACCTTAATTTGTAACGGTTGAGGCTTGTATGAGTTGGTTAGTACACAACATGCGGATAGTCAGTAAATATATTATACTGTGTCTAAGTTACAATTACAAACGTTTTGGGGGGTGTTGGGAAGTTTTTGAATATTTTTTTTACTAATACAACCTAGAACCCATGCGCTACTTCCTATACCTATCCTACAACGGCACCCGATTCAGTGGTTGGCAAGCCCAACCCAACGCTCCGGCGGTTCAATCGGAGATAGAAACGGCCATCCAGACCATCTTGAGGGAGCCAATCAGTATCGTGGGGTGTGGACGGACGGATGCTGGTGTACATGCTCGTTACTACGTTGCACATTTTGATGTAGAACAGCCCCTGCCCCCGTCGTTTATGATGGGAATGAATAGCCTAATAGGCAAAGACATAGCCATACACGAAGCAAAACTGGTGGGCGATGCGGCACATGCCCGTTTTGATGCTTACGAGCGGAGTTATGAGTACCATATCGCGTTGCGGAAAGATCCATTCGACACCGAAACGGCTTGGTTTTTCTCCCAACATGCGCAATTAGACTTGGATTTGATCCAACAGGCTGCCGATTTACTGCCTCAGTTTGAAGCGTTTTTTCCTTTTTGTAAAACCCACAGCGGGGTCAAACACTACGCTTGCCAATTGAAAACGGCTCGATGGGAGTACTTACCCGAATCGCACCGTTTGGTGTTTCACATTACTGCCAATCGTTTTTTGAGGGGTATGGTGCGCCTGATCGTAGGTGCTTGCCTTCAGTGCGGACTGGGCAAAATGACTATTGAAACCCTACGCACAGCATTGGAGCAACAAAAGGCGTTGCCTAAGAGCCTGAGTGTTCCACCCCAGGGACTGTTCTTGACTGATGTAAAATATCCTTTCTAGTATTGATTACTTGATCTGCTCGCTGGTTAACCCAAACCGCCGCTCCCTGCGTTGATAACTCAAGATGGCTTCCCAGAGTTCTTTTTTGCCAAAGTCAGGCCAAAAAACTGGAGTAAAATACAGTTCTGCGTAGGCAATTTGCCAGAGTAGGAAATTAGAAATCCTAGTTTCGCCACTGGTACGGATCAGGAGTTCGGGATCAGGAATCCCGTGGGTACTAAGTGCCGATTCAAAGGCTTTTTCATCAATATCCTGGGGGGCTATTTGCCCATCCACTGCTTGCTCAGCCAGCCTTCTGGTGGCGCGAAGTATCTCCCATTTGGCGGAGTAATTCAAGGCCAATACTAAGTTGATGCGGGTATTATTTTTGGTATCTTCCATGCCTTGAATCAAGGCTTTGTAACTCGGTGCCGGTAGCGACTCGATATCTCCAATGGCCATAAGGCGTACCCCATTTTTGTTCAAATCCCTGATTTCGCCCTTGATAGTCTCCACCAAAAGCGACATCAGCGCCGTCACTTCGGCCGGAGGGCGATTCCAGTTTTCGGTACTGAATGCGTACAAAGTCAGGTATCGAACGCCGATCTGTGCGGCGGCTTCTGTTACTTCGCGTACACTTTTGACACCGCTTCGGTGTCCCAACACGCGGGGCATACCCTTTTGTTTGGCCCACCTACCATTGCCATCCATGATGATGGCAATGTGCTTGGGCACACTATCTGGTAATATTTGGGCTTTTAATTCAGCAAAATCGGACATAAGTGTTCCATATTAGGGCGCAAAAGTAGTGTATTTATTGGAGATCGGGGAAATCACTCAAATAAGTGAAAAATTGCTTTTCAAAATCAACATTGGCACAAAAAGTTGCCACCCCATTGGTGATGGCAAGGTAAGGCGCTTTCAGTTGCATATTATAACGTCCAGCCTGCTCAAATGTGTGTTGTTTCAGTGCAATTTTGGGTGATTTGCATTCTATGAGCAACCAAGGCTTGATGGCAGCATCAAAAACGACCAAATCACAGCGTTGCAATCGGCCATTCACTTCTATACCTATTTCCACCCGGATTCGATTGGTCGGATATTTTTTGACTTGGAGCAAGTATTGTAACACCAATTGGCGCAGCAACTCCTCTGGGGTTAAGATGATATTTTTTCGCCGAATAGGGTCGAATACCACCGTCTTCCCTTCCGATTGGCTCAACCTCAAATCGCCTTGAAACGGCAAAAAATCAAGTTCTAGTAGCATATTTTTGAATTTTACAACTTGATCACCTTCAAACCCGGCTTGTGCTCCATAAAACTATGGATGATCCTTGCCGCATCGGGATCTTTTTCTTTGGGTTTTTCCAACATATCAAACACATCTTCGGCTACGCCCGTAAAATGGTTGTCCACGTGGCAATACCCTCCATAATTACCATCTAGTATGGCTATCAAAACCGAAGATTCCGCATCTTTTCCTTTGTCTAAGATCAAAAAACTGCCAGAAAGACGTTTGTTCATTTGAACCAAGGCTTCCGCTACCCGTTCATTGTAACTGCTGGCGGATTCTTCCCCTATGCATGCGCCCATGCATTTTTTGATCCCATAGTGAAAACAAGCCCTATCAGAAGCGTCCAGATGACAAAGGCGATGGCAAAGTTCGTATTTTCTAGCAAGGCTTTGCAAGTGCATTTTGGCGCTATCCACCTTCGGAAACTCCGATACAACATTCAATTGCTTCGCATTTTTGGCCGTATTTTTTCCAAAAGCAAGGCAGACATACCCGTTTTGATCGGTATAGGAGAACACGCAACCTGCAAAATTTCGGATCCGCTGTGCACGATTGATCGGAGGCTGCAATCGCTTGATTTCCTCACTTTCACGCAGCAGTGCCAGCAGTTCACTCCCCATTATTTCAAAAGAAATATCTTCCACACCAGCCCTCAATTTTTCACCTTTGGGGGTCATATCAGCAAAATGTTCAAAGAGTCGCTTCCTGATATTGAGGCTTTTACCTACATAAATGACTTCGCCTTTGTTGTTGTGGAGATAGTAAATACCACAATCCTCTGGTAAGGCATGAAGGATATCTAAAGTGATACTTTTCGGAAGTTTGCTTTCCTTTACACCGTGGTGTATGAATTCGCGAATATTTTCTCCGTTTTGAGTGGCGAGTATGCGCTCAAATACGTCAACAGTAGCCATCGTATCGTCCAGCGCGCGGTGACTGCGTTCGGTCACGATGGAAAAATGCTTTTTCAGGTTGCTAAGGCTATAACTTGGCAAACCCGGAAATGCTTTTCGGGACATACGAACGGTGCACAATTGGCGGCGGACATAGGGGAAACCCAAACGGGCAAACTCTTCTTGCACAAATTTATAGTCAAACGTAACGTTGTGTGCTACAAATATGGCACCTTCGGTTATTTCAACGATCCGCTTGGCTACCTCAAAAAATTTGGGTGCCGTAGCCACCATTTGGTCAGTAATACCCGTCAGTTGGGTAATATTCCAAGGGATACTACGCTCCGGATTGAGCAGGGTATTAAACTGATCAATGATCTTTTCCCCATCGTGGAGTACGATGGCAATTTCGGTAATGCGTTCATAAGCCGCGGAACCACCCGTAGTTTCTACATCAATAATAGCGTACATAATAGCCTGCAAAAGTAGATTTAATTTTTATGAACACACCTATTTTAAAACGTTTTGTTTTTATTTTGGCATTTGGGGGCTATTGGGCATCACTTGCACAAACCCCCGATCTTGTCGTTGGCCTCCACCAACCCCAACCGCGCATCATCGTGGGTGCAGAGCGGATGGATACCTTATTCCCGATGTTGAAGCAAAAGCAAATTGGGCTGGTGGTTAATCATTCTTCCTTGGTCGGCAACCGACACTTGGCCGATACTTTGTTTGATCAAGGCGTGTGCTTGAGGCGTATTTTTGCACCAGAACACGGATTTCGAGGTGAAGCCGACGCAGGAGAAAAGGTAAAAGATGCCAAAGATCAGAGAACAGGCGTACCCATCATCTCGCTGTATGGAAAACGAATGAAGCCCAATGCCGACGATTTGGAAGGCTTGGATGCCGTAGTCTTTGATATTCAAGATGTGGGGGCTCGATTTTATACCTATATCAGCACTTTATACTATGTCATGGAGGCATGTGCAGAACAGGGCAAAGAATTGATCGTACTGGATAGACCCAATCCCAATGGACATTATGTGGATGGGCCTGTGTTGAATATGCAGCAACATTCTTTTATTGGTATTGCTCCCCTACCCATCGTGCATGGATGTACCATTGGTGAATTGGCACTCCTTTTTAAGCATGAAAACTGGATTCACAAAGGCTATGAACTCAAGTTGAGGGTGATACCTTGTGGCCAGTATAGCCATGATCGGTATTACGAATTGGCGGTGCGGCCTTCGCCCAATCTACCCAATATGCGAGCGGTGTTGCTGTATCCTTCGCTTTGTTTTTTTGAAGGCACGGCGTTTAGTTTGGGTAGGGGTACCGATTTTCCATTTCAAGTACTGGGGCATCCTGAATATCAAGGCGATACCTTTTCATTTGTGCCGCGCCCCAATGCGGGCAATAAAAAACCCTTTCTGGAGGGGTGGGTATGCAAGGGCATAGACTTCACCAAGGTGCCCGTTGATCGTATTTTCAAGGAAAAACAGATCAATTTGCGGTATTTATTGGAAGTTTATGCTGGTTTTTCTGATAAGAAAAAATTCTTTTTAGAAAACAATTTTTTCAATCTGCTGGCCGGCAATAAAACCCTGAAACAGCAAATCATGGCTGGGAAAAGCGAAGCGGAGATCCGTGGGTCGTGGCAAGAAGACCTTGAAGCATTTAAGGCTATTCGATTGAAATATTTGTTGTATCCTTGACAAAACATCCTACTTTTGCCCCATGAAAGAAAAAAAGTCCGACCAATCGTTGAGTCACATATTGACCCATCTTGCTGAAGACCGCGCAGGTTATTTTCAGGCAGTATCACCCCCGGTGATCCAATCGAGCAATTTTGTATTTCCCGATTTGGTCGCCTTTCGAAATGTATTCTCCGATGAACTGGAAAACCACGTTTACACAAGGGGCAATAACCCTACCACAGAGATATTGCGCAAAAAACTAGCGGCCTTGGAAGGCACTGAAGACGCACTCGTGTTTTCGAGTGGGGCAGGAGCCATCGCTGCCGCCGTGATCGGCAATGTGTCGGCAGGCGACCACGTGATTTGTCAGAAAGCCCCTTACTCTTGGACCACGGCTTTGCTCAAAAAATTTTTATCGCGATTTGGGATCGAACACACGTTTGTGGATGGCACTAACATAGCCAATATCAGTGCCGCCCTGAAGCCCAATACCAAGGTACTCTATTTGGAAAGCCCCAATACGATGACTTTCGATCTTCAAGATTTGAGTGCTTGCGCGGCCTTGGCAAAAGCACTCGGGTTGGTGACCATCATTGATAACTCGTATTGCTCTCCTTTCTACCAAAATCCGGCGGCTTTCGGCATTGATATAGTGGTGCATTCTGCTACCAAATACCTCAATGGCCATTCAGATGTGGTGGCGGGAGTGCTTTGCGCCTCCAAAGCCATGACAAAAAAGTTGTTTGAATCTGAACTAATGACCCTTGGAGGCATACTCGCGCCCCACGATGCGGCATTGGTGATTCGCGGTTTGCGTACCTTGCCGCTGCGTTTGCAGCGCAGCCACGATAGCACGGTTGCATTGATCGAAAAACTGGAAAAACACCCTAAGGTTGAGCGCATTTGGTATCCATTTCACCATAGTTTTCCTCAATTGGAATTGGCCAGAAGGCAAATGCGCGGTTGCGGAGGCTTGTTCTCTGTACAGTTTAAAGCCGATTCAGAGGCTGCAATGGAGGCATTTGTACATCGGATCGAACGGTTTTTGATGGCAGTCAGTTGGGGCGGGCACGAGTCGCTGATGATGCCAACCATTGGTTTTTACCACATACCCGGGCGCACCAATCCGCCAATGCCCTATACTTTTGTTCGTTTTTACATTGGTTTAGAAGACCCCGAATGGCTTTGGGAAGACTTGGAAAGGGCTATGGAGATGTTGTAGGGGTTACTAATGCTACTTAATTATTCCTATTCGATCCTTTCAAATAGGTCTCTAAAGCCACTGCTATGGATGGTGCTTCGGGAGTACCAGCCTGAATATTGACCGTCATGCCTTTATCGGTCACTGCCTTGAGGGCTGCGGTACCAAAGACACAAATACGGCGGTCTTCTTGTTTGAAATCAGGAAACTGCTCAAACATGGATTTGATTTCCAAAGCCGAGAAGAAGGCAATGATATCATACTTGATGTCTTTCAAATCGCTGAGGTCATTATTAACCGTGCGGTACATGACTGCGTCTTGGATCGGGATTTTCATGTCATTGAAAAACTTAATCACTTCGGGATGGCCTTGATCGCTGCAAGGGAGGTAGAAACGCTCCTCTTTGTTGCGCTGTATATAGGATTTTAGATCTACAATGTTTTTAGTGCCATTAAATACCTTGCGTTTCCTGAAATTGATGAATTTCTGGAGATAATTCGCAATCGTTTCGGTAGAACAAAAGTATTTTGTTTCATCCGACATCTTAATGCGCATTTCAGTACAAAGTCTAAAAAAGTGATCTATAGCATTCTTACTAGTGAAAATAATGGCCGTATATTCATTGGGATATACTCGATTTTTACGGTATTCTTTTTCTGTGAGCCCTTCAATGGTCACAAAAGGGATAAAATCAATACGGACTCCATAACGTTTTTCTATTTCGTCATACGCCAATCTAATGGCAGGAGCAGCCTGCGAGATCAGAATATTTCTGACGATTCTATTTGTGACTTCCGTAGCAGTTGCAGCAGTTGACGACATTCAGGAGTGTGTTTTGTGAATTTTGTTTGGTTCACTTTTAAGCATAAATACATTTGTTGTCAGAATACTAAAACCTTTCAAAAAGTTCCACGAGTGGAGGTCTTTCAAAAAAGAATTGGACTATGATTGCATTGTTGCTAGTTTCATGATTAGCAGCAATGGTGCTATTTCAACGACGCAAAGATACAATAAAAAGTGAAAACTATGCCCAGATAAAAATTTTGTTCCTATTTTTAGTGCCCGTAGTGCGCGATACATGAAAAAAACCGTCACCAACCCCAGCATCCAGAACACTAAAAGACCTTGATATTGAGCATTGGCACTAAAGGCAATGAAGAAATTGAACGGTAATAAAAACAGTCCTAAAACACAATTAAATATAATGATTAGGAAGTGATACCGCTTCAATTCGTTCTCCAACGGAAAAACCAAGCGCATCAAGTACAGCATAACATGCTTCGATAAAAAGAACAATGCGGCACCCACGATACAAAGCAACAGAAAGGAGGTGTTGTTATAAAAATCTTTTTTAAAGAACTTGGTGACTAAGAAAATGAACAGCCCAGCATTCAATAAAAAATTGATATACATCAGATAATAGGGCGTATTGCCAACCAATCCAAAAGCCTCTCTTTGTACAAACGTCAAGGAACTATCGCTCAAAAAGCCACGCCATGCTTTTTCCACAGCACTGCGTTTTACAGCCACCGAAAAGGTGAGAAACCCAAGTACCAGTGCCAAAATAGTAAATAATGCGGTGGATGACAAGCCTCCCCCGCGCGGCAGTACCGCAAATGGGCGAAAAATTTCGGTCGCATTGTTGCTGATAGATACCCTTGCCACTGGCGCACGGTGTGATACCAAATCAAAAGGATTGTTGGTAACGACGCCTCCGCTCACACTGGCTAAGGTTAGTGGAGAGAGCCTATATTGCAACTCAAAAGGGTTGGCATTTCCCTGCGCATACCCGGCAGAAAAAAGCAGTAAAAATAATAATCCAAAAAATGATTCCCGAATCATGGCACAAAGGTAGTCCTGATTTAAGGATTTCGTACCTTTGCAGTCTTTTTTTATCTTTGAAAGATTTTATGCAGAAAATAGATGTTATCCTAGGGCTCCAATGGGGCGATGAAGGAAAAGGAAAAATAGTGGATTACTTGGCTACACAATATGATATAGTGGCTAGGTTTCAAGGTGGCCCCAATGCTGGCCATACCCTCAAATTTGATGGCCACAAGTATGTTTTACACACTATACCTTCTGGTATTTTCAGAGCCGATCTGATTAATCTGATTGGAAATGGAGTGGTTTTGGATCCAGTAGTCTTCAAAAAAGAACTCCAATTGCTTGAAAGCACTGGCCTCGATTTTAAAAATCGCCTCCTGCTTGCTCGCAAAGCGCATCTTATATTGCCAACCCATCGTTGGCTCGATGCTGCTAGTGAAGCACACAAGGGTAAGGCTAAAATTGGTTCTACCTTGAAGGGCATTGGCCCTACCTACATGGATAAAACTGGCCGCAATGGCCTGCGCATTGGCGATATTGCGGCACCAAATTTCATGGAAACTTACAAAGCCTTGAAAAACAAGCATTTGGAGTTGCTAAAAATATACCCACCCGTAGATTTTGATATTGATGCAGCCGAGGAAATTTGGTTTGAAAGTCTTGAATCTTTGCAACAATTGCCACTGGTAGATTCAGAATATTATATCAATGATGCCCTGAAAGCAGGCAAGCGCGTACTCGCCGAAGGTGCGCAAGGATCTATGTTGGATGTAGATTTCGGTACTTACCCTTTTGTCACGTCGAGCAATACGATCACTGCTGGTGTTTGTACGGGGTTGGGCGTAGCCCCCCAACATATAGGCCGTGTGATCGGTATCACCAAAGCCTATTGTACCCGTGTGGGCGGTGGGCCATTTCCAAGTGAACTGGACAACGAAACGGGCGAGCGACTCCGAAAAGAGGGGATGGAATTTGGTTCTACCACTGGCCGGCCGCGCCGTTGTGGGTGGATTGACCTGCCTCAGTTGCGCTACACGATCATGCTCAATGGGGTGACCGATCTTTGTATGACGAAGATAGATGTATTGAATATTTTTGAAAGCATAGAGGCTGTCACGCACTACCAATATGATGGCCTTACCACTGATGTACTTCCTTTTGATCTTTGCCAGACGGCGGTCGAACCCGTTTTGAAACAATTCAAAGGCTGGAATCATGGTTTGGACGATGTAAGAACCTATGAGGCATTGCCTGCGGAAGCACGTACATTTTTGGAGGCATTGGAAGCCTATCTTGGAGTGCCGTTTAGTATGATTTCTACGGGGCCAGAGCGGGAAAAATTAATTATCAGATCATAAGGAACGAAACGGAGTTGAAATAAAAATCTCTTCGTTTCATTCTACGCAGTATAACCATTCTGGGTAACTATCCAATCTGCTACTTGACTGACCACTAAGTATTGGTTAAACAATAACTTAAATTTCTTTTTTGCTACTTCATTCAAATATCCATACCTTTGCGTAAAAAATACACGATCTATGGTTCAAGATATGCAAGAGCAACCCTCTTTGAATGAAATTTTCAACGATAAAGGCGAACGCCTTAGCCCGATTCTACCTAATCACATCAAAAATTTTTTGATTGATATAGATGGTACTATCTGTGATGATGTTCCCAATGAAGAACCCGAGCGCATGGGTACAGTATTGCCTTATCCAGATGCCCTCTCTATGCTGAATAAATGGTACGACGAAGGTCATATTGTTTTCTTTTTTACCAGTAGGACAGAAGCACATCGGGAAATCACAGAATATTGGCTTGACAAACATGGTTTTAAATATCATGGCATTCTGTTTGGTAAGCCTAGGGGTGGCAACTATCATTGGATAGATAACCATATTGTGAAAGCAACCCGTTTTAAAGGTAAGTTTACAGACTTGGTGGTTAAAAACCATGAAATTGAAGTTTTCCACGAATAGTTGAATATTTCTTGAAAAAACGCGTTCTTTGCAAAAACAAATTCGCAAATGACCTATTTACTTCCTAAGTTTGGCTCCGTTTCATTCTTTTGTTGCTGTTTTGTGCTGCTGGCATTCAAGCACACCTACTCATGTACTGATCCCAATACAGCACCCCAAAAGCCGAATACAAGCCCAATTATAGTTCATGATTCTGTACCCTATAATCTGTCAGCACCAGATTATACCATTAATCTTGTCAGTGAAGACCTAAAGGAAATATCTGGCCTCAGCCCTACCGATTCAAACGATGTCTATCTCGGTATTGCAGATGAAAAAGGAGAGATTTATTTTGTTAATACCACCAAAGGGGGGGTCATCACACGCAAGATCCTATTCAGGACTAAAGGGGATTTTGAGGGTGTAGAATTGGCTCAAGGCGACTTATACGCTGCAAAAAGCGACGGTAAAATATATCAGATAGAACGTTGGCAGAACCCTAACAGGATGGAATCTACTGAATACGAAACCCATTTGGATAAATCGGACGATGTAGAAGGGCTTTGTTTTGACTCCGACAGAAATGCTTTGTTATTGGCTTGCAAAGGCAATCCGGAAAACGATGATTCAAGAAAAATCTATGCATTTTCACTAAAAAGTAAAAAATTGGGCGAGACTCCGACCTACGCTATTGATCCAACACAGGTGGAGCAGATAATCCCCAATGGTCCTGATGACAAGCCCAATTACTTTAGCCCTTCCGGAGTGGCCATACACCCCTTGACCAAGGATGTATATGTGATCTCAACAGCCAAAAAAGCGTTGGTTGTTTTGGACTATAAATCGGGTGCTATAAAATTTGCTCAAAAAATAGATAAAAAAATAATACCCCAACCAGAGGGCATTGCATTTGATAAGTCTGGAAATTTATTGATTGGTAGTGAAGGAAAGAAAGGAGAAGGTATGATTCTAAAATTTGACCTTAAACGCTAACGCAGACTATGAACATAGAAGAAGAACTAAAGACCAGCAAGTTCCAAAGTGAAACCCACAAAGCACATTTAAATGTCTTATTTAGTGCATCTTGGCTGAAAAACCGCGTCAATACGACACTTAAACCTTTCGACTTGACTTCAGAACAATTCAATGTCATCAGGATTGTTCGCGGTAAGCACCCCGAAGGTGTTAGGGTCAAAGATATTCGTTCGCGGATGCTTGAGAGAAGTTCAAACACAACTAGGATCATTGATCGCTTGGTTGATAAAGGGCTATTAGTACGAGAAAAAACCATTCAAGATGGCCGTGAACGAGCCATCCTACTTACAGCAGATGGGCAGTCGCTATTGCTTGAAATTGACGCACACTGGATCATAAACAACCCACATGAATCGGTTCTAACTCCAGAAGAGGCTGATACCTTGAGCCACTTATTAGACAAGATGCGTAATTAATAAAAATTTTATGACACACTTTTAAATGTAACGCTACCTTTGCAGCGTTAAGGAAGCCGTCATATAAACATAAGTCCTAATTTTGCGTTTTATGACCATGCCCAACCATCATTAATGTATAGAAAAAGTATCGTCCAAATTATATTATGGCAGTTATTGAGTTAAAAATCCCCAATCTGGGAGAATCCATCTCCAGTGTCACTTTTTCGAAGTGGCTCAAGCCAAATGGCTCCATCGTTGCAATGGATGAACCGCTTTGCGAAATCGAAACAGAAAAAGCCAATCAAGAATTGTCGGCAGACTCTGCGGGCAAACTCACTTGGGCTGTCAAAGAAGGTGAAGACCTTGCCGTGGGTGCTTTATTTGCTACGATTGACACCGATGCTCAATCGGGCAGCGCGGGTACATCCAAGCCTGCTGAAACTACGGCTCCAGCCAAAACTGAAACTGTCGCTACAGCCAAGGAGTCTCAGCAAAGTTACGCAACAGGTACTCCTTCGCCAGCAGCCTCCAAAATACTTACTGAAAGCGGGGTCAATCCTAGTGATGTAGCCGGCACTGGCCGCGATGGACGTATCACAAAGGAAGATGCCCAAAAAGCAGCAGCCAGCACGCCAGCACCTGCCGAGAAACCAGCCCCAAAAGTAGAAGCACCCGTCGCACCAAAGCCTAGTGCGCCTTCCATTGCTTTTTCTCGTGGGGAGCGACGCGAGCGCATGAGCCGTATGCGCCGTACCATTGCCAAACGATTGGTTAGTGCCAAAAACAATACCGCCATGCTCACTACCTTCAATGAAGTAGATATGAGCGGCGTAATGGCTTTACGCGAAAAATACCAAGAGGCTTTTGTTAAAAAATATGGAATCAAGTTGGGCTTCATGTCCATTTTTGCCAAGGCATGTGCCAAAGTGCTTATGGAGATGCCCGATGTAAACGCTTTCCTTGATGGCGAAGAAGTTATTTATCACGATTATGCCGATGTGAGCATCGCTATCAGTACCCCAACGGGTTTGGTAGTGCCCCCTATCCGTAATGTAGAAAGCCTTTCTTTTGCCGAAATAGAAGGTAAACTAAAGGAATTGTCAACCAAGGCTCGCGACGGCCGTTTGTCATTGGATGAAATGAGCGGTGGCACCTTTACTATTACAAATGGTGGTGTATTTGGAAGCCTTATGAGTACCCCCATCATCAATGAGCCACAGAGTGCCATACTTGGCATGCACGCCATCAAAGACCGCCCCATCGCCGTCAATGGAGAAGTAGTTATACGCCCCATGATGTACTTGGCTTTGAGTTACGACCACAGGGTCATTGATGGATCTACTTCAGTAACATTTTTAGTGAAAGTTAAAAACCTAATTGAAGATCCCGTCACCTTGTTGTTGGAAATATAATGCAACGAAGCGTCACGATTAATACGGTTCAAAATGTTACGATAGAGTATGAATTAGCCACCTTGAGGGATCGTTGCCTTGCGTGGTTGATTGATGTTTTTGTCGTAAGTATTGGGTATGCCATATTTTTCCAACTGTTCGGACTAATCATCAAGTTTCGTAATATTGACCAAGGTTGGGCCATTTTTTTAGGCATATTTCCTTTCCTGATCTACTTTTTATACAATGCTTGTTTTGAAATTTGGAACAACGGGCAGACCCTAGGCAAAAAAGCACTCAATATTAGGGTACTCCGATTGGATGGGAAAGATCCAGAATGGAGTGACTTATTGCTCCGCTCCGTAATGCAGTTGATAGACTCTATGTTTACCTTGGGATTTGTGGGTATTTTGCTCATTAAAACCACGCCCAAGCAGCAGCGATTGGGCGATCTTGCCGCTCATACCACCGTTATTAAACTGTTCAGTGATAGTTATTTATATCGGTTGAACGCTATTCTGAACATAGCATCCAGTGCCAATTACGAGCCAGTATTCCCACAGGTAAAAGCCTTGTCGGAGCGGGATATGTTGTTTATTAAAACAGTATTGGATCGCCAGAAACAATACCCTAACCAAGCCCACCATGAAGTGGTGGAAGATTTGGTTACGCACCTAATGCCATTGCTTCAGATTGAAGACCGCCCCTTGAACCGTATTGAGTTCCTAAAAACGCTATTGCGCGATTACATTGTGCTCACCCGTTGATTTTAGTTTGATCATCAACCGCGCTACGACAAAAATCAAAAATATAGACATGACTGCGAAATGCCATGGCACTTCCACATCCTGCTCCAGATCTACCGTCGAAATTTGCTTCCCATACAAGTATTGGCCTATTACTTGCAAGGCATTATTTGCAAAGTGCGCCATGACGGGTACCCAGAAATTGCGGGTTTGCCAATAGAGCCACCCCAAAATAATGCCTAAGATGAAGCGAGGCAAAAAGCCCTCGAACTGAAAGTGTATTGCACTAAAAATAGCCGCTGAAAGCACAATAGCCAACCAAGGTGATTCGATATGCCGCATCAGTTGCCGCTGTAAAATACCCCGAAATACCAACTCTTCGCCAATAGCGGGCAAGACGGCAATAATGGTAAGATTGAGCAACAATTCCCAGATGTTATCCATGATGAGCAAGCCCTTCAAGGCTGATGCAGTATCAGACTCCATCATTTTGAGCATATCGGGTAATGGAATCAGTTTATTAATGCTAAAAGTATATAAAACCAATGGAACAGAAACCAATATGAGCAGTACCCCTAATACCAATTGGGTGATGGAAGGCATCCGCCTAAGCATCAAATAGTCGCGCCAATCGGGGCTATTATCTGAGTAACCTTTGTAAAATAAGCGAACAGTCAAGAGACCAGCCATACAAAATCCCAATAAGTGGCTCAATCCCAATTGTACCCGTACTTGAAAGCGTTGAGTCATATCGGAATACTCATTGATGACGGGCGGCATGGGCCAGCCCAAGATCATAGGTATCAATAAAGATAATGCCGAACCCAGTAAAAACAAGGTAAAACAAACCAAAAATAGGTGTGTCGAAGACGGCTCGGGAATTCGTGGTTTCACGGGCGGTGAGGTCTCCGAATAGTGGTCGAGTATCGGCTCTGTCATATTATGCAATTGATACGATTATTGATTGATACGATTGGCTTAATTGGATTTATAAACTATACTGTACAATACTGTTCCCCGACATTAGCGAAGACAGGCTATTCATCATTTGTCTTTAAAACTATCTCCTTCTGTACATCTAACCCAAGGCGGATCATGACTTGATCAAAAAGCCAATATACCACTGGCACCACGATGAGCGAAAGTAAAAGAGAGGAACTCAGTCCACCGATAATAGCCCAAGCAAGGCCATTTTTCCAGTCAGAGCCAGCACCTTCGGCCAAGGCTATAGGCAATAAGCCGATAATCATAGCAATATTGGTCATCAATACGGGTCTAAATCGGAGTTTGGTGGCCTCCAATAAAGCATCATAAAGGGGCTTGCCCTCCCGTTTGAGTTGATTGGCAAAATCCACGATCAGGATAGCATTTTTTCCAACCAAACCGATCAACATCAGCAATCCAAGCCCTGTGAATACTGTAATATTTTCTTGTGCCAAAGCCAAAGCCAACAAAGCACCAATCAAAGATAACGGTATGGACAACAATACTACGAAAGGATATACCCAATTATCGTACAAAGCCACCATAATTAGATACACCAATAAAAGTGAGGCCCAAAGTGCAAAACCCATAGATCCAAGTCCTTGCTCTTGGCGGCGCAGGTCTCCACCGTATTTGATGACCGTTCCGGGCGGCAAATCTATATGGCTCAAGGTCTCTTTGATCTCTCGATTGACCGATCCGCTGGGCCTGCCGATGGCCTGAGCCGTAATCATCACCGATGGCACCCTGTCCCGGCGCTCCAAGCGCGTAGGCGCAGTACCATTGGTAACATTGGCAAATTGGCTCAGATATACCGTACTATTGAGTGGATTGACAAACGACAGGTTTTTGATATCTTCCACGCTGCGCCGATCAAAGGCATCCAAGGCTACCCGAATTGGATATTCATAGGCTCCATCGCGGTATTTAGCATCGGTATTCCCACTAAATGCCGTTTGAAGGGTCAAGCCTACCTGTGCCATCGTCAAGCCACAATCGGCCATGCGTTGGCGATTTACGTCTATTTTTACTTCGGGGTTACCGCCTTCTAAAGTAGGGGCTATTTCTGTGCAGCCAGATATACCTGCCATGATTTTTTGCACTTTGGCCGAAAGTATCAAGAGGCTGTCTAAGTCAGGACCATTTAGTTTTACTTCAATCGGCGCAAATGACAAGCCCAATATGTCAATCGGCGAGGCTTTGATAGAGGCGCCTGCAATAATTTCTTCTAAAGAAATTTTAGTTTTTCGAGCAAAAAGCAAGGTCGTTAACGATCTTTTTTTGCCCAAAGGCGTTAAAAACACCATAATCTCAGCCGTATAAGGCGCGTTTATACCAAATGATTTGCTGTTGGTACCTACAGTTACGAAGGTATTGACCACTTCGGGTTGTTGGTAGAGCCAAGCCTCCACTTGCTTGGTGGCTGCATCGGTTTGCAACAAAGACGCGTTCTTCGACATTTCTATTTGAAGCAAAAATTCGCCCCGCTCGCCCGGCTCAAAAAAAGCATTGCCAATCATGCCCGACGTGACAAACCAAAAAGACCCCACAAATAAGGCCAACGCCGTAACAATGGTAAATGCCCTTGTCATACCGCTACTCAAAGCCCATTTAAGTATATTGACAAACCCATCCGATACTCGATCAAGCCAAGCCTCAAATGCCAAAATAATGCGTCCACCCATGTTTTTGCCTTCAAAACGGTGGGTTTTAGCCATACGTGATGTCAGCCAAGGCACTAGTGTAAATGACACGAACAGCGACATAAGGGTAGAGGTCAATACTGTCATGCAAAACTGCCGGAGTAGGTTGGGTACTAAACCAACCGTAAACACGATGGGCAAAAAAACAACCACATCCACCAACGTAATACTGATGGCAGTGAACCCAATTTCTTGGCGGCCATCATAACTGGCCTGCACCTTGTCTTTACCCATTTCGAGGTGTCGGTATATGTTTTCAATGACCACAATGGCATCGTCCACCAAGATACCGATGGCCAAAGACAAGCCCAATAGCGACATCATAT
The DNA here is from genome assembly GCA_031373665.1 of Saprospiraceae bacterium. GTDB lineage: Bacteria > Bacteroidota > Bacteroidia > Chitinophagales > Saprospiraceae > M3007. The sequence goes on along the minus strand of JANMMZ010000005.1, from coordinate 43,785 downwards.
TGAGCGAATATCCACAGAGTTTCATCATCACGAAAGTACTAACGATAGAGGTCGGTATGGAGACCAATACAATCAGTGCATTGCGCAGGCTGTGCAAAAACAATAACATGACCAAGGCTACTAATATAATGGCAATGAACAGGTCATGGATCACTGCATCCGTTGATTCTTTTGTGAATTGGCTACTATTGGCTACTACTTGAAAATGCAGACCTTCGTTGGCATACAGTTTTTCTAAGTCTTTCAACTTGGCTAACACTAAATCGGCCATTTCTACAGCATTGGCATCACCTTGTTTTCTAATCGTAAGACCCATAGACGGCGTACCGCCCGTGCGGCATATAATCTCTCTATCGCGGACGCCATCTTGAATTTCAGCAATATCTTTTAAAAAAATAGAAGACCCAAACCGACTTTTGCCCACGACTAGGTTGCGAATATCATCAAGCGATAAAAATTTTCCAGCCAACCGTATCCGCACAGAGTTGTCTTCATTTGTAACTTTACCAGTTGGGAAATCAAGATTGGCCATTTGGACCGCCTGAGTCACTTGTAGGAGCGAAAGCCCATATTGCTCTATGCGATCGCTGTTTATATTGATTCTTATTTCGCGTTCTTCTCCGCCGAGTATGCTGACTTGTGATACTCCTTTTACCCGCGCAATATCGGGAGATATTCGGTTTTTTATTAAATCATAAAAGGCTGTTCCACTAATATTTCCAGACACGGCAAGCCTTAGAATAGGCAACTCGTCTAAGGCAAATTTATTAACCACTGGAGGCCGCACCTCCTTGGGCATATTGGGCAATATTTGGTTTATTTTTCGCTGGATCTCTGGTACTGCCCTGTCCAAATCTATGGCTTGGTTCATTTCAAGTGCCACAAAACAGGAACTTTCAAAAGAGCCAATCTGTATTTGTTCTATACCCTCCAATGAAGAAACTACATCTTCGATGGGCTTGCTTACCGAGTTTTCCACCTCCGACGGCGATGCTCCGGGGTAGATGGCACTGATCGTTACGACTGGCGGATTAAACTTGGGTACTAATTCGATGGGTAAGTTGAAATATGCTGCCACCCCCATAAATGACAATACGGCAAATATGACGATGATCAGTGACGGGCGGCGAATGGATATTTCGGTAAGGTTCACGGGCTAGTCTTCAGTTTCTACAGATTCCTCTTTCGGGGCAATAATGGGCTCAATCATGGATAGTTTTACCCATTTTGATTCTTCTGCGCCAATGGCACCTATCCGTAAAAAACCACCCGACGATTTGGCAGTTTCTTGGGCTAGACCCAGTAAGCCTTTGTATATACCAGCACCTATTCGCACCTCTAGTTTAGCAAGTATCGGATTAAGAGCGGCAAGCCGCTCGGTGATTTGCGCTTGGCGAGTATCTTTATCCAGTGATAAATCACTCATATAAGCGTTGAGTTTCACCCAAAATTGCTCTGCCACAAGGGTATTGAAGTTATTCAGTTCCTTGGTCTTATTATATGTGCGCGAGTGCATCAGCCGCTCCGACCATATTCGCTCTTCACTGTCCAATTCTCCATCGGCTGCACCGATCAATATGGTTACCAAGGCTGAGGCATCCAGTAGTTGTTGCAGCTCTACGGCACTAAGTTGTTCAAATACCTTCATTTTGTGCTAAAATAGATAAAATATGCGCAAATGTACACAGTTACTGCTCATTTTAGAGACATATTTTGACCATAAGTTCTTAAAACCTTACTTATGCCGAAAAATTAACCTGATTTGGTTACAATGGCCTTATTTTTCGCGATCAATATTCACACAATCTTATAATTATGAATAAATTATCAACTTTACTCCTGATTTTGGGTATCGCTCCGCTCTTGGTTCTGGCTCAAAAGGACAAAAAAGAAACCGAAAAAAAGCCTGAAAAACCGCTCTTGCAACAATCCGCCACTTATGGAAGTCTAGCATTTCGCAGCATAGGCCCAGCGGTCACTTCTGGCCGTATTTCTGATTTTGCGGTCAATCCAAAAAAGATTACCGAATACTACGTAGCCTCTTCTTCGGGAGGTGTTTGGAAAACTACCAATGCTGGCACTACTTTCAATCCCATTTTTGACGGTCAAGGATCATATTCCATTGGTTGTGTGGTCTTAGATCCAACCAATCCCAATGTCGTCTGGGTGGGTTCCGGCGAAAACAACAACCAACGTTCGGTAGCCTACGGCGATGGGGTTTATAAAAGCGAAAATGGCGGCAAAACATGGAAAAACATGGGCTTAAAAGCCTCCGAACATATTTCCAATGTCGTCGTGGATCCCAGCGATCCCAATATCATCTGGGTAGGTGCTTACGGCCCTGTTTGGAGCGATGGCGGCGACCGTGGCGTATATAAGAGCACCGACGGGGGCGAAACCTGGACTTGTGTCAAATCCATCAGTGCCTATACTGGCTGCAACAACCTTATTATGGATCCGCGCAATCCAAAAGTGCTCTATGCTGCCTTCCACCAGCGGCAGCGCAAGGTATTTACCTACATTGGTGGAGGCCCTGAATCGGGTGTTTATAAAACGATGGATGGTGGCACCACTTGGAAAAAACTAGAAGGTGGATTGCCGAGTGGCGAACTCGGCCGAATCGGGATAGATGTATCGCCCGTCAATCCCGATTATGTATATGCCGTAGTAGAAGCCCCCGAAGGCAAAGGCGGTATATACCGCTCTACCGATCGCGGAGTGAGTTGGGAAAAAATGAGCGGTGCCGCTACCAGTGGCAACTATTATCAAGAACTCAACTGCGATCCAGTCAACAAAGACCGTATATTCATCACCGATACCTACTACAAAGTAAGCGATGACGGAGGTCGAACCACTCGCAACCTCGGCGAAATCAACAAACACATTGACAACCACTGTATCTGGGTCAACCCTGCCAATCCTGACCATTTGCTGGTGGGCTGCGACGGCGGCATTTATGAGTCTTTTGATTTTGCTAAAACTTGGGATTATAAGGCTAACCTTCCTGTGACTCAGTTTTATAAGGTCTCTACAGATAATGCACTCCCATTTTATCACGTTCACGGTGGCACACAAGACAATCTAAGCCTTGGAGGGCCTAGCCGCAACAATAGTGCTAATGGAATCCCTAACTCCGAATGGTATGTAACCAGCACCGGTGATGGATTTGAAACACAAGTGGATCAAAGCAATCCCGACATCATTTATGCTCAAAGCCAATACGGCGGATTGGTGCGCTTTGACCGTAAAAGCGGCCAAGATGTATTCATCAAGCCCCAAGAAGGTGAAGGCGAACCAGCATTGCGTTGGAACTGGGACGCTCCATTGACTATTTCTCGTTTTTCCAATACAAGGCTTTACTTTGGAGCCAATAAAGTGTTTCGCACCGACGATCAAGGCAATACTTGGCGTGCCATTAGCCCTGATCTGACACGGGGTATTGACAGAAACAAATTGGAGGTAATGGGCAAGGTCTGGAGTGTAGATGCCATCGCCAAAAATGGATCTACCGACATTTATGGCCAATTGACTTCCCTTTCAGAAAGTGCCTTGGATGAAAATATGCTTTGGGCTGGCACCGACGATGGATTGGTACAAGTAACCCGCAATGGGGGTCAAACTTGGGAAAAAATAGGCCAAATACCCAGTGCACCCGACCGCTCTTACGTGCATCAAGTGGTGGCATCTCAGCACCAAAAAGAAATGGCCTACGTTTGCTTTAACCACCATCGTTATGGCGATTTCAAGCCTTATTTGTTTAAAACTACCGATGCTGGCAAGACTTGGAAACCCATCCACGCCACCCTGCCAGAGCGCGGTAGCGTTTATACGATTGCAGAAGATCATATTGATCCCAATTTGTTGTTCTGTGGCACTGAATTTGGAGCATTTTTTAGCAATGATGGCGGCGAAAACTGGGTTCAACTAAAATCAGGATTGCCGACCATTGCGGTGCGCGACATTGAGATACAACGTCGCGAAAACGACCTTGTTTTAGGTACTTTTGGGCGTGGTTTTTATATCTTAGACGATTATTCTCCTTTGCGCAACCTCAAAAAGGAGACCCTAGATCAAGCGGCCACCATACTACCCATCAAAGAGGCTTTGGTATTTGTACCCGCCAAACCGTTAGGATTGCGCGATAAAGGCCACCTTGGTAGTAGCCACTATGCGGCTTCCAACCCACCTGTGGGCGCGGTGTTCACGTATTATGTAAAAGAGGAGGTCAAAACCCTAAAAGCCAAGCGTCAGGCCGATGAAAAAGCAAAAGCGGAGAAAAAAGAACCCGTTTTATACCCCGCTATAGACGACCTTCGTAAAGAGGATCAACAGCCTGAACCATATTTTTTGTTCACTATAGCCGATGAGTCGGGCGATGTAGTGCGCCACATAAAAGAGCCCGTCAAAAAAGGATTGCAACGGCTTGTATGGGATTTTAGGCACAACAACCCAGCCCCTGTCCAAGGTCGGTACAAGCCTACGGCCGACCAACTGTTTGGCGATGAAGAGAAAGGCCATTTGGCCATGCCGGGTAAATATACCGTGACGTTGAGTAAGTTTGAAGATGGGATTTTAACCAAAATGACGGAGCCTGTTTCGTTTTTGACCAAATCACTCAATAATGTCACCTTACCTGCCACCGATGTCGCCGCTTATGATGCCTTCTGCAAGAAGGTTTCAAGCCTTCGCAAAGCCGTCAGTGCTACCAATGGGATTCGTTCCGAATTGTCATCGAACCTATCCAATCTGAAATTGGCGGTACAGGATATGCCTGCCCAATCGGGTGACTTTATCAAGCAAATTTATGATTTAGAACAACAAATGAATGCCATTAATACGAACCTCAACGGGGATGCTTCGCTGAGCCGTCGCGAATTTGAAACGGCTCCTTCGGTGAGTGGTCGTGCTTCCTTGGTTCAAGATGCTATGTGGAGTCATACTTCTGCGCCCACAGAAACATTTAAAGAAAACTACCGCATCGCTGTAAAGCAGTTGAAACCGATCATCAATGATCTGAAAAGTATAGAAGGACGTATCAGTGATCTGGAAAAAGCATTGGATCTGAAGGGGGCACCTTATACACCGGGTCGGTGGCCAGTTTTGAAGGATTGATGCTTTTCTTTGTGTTAAATGATATATTTATGAGGTGTGGCATATCTCTGTAAATGCACCTAGACAGGTGTACCACAGACGGAGGCTTTATCATAAGTCAAAACTCCTGTTTTAGCAAAACATTGCCAATGTATATTTGAGATCGAGCCAAGATTTCGGAAGATTAACAAACTTCCGAAATCTAACGGCTCAAACCCATCAAAAAAGTTTATCTACAATTTTTAAAACCTCAAATTCAGGCTTATGAAACTGCCTCTCCTATCACCTGTTCCTCCATTCCAATCACTTATTGATCCAACCCCATCACTTATTAGTATCTTTATTTGACTTCCATTCTATTTCCTTACCTTTGGAGAAATTTGCGTCACGCTTCCTGACATTGATTTATAAGTTGTATAACTGCCAACCAATCATAGCAGCATACTTATGTATATCAATGCTATGTACAATAACATCGCTACTCTTCAAATTGAAAATTTATAAATACACTATCCTATGCGTAACTTTATTCATGTATTCCTTTTAATCAGTGCCATTATTTTTTCCACCAACGCTCAATCTGCATTTTTGGATACTACTTTTGGTAACAACGGGTTTGCGATAGACTCATCAGGCTCTGGCGATTTTTTAGTTGGCCGATCTAAAATGTTAGTACAGCCCGACCAGAAAATACTGGTACGATACTTCCAAAAAGCCAGTTTTGGTGGGCTGGCAGGGGAAATATTCCTAACCCGATTTTTAAAAGACGGCACTCCCGATTTTGCCTTTGGAGACAATGGTTCTGTAGTAATCAATAACAATCAGTCCTATACCGATGATCTTGGGCAATTGATCCTTTTGGCCGATGGAAAAATCATCACCTCATTTGCTACTTTTTCCAATAATACCCTCCAGTCGGTGATCCTAAAATTTGATAATAATGGACAGCCAGAACCCACATTTGGGACGAATGGACGAGTAGAAATCATAGAAACGTTGCCACCCAATGGCATTGGCCATAGCCCAACTTTGTATGATATATTGCCTGCCACCAATGGAAAATTGATCCTTTTTTACCAATCTTATTCGGGTAACTATCAGGATTTTGGGCTTAGAGAAATAAATGCGAACGGTAGCCTTCCCACAGGAAGTGATGTCGTGTGGACAGAGACCGATCAATGGGATGAATCTGCCTATATCGTAGGTATTCAACCAGATAATCGTATATTGGTTGGCGGTGCTGTCGTCAATCACGATGCAGGATCAAGTACTTATGATATGCTTTTAGCGCGTTTTGATCCTAGTGGATATACCAACGAGGAATTTGGAAACCAAGGCTATATCCGGAAAGATATTAGTGGCGACGACGATAGGTTGCACGATTTTATCATTTTGCCCAATGGCAAAATACTAGGGGTTGGGGCGGCCAATAATTTTAACGTGTTTTTGGCGCGATTTAACCCTGACGGAAGTTCAGATACAAGTTTTGGCAATAATGGGCAACGTATCTTTCAGGATATTATCAACAACAATAACATAAAGATGAGCGGGTTAATGCCTGATAACAGGTTTGTGGTAAAGGGAGTTGCTGTAGGAGGCAAAAGTTTTTTGATACGTTTTAAGGAAAATGGCGACGTAGATAGTACCTTCAACGGTGGGCAAAAGATCAAAGTGCCCTTTATGCCTAGTGATACCAATCTTTGGGTTCAGGATCTTGTGGTACTACCAGACCATCGGATACTGGTCTGTGGTGCCAATTCGGGCAGCGACAAGAATTTGGTTATTTCCAGATTGTTGCCTGCCACCAACGCAACAGCATGGTATCATGATATGGATATGGATAATTATGGCAATAGTAATGATGCCGTATATTCCGTGGACCAACCGTCAGGTTATATTGCCATTGGAGGTGATTGCAATGATCTTATTGCATCCATAAACCCAGGCGTACCCGAACTTTGTAACGGCACCGACGACAATTGCAATGGGCTTCTTGATGAGATCCCTACCATTGTATGTGTAGAATCTAGCGATTTAAGCCTAGATACAGCAGGAACAGTGACGCTTAATCCTGAAAGTTTTTGGATTCCTAATTCCATGCTTCCCTGCTCTGATGACATCGTCAGTTTAAGCCTCGACACCATGTCTTTTGATTGCTCTGATATTGGTGAGCATACCCTCACCCTCACTGCTACCAGTGGACAAGGCGGAACAAGTACGTGCTTGATCAATGTCCAAATTCTAGATAAAATTGCACCGTTGGTGGAATGTATCCCTGAACTCAGTATTACAATAGATGATACGGGGTTATATACCCTTACCGCCAACCAATTAGCTGCAGGCAGCAGCGACAATTGCGGTATAGTAACATCCACGATCAATCCCCCACAGTTCTCTACCAATGATATAGGCGTACAAACGGTGTATTATACCGTAACAGACGCATCAGGTAATTCATCCAGTTGCTTCTCTGTCGTAACTGTATCGGGGATCAGTGCCACAAAGAACAATGCTGACGACTTAGAGGGTATTTTACTTACGCCTAACCCAGTCAAAGATCAAGTTTCGATTCGTATTCCCGCACATTTGCAGCAGGAATCATTAAATTTACAATTGTTAGATGCACAAGGCCGTATATTATGGCAAAATATCGGTTTTGTTGCCACTATCAATGTGACGCACTGGCCCGTTGGGCACTATTTTCTAAGAGTGGAAAAAGATGGCCAATCGCGTGTTTTTACTTTTGAGAAGGTGTAGATTATAGGATTCTACGTGTGGCGCAGTGACTTAAACGCGTCACACGTTTGAACGTTTCTGGAATAAAGATTAAGACTACAATATATGTAGTATTTGGATAAATAACACTTGGATTTCAATGTATCTACCACCTGAAATATTCACCGCCTGTCCTCCTCAAGGAGAGAAATACTGCATATATTATGGTTCAGAATGTCAAAAAATAGCAATAACGTATAAAATATCCCCAGTTTAAGCGAATAGCCCTATATTTGTAATTGGAAGAGACTAATCCTCGATTCAAATTTGACCAATCGCTTGATTATCAAAGGGTAATCGAACCAATCATACAAATATGTTCCAACGACAACCACGGCAACCATTTCCGGTTCGTAATATGATTTTATTGGCAGCGGCCATCGTGAGCCTGTTGGTGGTATTGCTCAAACGCCAAGCCAACACCTTGGAGTCTAAGGAAATTCTACTTCAAACCAGTGAAGCATCCAACGGATCAGACACGACGTTGCGCCCATTTGAATGGTTTCACGCCTTGCGCGAATACCCATATTTCATACCTGATATGGCGACTTATGAGGCGGCTCTATACGCTGCTCAAACAGAAACTGTGGCAACCAAACCAAGGGATATACTCAAAGGTTTTAACACCCAATGGAAGGTGGAAGGCCCTGGAAATATCGGCGCACGGGTCAATACGATTGCAGTCCATCCAACCGATCAAAATATTATTTATATAGGTTATTCTACAGGTGGAGTCTGGAAAACAGTGAATGGGGGCGGCAGTTGGTTGCCTATCTTTGATGGACAAATCTATAGTTCCATCGGTTGTATTACCCTCGATCCTTCCAACCCTAATACCGTTTATATTGGTTTGGGCGATCCTTGTATTTCAGGTTTTCCTTTCATTGGCAATGGGGTATATAAAAGCACTGATGGCGGTGCTACTTGGCAACACTTAGGCTTGGCCGACCAACGCATCGTTTCTGAAATCATCGTAGATCCAACCAATCCCAATACTATTTTTGTGGCTACGATGGGTCTTCCCTTTGAGCGCGACAACAATCGGGGACTGTATAAGAGTATGGATGGGGGAATGACTTGGACACAAAAACTATTTATTTCGGATCAAGCAGGCATCATTGACCTCAAGATGGCGCCCAACAATCCAAACGTGCTATATGCCGCCGCTTGGAATCGAATCCGAAACAACCAAGAAAGCCTCATTAGTGGCAATGATGCTCGCATCTGGAAATCAACCGATGGTGGAAACAACTGGGCCATACTTCAAGGGGGATTGCCACAAGATGCTCAAAGCCGTATCGGTTTATCCATAGACCAAAGCAATGCCCAACACATAGTGGCCACCTATGCCAATAATAGCCTCCAATTTGGAGGGCTTTATGAAAGTTTTGATGCCGGACAGACCTGGCAATTGAGCCTGACCACTGGGCTAGAGACCAATTTTCAAAGTAATTTTGCTTGGTATTTTGGAGAAGTGCGTATCAATCCCTTTAATCCACAAGATATTTGGATATTGGGAGTCAATACTTGGAGATCTCAAGATGGCGGTGCTAATTGGGCGGTAGCCGTGGGTTGGAACAACGATGTACACGTAGATCACCACGATTTAGTTTTTCTCAGTGCAACAGATTTTTTGATTGCCACCGATGGTGGCCTTTATAAAAGCACAGATAATGGTCTGTTTTGGGATAAAATAGAGCAAATACCAACCACTCAACTGTACAGGGTAGCGCACAACCCCCACCAACCCGAACTTTACTATGGGGGCGCACAAGACAATGGAACATTTGATGGCAATCGCAGCATGGTAAATGATTGGAATCGTCTTTATGGCGGCGATGGATTTCAGGCTGTTTTCCATCCAACAGAGCCTAATATTTATTATTTTGAAGCCCAAAATGGTAGTATTGGTGTCACTACCAACAATGGTGAGTTCTTTGAAAGTGGCTCAGAGGGCATCAATTCAGATGACCGCCGCAACTGGGATATGCCATACTTTATTAGTAAAACCAATGAATCGGTGATGTACACGGGCACTTATCGGGTGTATAAAAGTGTGGGGCATCCTGCCCAGTGGCAGCCCATCAGCGATGATCTTACCGATGGGATCATTTTTAGCCCTAGGTTTCATACGATTACAACCCTAAGTGATTGCCCCATTGAAGAGGATTTACTCTATGTAGGCACAACAGATGGCAATGTATGGAGGGGGCTTCCCAATGTCCAACAATGGACAAATATCACGGCTGGCCTGCCCGAACGGTATGTGACCAGTGTGAAGGCATCGCCCAACAATGCCAACCGCGTTTTTGTATCGCACTCAGGCTATCGTTCCAACGATTTTACGGCACACTTACACCGATCCGACAACAAAGGCAATACTTGGGAACCCATCAACGGAGATCTACCAAATCTGGCGATCAATGATATTCAGATTTTGCCGGGACACCAAGATTCTGTTATTTTTGTGGGTACCGATGGCGGCGTATATGGAACCCTCGATGGGGGTACGCATTGGGAACGACTGGGCCAAGGCATTCCTTCTGTCCCAGTCTATGATCTAGATATAAACCCGATCAAGAAAACCCTTTTTGCTGGCACCCATGGGCGCAGCATTTTTTCTTTCGCCTTAGATTCTCTTCAAATTGGCCTAAATTCTTCGGTATTCAACCCTATCACAGGTCTGAAGCCACAATTGAAGGTGACACCCAATCTAAGTTCAGAACAAGTAAACATCGTAGTGGCCAACCTTCCGTCTAAGCAGCGGACTTCTTTAATCATCATGGATATGTCTGGTCGGTTGATCTGGCAAAAAGAAGTGGGTAATGATACACAACAGATTCCAGTACCGTTGACCAACTTCGCATCGGGTGTATATATCGTGTATGCCCAATCTGGAAATAAAACTTGGGGACAGCAAAAGTTTGTGAAGGCGGAGTAATCCATTTCTTCTCCGTACTTTTGCCCCATGTTACAGCAATATTTAAAATCAGACAATTTTTTCCTCATAGCAGGCCCTTGCGCCATTGAGGGCGAACAGATGGCCGTTGATATAGCCGGAACGGTTAAAGAAATCTGTACCCGCTTGGAAATACCTTATATTTTCAAAGGGTCATACCGAAAGGCTAATCGCAGCCGAAAGGACTCCTTCACGGGTATTGGCGATGAAAAGGCATTGAACATTCTCCAAAAAATTGGAAAAATGTACGAAGTGCCTACCACTACCGATATTCACACAGACCAAGAGGCGGCCTTGGCCGCAGCCTATGTTGATGTGCTGCAAATACCTGCATTTCTATGCCGTCAGACTAGTCTTTTGGTGGCAGCCGCTCAAACGGGTAAAGTCGTGAACATCAAAAAAGGTCAATTTGTGAGTCCTGAATCCATGCAATTTGCAATGGAGAAAGTACAGGAGGAGGGTAATCCCAATATCATACTTACGGAGCGCGGCACGACGTTTGGGTATCAAGATTTGATCGTAGATTTCAGGGGTATTCCTGTGATGCAGTCGTTTGGAGTACCCGTAGTACTTGATTGTACCCACTCTTTGCAGCAACCCAATCAGAGTAGTGGTGTTACTGGAGGCCGACCAGCCTTGATCGAGTGCATCGCACGGGCAGGCGTTGCGGTAGGCGTAAATGGCTTATTTATCGAAACCCACCCCAAGCCTTCGGAAGCAAAATCAGATGGTGCTAACATGCTCCCTTTAGATCGGTTGGAAGCATTGCTGGAGCGGTTGGTTAGAATTAGAAAAGCGGTTGTGTGAACTTCGCCCTCTAAAGCACATCTAAAATGCCTCCCAATCATCTCCCAATTCACTAGGACTCCAAAACAGCGTCTTGAAATCGCGTACGGTATCATTTTCAATAATAATACCCTCGTTTTCAAGCAACGCTTGCATAAGGGTAGGGGTAGCGAAATGGTGGCGGCCACTAAGTTCGCCCTTTCGGTTCACGACTCGGTGTGCAGGCACGTCGTCCATGGTGTGGCACTGGTTAAGTGCCCACCCGACCATACGAGACGATCCAAGTGCTAGAAAATCGGCTATGGCACCGTAATTGGTAACACGACCCCGAGGCACTTGTCGCACCACGGCATACACCAAATCATAGTATGAAGGGGTCATAGCCATGGTATGTGTTGTTGTTATTATTTGCCCTTTCGTGCATTTCCCTGCTCTCCCGCTCCTTTTCAGCCTGTGGCCTTCCTATTTCTTCTACCCAATCTAGTATTTCGTCGAGGTCATCAAATGACTTTAAGCCTACCTTTTCCTCATCTCCGCCTGACACTGCCCAATCTGCTAACCTAAACTGCACAATGGCGGCTTTTAGGTCTTCTACCGAGGCGTTGCTTTGTATAACGGGGCGTACATTGTTGAAAAATGATCGCCATTCATCCGTAAACATAGATTTCAGGTCTTGATCCCCAAAATTAAGCATGAAAATAGCAGACAAATATTCATCCTGGAGGTCATATAATTCGTCGGGCGATTGCCCATTCACATCAAAAACCAAAATTACATCTACCAATTGTATGAGTTCCTTCAGTGCTTTCTCATTGCCCTCAGACCACCACACTTGTACACCCTTCAATCCATAAAATTTAACTGATTCTAGCACTGTTTCAAGGCTACTATGCCTAAAAGCCCCCACAATGGTAGGGCCTACTACCCATTCTTCCATGGCTTTTACGGTGATTGGATCTACAAACCCAGGCGTGCCTGCTTCAAGGTTGAAGACCAAATATTCTACATCTTTCGCGGCAAAGTAGCGAGCATCGGTTAGGTTGGTGATGTTGTAAGCAACAGTCATAATGATTACGGTTGTGATTGTTCAAGTAAATTGACGTATCTTTGTGGCTTCATTTATGGCTACTCCACGCACTGTTGCATTTCATACCTTAGGCTGCAAACTCAATTTTTCAGAGACTTCAGCCCTGTCCCGGCTCTTTGAGTCTGGTGGCTACCTGCCCGTCAAATTTGAGGATGGTGCCGATATTTACGTCCTCAATACTTGTTCTGTAACAGAGCAGGCCGATAAGGAATGTAAAAAAATAGTGCGCCAAGCATTGCGCCAACAGCCGGAGGCATTTGTGATCGTGACTGGATGCTATGCGCAACTCAAACCACAAGAAATCGCGGATATTCCGGGAGTGGACTTGGTGTTGGGTGCTGGCGAGAAATTCCGAATCATGGATTACGTGGACGATCTCAGCAAAGCACCCGGCAAAGGTATGGTGTATGCAGGAGATGTAAAAGATGTAAATACATTTGTTCCTTCTTTTTCTTTTGGCGACCGCACCCGCTCTTTCTTAAAAGTGCAGGATGGATGCGATTACAAGTGCTCTTTTTGCACCATTCCGCAAGCGCGGGGTGCTAGCCGGTCCGATACCGTGGATCGGGTGTTGGAAAATGTGCAAAAGATTGCGGCAACGGGTACGCGTGAAATAGTATTGACCGGAGTCAATTTAGGCGATTTTGGCAATGGAACCGATGTAATAGAAGGTACAAAGCCCCAAAAAGAGGCTCTTTTTGTGGACTTGGTTCAAGCCTTGGATCAAGTGGAGGGCATTAGCCGGTTTAGGATTTCGAGTATAGAACCCAATTTGCTTACAAGCGAGATCATTGGGCTGGTTTCAGAAAGTACCCGATTTATGCCGCACTTTCATGTGCCTTTACAATCTGGCAATGACAAACAACTCCGCGATATGCGCCGCCGCTACACCCGCGACCTGTACGCTGATCGCGTGACCAATATCAAGTCACGGATGCCGCACGCTTGTATTGGTTGCGACGTGATAGTCGGTTTCCCTGGCGAAACCGAGGCAGATTTCCTAGAAACCTACGCATTCATACAATCCCTAGATATTTCTTACCTCCATGTGTTCACTTATTCTGAACGCGCCAATACGCTTGCCACGGCTATGCCCGGCACCGTACCCGTAGAAGAACGCCGCCGCCGCAACCAGGCTTTGCGCGGTCTCTCTGAAATGAAACGCCGCGCATTTTATGCCCAATACTCCCAAACAGCACGCCCGGTTTTGTTTGAGCACCACAAGGACACCAGCCTTGTTTCCGGCTTTACGGACAATTATATCAAGGTAGAATTGCCCTTTGAACCCAATATGATCAACACCATTGGTTCCGTATTCATGAGCAACTTCACAAGGGGCGGCGAGGCATTGGAAGGTTGGCTTGGGTAGCACTACGTAAACAACGCCACAATATCATCTTTAGTCAACTTTTTGAGCAGTCCCTCTTCCGTACTGATCAAATCTCGAGCAATGTCTTTTTTCTTGGCTTGCAGTTCCATAATTTTTTCTTCCACGGTATCTTTGCAGATCATACGGTAGGCAAATACTTTTTTGGTTTGCCCGATTCGGTGGGTACGGTCTATGGCCTGTTGTTCCACGGCAGGATTCCACCACGGGTCAATCAAATAGACGTAATCGGCTTCGGTCAGGTTGATACCCACGCCGCCAGCCTTGAGGCTCATCAAGAAAACACGGCATTGTTCATTGTTTTGAAAATGATTGACCCTATCGGCGCGATCGCGGGTCTGTCCATCCAAGTATTCGTACGAAATATTCGCTTTCTCTAAGTGCTGGCGCACCAGATCGAGCATTTTCAAGAACTGGGAGAAAACCAAGATTTTATGGTTGCCTGCATTTTCTTCTATTTCCCTGATGATTTCGTCTAGTTTGGTTGATTCCGTTCCATAATCCTCATCGTCGGAGAGCAACTCCGGTGAATCGCAGATTTGGCGCAGTTTGAGCAAGCCCTCCAAGATCAAAAACGCCGATTTTTCGCGGCCTTCTTCTTCCATTTTTTCCATGATCCTCATCTTGTATGAGTCACGGAATGTTTCATACACTTTGCGTTGTTTCTTGCCCATCTCGCAGAAAAGGATCGTTTCTGTCTTGTCCGGCAGGTCTTTGGCGACTTCCTCTTTGGTTCGTTTTAAGATGAATGGGTATATCAATTGCCGCAAATCGGAGGCACGGTCAGCATCGCGGTGCTTATCAATGGGATTAGCAAATTCGGAACGGAAAAACTCTTGCGTACCTAGTAGCCCCGGATTGAGAAACTCTACTTGAGAATACAGATCAAAGGTATTGTTTTCGACGGGCGTACCCGTCATCACCAAACGATTTTGAGCACTGAGCAGTTTGACGGCCTTGGAGGTCAGTGACCCCGGGTTTTTGATGGCCTGCGACTCATCAAGGACAATGTACCGGAATTTGAATTCTTTCATAAATTCCACGTCGCTGCGGAGGGTGCCGTAGGTCGTGAGAATAAGGTCATATTGGGGCAAAAAATCGGTATTTCGCTGGCGTGTAATGCCCCTGTGTACGTAATATGTCAGTTCAGGCGTGAATTTTTTGATCTCGGCTTGCCAGTTAAAAATCAAGGTCGTTGGCATGACAATGAGGCTAGTTCCACCACCATCACGATTTTTTATTTCCTGCAAAAATGTGAGGACTTGCAAGGTTTTACCAAGGCCCATATCGTCGGCCAAACAGCCGCCCCAACTAAACTCGTCTAAGAAATTGAGCCATTTAAAGCCCTCTTGCTGGTAGTCGCGGAGGGTAGCCGTGATATTTTTTGGTAAAGGAATATTCTTTATTTCCTTGAAATGCAGGAGTTTTTGCTTCTTTTCAGCCAATTCTTGAAGCAATTTTTCATTGTCAATGTGTTCAGAAAGTTGGTCAATGAGCGAAAAGTGCATTTTGCTGACCTTCATGGAGTCTCCTTGCACTTGGCCAAATTTGAATAGGTTGGCGTATTGAGCAATCCATTCTTCGGGTAGCATTCCGATGGATCCATCTCCAAGTTGTACGTACTGTTGTTTGTTAAGTACCGCTTTCCGCACTTCTGCCAAGGAAGCAACTTGCTCGCCGAAGAAGATCTCCATCTTCATATCGAACCAATCAATACCCGATGAAGCACGGATCTGCACCTTGGGGCGATTGGGGTTGTATTTGAATTTTTTGAGTTGCGAAAACCCAAAAATCGCAATGCCTTGCGTCGTACAGTGTTCAAAAAACTGAAACAACCAGTGGTTTCGCAATACGTCATTGAATGGGATATGGAAAAAATCACCCACTTGATACTTGAAATCTTCGTGTAAGGCTGAAATCTGCTCCCGGAATGCCTTTTCCTTTTCCGGCTGGCGGTTCCAGATGGTGATCTGATCACTGGATTCATCGAAAGTGATGTGGTCTTTTCGGCCATCATCTGTGAATTCTACTACAGGTTCTTGGGTCTCCGTTTCGGGATCTTTTGGCAAGGTTTCATTCGCAAA
The DNA here is from genome assembly GCA_031373665.1 of Saprospiraceae bacterium. Taxonomy (GTDB): domain Bacteria; phylum Bacteroidota; class Bacteroidia; order Chitinophagales; family Saprospiraceae; genus M3007. The sequence continues at coordinate 27,616 of JANMMZ010000005.1, read as the reverse complement.
AACCTTTAGAGAAGAAGCCTTTTCCGAATACGCATACATCGGAATGAGCAACAAGTGCGACGCGTCTTCTTTTAGATAAATTCGGCCTTCCTTCCACGATAGTTTTTGGTAGTCAATATCCTTATCAATACTAAAATCAACGGAGTAGTGAGCCGTTAGGGGCAACACAAAATTGGCTAAAAAACTAGGGAGGTAATCTTTTTTGATTTTTATTTTGCCCGTATTATTAAACTGCTGTAACAACAGTGCATCTCTATACTGGGACAACTTGGCTACTTTACCCTCATAGGTGCGCAGCCAAAAACCCAACGGCTCCAGTTTTTCAATCGAAATGGTTTCTTCGCCAAAATCAGTGAATCCTTCCAACACAATAAAATCGCCTTCACTCCTCAACTCAAACCTAGGCCGCAAGGGTTGCGCTATTACGGTGGTGCGGTGCAAGGAATTGACACGGTTTTGGGTGTCATTTGAAAAAACAGTAAATTTATCGGCAAGCAATGGCAATACCCGATCCCAGATCCCACCAATATGATTTAGAAGTGCTTCTTTGAGGATATCATCCGCCTCGTTTAGGTTAAAATTGGAATAATGCCAATAGGGCAGACTAAAGCCTTGTTTGCGCAAATGTGTGGCAATGGCTTGGTATGCAAACCCTGAACGGGCAATGTGTAACAACCGACTGTCTTGGTCTGTAATGGCTGGCATTTCACCACTATCAGTACCATATTGAGCATAAATTTGCTCTATTTTGGAGATATGCGATAATTTATCTTTGGACTCATTGTACCTTCCAGTCAAAGGGACTAAAGTGACATCAGGTACCAAATTGACACCCGTCATGGTGAGTGAATAAATCAAAATTCGGCGCGTGTCTGGCTCTTCTTCTGTGCTAGCACCCAATGAAAGGGTACGTGATACGGATTTAAAACGCTCGCTATTGCTTTTCCACCACCCACTGAGTTGATCGGGAGCCTTGATGCCCGGATCGAGTACTTTGAGTTCTAATATTCCTTTGTTATTGATCTTAAAATCAAACTTGCCGCGTAGATCATCGTCGGTATTAAAACCATATTCAGACAACAATTGGTTTTTCTGAGCCGTCCAATCACGCATAGACTCAAAGGCCAAAGAGCCATATTGTTCGCGCAGTGTCAAGAGGGCTGCCAATTTGTGCTCGCAGCAAGGATGCCCAATTTTTTGGGCGCAAGCGCAAGAGCTGTGTATTTCACCAATTTTAATCCTTGAAAATCGTTGAACCTGCTCATAACCATTGAAGATGACGCGGGTTTCAGCCACCCCATTTTTGGCGGCTAGTATTTCTACTTTTTTGATGGTAGTCCTTTTTTTCCAATGATCGTCAGAGACGACAGCCCGCAAAGAAGTATCGCTGAGGTCATTGATAGGCAATACGGAGTCCAACATATCATACACCACTGGCGGAGGCTCCGGCATGGGTTCTTCCCAGTGTCCTTTATTGCTTAGATCAATGAGTGCGGCCACACGATGCTTACACAAACCACCCCAATTGTAAGGGCAAGAACAGTGTAAAGAAGGATTGGGCTTTGCACCCCTAAAATTTTGAATCACCACATTATAACTATCCCAGCCGCGTTCGCTTTTGACTTTATAGTAGGCCACCCCATGAGACCTTACGTCTATAGAGATGAGTTCAAAATTTCCTTTTTTGTGTATCTCCAAGCCGTGAGCAAGGGCTTGTGAATTACTATTTTTGGCCAAGAAATTATCAAGACTTCCAGGCTTATCTGATGACGTGTCGTTCATGTAGAGTTGTAGCAAACCGCAAAATTACGGTAACTTAGACCATATTTGAAAGTGTTTTTAGAAATAAAGTTATTCGTCTTGCTTTTACGTCGTACTTTTCGCCTTCAAAACAACGGATTCGCTCGTTACAAAACATTTCCAACGTAAAAAAAATAAATACATGGATCGTCTGATTGGCCTTTTAGGCATTGTTGTAATTTTAGGTATTGCTTTTTTGATGTCCAACAATAGAAAAGCCATCAATTACCGTACGGTAGGTATGGGCTTATTGTTACAAGCCGTTTTGGCGGTTTTTATCCTAAAAACGCCCGTTGGTAAGTGGTTTTTCAAATGGTTAGGCGATATTGTCACCAAAGTAATCGAATTTTCGCAAGCGGGTGCCGACTTTGTTTTTGGACCTTTGGCCAGTTTTCCAGCGGTCAATAAGGCCTTTGGCGATCCCCACGGATTTATTTTCTTTTTTAAAATCATCCCCACTATTATTTTTGTAGCCCTATTGGTCAACATCTTGTACTATATCGGATTGATGCAAAAAATTGTGGAATGGCTGGCCAAAGGGATGAACTTTTTTATGCGGGTGAGCGGTGCCGAGGCACTATCCAATATTGCGAGTGCATTTGTGGGACAGGTGGAAGCGCAGATCATGATTAAACCCTACTTGAAGGGCATGACCAATTCAGAATTAATGGCATCCATGACGGGTAGTTTTGCTTGTATCGCAGGTGGAGTCATGGCTACTTACATTATGTTTGGTGTCCCAGCGGAATACCTGATTGCCGCTAGTATTATGGCTGCTCCGGGAGCATTGGCCATCGCAAAAATCATTTATCCAGAAACCGAACAATCTGAAACACGTGGCGAAGTGACCATGAAAGTACCCAAGGAACACGCCAATATCGTGGATGCCATCAGTGCTGGATGCTCGGAAGGGCTAAAAGTTGGTATGAACGTGCTGGCTATGCTTATCGGCTTTTTGGCCTTGATCGCCTTGGTAAATGCTATTTTAGGTAAATGCGGAAGCCTTGCCGGTTTTCCCGATTTTACATTGAATACTATATTAGGTACGATTTTTTCAGGTTTGGCTTGGACTATGGGCGTACCGGGAGATGAAATATACAAAGCAGGTGCTCTGATGGGTACGAAGTTGGTGGCCAATGAATTTGTAGCCTACTCACAATTGCAGGTCATGATTGCGAACAACCAGATTTCACCTAAAACATTGTCCATTGTGAGTTTTGCCCTTTGTGGTTTTGCCAATTTTGGCTCGGTTGGTATTCAGATTGGCGGTATTTCCGCGCTGGAGCCAAGCCGTCGAGCCGATTTGGCCAAATTAGGATTCAGAGCCTTGATTGCGGGTACTTTGGCTAGTTATCTTTCTGCCACATTAGCGGGACTTTTATTTTAAGAAAAACGATCATAAAAATACCATGCGCAACCAAGCACTGATATTATTCTTATTAAGCATATTATTTTTTTCTTGCAAGCAGTACAGCAAGGATTTTCAGCAAAAAGCCAATAATGCCGAGTTTTTACACGCGGGTATTCGCCGACTGACGGATATTATCAGGCATGATATTTTTGCACCACCCATCTCTTCCCGTATATACGCTTATGCCTCGGTGGCTGCGTATGAGGCATTGGTACCGGGATTTCCGGAATATAGGTCGTTGGCCAACCAACTCAATGGCCTAGAAATAGGCCCTCAGCCAGAGGCCGGAAAAGAGTACTGCTACCCATTGGCCAGTGCCAATGCCCTCCTCATCGTGGGCAAAGCCTTGGTGTTCTCCGAAAGCGATATGGACGATTTGAAAGAGCAGGTATTTGAAAGTTTCAATCAAATGAACATGCCTCCAGAAGTGTATGAACGGTCTATGGCTTATGGCGATGCCGTGGCGAAGCATGTATTGGCTTGGTCAAAAAAAGACAATTATGCGCAAACCCGCAGTATGCCAAAATTTACAATTGACACCAAAAACCAAGCCCGTTGGCGGCCAACGCCTCCCATGTATGCCGATGCTTTGGAGCCTCATTGGTCTAAAATACGCCCTTGGGTAATGGATTCAGCGAGCCAATTTAAAGTAGATCCCCCCATAGCATTCAGTAGTGTAAAAGGTAGCGCTTTTTGGAATCAAGCAAACGAGGTGTACGAGATGGTGAAAAAGAAAAATGTGGAAAATGAGGCCACTGCTTGGTACTGGGACGACAATCCTTTTGCAATGGAAGTGAGTGGCCATTTGGCATTTGGAAAAAAGAAAATTAGCCCTGGCGGGCACTGGATGAACATAGCCGCCCATGCCGCCCGCAAATCAAACTCGGACATCATGCACGTTGCTGAAACCTACGTGAAAGTGTCTTGTGCGCTGGCCGATGGGTTCATTGCTTGTTGGAATGCCAAGTATCAGTACAATTTGATCCGTCCGGAGTCCTACATCAACCAGTATATTGATCCAGAGTGGATTCCACTGATCCAGACGCCTCCATTTCCGGAGCATACCAGTGGACACAGTACCATTTCGGCTGCAGCGGCCACGGCATTGACCAGTCTCTATGGCGATGGTTTCGCCTTCACCGACAGTACAGAGGTGGAGTTTGGACTTCCAATTCGCACGTTTAACTCTTTCCATGAAGCCGCCAATCAGGTTGGCTTGAGCCGATTATACGGCGGTATTCACTATAAACAAGGCAATGAAGCCGGCCTTAAATGTGGCCGAGCAGTCGGTCAACATGTCGTAACCGACTTGAAAACAAAAAAATAATATTATGCACGGATTAGATTGGTTCGTATTGGTGGGTACGCTCGCATTTGTTGTCTTTTATGGCATTTGGAAAAGCCGTAACCAAGTGGACGACAGTGAAGATTTTTTGGCCGGCAAGCGAGATTTACCTTGGTGGACCATCGGTTTGAGCATTATGGCTACCCAAGCCAGTGCCATTACTTTTTTGAGTACTCCCGGCCAAGGCTTCAATGACGGTATGCAGTTTGTGCAGTTCTACTTTGGTCTACCCATCGCTATGATTATATTGGCTTATTTCATACTGCCTATTTACTACAAACTGCGGGTCACCACCGCCTATGAGTACTTGGAACAACGGTTTGATTTGCGGATGCGAAGCCTCACCGCCGTCTTGTTTTTGATTCAGCGCGGTATCGCAGCCTCCATCAGCATTTATGCCCCAAGCATTATTCTGTGTGCGGTATTTGGCTGGAACCTAGCCTTTACCAATTTTGTGATGGCTGCATTTGTAGTCCTATATACCACCAGCGGTGGCAGTGCTGCCGTCAGCAGAACCCAAGAGTTGCAAATGGGAATCATGCTGGGGGGATTGGTCATGGCTTTTTATTTAGTAGTGACCAATTTACCGACCGGGATCGGCGTTTCAGAGGCTTGGGAAATAGCAGGAAGTACCGGAAAAACCCAAATCATAGACTGGAAATGGGACTGGAACGACCGGTACAACATCTGGTCAGGTCTTTTGGGCGCTACCTTTTTGTTTTTATCTTATTTCGGTACCGACCAAAGTCAGGTTGGCCGATATTTGGGTGGAAAATCACTCCGTGAAAGCCGGTTGGGTTTGCTTTTCAATGGAGTCATTAAAATCCCCATGCAATTCCTAATCTTATCGGTTGGGGTGATGGTTTATGTGTTTTTTCAATTCAATTCGCCGCCCCTCCACTACAACAGTGCTACCCGCATGAAATTGGCTGGTACCAGTTCTGAAACCCAATTTCAAGCCTTGGAAAAACGAGCCGATAGTCTTTTCATCATCAAAAAAGAGGTGCTCGAGCAATACGGAACTGCCAGTCAACGCAATGATGAATCCAGTGCCAACGCTGCTTTGAACCAGTACAAGATCTTGGATGCTTCGCATCAACAATTGCGCAAAGAGGCAGACACTATCATTGAAGCAAGCAAAACAACCAAGGAAAAAAGCGATAAAGACTATGTTTTCATCCACTTTATACTAAATCATATTCCCAAGGGACTTATTGGCCTGATGCTGGCCATGATCTTTTGCGCCTCTTGGAGCACTACAGCCTCCGAACTCAGTGCCTTGTCAGCCACTACGGTTTCAGACATCTATCGCCGCTCTTTAAAACCCGGCCTCAGCGACGCACATTACCTGAAAGCGTCTAAAATCGCCGTGGTTCTGTGGGGCGTTTTCATCACTGTATTTGCTACCTATGCCGATTTATTTGACAACTTGATCCAAGCCGTCAACATGGTCGGATCCATTTTTTACGGCACCATATTGGGCATTTTTATGACTGCTTTTTTCCTGCCTTACGTCAAAGGCAATGCCGTATTCATAGCAGCCGTCATTACCCAAACAGTGATCGCTTATCTGTTCTTTTTTGTGGACAAAAACCCTTACCTGTGGTACAATCCATTGGCTTGTTTTATGGTGATGGGATTGGGATTGGTGATTGAGCGGATTCGGAAGGGGTGAGCATCAATCCCTACCAAAATACTTCGTTAGTAAAGAATTTTGGTAGGGACATGTTTACGTCTTCTAAATGACCCGCAATGATACGAAACATTTATATAACAGAACCACTATTACTCAGTTCAAAGCAAACTTAACCGGTATCGTAAAACGAACCCTAACAGCCCGTCCATTGGCCTCTCCGGGAGTCCATTTAGGCATATTGGCAATGACCCGTTGGGCCTCTTTTCCGCACCCTGCACCTACGGCATCTTTCAAGATAGTCACCTCGCTGATGCTCCCATCTTTATTCACCACAAATGATAGGGCCACGGTGCCTTGAAGCCCTACTTCACGCGCTCGAGTAGGGTAATGCAGGTTTTCTGCCAAATACTTGAATAGTTCCTTTTCTCCACCGGGGAAACTCGCAGGTTTTTGAACATCAAATTGACCCATCACTACATCTGGGTCCTCTTTAGGGGCTTCGATGGTGGTTGGAAGTTCCTTCGGAAAATTAAGCGTAGGCTCTACCTCTATTTCGCCTTCATGATCTGATTTACCGATAATGGCTTTGTTATCCAAAACATCAGCTACCGTTGGCGGGTTTTCATCTTTTACCTGATCATCAGGCGTAGGTGTAGGCGGCACAAACCGTTGCGATGCCTGAACAGGGGGGGATGCCGGGGCTGGTGGGGGCAATACAGGGGGTGGAGGCGTAGATTCCACCTTTATCTTTGACATATCTATCACCACATTTCTTTCCATATCGTCAGTGGAGACATTGACCGCACTCAACAAATGCGGCAATACCAACCCTGCTACCAATAACAGTAATCCAATACCTACCGATTTGGCCAACGTTTGGTTGTAATTGCGGCGCAACTGATAGGCTCCATACGCTTTGTTGCGATGGGCAAATAGCAATTCTAAGGTGTCTGGAGACACCGGTTCATGATTTTTCATAACCTTGTTAGTTTGAATGTGAATAAAAGTAACAGCGCTGCAGGTGTTTTCAGGTTCAGATTTAGGGGCGTTTTAAGTGGTTATAAAAGGAAGATGCGCCCGTCCAAATTTTTGGTGTGTCGCACAATCATTTTTTTTGCTTTTCTTTGCCGTACAATATCAGATATGGATTTACAGCAGCGCAATGAGGCTTTCAGGGATTTTCTCCGTTCACTCAACCCGGCACAGACCAGGGCTGTGATGCAAACGGAAGGCCCAGTAATGGTGATTGCAGGCCCTGGCACTGGAAAAACCCATATTTTGACAGCCCGAATCGGTAAAATATTGCTCGATACCGATGCCAAAGCCCCCAATGTGTTATGCTTGACATTCACAGATGCTGGCGCACACGCCATGCGGCAAAGACTTCTGGAGCGAATCGGCCCAGAGGCTTGGCGGATTCCAATTTTTACATTTCACGCGTTTTGCAACCGTATCATTCAAGACAATGCTGAGTATTTTGGCCGAAATAACTTAGAGCCGGTGAGCGAATTGGAGCGGATTGAATTAGTCCGTGGCATGATCGAACGTTTATCGCCCGAACACCCGCTTCGCGAAGGCAAAAAAAACGTTTTTCAGTACGAAAACCACTTGCGCGACCTTTTTTCTTCCATGAAAAAAGAAGGCTGGACACCCGGACATATCATCAAAAAAGCAGACCAATATTTAGGTGAGTTGCCTTCAAACCCCGATTTTATTTACAAAACCAACACCAAACACGCCAAAAAAGGAGACCTCAAAACAGCACAAATAGAAGAAGTAAAAAGCAAAATGAACCGCCTGAAATCAGGTGCTGACCTGTTTCCAAAATACTTGCTGGCCATGGAACGCGCTGGTCGTTACGAGTATGAAGACATGCTGCTTTGGGTCAATCGTGCTTTTGAAAAAAATGAAGCCCTCCTGCGCGGCTACCAAGAGCGGTATCAATACATATTGGTGGATGAGTTTCAAGACACCAATGGCGCACAATACCACTTGTTGCACCAACTCCTTGATTTTTGGGAGATCCCCAATATCTTTATTGTTGGCGATGATGATCAGAGCATTTACGAATTTCAGGGTGCACGTCTAAACAACCTCCGCGATTTTTACGAACAGCACCGCAAAGGCTTGGAAATAGTGGTGTTAGACCAGAATTACCGCTCTTCTCAATCCATGCTGGATGCGTCCATGCGCTTGATTGCCAACAACCAACTACGGGCCATACACCTATTTGACACGCCCCTTTCTAAAGACCTAAAAGCGCAACCTTTACCAGAAAATACTTTTTCAGAAAAAGTAGCCGTCTATGAAAATCGCTTGCAAGAAACGGCAGATATAGCGCACCAAATAGAAACATTGCTAAAAAGCGGTACGCCTCCCCAAGAAATTGCCGTCCTGTATGCAAGGCATAAACAGGCCGAACGCCTCATTACTTTATTAGAAAAAAGGGGAATAACTACACAGGTCAAACGGCCCATCAATATCCTCGACATTCCCCTAGTGCAACAATGCCGAGACCTGTTGCGCTACCTACGGGAAGAGTCCTATCGGTCATTTTCAGGGGAACATCGCCTATTTAGAATCCTACATGCCGCCTTTTGGCAACTGGACACCTTGGATCTCGCTCGGTTAGCCTTTCTGCGTACCGAAAAAAACAAATCAACCCAATCCGATCACTACGGCGGTGGACTTGGAGAGGCCGCCACATACACCGATGGGGGCGATGACAACAGCGGAAAACCTTTGCATTTAAGGGAAAAAATAGCCCAAGTAGCCCTCTTGGAAAACCTAAGCATCGTCCACGCCACCAAAATAACGCGGGTGAGTGCTTGTGTGGAATCATGGATTGCGGAGGTCTCTAACCTTTCATTGGTTCAATTGTTAGAGCGCATTTATAGCCAAAGTGGGCTACTCACTTGGGCTACCCAACAATCGGACAAACTCTGGTATTTGCAAGTCTTGCATACTTTTCACGCTTTTGTTCAAGAAGAATCGGCTCGAAATCCACGATTTAGCCTTTCCAACATGCTGGATTTATTGGATAGCATGGACGACAATAAACTCACGCTGCCCCTCAAACAACCCATCCAAGAAGGAAAAGGTATTCAATTTTTCACAGCCCATGCCGCTAAAGGCTTAGAGTTTGAGCATGTATTTGTAATAGACTGCACAGAAGATGCTTGGGAGAAAAACAATACAGGGTCGCGTGGCCGATTCACCCTCCCGCCCAACCTAATTTTATCAGGAGAAGAAGATTTTATAGAAGCCCGGAGGCGGCTATTTTATGTCGCCATGACCCGCGCCAAAAGGCACCTTTACCTATCATACAGCAAAATGGATGAGCAGGGGAAAACATTGTCTGAAACAAGGTTTCTGATAGAAAGTGATATTGAAAAAACGGCCGTTAAAGTACCCCAAGACCGACTCTTGCTCGCACAAACCACCCTTTTATTAGAGCCAGATCAACCCGTTATCACCCTTCCCGAACCGGATTTTATAAACCAATTACTATCCCAGTTTACCCTAAGCATCACCGGGCTCAACCGCTACCTGCGCTGCCCCATCGCTTTTTATTACGAAGATATACTGCGCATTCCTGGTGCCATGAGTGAAGCCGCCGCCTTTGGAGTTGCCATGCACGGTGCTTTACAGCAATTTGTGTTGCGGATGAAAGCCGATAAAAAAATGCAATTCCCTTCTCAAGATGGCTTACAACGCATATTTACCAAGGAATTAGAGGCTCAACGAGCCTATTTTACAGAAAATGCTTACGTACAACGCCTAGCCTTGGGCAAAGACTACCTTAGACGCATCCATGTAGAACAGGTTGGATATTGGCGCAAAAGGGTGATCGTAGAGCGGCGGGTGGATAGGGTGGAACTGGATGGCGTACCGATGAATGGGGTATTGGACAAAATAGAATGGCTCGACAATGGTACCCTGCGCGTGGTGGATTACAAAACAGGGATACCCAACCCACAAAAGACCGCAGCACCCGACGAAAAACAACCCTTGGGTGGCGATTACTGGCGGCAATTGGCCTTCTACAAAATATTGATGGATGAAGCGCGTTTGTATCCTGAACAGGTAGGCAAAACCGCCATTTCATGGTTGGAACCAGACCGAAAAGGATCGTTCCCTATCCACGAATTGACCTTCACTGGCACGGAGTTACAATGGATGAAAGACCTTATTCGCGATACTTGGACAAAGATTCAAAAACGCCAATTCTCCATCGGTTGCGGCAAACCCGACTGTACTTGGTGTCAAATGCACCGCGACCGCAACATGCCCGAATTGCTCATCAGAGATCAAGAGGAAGGCTTAGATGATTAGTTTGCTTAATTTGCAATAAAAAACCCTCCATTTTATAAAAACTACCTATTTTTATGCCAAAATTATTCAATCTTTAAAACTTTCCAATGGCTACGAAAAAAGTCAACAGTGCAACCCTTAAATTTGGAGGCCAAGAAATTAGCCTATCTAAAAGCAAAACTCAAGCAGCCGTGCGCTATACGCCGGGCATGAAGCAAGTCACCAAAAAGAAGTTGGCCAAAAATGCTACTGCGCCTGAGCAATTTCGCGATTTTGAAGTGCTCACCGTAAAAAGCGGTATAGATTCCAAATTAGATACCATGCGCGCCAAACCAGAAGTCAGTGTAGGTACCCACGTCTGGAATTTTGATGGAGAAGGCGACGTAGCCTTCATACCCACTGGCAACCTGTACATTGAGTTTAAACACGGCACGGAAGATGCCAAGCAGCATGAATTGATGGATGAACTTGGTCTATCCATCCGAGAAGTAATAGGCCCAGATGCCTTTCGGGTATCGGTCACGCCCATGTCGCCCAATCCTGTAAAAAGCGCAATGTTGCTCCAGAAAAAACGCATCGTTTCGATAGCAGAGCCAGAGTTTATGACCAAGCCCAGCGAGCGTGAATTTATCCAGCCATCTGGCCGTTTTGTGGGTACTCAATGGCACTTAGAAAATGCTGGCCATGCCATTCCAATCATTGATATTCCCAATGCCGTGTTTGGTGCTTCCCATTTTAGGGCTGGTGCCGATGCCAAAATCAAGGCGACTTGGGCAACCATGGGCGGTTTAGGCTCTCGAAATATCAAAATCGCCATTATTGATACAGGTTTTGACATGGAGCATCCAGCCTTGCGCGGCGATGGCACTAAAATACGTACGCCCCTCAATGCCGCCAATCGCAGTACCGATGCTTCACCTTGGTTTCAGGCTTCCGATGGATCGTGGGGTGTATTTAGCCACGGCACTTCTTGCGCCGCAGTAGCAGCAGGTGTTTGGGATTCCCAGGGCGTATTGGGCGCATGTCCCAATGCCCGCATCATACCCATCAAATTGGATATATTGAGCGACGATGCCATCCGCGCTGCCTTCAATCATGCCCTCAACAATGGAGCAGATATTATTTCATGCAGCCTTGGTTTCCCGAAACCCGTACCACTTTCTACCCTAGTGACCAACACCATTGCACAAGTAGCACGTCAAGGACGTGGGGGCAAAGGTATTCCAATCTTTATTGCAGCAGGCAATGCCAACCCAGCCTCCAACAATGCTCCTCGTGCTGTGAGTGATTTTGCAACCCACCCCGATGTGTTTTGTATCACGGCTTCCAATAGCCTTGATGAACCTTCGGATTATAGTTTCTATGGCCCACAAGCCTTTATGACAGCCCCCTCCAATGGCAACGACGGAATCGGTATCACCACAGCAACTGTAGAAACCGATGGATCCAGCCTCCAGCACAGTTACACCAGTGGTTTTGGCGGCACTTCCAGTGCCGCGCCTTTGGTAGCAGGTGCTTGTGCCTTGTTATTGTCAGCCAATCCAGACTTGACACTGACCCAAATCCGCGATATACTGCGCCGCTCATGCGATAAAATCGCTTCGGGATATGACGGCAATGGCCATTCCAAAACCTTGGGTTATGGGCGTTTGAATACCCTCAAGGCACTTCAAATGGCCTCTGGCAGTAGCGGGTCGGGCGGCAGTAGTGCTGGCACTGGTGGCACCAGTGGCGGTACAGGCAGCAGTGCCGGTACAGGCGGTGGATCGGGCGCGACATCGGGTCAAAAAGGTAAGGTCATATCCAAGTTTTTGAATGTACGCACAGGGCCTGGCACAGCCAACCCTAAAGTAGCGGAACTCAAGCAAGGAGACATCGTCAATTTGATAGAAAAAGTAGGCGGATTTTGGAGGATCGCCGCTGGCCAGTTTGTCAGTGCCGATTTTGTGCAGGCCATCGCTACCAATGGAGCCCCCGCGAGCAATGCACGCCAAGGCAAAGTAACCTCTACCTTCTTGAACGTACGCACAGGGCCCGCCACAACCAATGCCAAGGTAGGCGAACTCAAGCAAGGTGCCTCGGTTACTATATTTCAAACCAGCAGCAATGGTTGGCATCGGATCGGTGACAATCGTTGGGTGATAGGCAGTAATATTCAGGAAGTTTAACCCGTGTCTGATAAAAAAATATTCTTCGCTTCTGATTTTCATTTAGGTGCTGATGCCCAGTTGTCGTCTCGCGATCGCGAACGACAACTGGTGCGCTGGCTCGACAGCATTGCACCAGAGGCAGAAGCCATTTATTTGGTGGGCGATTTGTTTGAGTTTTGGTTTGAGTACAACTCCGTCATTCCAAAGGGTTATACTCGTTTTTTAGGCAAATTGGCCGCATTACGCGATCAAGGTATCGCTATTTATGCCTTTACAGGCAATCATGACCTTTGGATGAGCGGCTATTTTGAAGAAGAACTGGGCATACCCGTGTATAAAAAACCGATTCAAATAATCTTAAAAGGAAAGCATTTTTTTATAGGGCACGGAGATGGACTAGGGCCTGACGACATTGGCTATAAAATTATGAAAAAGATATTTGTGTGGCCGCCCAACCAATGGCTTTACAAGTGGATTCATCCTGATTGGGGTGTTTTTATAGCGCGTTTTTTTTCAAAGAAAAGCCGCGCTGCCACCCCCGAAGCGGAGCGAAATTGGATGGGCGACAACCGCGAATGGCTGTTGCAATATTGCCTTAGAAAACTAAGCCTCGGTATAGCACCAGATTACTTTGTTTTTGGGCATCGCCACCTACCCATTGACCGTCTTTTACCCAATGGCAAAAGTAGGTACATCAACTTAGGAGAATGGATGCACGCCTGTTCATATGCCGTATTTGACGGCCATGATATGAAGGTTTATTTTTTTGAAAATGAAAATGGGAAAACGTTATGAATTGGAAATTAATCAAGGCCAATTGGTTTTATGCAGTCATGGCAGTACTTGTTGTGGTAGGTATTTTCAAAAATAAAATACCGATCCGATCATGGCTTGGAGGCAGTCCAGAGCCCAAAAAAGAAATATATACCGACCAAGGTACCAATCAAATGGGCGTGGTACCCAAGCCTGATACTGCACCACCACCGCCACTGGGCGTTCTTGATGAAAAAGTCGTTCAATTTGTAGCAAGGTTTAGCACTGTGGCGGTTGGTGAGCGCAAAAAATTTGGGATTCCAGCATCCGTCATACTTGGTATAGCCATACTCAATAGCCAAGCCGGGCAGGGCGAAACAGTCACGCAAGCGAGCAATTATTTTGCCTTAGGTTGTGCCGAAGATTGGGAAGGATCAAGCATCCAAATAACCAACCAATGTACCCGAAAATATGCAACACCTTGGGAAAGTTTTCGCGATTTCAGCATATACTTGAGCGTCAGGGATTGGTATGGGGACTTGAAAAAGACCGCCGGGAAAGACACCAAACTTTGGGCAAAGGGCTTGGAAAACAAAGGCATAGTCAAGGTTTCAGACTCCGCCAATCGGCTTTCCGCACTGATAGCCCAGTATGATTTAACGCGGTTTGATTCGGGAAACTAGAACTTAAAATTCCAAGTAATAGATGGTAAAATGGGGAACAACGATATCTGCCTAGCACGTATCCGTGTCGGGAAATCGCCTAGTGGAGACGCCACAAAATCAGCCCCTTGTAATACTATAAAATATGGATTGCGACGGTCTGTAGCATTGTAAGCACTAATGGTCAAGTCATTTTCGAGGCGACGGGTTTTGAATTTCCAAACGAAACCCACGTCCGCGCGAGTGTAGGCGGGATACCGGAATGTATTGCGGTCTCCATAGACGGGCACCAATATTTGAGTATTCGCCCCCGGCACATCCTGAAAGGTGAAACGCCCCAATGGCAACCAAGTTACATAGCCCGAAGAATACACCCAAGAAGCCGTCAATTGAAAGCGTTTATTGATCTCCCAAAGAGCCACTACACTAAAATTATGACGGGTATCAGACCGAGGCGAAAAATAGCGACCTTGATTGATCTCTTGAAATTCCCCACGCTTTACCCAAGCCAAAGTATAGCCAATCCAGCCAGTCAATTTGCCCTCTTTTTTCTCTATTTCTAGTTCTAAAGGGCTGTATGCAAATCCACGGCCAATGGCCAATTCACCTTCCAAATTGTTGTTTCCAAATATTTCTGCACCATCTTTAAAATCAACCTGATTTTGAAGCCATTTGTACCATCCTTCCCACGTAATTAGGATATTATCGCGGAATAAATAAGAAGTGCCCAAAGCGATTTGATCGCTGATTTCCGGTTTAATTCCGCTGCTGCTAGGATACCAAATATCGGTAGGCAAAGAAAGTCCACTGCTGGCCAAAAGGTGTACATACTGGTTCATACGGGCATAAGAGCCTTTTACTGACCATTTATTGGATATGGCATAACTACTCGCTATACGAGGCTCTATATTGAAATAAGAAGCCGAATTGTTGTCCCAAGCAGAAAAACGAAGGCCATAATTAACTTTTAATTTTTCAGACAAAGCCCATTCATCGGAGGCATATGCGCCATATTCCATTCCTTTAAAATCTTGGCCAGACTCAAAATTGACCCGTCCATCATCACTACCTGCTTTAAGCCTTGCCGTTACGAAAGCATGGTGGGTGGCATTTGCGCCAAAGCGAATGGTATGTTGGTTGGTTGGTTGGTAATAAAAATCAACCTTGGTGTTGACATCTGTAACCTCTGAACCGAGGTTGAAAGAAAAGCCCTGTAATATATTTCTGATTCGATACCGATAATCTGAATAGGAAAACGTAGTATTGGCAAACAATCGTGGACTAAAAACGTGGTTCCACCTTGCGGTTCCGGTCGTATTACCCCAATCAAAACGAAAATCGAAGGTAGGATCGGAAAACTCAAATACGTCGCGACCAAAATAGCCACTCAAGTACAAACGATCTTTTTCACCCAGCGTAAAATTGACTTTGGTATTCAGGTCGTAAAAAAAATAATCAGGGATTGGATTATAGTCTTTCACTCCTTCATTGGCCTTATTCACCTGCCTAGTGATAATATCTGCGTAGGTACGCCTTCCGCTTACAATGAAAGAAGATTTATCTTTTTGAATAGGGCCTTCCAGCGTAAGTCGGCTTGATATAAGCCCCAATCCGCCTGTGCCACTGAATTTTTTATTGTTGCCCTCTTTCATCCGCACATCTATCACCGACGACAATCGCCCGCCGTACTGAGCCGGGAATCCGCCCTTATACATCTTGAGGTCTTTCACAGCATCAGAATTGAACGTGCTAAAAAAACCAAATAAGTGACTGGCATTATACACCACCGCTTCATCGAGTATGATTAGGTTTTGATCATTATTGCCGCCCCTCACAAACAACCCCGTCGTGCCTTCCGAACCTGATGCAACACCTGGTTTTAATTGCAATATTTTAATAATATCGGCTTCTCCAAATAAGGCTGGTATGGCTTTCACTTCGCGGATACCGATGGTAGCCACGCTCATTTCAGTGCTTTTCATCTTATCTTCAAGGCTATTTGCCTTGATAACCACCTCATTTAATATAGAACCTTCCGGTCTGATAGCCACATTCAGTTTTTGACTCTGGGAAGGCATGATGGTTCTAAAAACTATTTCGTAACCAAGGTAATGAAATTTTAGGCTAATAGAATCGCGGCCTATAGGCACAGAAAAGGAGTAAAAACCATACTCATTACTGACATTTCCCTTCCTAAAACCTACCGCCTCCACCGTAGCCCCTATGAGGGTTTCACCATTCAGGGCATCACTGAGTACCCCACTCACGGTGATGGTATTTTGCCCGACTAAACTAAATGAAAGAAGCGTGCATAACAATGCAGCCTGAAAACGCATGGTAAAAAAAATCATCTCCTAGAACTTGTGTTTATCAACTATTAACGCTTCAAAACGAATTATGTTCTGTAAGAAACGATGGTGGAATAAATTACTAGATTTAATCAATTTTTTGAAATCCCAGTAAAGACATCCTCATGTTATTGGTATCCAGCACCTCAACCATATAATAACCTTCGGGCAAACGCCTGATACTGATGGGTTCTCCTGTATATTTATCGCTTAAAACGATTTGCCCTAATTGGTTATAGATCTGAAAATTGCTGACCAACTGGGTAGCATATATATTGATGTAGTCGCTGCTAGGGTTTGGGTATAATTTCACGACTATTGTTTCATTGAGGGTATAGGTATTGACCTGAGCGGTTTCGCTCCGAATGTCGGCGTTACTACCACTGCAAGTACCAACAAAAGTAGAAAATGGGCGATCCCGCACGACGACGTGTTGCAAATCTACTGATTTTGCAATAATCTGTCCTTCTACATTGCCCTCGCCTTCTATTTTCAATGTTGTAGCGGGCGCGAAAAGTGTGCCGATGGCGGGATGGGTCAAATTTATTTTCAGTTGAGGTATGTTGATAAAATTCCAAATCATGTACAAGCCTTCCGTATTTTGAATGCTATGTAAGTCTGGAAAATCAATCGCATGCTCTTTTCCATCGCCCCGTACATTGATAACTAAAGGTGTGATGATAGACGGCCGATTTTCAAAACTGATAGTGTATATTGTATTCAGTGTTTGGATATCAACGTTCCAAACATTTACGCGGTTGGGCATTAGGGTCAGTACCTTGCCATTTTCATGGTCAACATTCAGGCGATCCTTTATATTTTCAGCACAAGCACTCATACCAGAAGATAGGGCTTCTAGGTCTTGAAATTGCTGCTGGAAATTGACTACATCAGATTTACAGATGGTGGTAAGTGGTTGAACAGTGCTGAACGTCATTATCGGTTCGCGGCGAATCTCTGAGTCTTCGCGGCGATAGATCTGTTGAATAGCATGGCTGCCTTGATGATCGAAGGCCGTGCTAGAGCGGTCGCAATCGCCCAAATTGAACCATGCTTTCCCCCCCAATTGAATATCTGACGACTCAAGAGCGAGCAAACCATCATTCACGACCAATCCTATCGGATTTTTGTAGGTTTTATCGGTGAGCAGCCCATCACTGCTATTGCAGAACTGAGTATGTCCGTCTATAGAAAGTTCCCCACCGATGGCAACAGCACCATCAAAATCACTACAAGATATATACGCATTTTGGCGCACAAATACAGAAAAACCAAGGGCGGATGCTGTTGGTTGGGTGAATGGTGTTTGGGCTTGCGCAAGTTGCCCCACGATTATTGCTAGGATTATAAGTGTTTGTTTCATCAAAATGCTCGTTTAGTTCTTTCTGGAAACGGTTCTTTGGTCACTTGTCCAGATAAAAGTATCTGGAACAAAGACTTTGGCGGCAGGTATCTCGGTACATTCGCCACGGGGTGTTTTAATTTTGCGCCGTTCCCTATGTTTCGTAACAAGGAGGAGTTCGGTTGGCGAAATAGTATCCGCTTTTACATCGTAACGCCCATCTTTAATCAGTTGGTCAAGTATTTCTGGAGAGGCGTGCGAAATTTTGATATTGGTTTCAATCAATACACTGCTTCCGCCCCAGGTTTCGATTTCATAAACATCGGCCAAATCAAGCCTTAGTAACTTGAAAGAATCTACCTCAAATACCTGATACATCGTGCGTTCCATTTGGGCGGAAGTGCTTGTGGCCGCGCATAAAAATGGAATCAAAAACAACAAGTCTAATATTTTTTTGTGCATGTCTTTTTTACGAAATTTATTCATTTAGTAACGTTACAAAAGCATGTTTCATTGTAGCACAGCCTCTATCCGAGTCTTCAAGGTAGTATCATTGCTTGATTTGTCTTGTACCTTATCCAACCAGCGCAAAGCCAAAGCCTGATCGCCTGTTGTGGATGCAAAACTAGCACAAAGCGAAAAAATGGCATCATCAACGCTTCGAAATCTTTCATCCTTGATTATATCTGTTACGTTAGCTATGGTTTGAAACCCCGAGTCTTTACTAATGCGTTTTTTTACATCAAAATGTCGCAACTGAATATTGGTGCCCGTGCCTTGATACAAGCCCCAAACCACAAAATCGGCACCACAGTCTTTTGCTATTTCTTCGGCTGCTACTTGGTCAGGATTCTGGGCAGATTTCAAAAAGTTTTCTAGCACTTTTACATCCAAGAGTAATTTTTGATTGACCAAGTTTTGGATCCGCGTTTGGAGTAATATGGCCACGTCGGCATCCGCACCGGATATTTTTTTAAAAGGTAAAATGAGTACTTTTGAGCCTTGCCCAGTGAAGGAGGGACAATCTATCTTAGGTTCGCGCCCCAGCACAAACCAAGCAGTAAAAGCCGCTAATACCAACAATACACCTCCAATAATAATCCCTCTATATGATCTCGACTGCACCGATTCAGAAGGTGTTGTTTTACCCGATTCGATATCGGAGATCACCTGTAAGATAGTGTCATTGATCTGATTGTAATCGCGCTGGGCTTCCGAAAAAGTAGTAATACCTTTGAGTTCTTTAGTCCGGGTAGCATTGTAATGGCCTTCTATTACCTTTAAGACACGGACATAGGGTTCGTATTTACCAGTAGCGACCAGTATTTCAGATAGTTTCTGAATGGCAATCCCAGTTTCGCTTTGTCCGACCCGGGTTTTGATTTCCTGAAAAGAAGATATACTCATACTAGTTGGAAAATTAGACAGTGAATGATCAGGGCCCTACGAGGGGAGGCTTTATTGGTTACGCTCCATCATCGCCATATTCTGTTTTTATGGGCATTTTACTACGGGCTTCTTCTAAAGCCAATGCCTTTTCGCGGTTTTTTTGTACCCTAGCCACTACCTTGATGCTCAATTCATATAAAACGTAGAGCGGAATAGATACCAAAGTTTGTGATAGCACGTCCGGTGGTGTAATAATAGCCGCTACAATTAAGATGCCTAGGATGGCATGCCGCCGATATGACCGCATGAATTGGGCATCAATAACACCTACCCTAGCCAAAAAATATGCAATCACAGGCATTTCAAAAATTAATCCCGTAGGTATCGTAAACATCGTCATATAGGTGACGTAAGAATCCAATGTAGAGGTGGATTTTACTTCACCAAAGGAATAACTAGCCAAAAAATTGATCGAAAATGGAGCAATAATATAATACCCAAACGCCACCCCAAGCATAAATAAAATAGTGCAAATCCCTACAATGCCCCGAACAACCTTACGCTCATGATCATGCAAACCTGGACTAATAAACTTCCAAAACTCCCAGAAAATAAGTGGAAAAGAGCAAATAACACCTAACCAAAAGGAAAGAAATAAGTGCTGCATCAGTGGGCCGCCAAGGTCGCGGGTGAATACTTCAAAGTTAGTGGGTTTAAAACACATACTCTCCCCCAAACCAAATTGCTTGGAGGCACTACAAAGCACACGGTATGTCAAGAAATTCTCATTCTTAGGGCCAAAAATAATGCTTTCAGCCCAGTCTTTCTTGATAAAAAAGACCAATCCCGTCGCAAATATACAAGCAACCGCCCTTAAAATATGCGTACGCAGTTCCGTAATATGATCAAAAAACGACATCTCTCCGCGACCTGACTCATTTCGTTCTTGTTCATGTAATTGATCGAGTGGCATATTGTTTATCTGCTTAAGTACCGGATTTATTGAAAATATTGATGTTTGACCGAGCAAAGGTAGTTACGTTACACTTGAAATACATGCGCATCTCTATTTTTTCAAATTAAAATGGTTAATTTGACACTCCCGTACATAGGTAAGCACTAAAATAACGTTCTTTGCGCTTTACTAAGAACTCAGTCCTTCATTTTATATGAAAAATACATTATTAATCCTTTTTATTTTTACTGCCTTTAGAGCCAATACCCAAAATGGTTCTTACTTTGATTCAGGTTTTTTGTTTGGAGTAACCACTTATTCCGGCGACTTAACTGAATCTATCATTGACCCCAAGGAAATACTGCCGGGGTTTGGTGCTTATGTGCGCTATAATTTTAATACAAAATTCAAACTTCGAGTCCACGGCTATGCTGGTTCTATTGGTGGCGACGATTCCCATTCCGAAGCCCTGAAAGGACGCTACTTTCGGTTCTCGACCAATATTGTCGAGGTGGGTTTAGTGGCTGAGTATCACCCGTGGGGGCGAGAACGATTTTCTAAGACAGGGTTACATAGTTTCCGTGTATCTCCCTATATTTTTGGTGGCCCAGGCATTACTTTTGCCGATCCAGAAACGGAGTATTATGGTCCCGCTGAACTAAGAAATGATATCCTAAAAGTACCTTTACCGGAAGAAGGGTTGCAAAAACGTTTTTTATTGGCCCCCATCGGTGTCGGTATAAATTTTGATGTTTTTGATTACCTTATTATAGGCGTTGAAGGTGGATGGCGACCCGTTTTTTCCGATGATCTTGATGGTGTCAAAGTAAATGGCAATCCCAATAATCCAGATTGGTATTATTTTGCGGGAACCACCATTTCTTTTATACTTGGCAAACCTCGACATAGAAAGTAATACAACAATTGGGCGTGGCTATAGTGTAGCCTAAAATGGGTGTGGCCATAGTGTAACCTAAAACAGGCCATCAATCGAAACGATAATCATGTATTCAGTATTAAAACCAATTATTTTCCTTTTTTCTCCTGAGCAAGCACATCGCATTACTATGTGGTGTTTAG
The DNA here is from genome assembly GCA_031373665.1 of Saprospiraceae bacterium. Lineage (GTDB taxonomy): Bacteria > Bacteroidota > Bacteroidia > Chitinophagales > Saprospiraceae > M3007. Next base: position 6,431 of record JANMMZ010000005.1, on the reverse strand, counting down.
ATTTTGTGGTCTCTTTTGGAGTAGGGAGAAGATTTTTACAGTATTTTTTTGGTTATTCACACCCTCGCTTGCAACATGAAGTGATGGGGGTTATATTTCCCAACCCTGTTGGGTTGGCAGCTGGCTTTGACAAAGATGCAAAGCATGTTGTGGGGCTTTCTGCACTTGGTTTTGGATTCATAGAGGTAGGTACAGTGACCCCAGTGCCTCAAATAGGCAGCCCACAGCCACGCCTATTCCGATTGCCTGCTGATGAAGCATTGATCAATAGAATGGGCTTCAACAATGAGGGTTTGGATGCACTAGTAGGCCGTTTGAAAACATTACGGGATACCAAGCCGAGTAGTACCCTAATCATAGGTGGCAATATTGGGAAAAATAAAGATACGCCCAATGACAAGGCTGTGGATGATTATGCTAAATGCTTCATTGCTTTATTCCCTTGGGTGGATTATTTTGTAGTGAATGTTAGTTCGCCCAATACCCCCAATCTGAGGGCCTTGCAAGAAAAAGAACCCCTGACCCACCTTTTGAAGCATTTACAAAGCCTAAATGTAAGTCATACAAAGCACAAGCCCATTTTGCTGAAGATTGCGCCTGATCTTACCCAAGAGCAATTGGATGATATTGCTGATATTGTTACTGAAACAAAACTTAGTGGCATTATTGCAACCAATACAACCATTTCGAGGGCACACTTAAATACCTCCTTAACGCAAATAGAATCTATTGGTGCCGGGGGGCTTAGTGGCAAACCCTTACACCTAAGATCAGTCGAAGTAGTGCACTATATGCGCCATAAACTGGGTAAAGAGGCCGTCATTATAGGCGTAGGGGGCATTGATTCTGCGGAGACAGCCCAACAAATGATGGATGCTGGAGCCAACTTGATTCAGCTATATACGGGTTTTATTTACCGTGGGCCAATCTTGGTAAAACAGATCCTAGCAAAAATTTCTTAACATTTTTTCAGCCTATTCACCCATTCACATACCTAAGTACGCTGGTATTGCGTTGTATGCATTGACACTTTGAAACTAAGTAATCTATCCTATCTACATTTAACTGCTCACGTACTCACAAACCGACTGCTGTATGGCTGGTGCAACTTACAAAATCTTACTAGTAGAGGACGACCAAAATTTTGGTGATGTCCTCCGTTCTTATCTCGAAATGCATGACTATGAGGTAACCCTCGCAGTGGATGGTGTCTTGGGATTAGAAGCCTTTCGTAAAAATAATTTTGACCTCTGTGTTTTTGATGTGATGATGCCCCGAAAGGACGGTTTCACACTCGCTAGAGAAGTCAGGGAACGCAATACGGAAGTACCCATCATCTTTCTAACGGCTAAAACCATGAAGGAAGATGTATTGCAAGGGTTCAAATTAGGAGCCGACGACTATATTTCTAAGCCTTTTAACTCCGAAGAATTATTGCTTCGGATTCAGGCCGTACTAAAACGTGTCAATAAAGCCCCCGATCCTCGCGACGACCAACGGGAATACCACATCGGCAAGTTTCATTTTAACTATCCCCTTCGTATCTTGACCTTCAATGAGGTCATACCCGGGGAGGAGAACAACTGGAAACTAAGCCCAAAAGAAGCAGAATTGCTGAAACTCTTCTGTAAATACATTAATGATGTAACTCCACGTTCGGAAGCACTCACTAAAATCTGGCACGAAGACACTTATTTCACTGCAAGATCTATGGATGTATTTGTGACAAAACTTCGCAAATACTTATCTAAAGACCCATCCATTGAGATTGTCAACATCCACGGCAATGGATTTCAATTGTTGTTGAAAGACATGGTTGCTTAAAAGACTTCGAATAAAGGGTTAGCATTTTTTAAAAAACGCTAACCCTTTTTTTACACCTAATATTATGAATCACTTAGCCTTACCCACTTTTTCGGAACATGGCCACCTACATGGGGTCATAGAAATACCCGCTGGCACCAATACCAAATATGAGTACAATAAGCAACTCTTTAAGTTTGAGCCAGACATCCGCGATGGCCAAATACGTAGGATTGATTTTATGTCGTATCCCATCAATTATGGTTTTGTGCCTTCTACCAAAATGGATAAGGAACGGGATGGCGATGGCGATCCATTGGATGTGCTGCTGTTAGCCGAGCATGTCCCAACAGGTTCGGTGGTTGAGATAATGCCCATTGGCCTACTCATGCTCAAAGATTTAGGCGAATTGGATCACAAAGTATTGGCGATTCCTGTAGATGCATCCAAGCGGATCATCAAGGCCACTTCTTGGGATTCGTTTCAGCGTGATTACAGTGCTATTAGGCATATTATCGAATTGTTTTTCATGTATTATGATGGCCTAGGTACCATGACCGTCATGGGTTGGGCTGATGAAAAAGCAGCGATTCAGGAAGTCAAAAAATGGCAGATTTAACTGCGCAAAAACCTTTTAAACAAATTCGTGTTTCATCGTTCTTATGTGCGCAACACTACCCGCTGCAAAAAAAAAGACACAAACTATTCCTGACTCAGTATCCACTGAGGTTGGCTATACCCTGTATAGGAGTATCCATACAGCCGGGGCTGATTGGGATGCTGCGGCTCCACCAGACAATATTTTTCTTCAACGCCCTTATTTGGCGATTGTGGAGGCTCACCCGCCAGAAGGCATGCGCTTCGCATATTTGGTATTTCATCAAGGGTCAACGCCTACAGGGGTGGCACTTTGCCAGATCAAGTATTTTAAAGGCGATGATAATATTGCCGATCTCGCCCCCACAGGAAAAGAACCCTGTTTTTTTAATGGGTTGTCACTTTGGTTTAAAAAATGGGTTGCGGGAAAAGCCGCTGCCGACATACTAATTTGTGGTAATATGCTACTAACTGGCGAGCACGGTTATTGGTTTGATGATCAGAAGATCAGTAAACTGGCGGCTATGGATCACTTGGAAAAGGCCTTAGATGAAGTAGTAGATACCTTGAGCAAAGAGGGCATCAAAATGCCTGTGATCTTGGTAAAAGATATGGATGAGCCACAACAAAAGACTCAAGGGACTTTACTCATAGACAAAGGATTTACGGAATTTTTGATCCAACCAAATATGGTGTTGGATCTCCCCTACCGCGATTTTGATGACTATATTGGCGCTATGTCCACCAAATACCGTACCCGCGCCAAACGCGCTTTCAAAAAAAGCGAAGGCATTGAAAAACGAGAATTAGGCCGCCATGATATTGAAAACGAACTGCCCAGAATCTATGAATTATACAAAGAAGTAGCCAATAATGCAGGCTTTAATATGGTAGATCTGAACCAGTATTACCTGCTTGGCCTGAAAAAAGACTTGGATGAGTGTTTTCGGATGTTTGGTTATTATATGGAGGGTAAATTGGTCGCATATTATACCACAATCAAGAATCACCATGAAATGGAAGCCCATTTTTTGGGCTATGACAAAACCCTCAACCACGAATTCCAACTTTACCTGAATTGTCTTTATGACATGGTTAAGGTAGGTTTATCATACCAAAGCCACCGCATTGTTTTTGCACGGACAGCCCTCGAAATAAAGAGTTCGGTCGGAGCCGAAGCGCATGACCTCTGGTGTTACCTTAGGCACCAAAACAGTTTTGCCAACCGCTTCGCAGGTCGCATTTTAGAATACCTCAAGCCCACAGAAGAATGGGTGCCGCGCCGCCCATTTAAAGAGGGTTAATCCCTGTGATCATGGAGACTAGAATCCTTCGCCTCTAGCCACCATAACGACCCTACTACTTATCAATCATTAATGTCTTCACTTCTCCAGTGGGTGTCACTAAAATAAATTCCTTTTTAGTCTCGGTTTTGACGGGTACTTTCCGCTCCGGCATGGTAAAGCGCACTACTAGATTATATGAAAATTGAATAGCGGGCTCAATGATTTCAGGATTGATGACAATATCGTACATTAGCAGCCACCGCATTATAAAACCGAGCCGTTGCCTTTTCGGCATTTTTGATCGTAGCATTCATCTTTTCATCATTATCCAAGTGCTGCGAACTAAACGCTTTGTAACTTTCATACCGATTAATGGGATAGGCCACCCAAGCGTTTTCGCCTGTAATCACATAAGCAGAATCAAGTTTTATACCAAAACCGAGGTATTGTTTTTTGATTTGTAGCAAATATTTGAAGGCTTCTTCTCGTAATTTTGTGTAATGAACCTGCGGCTCTTTTACAAAGTAATCCACCTTAACAATATCATAAATTTCGCGTTTGGCTGCAGCAGTCACAATCCGATCAAGCATATTCGGATTGGTGTAACGGACGTGTACATTTTTTTGAAGTTCAAACCCTTTGGGGATCTCCGTGTAGGTTTTATTAGAAAATAATTTTTTGCTTACATCATACTCATATTTAGGCAGAAAATTGACCATATCAATATAAATATCGCTTTCTGGAAGGCCCAGTGCTTTCAATTCGCCGATAAATCCATCCAATCGAGTATTCATGATCGTATTGGTCTCTTCGGCTGTTTTGCCAAGTTGCATAAGGTTAAAAATAGCAGTATAGGAGTCCGCTTTTTGATTTGATAGTGCATTGACATTAATTTCCATCACATTGGCATCCATGATATTGGCTGCTTTAGGTACCGACCTATACTGTATATTGAGGTTAGCATTGCTGTAGTTTTGCCTTTGCATATAGTTGCCTTCGGCTTGAGCAAACAAAGAAGCCGAATAGCAAAGAGCAACAAAAAATAAAAAATTTTTCATATATTTGATTGTTGTTTAGAATAGGGATGCGCCATACGCATTCCATAGGATGTTAGAATATGCTGAAACGACCAAATTAGCCTTTTTATTGGAAATAGATATGATTACCAGAACCCAACGGATATTATTTTGTTTTAAAGAAGTTGCAAAACAAAATCAAGAATATAATTTGGTCACAAATTTGTAATCACTACTTTTTTTTGAAATAGTTCGGAAAACTATCCTTAATTTTGCAGCTGATATTATTCTTTTGAGCATCAATATGCCCAAAATGAATATCGGAACTCAAATTTTATAACTGTATTTCCCATGCAAGAAAACGGTAATACTACCGCCCATAAGCCCCGCACCGCCCGCGAAGACCGCTATCAGCACCACGATTATTATTTGATGGATGAGTTGCTGAGTTCAGAACACCTCCTTGCCCGCGATGCTGTGCGAGAATGGGTCAAATCTGAAGTAAGCCCTATCATAGAAGATTACTCCAACCGTGGCGAGTGTCCAACGCACTTATTCAAAGGTTTGGCAGAGATCGGTGCTTATGGCCCATCGCTCCCAGCAGAGTATGGTTGTGGTGGTATGGATGAAGTAGCCTATGGTATCATCATGCAAGAATTGGAGCGTGGCGATTCGGGTATTCGTTCTATGGCTTCTGTACAGGGTTCATTAGTCATGTACCCGATCTACAAGTTTGGCTCGGAAGAGCAAAAACGCCAATACTTACCCAAGTTGGCCAAAGGCGAACTCATTGGGTGTTTCGGCCTAACTGAGCCGGATCATGGCTCCGACCCAAGCGGCATGACCACCAACATAAAAGATGATGGTGATTCCTATATCTTAAATGGCGCAAAACTTTGGATCACCAACTCTCCGTTAGCCGATATTGCCGTAGTTTGGGCTAAAAACGAGGAAGGCCGCATAGTTGGTATGATCGTTGAAAGAGGAATGAAAGGATTCACTGCTCCTGAAATACATGGAAAATGGTCACTCCGTGCCAGCATCACTGGAGAACTAGTTTTCGAAGACGTAAGGATTCCAAAGAAAAACATATTGCCGGGAGTGACTGGCCTTCGCGGTCCATTGACCTGTCTTTCTAAAGCGCGTTATGGTATCGCTTGGGGTGCGATAGGTGCCGCTTTGGATTGTTATGACTCTGCTTTGCGCTATTCCAAAGAGCGGATTCAGTTTGGCCGCCCAATTGGCGGATTCCAGTTGACTCAAAAGAAACTGGCGGAAATGATCACCGAAATCACCAAGGCTCAATTGTTTACTTGGCGTTTGGGTATGTTGGCCAATGAAGGCCGCGCTACCCCTGCACAGATTTCGATGGCCAAGCGCAACAACGTCCACATGGCTTTGACAATAGCACGCGAGGCGCGGCAGATACACGGTGGCATGGGTATCACTAATGAATATCCTTGTATGCGCCACATGATGAATTTGGAAACTGTGCTTACTTACGAAGGCACCCACGATATACATTTGCTCATTACGGGCCATGATATAACGGGTTTGGACGCTTTCAAATAGGCTTTTTATATAAAATATTTGGCTCAATTATGATTCCAAGTTGTTACGTACATTTGTGCCATTATGCTACTACTCAGAATCCAAGATATAGTTGACGACCGTCTTTGTTATGAGAGGGTCAGAGAATTGCGTTGGTCAGAGGGGGTTTGTTGCCCGC
>JANMMZ010000002.1:0-40380 GCA_031373665.1 Saprospiraceae bacterium | reverse complement strand
TATATACTGACCAATTTATCATTCATGTAGGCTTTAATATCTTTGAATCGAAGCCCATTCATAGTACTACACAATAGATCGCCAAACGAGTTATTCCCATTGTTTTGCGATAATTTATATTTTTCAAAAGCAAGGCTGTGTTTGACTCTTAGGAGTACTTCGTCTATACTATCGTCTTGATTGCTTGTGTCTTGCAGCAGTGACTGAATCCGGTTGTTGGGTTCTGCACAAATAACAATCCCCCCTTTTTTCACCACCCGTTTCATTTCGCTGAGTGCTAATTCGGGGTTTTTAACGTGGATCAACACTGTTTGACAGGTCACCACATCAAAAGAATTGTCTTTAAAGGGCAGTGTGTGGGCATTCCCTTGAATGAACTCAATGTGATGGCCTTTTTTTTCAAAATAATGGGCAATATCCGCACTACCCACAGACCACTTGTCGTCGCTATCGAGGGCAGTGACGGAGGTGCCGGCTTGCATATATGACACCAGCAATTTGCTCCAATGACACATACCTGACCCTACATCTAAAACAGACGAATACTGGCTTAAACCCCATCTTTGAGCCATTAAACCAAGGAAATCAGGATTATACCAATGGTTTCGATCATCTGTAAAACTATCCTCCGAATGCCCTTGTTTTTGTTCTTTTTTCATAATAAATACTTTTACGATGCGAAAATAATTCCACAACCGTTACTTACGTTATATCCATGCTGCGCTGCAAATCTGTGTAATTTTGCAAAAGTAAAGAAAAATTGCATTAATTTTGCCATTCATTCAAATATCCCCATTACTGATCTTTATTCTAAATTTAAATATGACGCATTTTTTTAAAAAAATGTCCCTCATTGCTTGGGCGTTTTGCACTTTCATACTGATGTTCCAGTGTAAAACTGAAAAAAGATGCCCATTCAAACCGACCCCAATCTTTGAAAAAGGGCTTCCCCATATTACTCAGTACAATTTTGAAAAAAACGGGACTCAGTCTTTAGAAAGCCTGCTTTTAGACTCCGGTGTTCTGCTCGAAATAGGCCAAGATGTGTGTGAATCCACGCGGCAAGAGTACCGATTTATGGTCAAGGGCGATTTTCGGGAGTTCCCTGACTCGCTTTGGTTGCGAGAGGCTTCGCGGCAACTTGTATTTTTGAGTTCATTTTCTGAAAAACAAGCCCCCCTCAAGGCTTGGGCCGATGTCATAGAAAATCGTCGTGGAGACATGAAATTAGGTATTGACCACGAAGTGGATATGGGCGTATTTGTGCGGATTGACAAAATAGTCAGTCCAGAGCAAAGCACCTTGATGTTGATATTTGGAAGCGGAAAATAAAATGCGAATTACAGCCGTCAGTTACTTAAACACCAAACCGTTCATATACGGATTATTTCGGAGCGATTTGGCCGGAACTTTCGATCTGAGCCTTGATATACCTTCCGTCTGCGCTCAAAAACTCCTCACTGGCGAGGCAGATATAGCACTGGCTCCGGTAGCCATCATCCCAGAATTGCCAGAAGCCTACCTTGTCTCCAATTACTGCATTGGAGCCACGGGTGCAGTCAAAACCGTGTGCATTTTTTCAGAAAAACCGCTAAAAAAGATCAAATACCTATACCTAGATTTTCATTCAAGAACCTCGGTAGCCCTTACCCGCATTTTATGCGAAAAATATTGGCATATCAATCCCGAATTTATACCCGCCACTCCAGGATTTGAATCCAAGATCAAAGGCGATACTGCTGCCCTCATCATTGGTGACCGCGCTATGGGAAAAGCGCAACAATACGCTTATACCTATGATTTGGGTGCCGAATGGAAGGCATGGACGGGATTGCCCTTTGTGTTTGCGGCTTGGATCAGTACCAAACCCCTCAATAGCGAATGGTTGTTGCGATTCAATATAGCCCTAGAACGCGGCCTTGGGCTACTGCCCGAACTCACCAAGATACTACCTGCCATCCCCGATTTTGATATAGAAGCCTATTATCGAGAAAACATCAGTTACACACTAGATGCCGAGAAATGGCAGGCGCTACACCTTTTTCTGGGGTATCTGGCCGGAGAAAATGGGTATCACTTGGTTAGAGACACGAAATTTGAAAGATGATATGCGATTTTCAACGATGAGACACGTACCTTTGCGGCTTTTGCAAAGAGATCACAAAGGTTATGGGAATTAAAGTATTTGCACCAGCCAGCATTGGAAATATAGGCATTGGTTTTGATATCATGGGGCTGTGCCTAGATCGCCCCGGCGATGAGGTAGTGGCACATAAAAGCGATACCGCTGGTATCAAAATCACCAAAATAACGGGCCACAACGGCAAACTATCGTACGATGCCGACAAAAATACCGCCAGTGTAGCCGTCCAAGCCTTACTCAAAAACGTCGGTGCCGAAGGCCAAGGCATCTCATTGGAAGTTCATAAAAAAATGCCATTTGGTAGTGGTCTGGGCAGCAGTGCCGCCAGTGCTGTGGCTGCCACTTATGCGGTCAGTGAATTGCTGAGGCTGGGCATGAGCAAACGGGAGTTATTGCCATTTGCTTGTCAAGGCGAGCAGTTGGCCTCTGGGAGCTTTCACGCCGACAATGTTGCCCCATCCATGATCGGAGGCATTGTACTCATCCGCGACCATGCTACCTTGGATGTACACCGCCTTCACGTGCCCAAGGGCATTTATGTAGCCGTAGTGCACCCGCATGTAGAAATACTGACTAAGATGGCACGAGAGATATTGAGCCCCACCATTACCCTTCACCAACACATACAGCAAAGTGCCAATATTGGTGCTTTTATCATAGGTATGTACAACAGTGATATTGCTTTATTGAGTCGTTGTATGCAGGATATAATCATAGAACCCCAACGGGCATCTTTGATTCCGGGCTTTTATGATGTCAAAGAGGCCGCCCTTTCAGAAGGCGCCTTGGGATCTAGTATTTCTGGAGCCGGGCCCTCTGTATTTGCTTTTTGTTCGAGTAGTCTCAAAGCAGAGCAAGCAGGGGTGGCCATGCAAAAAGCATTTGCAAAACATCACCTGACCAGCGATATTTATATTTCGCCGATCAATCAGGAAGGGGCGGTGATTTGTTGAGGTGGGTATCGCATATTACCATTTTTGAAAAGAAACAATGAACGAATCCTTACTCCGCCGCCTTCAATCCGAAAATGAATCTAAAATCTTGCCCGTTGGCACTATTTTGGTCAACTTCCATGCCTATATCCGCAGCATCCCGATCATTCTCCGCGGCCATGTAAAAGTAGTGGGTGAAGACGAGGAGGGCAACGAAATATTGCTCTACTATCTCAAGCCAGGCGAGAGCTGCGTGATGTCCATCTTAGGAGCCATGAATGGAAACCCGAGCAAGATCAAGGCAATCACCGTGGATGAGACCGAGGTACTGTTCATCCGCCCAGAAAAAGCCGCTGCCTTGGTCAAAGAAAATCCAGCTTGGTCGGCCTTTATCTTCGAACTATACCAAACCCGTTTTGAGGAATTGCTTCAGGCTGTCACCAATGTCAGTTTCAAGCACATGGACGACCGCATTATGGACTTGCTGCGCGAAAAAGCAAGTTTATTCGGGTCGAAAGAACTGGTGGTGACGCACCAAGAGATTGCTGACGAGGTCGGCAACACCCGTGAGGCTGTTTCAAGGGTGCTAAAAAAACTGGAAAAAGATGACCAAGTAAGGCTTTTTAGAGGCAAAATTCAGATTATTTAACATAAATAAATATTTATGTGACCGATGTCACCAACCCACAGTAAGAAAGCCTCCTAACTTTGCCCTATATTTAACACGACTCGGCACATCGCGGGTTTTACAAAACGAAGCGTATGATTGTTTTTGGATATTCATTAGCACTATTAATAGGTATCTCGTTGGGACTGATTGGCGGCGGCGGCTCGATTTTGACCGTCCCAGTGTTGGTGTATGTCATGGGTATCAGCCCCCTCCTTTCTACCGCTTATTCTTTGTTTATTGTTGGCATCACAGCCTTGGTTGGCTCGGTTGAATATGGCCGAAACCAATTATTGGACTACAAGACTGCCTTGGTTTTTGGAATCCCAAGCATTGCGGCCGTATTCGCTACCCGCAAGTATTTAGTGCCAATCATCCCCGATCCAGTTTTTTCACTTGGAGGGCTTGAAATCGGCAAAAATTTGTTTATAATGCTGTTGTTTGCCGTGCTTATGATAGCCGCTTCGATCTCCATGATTCAGAACAAAAAAGCGGATACTACAGACCAAGGCCATCCAAAAAAAATCAATATTCCACTAATTTTGCTCGAAGGAGCCGTGGTTGGCATCCTCACTGGTTTGGTCGGAGCTGGCGGTGGATTCTTAATCATACCCGCTTTAGTGTTGTTTGCCGGCTTACCGATGAAAAGGGCGGTCGGCACCTCCTTACTCATCATCGGGGCAAAATCCCTGGTTGGTTTTCTGGGTGACTTAGGGCATCAAACGATGGATTGGCCTTTCTTGATCTCGTTTTCAGCCTTTGCGATTGCCGGAATATTTATTGGCTCGTCGCTTTCCAAGCGCATCAGTGGCGACAAACTCAAACCTGCATTTGGCTGGTTTGTATTGGTCATGGGAGGGTATATCATTGCTAAAGAAATTTTTTTTTCATAAAATAAAATGCTTGGTGAACGACCATTTTACGCTATTTCAGACCCTGCAAAATTTCATATTTTGTAGTTTTCAAAGAACAGATTTTTAAAGGATGAGACAGCCTCATCAATTTATATTATTCATTCTACATTATTATAAAAATGATCGTCGAACAAATTTATACTGGCTGCCTAGCCCAAGGGGCTTACTACATTGAATCTGAAGGAGAAGCGGTGGTTATTGATCCGCTCCGCGAGGTAGAACCCTACCTCAAAAAGGCCGAAAAAAACGGTGCTAAAATCAAGTACGTCTTTGAGACCCACTTTCATGCCGATTTCGTGAGCGGCCACATTGACCTCGCTCAAAAAACGGGCGCGGCGATCGTTTATGGGCCAAATGCCAGCACCAATTTTGAATCGCTCATCGCTCAAGATGGCCAACTATTCAAGGTTGGTAAACTAACCTTCAAAGTATTGCATACGCCTGGGCATACTATGGAAAGCACCTGCTACCTCCTGCGCGACGAAAATGATAGAGACATTGCCCTCTTTTCTGGCGATACCTTGTTTATTGGTGATGTGGGTCGCCCTGATTTGGCGCAAAAGGCAGCGACTATGACCCAAGAGCAACTCGCTGCGACGCTCTTTCATTCGCTGCGTACTAAGGTGATGACCTTGCCCGACCACGTGACGGTCTATCCGGCCCACGGTGCGGGTTCGGCCTGCGGCAAGAGCATGAGTAAGGAGACCTCCGACTCACTCGGCCATCAAAAAGCCGTCAACTACGCACTCCGGGCAGACATGACTGAAGCAGAATTTGTGAAGGAAGTGACCGATGGCCTCCAAGCCCCACCTGCTTATTTTCCGCTCAACGTAGCAATGAATAAAATGGGATATGAGGGTATTGACACCGTGATGGCGCGCGGTATGAAAGGATTGAACCCTATAGAATTTGAAGCCGCCGCCGAAGCGACTGGCGCGGTCATGCTGGATACCCGTATCAATCAAGAGTTTCATAAAGGATTCATTCCCAACAGTATAAATATTGGCCTTGATGGGCAATTTGCGCCTTGGGTCGGTGCGCTCATCCCCGATGTGCGACAAAAAATCCTACTCATCACAGAGCCGGGCAAAGAGTCTGAAACCGTCAAACGCCTCGCCCGCGTGGGCTACGACCATGTGATTGGTTACCTCGAAGGCGGTTTTGAGGCTTGGAAAAGTGCCGAAAAAGAAGTGGATAGTGTCACGCGAATCACGGCCGCTGAGTTTGGAGACCGTTATTCCGCTGAAAAAATTACCGTGATTGATGTACGCAAGCCCAGCGAATTCGCAAGCGAACACGTGGATGGTGCGAAAAACCTCCCACTTGATTTTATCAACGAAGAATTGGGCGAATTTCCAAAGGATAAGCATTTTTATATTCACTGTGCGGGCGGCTATCGCAGCATGATGGCTGCTTCCATCCTAAAAATGCGAGGCTGGGAAAATTTCACGGAGGTGGAGGGTGGTTATGCCGCAATCAGTAAAACAACAGTACCAAGGACAGATTTTGTGTGTCCAAGCACTTTAAAACAAAATACTTAATCATAAATTACGGTCTTCAACGGCGGCTCTTGGGACTCGCTTCAGTCTAAAATACAATAAAATAATGTTAGAACTTATCAAACAGCCCTGGCATTGGGCCGTCGGTGGCCTCCTTGTTGGCCTTACAGTGCCAGTTTTATTACTCTTGGGCAACAAAAAATTCGGAGTGTCCTCCTCACTGCGGCATATATGCGCTGCTTGTATCCCGGCGGGCATCCCCTTTTTCAAGTACGATTGGAAAAAAGAGGCTTGGAACCTGTTTTTTGTGGCGGGTATAGGCATTGGCGGCTTTTTGGCCGCGTATTTTCTTCAAGATCCTAACCAAATGGTAGTGACCGATGCTACCCGAGCCACGCTAGTGGGCTACGGAATCACCGACTTTTCGGGTCTCATGCCTAGTGATCTATTCAACTTTGATAATCTTTTTACCTTAAAAGGTTTGATTTTCTTTGTATCCGGTGGTTTTTTGATCGGTTTTGGCACGCGCTATGCGGGCGGCTGCACTTCTGGTCATGCCATTATGGGTTTGTCTAATTTGCAATGGCCATCCTTGGTTGCGACTTGTTGTTTCATGGCGGGCGGTTTTTTGTCGGCCAATATTTTATTGCCGTTCATCTTTAAATTATTCTAGGCCATGAAAAACATCAAATACCTAATTGTCGGTATCGTATTCGGTATCGTATTCGTAAAAACCGAAATCATTAGTTGGTTCAGGATCCAAGAAATGTTTCAAATGACCTCCTTCCATATGTATGGGGTGATTGGTACAGCCGTGGTAGTAGGGGCAATTTCGGTGCAAATCATCAAGCGTTTTGGCTTGAAAACACTTGAAGGAGAACCCATCACCATTGAAGACAAGACCTTTAGCAAAGGACAAATCTATGGCGGGCTTATCTTTGGTATTGGTTGGGCCATCACGGGGGCTTGCCCGGGGCCATTGTTTGCGCAGATTGGCAGTGGTTTTCCGGTAGTATTGGTCACTTTATTGAGTGCCATTGGAGGCACTTGGGTGTTTGGGTATTTTAGTGAAAAGTTGCCTAATTAAAATCTAAGATTTCTCATCACGACGAGAAAGAAATCCGTAATAATCCGCGTTTCGTAGATCCGTGTAATCCGTGTTCCCATATACTCTGGGTGGCGTACACATGGGGACTCGGATTTTTTAGATACCCTTGTGGTAGGATGGTTAAACGGATGAAACGGATCGAACGGATTAGTTTAAAAACAAAAAGCCCTGTCTCTCAGTAAGAAACAGGGCTTTATATTTGTAATTATCTTAATTAATGCAAATCATGGGTTGATGCAATCCTTTGATTTTCAATGCTTACTCATCTGATGACTCGAAGTCATCTGATGAGTAAGCATTCTTAGAATGTTTAACCCATGATTCGCACTAATTACCTATTACCCTTCAACTTCTCAGGCGAAGAAGGCGGATTGGCCTTCAACTCTGCCTCCGTCTGCGGCCTCACCGAATTGGCTGGTGTGGCTGGCTTGCCACCCGGAGTTACCGGAGTAGTCGTGATGATAGAGTTGCCTTGACGCTCTGTAACAGTTCCATCAGGATTGGTTGTAACACCGGTAGCACCGGTGGACTGTGGAATATTTTGCATCAATTCTCTTTGTTTGATCAAAGACTCCTGCACCTTACGCTCAAACTCAGTGTTATCGCCTGAAGGAGTGATGGATGATGAACTGCCACCACTATGAGCACCCAAAATCGGGGCAATGGTCAAACCAATTAAGCAGGTCAATTTGATCAAAATATTCATAGATGGGCCTGATGTATCTTTGAATGGATCACCTACAGTATCGCCAGTGACGGCTGCCTTGTGTGGCTCAGATCCTTTGTAGAACATCTCGCCGTTTATCTCAACGCCTTTCTCGAACGATTTCTTAGCATTGTCCCATGCGCCACCAGCATTTGACTGGAAAATAGCCCACAATACACCACTTACCGTAACACCAGCCATATAACCACCCAATGCTTCTGGCCCCATTAGGAAACCAACTGCCAAAGGCGTAAGGATGGTGACCAAACCTGGGCGCACCATTTCGCGAATAGCGGCACGGGTAGAAATATCTACACAACGGGCGTAATCTGCTTTTCCAGTACCTTCCAGAAGTCCTGGGATCTCGCGGAACTGGCGGCGTACCTCGTGTACCATCTCCATAGCAGCCTTGCCCACACTTTCCATGGCGAAAGCCGAGAACACAACCGGGATCATAGAACCCAAGAACAAGGCAGCCAATACATCGGCTTTGAAAATATTGATACCATCTATACCAGTGAAGTCAACATAAGCAGCAAAAAGACCTAAGGCGGTCAAAGCCGCAGAGGCTATCGCAAAACCTTTACCGATAGCGGCAGTAGTGTTACCCACAGAGTCCAATACATCGGTACGATTGCGCACTTCTTTGGGCAATTCGCTCATTTCAGCAATACCGCCAGCATTGTCGGCGATAGGGCCAAAAGCATCAATGGCCAACTGCATAGCCGTAGTAGCCATCATAGCAGAAGCGGCAATAGCAACACCATAGAAACCTGCCAATGAATACGTGGCCCAGATAGCACCAGAGAATAGTACGATAGGCATCCAAGTGGACATCATACCCGTAGCCAAACCTGCAATGACGTTGGTTCCGTGACCAGTAGCAGATTGGCGAACAATATCCATCACTGGTCTTTTGCCGAGGCCAGTGTAGTACTCCGTGATGGCAGAGATCAAAGCACCTACGCTCAGACCTACCAACACCGCAAAGAATACATTGTTGCTTGGAATGATGACAGTACCTTTTAATAAATTCATGGTCATGGTTTCTGGCAACATCATTTTGATGACTGGGTAACAAACTACACCAGTAATGATGATACTTACCCAGTTGCCAATATTCAAGGCGCGTTGTACAGAGTTAAAGTCTGCCTCAACAGAGTCTTTGACACGTACCAACAACATACCTATAATGGAGAATATAATGCCCAAGCCAGCGATCAATATCGGCAACAAAATGGGGCCAATGCCTCCAAATTGATCCTGAATACCATGTGAATCACGGATCACCGCATTGCCAAGTACCATAGCCGCCAATACTGTAGCGACATATGAGCCAAACAAGTCAGCACCCATACCAGCCACATCACCTACGTTATCACCTACGTTGTCGGCAATAGTGGCAGGGTTGCGCGGGTCATCTTCTGGAATACCTGCTTCTACTTTACCTACTAAGTCGGCACCTACGTCGGCAGCCTTGGTATAAATACCGCCACCCACACGGGCAAACAAAGCGATAGACTCGGCTCCCAATGAGAAACCAGCCAATACTTCCAACACACGGGTCATCCCGACGTGTCCATCGGTACCGTACTGGCCGCCCATGAAAAAGTTGTAAAGGAATATAAACAATAGACTCAAGCCTAATACCGCCAAACCCGCAACGCCAAGACCCATGACGGATCCTCCTTTGAACGATACGTTCAATGCATGTGCGAGGCTACTGCGAGCAGCCTGAGTAGTACGTACGTTTGCTTTGGTAGCAATACGCATCCCGAAGAAACCAGCTGTTGCTGAAAATAAAGCACCAATGATGAATGACATCACGATCAATGGGTGACTAGTCTCCACCTGTGTGCTCAACCAACCCAATAGAGCGGAAGCGATCACTACGAAAACCGCCAATACGCGGTATTCTGCCTTCAAGAATGACATGGCACCATCTGCAATGTTTTTTGCAATGCCCTGCATTTTTGCATCGCCTGCATCTTGCTTAACTACCCAGTTTTGCAAGATGACCATATAGACCAGCGCGATAAGACCAAAAAAAGGAAGTATGTTTATTAAAGAACTCATCCCGTTAATTTCTGTTTTGATTTGAAAAAATAATGTGCGGAATAGACAAATCTGAACTCATCTATTGCCTAAAAACGGGCGCAAAGGTACAATTTTTTATTTAATCGTTCTTTTTTCAGGCATTTTTCTTGATTTTCGTTCGCGCAATTATTTCTACCTTAATATACGAAACCTTAGTTACTTGGTTTTGTTATGATTGAAGCCTTCCATATTGTTTGATAAACTGGCTAAAAATACCATATTTTTGCAAGATGGCAACTACAATAAATCAAGATAATGATCCTACGGCAACCTCCCGCAAGCAGGATCATATAGAATTGGCCTTCCAAAGTCAGGTAAACGCCCAACAGTTGGATCAGCGGTTTTACTATGAGCCCCTCTTGGCGGCACACCCTGTTGGCGGCAGTTTGGGTAAATTCCCATTTGCGGGAAGGTCATTGCGCACCCCCATTTGGGTATCGAGTATGACTGGCGGTACGGGTATTGCTAAAGTTATCAATCACAACCTTGCCAGGGCTTGTGGCGAATTTGGCATGGGCATGGGATTAGGCTCTTGCCGACAACTTTTATATAGCGACGATCATTTGCCCGATTTTGATGTCCGCTCTATCATGGGCCCTGACTGTCCGCTTTATGCCAACCTTGGCATAGCGCAGTTGGAAAAACTACTGGAATCAAAGGAGGAAGATCGAATCCGTATTCTATTGGATAAACTAGGTGCCGATGGCCTGATCATCCACGTAAATCCTTTACAGGAGGCCATGCAGCCAGAAGGTGATGTATTCAAAAGACCACCCATAGAGACGATTCAAGAGATACTAACCTTGTTTGATTGTAAGATTATCGTAAAAGAGGTTGGCCAAGGCTTCGGCCGCGAAAGCCTGCGGCAATTACTCTTATTGCCTTTGGAAGCCGTAGAATTTGCTGCTGCCGGAGGCACCAATTTCGCTAAACTGGAACTCATGCGCAGTGATCCAGTGAAACAACAAATATTTGAACAACTGACCAAAGTGGGGCATTCGGCAGAAGACATGGTCGAAATGACCAATACCTTGGTGGCTGATCTGGGCGACCAATGCAAAGTATCCAACCTCATCATTTCTGGGGGAATCCAAAGTTTCTTGGATGGTTATTACCTGATTCAAAAATCAAAGATCCCTGCCATATATGGGCAGGCATCTGCATTTCTAGAACACGCCCGTGGCGACTACGAAACCTTGAGACTATACATTATGGCGCAGATTAAAGGTCTTGAAATTGCATTTGCCTATTTAAAACTGAAAGCACCACGTTAATGTGGCGTTAATCAGAGACATGGATGCTGAAAGTACCCATATATTTGTGGCTTCTACCCACTAACTTTTGTCATTGGGAATTTTTCATCCATCAATATTCATCAGTACTCAGCATGAAAAAACACTTTTTGATCCTAGCCCTTTCTTTGGTTTCCGTTTTGGTATTTGCCCAATCTAAGACATTGCCTTCGGCTAATGTAAAAACCATGGAAGGCCAAACCATCAATATCCAAGAGGTTGTACAGAAAGACAAAATCACCGTCATTAGTTTTTGGGCAATTTGGTGCGCACCCTGCCGCAAAGAATTGGATGCCATCAGCGATTATTACGATGAGTGGAAAGAAAAATACAATGTAGAAGTGATCGCACTAAGCATTGATGATTCCCGCACGGTGGCCAATGTAAAAGGAGTGGTGGAAAAGCACGGATGGCCATTCCGAGTGATACTGGATACTCAACGGGAGTTGATGTTGGCGATGAACGTAAACAACCCACCGTTTATGATGGTGATTGACAAATCTGGCAATATTGTGTATGAGCATCTCGGTTATACACCTGGCGATGAATTGGAATTGGAGGAGAAATTTAAGGCTATGAGTAAGTAAGGAACGGTTCCGAAATAAAGATACAAATTGATGCACATCTTTTAATTCTATATTTCTTCTTTTTTGACTTAAATAGCTGCGCGTATGCTTCGCATGTTCACGCCCGAAAAGCAAGGTTTACTTGCTTCTCGTCTGCTCATGCCCAAAAAACAGAAAATCTAAGGCCAAAATCTGAAGCCTGAATCTGTACCTTTATTCCAGTACCGTTCCTAATAAGTTTTATTCCACTAAAAAAAGGGTGTATGGCGAAAGCCATACACCCCTTTTTTAGTGGATAAACCATTGAAAGGAGATAGTGTCCACTCATCAGCATCACTAAATCTCCTTCCATCAAGCATTTGATAATATCCTAAATCTTCACCAATCGCATAGCACCGCTGCTTTTACCATCAGTCATCCGCAATAAGTAAATCCCACTGGGTAAATTCGTCAAGTTTAAGTCGGTTGCAAAATCAGCAGCGTTTGGCTGTGCATCTACAGTCTGGATTTTTCTGCCAGCGGCATCATATATTTCCATCCGCAATTGAGCAGGTGCATTGGTCCATTGTAGTTGGAAAATACCAGTACTTGGATTTGGCAAAACACTCAATCCCCATTCTGTACTCAATTCTATCACTGCACTGGTCATGATCATTACGGTACCAGTACAACCTTTAGAATCCCTGATCGTGAGCGTGTAAGAGCCATTGGGCACGTTTTGGAACGTAGGCGACCCTTGGAAAGTTGTCCCATTGATGCTATACTGATAAGGCGGCGTACCGCCAGTACCTGCTGCTACCACGGTATTGAGTGACACATTAGCCGTCACGGTGGGTGAACCAGATGGATTAAGTGTAACATTCTGTGTTTTTGAATCACCCAAAGCATCTGTTACCACAACCGTATAAACACCTGCGGGCAAGTTATTCAAACTTGGACTGATCTGGTAAGGAGGCGTACCGCCTTGCACATTAACGATCAAATCTGCCAGCCCATCACAAGGGTTAGGATCCACCACGTTGATATTGATAATGTTAAGCAGTGGATAGAAAATAGTGAAGGAACCAGTATTGGTACAACCATTGGCATCAGTGACAACCACGTTGTAAACACCGTCGAGCAGGTTTTGCAGCGGTGCATTGGCCACGCCATTGAGGGTATAATTATAAGGAGATACCCCGTTGCTAAAATCAAGCATAACATCGTTTCCAACAACCGTTTCAGTTATGTCTATTTGAGCAGGCTGCATGATGGTCACAATGAGTTCCGATACCGTACCCATCGCATCACTGACTTTAACCACATAGATGCCTGCACCCAAACCAGTGAATGAACTATTTATTTGGAATCCACCATTATTGAGTGCGTATCGGTATGGTGGAGCCCCACCACCACCTTGAGCAGTGATATTGCCATTGGTGGCTGCAAAACAATCAACTACCCAAATACCTACCGCACTGATGGTCAGTATTGGTACTGCTACTGTGGCAGCGGCTATGATCGAACATCCTTTTTGGTCTTTCACCGTGATGGCGTAAGTGCCGTTGCTCAGCACCGTAAAACTATTAGAATTCTGAAAATCAATGCCGTTGATGCTGTAAGTTAGGGTTCCTGTACCGCCAGTGGCGGTCACTGTGATAACGTTGACTGCTACCGAGGTGGCTGCTGTGATTTCGACCGGATCTACTAAGACTACAGTGTTAGAAGTAGCCATCAAGCCGCCAGCATCCCTAGCAGTTACGGTATAAGTACCAGCGGGTAGGCTTCCGAATGTATTGACTGTTTGATATGCTCCTCCATTCAGGCTATATTCTATGGGTGCTTGTCCGCCACCAATGGATACAGCAAGGATACCAGTATTTTCACCAGCACAATCAATAGTGGCAGTGGAAGTAAGCGATACCAATAATACATTGACTGCTACAATGGCTTCGATGGTAGTGGTACAACCATTGGCATCTCTGATAGTGATGGTATAAACACCGTTGGAAACGTCATTGAAGGTGTTTGAAGATTGGAATACTATACCATTCAAACTATATTCCAACGCTCCAGTTCCGCCAGTGGCATTCACGGTGATATCGTCGGAAGCGACACTTGAACTAGCCGTGATGGCAGGTGGATTTGAAAAGGAAACTATAATGTTGTTAATAGAAAATCCATATTGACCAAATACTGTAATAAAATAAGCACCGGGTGCTAAGTTTCCGAATACAGGACTGGTCTGTGATGGGCCATCATTGATGCTGTATTCGTATTCACCATTCAAGCCTGTTGCTGTTACAGTGATTTCACCAGTGTTGTCATTGTGGCAAAGTATGGGCTGGGTTTTAGTAGCAACAGCGGTCAAGTCATTGACCACAATGATGATATTGAACGTAACATCGTGGATCCAAGCCGTGTTGTTTTGGTCATACACATCAAAAAGGAAAGCATCTACCGTTGCACTGTTTCCATTATGCAAGTAGGTTAATACACCACTATTAATCTGCGCTTGTGTAATAGTTGCTCCAACAGTCAGTGGAAGACCTCCGATAATCAAGGTGCCATGCTGTGGCAAACTTAACAACGTAAACACCCCTTGTTGGGTTGTTCCAGAAGTCGTCATGCTTAGGTTGTTGGTAGCAATTACCTGTGTCAAGCCTTGTGGTACGATCAATGGATTGTTATTGATGACGGTAACTACTGGACTTGGTATATCAAAACAAAAATCGAGACTCCACGCTATAATCGAGCCACCATCTTGGTCAACATTATCAGTTACCAATAATTTCCACTCACCCGCACTGGAGGTTGTATTCAATACATTCAGGTTATCTATAGGCCGATAAGCACCAAAAATTGAATAAGCACCAGCACCACAAGCATCTTCTAAATCAGCGGCAGTTTGGGTAGCCGCTCCATCAAAAGTGATGTTTACATTGTCACCATCGCAACCGTATTGGGAAAGTGGTACGCCTGGGCCCTCAAATAACCTGATATTGGTGCCACTAGGCGATACAAGGACAGCATCTAAATCACCGATCCAAGTATGGTCAATCGTAAGGTTTACATTGACATCCAAAATAGTTTTGTTATCAACAATATTTAGCACGGAAGTAGAAGTGCTTGCAATATCGGCAATAACCTCTGGAACATCCACACTGCTATAAACTTTTCCACAAGATGGGTTGTCCACATGAAATGCTTGGAAATTGCTAAAAGCAGTTTCTCCACAATTATTGGTTGCTTTCACACGCCAGTAATAAACACTACCAGCAGTCAATGCACTGGCAATGGCCACGCTGTCATTGGCAGTGGTCTCCGTCAGTATGATGGATCCAGCACTAAATGAAGGATTGGTGGCTACTTCAACTTGATAGTTTTGAGCATAGGCAGACAGGTTCCATGTTAGGATAGGCGTACCTGATACCCCTATTGCACCATCTAAAGGACTCACCACAACTGGCGCGGCTGAAGGTGCGCCGGGGAAAAGATTCAGTATGGTTTGAGTGCTTTGGGTCACTGTACCGCCTACCGCAGTGAATACGAGGGTATAGTTGCCTGCCATGGCAGCAGTGATGCCAGAGATATTCACCACTGCAGTACCTGTTGGGGTGACTGGGTTAGGCGCAATGTTTACGATAGCGCCTACTGGCACTCCAGATACGGTTACGTTGGTAGCCGTTGAAAAGCCTGCTATAGAAGTTAGGTTGAGCGACACATTGCCAGTCGCCCCAGCGCAAATTTGTACACTATTGGCAGAAGGTAACAATGTGAACGTTGGGGAGGGTGGCACCTGAATCCTAAAATTTACATTGGATATATCATAAAATACATTTCCAATAGATTCTACCTTAACCCGGCAAGTATTGCTAGGGTTGTTAGGCACACTGACATCCGCTGTTCCATTGTTGGGTACGGAGGCCGCCAAAACAACTGGATAAGTAAAGCCACCATCGGTAGAAAGCAATAGGCGTACATTGGCACAATTAACGGGTGCAGCATTGGTATTATTGACGTTCCAAGTCACTGTCTTAGTATCCCCAACCAACCAAATGATGTTGGTATTGGGGGCAGTCACTTGAAATGGACCTGCGGTTCCAGATACAGTAACCAACATATCGTCTTCCTCTGTACAGCCAGCACCATCGTTGTTGTCGCGGATGGTCACCCTAAATTTCATGGTACGAGCCACATTGGGCAACTCTTCCCATTGGAAATTGATATTGGACACCAGATCGGATAGTCTTGGAAAAAACCTCGTAGGAGAGGGCACGGCCTTAAACGATCGGAACATAGGCCCTACCGTATTTGTTGACACCGGGGGCATGGTTGCAGTCTGTGGATCCATCTGCTCCCAACAGTAGGAGAGGGTATCTCCGTCGGCATCGCTTCCGGTAGCGGTCAAAGCGAAGGGAGTGTTTTTGGGTATTACAAAGTCAGCACCAGCATTGACCAATGGGGCGGTATTGCCCGTGATGGTTTTTACGGGGCAGGTATTACCAGTGCCAGAAGTGATATAGTTGCCTATTTCCTGCAAGTTAATGGCATGGAAATAATCATCGCTATTGTTTTGAACATCGGGAGAGCAAATACCAGCATAACCCATGATGGTAGAAGCACTACCCGGTTCCATAGATGCTGTTGCGACGTTGTTGCAAGGGTTGTTTTGGGTATGGTTGCCGCCAAATTGGTGTCCCATTTCATGCGCTACATAATCAATATCAAAAGGATCGCCCACAGGAGAGCCTCCCCCTGTTACGCCCCTTGCTTTGTTGTTGGTGCTACATACTACACCTAAGCCCGCTACGCCACCACCGCCAGTACTGAATACGTGGCCAATGTCGTAATTGGCTGAACCGATGGTCGTTGTTACGGTTGTTTGGTTTTGACCCAGCATGGTGCCGCCGTCATTATTGGCAAAAGGATCGGTGCTGGCATTGAGGAAAATCAATAAATCATTGTTGGGAATGATTCGCATCGTTACAGCAAAATCATTCTCATATACTCCATTTACACGGTTCATCGTGGTGTTCATAGCCGCCAAAACTAATGGTTTGGTGCCGCCATGAAATGTGGCATATTCACCTGTGCAAGACAAGGCCAACCGATAACGGCGCAACACGCAATCACCTTGAAATTCGGTCTGTGGGCTTCCAAGTCTTAATTCTTCCAGTCCTTCGGTTTCGGTACCGCATACAAAGGGTGTATCACCCTTGGCAGGTAAATAGTCTTTTTTATAATAAACAGAGTAATAAGCGGTATTCCCATGCACATATGGGTCTATATATACAGTACTGTGCCGTGCAGATGACACCATGGCATGAAATCCCCAAGGCGTAAGATCACACTTTAGGCGAGCCGAAGGATCGTCCACACCTTGACCTGAATAAGTCCTAATCTCTGGATACTTGGTTTGCAACTCGGATTCCATGACTGGGCTTTCGGTGATCCGAAAACGCCCAACCGTGCCATCAGGCATGGGTAAAGTGAGGATTGGTTGCGCCTCGGCGGCTGCCTCTGGCGTATAACGCTCTGGTGCCGACTCCAAAATAGGGTTTAACTGTTCGAGGTCAAAGGACACATAGCGGAATTGTTGCGGGATGATGCGCCGCTCTCCACTAGGTCGTTGATTGTTGTTTGCTACATCTGACCAAGCAGATTGAGCAGTGAGGGAGCAGCACCACAGCAGCCCCAGTAGGGTAAGGATTTTCGTCACGTTCATGCTTAATAAGTAAAAGTTTGTGATTCGACAGTGATTAGGAACGGCTAAATAGTATAAGTTAATATTTACCCGTTCCTTATTGACTGCGAATATCATACTTTCCCCTATAAGAGGAACTTAAAATCTCATAATTGGCAATTAGCCGTCAAAAAAGCATATTTAACCAATGATTGATCGGTCTTTTGCATAGTGCTGCGCATACATCAATGCCGCACCCGCCAAAGACAGGTCTTTCATTAGTTGGGTAAGACCATTTTGTTGAGTAGCCGGATTCATAGTAGCCGGTAAATGGACTAGTACAACCAAAAGCAATAAAAATACGCCCAATAAAGTGGCGGCTAATTTGTCGTATTTGCCAATCAGCATACTCACCGTAGCACTGACCATACCAAGGCCAGATAATATTACGAAAACGGGCTTCATAGGCATGTACGTGGGTACTACCATGTTGGCCATGGCCTCCGCATTCATAAAATGTAAAAGTCCAAACAGTGCAAACGGAATGGCAAATAACCAACGACCTAAAGATAAAAACGCATTCATAAAATTGGATTGTATTGTTTAAATGTATGGCCGAAAGGTAAGCGTTGTGTTGATGATCTAGTTTGTTTTGGGGCAAATTATTTTTTTGAGGGGAGAAACAAGGCTAATGATTAGAACGCAAAAAGCCTAATCCACCTTCAAGGTTTTGACCTCTCCTGTCGGTGTAACCAATACGAACTCTTTCTGATTTTTGGTTACGACACTAGGCTTGCGTTCTTTGAGTGTGAGGCGTACCGTCAGGTTCAGAGAAAACTGTACTGACGGCTCCAGTATTTCTGGGTTGATCACAACATCATAATTATTAGCCGGAATAGCATCGTAAAACTGCGAAACGGGTTTGTCAACCCGCTCAACCTTGGCATCAGCGCGCTGGTTGGCATCTAAGGACTGTCCGCTGAATGCCTGATAACTTTTGTATCGGTCTCCTGGATAGACGACCAACGTATTTTCTCCAGTAATAACGTATGCAGAGTCCATAGGCAACAGTTCCTTATACATTGCTTTGATCTCTTTCATATAGGAAACGGCAGCAGTACGCATTTGCGAGTAAATCGCCTTGCTGTCTTTGACAAAATAATCTACTTTGACGATGTCATAAATCTCGTATTTGGCGGCGGCGGCTACGATCTGATCTAATACAGCAGGCTCGCTAAAACGCACATGAATGTTCTTTTGAAGTTCAAAACCGATAGGTATTTCCGTAAATGTTTTTTTAGAAAATAGTTTTTTGCTTACATCATACTCAAATTTAGGCAAAAAATTGACCATATCCACATAAATATCTTCAGGCTTGAGACCCAATACCTTTAAATCGGCTATCAGGGGGTCAAGCCTGTTTTTTAAAGCCGTATTAGTTTCGTCAGCCGTTTTTCCGAGTTGTACGATATTGAAAAGTGCCGTATAGGTAGTGGCTTTTTGGTTAGAGAGTACGTTGATCTGAAAATCAACGACATTCTCCCCCTGAATGGACAATCCCGAAGTCTCCCTATCTACATCAATTGTTTCAGTAGGCTTGTAATTGCCCCTATACAGATTAGAGTTTTGTTCATTTTGAGCATTATTTTGATTTTGCCTGCTTTTGAAATTGCCCTGCACTTGTGCTATAAGAACATTGCCGCTGATAAAGGCGAGGAAAAGAGCTGTAAAGGTAATTTTGTACATAGTTAATGGATTTTTTGAGGAGAACGTTCAAATCACGGTTCCCATTGCGCTTTTCTGTGTTTTTTGATAAAACCATGTTAAGCGTAGGCGACAATTCAGTGTTAAATAAATCTGAAATTCAACGTTTTATCCAAAAAAGTGTTTACTTTGCACTTCTCTTTTATAATCTTCGTTTCTTTGAGATATGGCACAAGATAATTATAGACTACTGATCGAAAAATTGGACGGATTTATCCGCAAATTTTATATTAACCAATTGTTGCGCGGTGCGCTTTACACCGTCGGCGCAGTGCTGGGGCTTTTCATTTTGCTCAACCTGATGGAGTATTATTTTTACTTCAATACAGGGGTGCGTACCACCATGTTGTGGGGGTTTGTTGGCATCAGTGCCGTGGCACTTTATCGGTGGGTGGCACTGCCATTGATGCACTATTTTCATTTGGGTCAAGTGATCAACCATGAGCAGGCGGCACAAATTATTGGCAGTCACTTCACCAATGTGAAGGATAAATTGCTCAATATTTTGCAACTCAAGCAGCAATCAAACAATGCTATTTATGCAGAATTGATCAATGCCAGTATCAATCAGAAAAGCAATGAGATCCGCCTAGTGCCGTTTCAATCGGCTATTGACTTGGGTAAAAATCGGAAGTACTTGCGGTATGCATTGCCGCCAGTATTGATGTTGTTGTTTTTGCTATTTGGAGCACCCAATATTTTGCGCGAAGGTTCTATGCGCCTTTGGAACAGTTCCACCAAATTTGAAAAACCAGCCCCTTTCAAGTTTATCCTCCAAGCGGATAGCCTTAAAGCAGTGCAGTTTTCTGATTATTTGCTCAAGGTCAAAGTAGAAGGTGATGCATTGCCCAATGAAGTGTTTATCAACCTTGGCAACGTACAATACAGGCTTCAAAAAGAAGAGGCCAACCTGTTTTCCTATAAATTTGTCAATATTCAGCAAAACGCAGACTTCAATCTTTTTGCTGGTGGGGTAGAAAGCCGCGATTACCAGTTGGAAGTACTACGCAAACCGAACATCCTTTCGTTCAATACCAAACTGAATTTCCCGGCTTATATAGGCCGCGCTACCGAAGAACTTTCCAACGTTGGCGACCTCGTGGTGCCACAAGGCACTAATATTGGGTGGGTTTTCAATGCCCAAAATACGGACAATTTGGCCTTGCGCTTTGGAGGGGAATCTGGTGCGGAAGCCAAGCGATTCGATGATGAATTGTTTCAATTCAGCCGTCGTGCCAACAAAGACGAAACTTATAAAATATTCCTTAGCAACGCACTGCTTTCTGGTGCCGACTCTGTGGCTTATACTATTTCCATTATTCCCGATTTGCACCCGCAAATATCGGTGGAGGAGTTTAAGGATAGCACTGATATGAAAGTGTCATTCTTTGCCGGAGATGCTTCTGATGATTATGGCCTTCAAAACCTTACGTTCAATTATCAGATCAAGAAGGGTAAAAGCGGCCAAACGCCTATGAATACCATCAAGGTGGAAAAAGGTAGCGGCAAACAGATTCAGTACGATTACTCTTGGAATATGCGCGACTTGGGACTAGAGCCAGGTGATGAAATTCAATATTACTTTGAAGTGTTTGACAATGATGGCGTAAATGGTGCTAAAAGTGCCCGTACGGGTGTGATGCAGTTCCGGATGCCGACCTTGGACGAGGTACAGAAGCAGCAAGCCGATAATTCGGAAGAAATAAAAGAAGATCTTCAAAAAGCCTTGAAGGAAAGCCTGAAAATACAGGAAGAACTTAAAAAATTGCGCGAGAAAGTATTGCAAAAGAAAGAAATGGATTGGCAGACGCGCAAAGAAATGGAACGTTTGATGCAGCGTCAAAAACAATTGCAGCAGCAAATGCAGGAGGCGAAGCAAAATTTTGACCAAAATAAGAAGCAACAGCAGGAGTTCAATCAGCAAACCGAAGAATTTCAGGAAAAGCAGGAGCAGTTGGAGAAAATGTTTGAAGAAACAATGTCGGAAGAGATGCAAAAACTCATGGAAGACATGCAAAAACTCATGGAGGAGCAAAATAAGGACGAAATGCTCGAGAAAATGGAGGATATGCAGCAAAATAATGAGGAGTTGAGCAAAGAACTAGAGCGCCTCGAAGAACTTTATAAGCAGTTGGAAGTAGAGCAAATACTGGATGAGCAGATCGAAAAACTAGAGGAGATGGCCAAAGAGGAAGACAAATTGGCTAAGGAGACAGAGGATCAGGCCAAACAAAATGAGGAGTTAGAAAAAGAGCAGCAGGATCTCAATGAGAAAATGGAGGAAGTGGCCAAAAAAATGGAAGAGTTGATGGAGAAAAATAAGGATCTGAAGCGGCCACAGAAGATCGAAAACAATAAGCAAGAGATGAATGACACCAAGGAGGACATGAAAGACGCAAAGGAAAATATTGATAAAAAGGAGAATAAGTCGGCTAGCAAAAAGCAAAAATCTGCGGCGAATAAAATGCGCAACATGGCCAATAAAATGCGCCAAAACAAAGAGGGTAGCGCCAAAGAACAATTGGAGGAAGATGTGAAAACCATCCGTCAATTGCTCGAAAATTTGGTCGGCCTCTCCTTTGGGCAAGAGCAGAATATGAAAGATATTAGCACGGCTACCATCAATACGCCCCGCTATGTGGAGTTGGCTCAAGAGCAATTTAAGATCAAAGATGATTTCAAATTGGTAGAAGACAGCCTCCAAGCCTTGGCGAATCGGCAGTTCCAAATTTCAGGTATTATCACCGAAAAAGTAACGGATATCAAAGCCTCTTTGAAGGAAAGTATTGATCGGTTGGAGGAACGGCAAGTAAGTGTAGCCACCGAACATCAGCAACGCAGTATGAAAAGCATCAATGACCTTGCGGTCATGTTGGCCGAATCTATGCAGAATATGCAAGAGCAAATGGCTGGCGGGATGCCCGGTGACCAAAGTTGCCAAAAACCGGGTAAAGGATCAGGTAAAGGCAAAAAAGGCGACAAATCAGGCGATAGTGGATCGCCAAAAGATAAGTTATCGAAGGGACAGGAGGATTTGAATAAGATCATGAAAGACCTGAAAGAGCGGCTGGAAAAAAAGAATAAACCTGGCAGCAGCCCTGGCGGCGGACAAGCAGGTGAAAGCAAGGAGTTTGCTCAATTGGCCGCCAAACAAGCGGCACTGCGCAATGCTTTGCGCCAATTGCAGAAGGAAAAACAAGAGCAGGGCAAAGGCAATAAAGCCTTGGATGAGATGATGGACGATATGAACAAGATCGAAATAGACCTTGTGAATAAGCGTTTGAACAATGAGACTTTGCGCCGTCAAGAACAGTTGCTCACCCGCCTGCTCGAAGAGGAGCGTGCCGAGCGCGAGCGCGAACAAGATGAAAAGCGCGAAGCAGAAACGGCCCGTCAACAGCAACCTAAAATACCACCGGCCTTAGAGGAATACCTCAAAAAACGCCGCGCCGAAGTGGAGCAATTCCGAACGGTATCGCCCGCTTTGAAGCCGTATTACAAGCAATTGGTAGAAGAATATTTGAAAGGAAATTGAGGAATCAGTATCTTTTAGGTTAAAACCCCTGCACCGTTGGTTTGGTGTAGGGGTTTTGATTTTTATTGCAGGATGGGAACGCGGATGATGCGGATCTACGAAACGCAGATACAACGGATTTTTTGTAGACTACTTCACGATGAGAAAAAAATCCGTTCAATCCGTTCTCCCATCCTATCACGCACGCATATCGCAAGGGCATCAACAAACCTCGAATACACTACACCACATCCCGACAAGCCCGATAAATATCTTTCCATCCATCGCGCTGCTTGAGAATAGTTTCCATATACTCTTGAAATACGATTTTATCCTGAACAGGGTCTTTGATGATCGCACCAATGACCCCGCTGGCTATATCGTCGGCCTTCAGTTCTCCATCGCCAAAATGATGGGCCAATGCCAACCCACTGTTCATTACTGAGATGGCTTCTGCCGTACTGAGAGACCCAGAAGGAGATTTTAGTTTGGTCTTTCCATCCAAGGATACGCCCCCTCGCAATTCCCTGAAAATCGTCACAATTCGAGTGATTTCTTCTAAAATAGGTTTTTCAATGGGCAAATCAATGGATTTACTGAAACTAGAAACCCGCTGCTGTACGATTTCCACTTCTTCTTCAATTGTGGCGGGTAGGGGTAAAATAACGGTATTAAACCTACGTTTCAAGGCACTGGACAGGTCATTGACCCCTTTGTCGCGATTGTTGGCTGTGGCGATGATATTGAACCCCTGCACGGCTTGTATCTGAGTATTGAGTTCTGGTATGGGCAGTAGTTTTTCCGATAATATCGTGATCAAGGAATCTTGCACATCGGATCCGATTCGGGTCAATTCTTCGATCCGAACAATTTGCCCATTTTTCATCGCCTTCATCACTGGGGTTTCCACCACGGCTTCTATCACGGGCCCTGCCGAAAGCAATTGGGCGTAGTTCCATCCATACCTGACGGCTTCTTCGCTGGTGCCAGCAGTACCTTGTACCACCATACTCGAATTGCCCGATATGGCTGCCGCTAAGTGTTCTGATACCCACGATTTGGCCGTGCCGGGCAGACCATATAGTAGCAACGCCCGATCAGTAGTGAGGGTCGCTACGGCGATCTCCATCAGTCGTTTATTTCCGATGTATTTGGGGGTTATCACCAACCCATTGGGTAAGGTAGTTCCCATCAGGTAAGTCACCACGGCTTGGGGCGATAGCAGCCAATTGGCAGGCCTGGTGAGTGTATCATATTGCTTGAGTGTCTCTAATTCTTCGGCAAACTGATGTTCGGCAAACTGACGTAAAATATTGATAGCCATGATATTAAGATAATTTTTCCTTTGTATTGATGATTCTACACATTTCTTCCACTTGGTTTCTATAGTGCCGAAATTGGTAATCTTCTCGATAATCATTGACGATGGTGAACAAAACCGGAAGTATTTCAAACGGCATTTGCAATGCAATCCGTTTGTATATATTTTGCGCTATTTGATAGGGATCTTTAGCCAATGCTTGCATCATTTGAGTCGCCAATGGGGTCGGGATTAGGGTATAATCGTCATCCATCATATAGTGTACAAACCCGCTGACGTTTTGTTCTACCAGTTTTTCCAAATATGGAATCCTATCCGCCGCATCTATCACATCAAGCAAGGCCATATTGATTTTTTCTTCCCGATCCAATAAAAACAAAGCCCAAGGCCGATGTTTAAAAGCGATGGTGGCCCTAACTAAATACGGCAACCAAATACGTTGGTGGGCGTGCTGATACAGGAGTTCGATTAGGTCTTTTTCAGGTATTTGATATGCCTTGGCAAAGGTAGTCGGATTCAGGTAAGCGAGTATTTGCGCAACGTGAAAAACATGGTCTTCTACCCCTTTTTCGGAACTTATTTTTTCAATCCCCGTTTGAAAAAAGGCTTCATCAGGCATGGTCTTCGTGAGCGTGAGCGTTCGGGTATTGATTTGGAGCAGTTGGTTCAAAACGGATAAGTATAGGTCATTCATTTGGGATCCTTCCAACCCTTTCAGGTATTGGAAAGCCATATGTCTCACCTTGGTGCTTTTATCTTTGAGGAGCGTTTGGAAAAACGGCTCGTTGTGAAGAGAAAGGTTGGTGACCAATATTTCCAAAAAAGCAACTCGGTGATCGGATGTTTCTGAGGCTATGGTGGATTCCAGTATTTTTATGGCTTGGAATGGATCACGGGCCAGAAGGTCTGTGAAAAACGACTTCCTTTCAGCCATAGTCCCTGTCTCCCAAATATCTTCCGAAACCGTTGGTACCGTAAAATCTGCCCACTTTTCATTGAGGCTGATGAGCCATTGGCCTGTTTCTCCGCAGATCTTAACTAGAGAATCGGCTATTTTCTTCTGTTCCAAGGCTGTATCCAACAAGGTCGGTACTAGTTCGGGCCGCACGACTTTGCCTTGTTTAATGCACAAGTGGATAAGGTATTGAAAAAAGACCTCATCTTTGGATTGCAAGGCCGATTTCATCAAATAAATCACGGCATCAGCCGCCAACGGTAGGGTTTCGGCAGGTGATTCAGGTATCTGGGTTTTGATGTCGAGCGGGTACTGTCCCGCTGATTCATACAAGACCGTAGTGGCAGCCAACGCCCAGAAACGGGTTTCCTTATCCCCTTTGGCGGATTTGATAGCCTCATACCGCTCTTTTAGTGGATCAGGCACTTGGGGGGAGTATCTATCGGTACCAAGCAGGGCGGCTTTTATGATTTCGTCGGTTAATTTCATAGCATAAAATAGTATTTTTCATCTACCCAAATGGCTTGAATGTGGAGCATTTCATATTCATAAATGGCGAAACAAGCAAAGGATCGCCCACCAGTGGTGGACAGTATTTTCCAGCAAATTTCGACCGTATTATCTAAAGCAATGCCCTGTTGGTCTTGATCCATCAAGTACCATTGCCCTCCTTGAAGGGCGATACGCACATGTTGAATCAAGATCGGAATTTTTTCTACCACTGGAAAATATGAAACCACTGCTGCCACGGTTTCAAAGACAGTTACCATGTCTCCACTGCCCAAAATGGGCGGACAAACAGTGTGCGTGGATACTTGTTCTTTAATCAAGGCTCGCATAGGGTATATGGAGGGGTAATATACCAACGATGCCGCTATGGTAGTGCCTTCCACCAAAGTGTTGGGTGGCAATTGATCACCCGCGTAATAATTAAGCAATAAGGCAAACCGCTTGGTCTCGGTGCCGTACAGCCAAATCCGTTCGGTGAGCAGGTTGCTATCTTCCTCAAAGGTTTTGGAAAGTATCGCCCAGTGATTCGACACTGATTCCCCAGCGAGTACCTCTTCCTTTGGGATATTCCAGCCGATCATGGCCAATATATCCCTTTGCATGGCTGGTGCTAAGCGTTCTAAGTGAAGGTATGATTCTGTCAATAGGAATATTTTTGACAATTGAGCCACTAATAACTGTTGCCAACCTTCCTTATAAAAATTGATTTTATTGATTTTTCGCAATTGATTGGCCAAACCTCCGGCTTGTGCATCCACCATGCGGGCTGTGATATTTCGCGTAAATTGAGAGGGGCTTTGCGGCACTTTCACAATACCCGTACGCGCCACGTCATTGAGCCAAGCCCTCAATTCTGCTATGCCGCCACTTACTTTCTTTTCCCTAGCACTTGCCCGCTTTTGCTGCCCAGTGTCGGGGTTGTTTTTTGTAGATTCATGCTCTATTTTTTCCGATTTTTCTATTTTTTCATTCCTTTTCTCCAACCAAGCATTTACATACTCTGGCAAATCTGTTTCTACCGAAAAAGTATTGGGCTGGTCAACATAGAGCAAAAACAAGCCCAATCCATGTTTACAAGGGAATTTTCTACTGGGGCAACTGCATTTAAAAGCAATATTGCTCAAATCAATGATGGTTTGGTAGGGTTCTTTTCCACTACCTTGACAATCACCCCAAATGGCTTTTTCATGCACGGCTCGCCGCACCCATTTGGAGGCAACCGCCAATTGAGTGCCGGCTTTGGCGGCACTGGTATCGGGAGCCAATTGTATGATTTGTTGGGAGGTTAACATTGGCCATCAATGTTTTTTAAGGGCTATCCAAGTACCAGCACTGGCCAGTACCCAAGCATCAGGATGCTGGTCTTGGGCGTAATTTTCTCCGCACACTTTGCGGTCATAAAGTACATAATTGGCAGTAGCACAATCAAAGGTAGGCCGCCAGAGGCCGTAACGTTGGATGTATGAATGCAACCCGTAGTCGCCCAAGGCGCCTTCGCAAATACAGATGTTGCCCGTTCCGGCTTGATCCGCTTGGATCTTGTGGATGACCGTTAATAGGTCTTTTTCTCTACTTATTTCACCCATTTCAGTGTATGAAAATGCCAGTACCCCAAGAAGTGCCACACCCAAACTGTATCGAATCAATCGAGAATATTTACTAAAAAAAGGGGCATCACCCAACCATGGCAGACACAAAGCGGCCAAGGCCAAGGCAAACCAAGGGAGGGCGGGTAATAAATAAAAGCCCCGCTGCTTGGTACTCAACAGGAGCGGCAACGATGCCGATAGCCCAATGAACAATAAAAATAAGATGTTCGAGTGGGGGCGTGGACTTTCTGGATTCGTTTTTTTAGCATTCTTCGTACTCAAGTAAATGCCCAATACCAAGGCAAACGGCACTAATAATTCAATAACAAGGGCTTTTAATAGAAAAAAACGCCCCCAAACCCCATTTGATTCAGTAGTTGCCTCCCCCGACAATGCCGTTTGAACCTGTATTTCCCAATATTTTTCGAAAAATACAAACGCCTTATCTTGGATTAAAATCACGGCAAATAAACCTATAAACCCAAGGCAACCCGCAATAGCATGGCTGTATCGAATCCCATTTCGGCCTTGAAAAGCCATGACAAAAGGAACCGCTAAGGGAAATAACCCAACTGGTCCCTTGGTCAAAAAGGCACACATCACCAAACCCGAAAACCCTGTTATGGCCAAATAGATGGCTGCATTTGAGGACGCAACCCCAGAAACACTGGGATACAACGTAAGTAAACAGCCCACAGCCCCCAGTGTAAACACAGTGGTAGTGCCTTCCAGTAGGTTGTTGGGGTAGGCCCAAAATACGGTAGGAATGATATACCATAATAATATAGGTAGCCAAGCATGGCTGCGGCTACGTTCAGTATAGAACAACCGATTCCAGATATACCTGATTAACGCAATATTGCACCCCAAAATCAGGGCGCAATAAATGCGCTCTATAGCCCAATGACTCGTGCCAAATAGGCGAAACAATAGGCTTTGAATCCAAAATTGGAGTGGGGGATGCCCTTGGAATAGTTCTGTTTTTTCATAGATACTATAAAATTCAGCATCCCAAAAGCCGCCCTTGTCTTGAGCCAAATTGTTGGCAACGGCCGCGTAAGTAAGGCCGTCCATAAACATACCTTCCGTCACGATACGCGGCAGAAAAAGTGCTATCACCACTACTATGGTAAATAGCCATCCATTAGAAGGTATGTTTGATTCAGTCACAGGAGGTTAGTAATTCTGGTACTTATTCTCCCGCTATTAATAATTTTCGGCTCAGTGATTGCCCATCGGCGGTCAACCTGACCAAATATAACCCTTGTGGATATGCTGTAAGATCAAGGCTTTGTGAAACCAAATCGGTGTGCAGCACCTGACCCATCCATACCCTTTGGCCTTGCATGTTGAAAACTTCCATTTCCACATCAGTCGCATGGTCAAACTCCGCACGAAGTGTTGCCAAGCCTGTACTTGGATTTGGATACAAAACCAAATGCGATAATCCTGCAATCTCGTCGGTAGCCGATACGCCCAGCGGTATTACGATGACATCGGTACAACCCAGAGCATCGGTTACAGTTACAGTATAGGTATTAGGCGATAGGTTATCTACTGATTTGGTTGTAGCACCATTGCTCCAAGCATATTGGTAGGGTGCGTTGCCACCGTCGGTCAATATGGCTATTTGGCCAGTACCGCCTGCTGAAGGCACTAATACATTTGCACTCAAATTGAAATTTTCTGCACAAGTAAGTATATTGATATTGTCAATGTCAACCCAGTAATCACCGATAAAATAAGTACCCTTGAACCTTAGTTTCACATCTTCGTTTTCAAAATTTGTCAGATTGACCGATATGGTTTTCATATCGGTAGAAGGGATGTGATTGGTAGGCGTTATCGTATATACATTCTGATAAGTAGATCCACAGTCTTTCGATATTTGTACATCCACTTTATTACCAAACAAATAAATGGTGGCGGGATTTGGGAAACTATAATCAACAATGCGGTAGTCAAATTTCAAGACGGAGCCAGTATTGAGCAAGCCAACCCTAGGCGCATTCAGCGTAAAACTAGGAATACTGGAATACAAATTTACAGCAAAGACATTGGAAACATTGCTATGTGCGCCGGAAAAATAAACATTGCCACTGTTGGTTGGGTTCGTATCCCAATTGGCAGGAAGGAATTCTGATGCTTCAAAATTTTCCTTTAACGGCAAAGCAAATGGAGCATAATTCACCCTATATTGGAAGGTATCATTGGGTGCTACCTGATCGCCACTTGCAATAATCCAGCATTTGATCAATGACTCTTTGTCGCGGCTATCAAAAGTACCCACAAAGGTATAGGTATAAGAAGCATTAGGTGCGATGAGGGCAATATTTACGGTTTCTACCACAGGGATACCACCATTGATCGAATATGCCAATTGCGTAGGTGTGAAGGATTCGCTGCCCAAATTGGCAATCGTCAAGATCACTTTATCTGCCTGTTTTCCACAGGCTAAACTTTGAGATTCTCCTTGGGTTTTGATCAATACAGGTGCTAAGTCTTTGGCGACATTGTTTGAGATACGGATATTATCCACCCCAAAACCTTCATCAATGACTGAAGGATCGGTATCAAATACAAAACGCAATTGTACATTGGCTTGTCCACTTGCTCCAGTCAGTACGATCCGGGCATTGACCCATCCACTGCTTTGGCCGCTCCAAAATTGTGCATCTGTGTTATACCAGTTGATCCCTTGCCCTTGAGCCCCTACTTTGGTCCAAGTTTGGCCTTCATTGAATGATATTTCCAACCAAGCACCGTCGGAATTCAATTCGGATTTATAGATCACCGCACAAGATAGATATGGATCGATGGTAAGACTCGAAAAGTCATAACAAGGCGAATGCAGGTATGATTTCTCATTGATATTGTAAGCCCCTGCGAGACCGCCCGTCACCCAAGCCTTCTCGCCTTCGGCTGCAGTAGCAATGAAAGCCTTGTTGGGCGTTCCATAAGCCCATGAGGGAGCTACACTACCCGTTTCTACAAACCAACCTCCATCCCATTGCTCAAAGCCTTGGGCGTAAGGAGCCTCCAATGTATTGTTTACATAATAAGTAAAGGTGTCATTTTGGAGGTCTTCATCGCCGTTCATTTCTGTGATGACATCTATGCGGTATTCGCCAGGTTCTTCAAAATTGAACATTGTTTCAAACTCTAATATCTCGCAACTGTCTTTGCCAAGTACACCAGTATAGAATCCATCTCCTGG
Source organism: Saprospiraceae bacterium (assembly GCA_031373665.1). Classification (GTDB taxonomy): domain Bacteria; phylum Bacteroidota; class Bacteroidia; order Chitinophagales; family Saprospiraceae; genus M3007. The sequence continues at coordinate 9,921 of JANMMZ010000002.1, read as the reverse complement.
CTGACCAACTCCAGCATCTTGTCCATTCACAAAATAACGGAATGGGATCAGCGATTGTGGCGCCGAACCGTGGTTTTTCATAATGACCGTCACTTTCTCAAACCCAAGCCCGCATTTACTCACAGGGGTGACAACCCCTGAAATGCCAACATCGTTGGTCCAATAGGTTTCAAAAGAAAGCGGCCCTATTACTTTAGAAAGATCGCCAGGTCCACAATTTTGTACTAAATATGCGTCATATTTGCTTTTTTTCTGCAAACCAGTGATCGTCACCTTAGGGGTAGTCACCGTAATGGTGTCGCCTACTCCGTCTTGAGGCAAAAATCCTTGAACCCCATAAATAACCTTCCAATTTACTGCTGAATTTACGCTATTCGGGTCGGGTGTCCACCGCAATTTTACCCGTGTATCATAAACGTTCTCAATGTTGAAATTGAGCGGTGTTGCACAAGTAACACACGCACCAATCCCTTCATAAAAGACGATGGGTTGGGGCGAACTTGCCAAAAACAACGTATCACCAACGTCATTCAATAGAATAAAAGATTCTACATCAAAGGTAAAACCTCCGTCCACCCATGTCATGCTCAATGGCAAACCAGGTGTAACAAGTATCTGAACCGTATCGGCATAACCATCATCAAGGGAAAAAGCACTGATATTGGCACCAGAAATAACCAGTATTTGCCCTCCATCCCAACCATCACCGTAACTATCGGCCATGATGAGTGTATAAAAACACTGGGTGCTGCCTCGCTGCGTAAGGGTAAACAGAAGGATAAATAAAGAGAAACGTAATAAAATGCGATCCATAAATACAAAACTTACAATTGAATGATCTGCCAAAGGTAAGGGTTGTCTAGTAAATCCAACCAACAGAAGTTGTTTTTGACATTATTTATCCAAAAAAAAATATGATTAATATATCAATTGTGGTATTTAGGCTCTATTTTTGCGGCACAATAACTTATTGTACTTTTTACACTTAATAGATATTCTTGATGATAACGGCAGAAAATAGCAACTTGCTTGAAAAAAACAAGCAAATGATACGTAAAGACGGTTCACAAAACACCAAAATAGTGGCAACCGTAGGGCCAGCGTGCAACTCTTACGAGAAACTTTTGGAACTCACCGCCACAGGGGTGGATGTGTTTCGGCTCAACTTTAGCCACGGTACCCACGAAGATCACTTAAAGGTGATCCAGCACATCGTTGCCATCAATGAAAAATACAATACACACATTGGTATCTTAGCGGATTTGCAAGGCCCAAAACTTAGGGTTGGCGATATCGAAAATGATGCCCTCCCATTGGCTACTGGCGACGTGATTACGATTGTCAATACCAAGTGCATCGGCACCATTGACCAGATTTATATGTCGTATCCGGGTTTTGCGGAAGACACCGAAGTAGGCGAACGCATCATGATGGATGATGGTAAACTCGTATTTGAGGTAATAGAAACCAATAAAAAAGATACGGTAAAGCTCAAAACCCTACATGGTGGTATTTTGAGTAGCAAAAAAGGCGTGAACCTGCCCGATACCAATGTAAAGCAACCTTCACTTACCGATAAAGACCGGACTGACTTGGAGTTCATCCTGACCCAGCCGGTTAGTTGGATCGCCCTTTCATTTGTGCGCCGCGCTTCCGATCTTGATGATGTGTTTGCGGCCATTGAAAGAACCGGGCATGCCGCCAAGGTGATGGCGAAGATCGAAAAACCCGAAGCCGTCAATAATATCCGTGAAATTATACGCGCTGCCAATGGAATCATGGTGGCTCGTGGCGATCTAGGCGTAGAAATGCCCATAGAGCGGTTGCCCATCACTCAAAAGGAGATTATACAACTTTGTATGCAGTTTGCAAGGCCGGTCATAGTAGCCACTCAGATGATGGATAGTATGATTAAAAGCCCCTCTCCGACCCGTGCCGAGGCTACCGACGTAGCCAATGCGGTGTTGGATGGTGCAGATGCTGTGATGCTGAGCGGCGAAACTTCCGTAGGTGCCCACCCAGCCTTGGTGGTTCAGTACATGACCCGTATCATAGCCGAAGCCGAGAAGCACTACTGGCCGTCTATCAATTCCAAACGCCCTCACGCGGTTGAAAAATCAAAATTATTTCATTCCGATGTTGTGTGTTTCAATGCTTGCCGAGTAGCCGAAGAGATCCATGCAAAAGGCATTACTGGTATGACTATTTCTGGTTATACTGCCTTCAAAGTGAGCAGTTTTAGACCGAATACGCGTATTTTTATATTCAGTAATAACCCCAGTATGCTCAGTACCATGAACCTGCTTTGGGGCGTTCAGTGTTTTTACTACGACAAGTTTTCGGGTACCGATGAAACCATCGAAGACTGTACAGATATTCTGAAAGACAGTGGTTTCGTGAAAAAAGGCGATATCATTATCAATACGGCTTCTATGCCTTTGGAAAAACGCTTTACGACGAATATGTTGAAAGTGACTGAGGTGGATTAAGGGGCAATGTCGTTGAATTAAGGTTACTAGTCCACTTTGGATAATGTCCGAAATTCCGCATTTGGTTAATTGCTACGTTTCATTGACTGTACTAAATTGCCCAACCCTCGGTCTGTCATGTCGCACCGTAGGGGAGACATCTACACAAAATGCCCAACTGAGAAAACAAGATAAATACTTGTTTTTCAGTTGGGCAAGAGTAAATCTTCAGGTTACCAAAATCACTACATTTCCCTTTGCTTTTTGTTAAAAACCTAAAACGAAACATCCATAACCTTCTCTTCCGTGCCACGTTTTACCTTCACCGTGGTGGCATCTCCTTTTTTATAGGTAGCCAAGGCTTTCATATAATCTTGTATGTTTTTCACGCCAGCAGGCCCCAAACCAATGATGATATCCCCTTTTTGTAAGCCGGCCTTAGAGGCCGGTTTTCCATCGGTTACGCCATCTGCACGGACACCCTCGCCTTCCCAAGTATAATCGGGCATAATGCCCAAAGTCACTGTAAATCGTGGCGTATCTTCCTTATTGGCTTTGGTCTCCTGAAATTTTAGTTTGGATGGCATATCCAATACATTAATCATCTTCACTACATAGTTCAGCACTTTGCCCTCTCCCTGAAAGTTTACTTTTTCAACGTCATCCGTAGGCTTATGGTAGTCACCATGTTGGCCAGTGAAGAAAAATAGGACGGGTATGTTTTTCAAATAAAAGGAAGTATGGTCACTTGGGCCTACGCCGGCACTGTCCAATTTGATACTGAGTTCGCTTTGTATGCTTTTCACAGCGGGCACAAAATCAGGGGCAGTACCTACGCCGCCCACCACAAGTTTTTGCTCAGCATTGAGTCGGCCAATCATGTCCATATTGATCATAAAACTCACTTTTGCTAGATCAATGGTCGGATAGTCGCAATATTTTTTGGAGCCGATCAAGCCCAGTTCTTCACCAGAGAAGCATAAAAACAAGAAATTGTGTTTTTCTTTGATTCCGTTTTTGGCATAATAACGCGCCAATTCGATCACGCCCGCTGTACCGCTGGCATTATCATCGGCACCGTTGTGTATTTTACCTTCTGGATTGGCCTCTAATGAATTGTGATCGTGGCCCAAACCTAGGTGATCATAATGCGCTCCAATGACGATGGTGTTTTCGGCTCCATTATCCAAATAGCCCGCCACGTTTTGGCAATAAAGTTGCTTGCCTTCGGACATTCCGTGTGGGTCGGCACTTTGTTTGAATCCAAACTGATGGAACCAAGTATTGGCGTCGCCCTTGGGGGTGAGGCCTATCTTTTTGAATTGCTTAGCAATATATGCCGCCGCTTTACGCTCTTCGGCACTGCCTGTTCCACGTCCTTTCAGTTTGTCAGATGCTAAGTAAGCGACGTGCTTGCGCAAGATTTTTTCTTCGATTTGCTGGGCAAAACCAGTATTTAAGGTGAAAAGTAGGGTTAAGGCGAAAACAGTGAATAATTTCATATATGCGTGAGTGTGTTTAGTACCAAAGGGCAATTTTTCCCAGTGCAAAAGTACAACGAACAAGGATAAAATATGCCGTTTATGCTTGCCACGGGTTTGAAATGCCAAATTATGACAAAATTAGGAGGTTATTCTCCACTGTTTAAGCATACGTCTGGTAGTCCGGCTGCTCATCAGAGACAATCATGAATATTTCAGCACCTGCAAGTGTCTGAACTTCAACATTCGTAGATTGGCCTAGGCGAACAAAATCGGAAGTATTGGCCAACTGGCCACCGATGAGGGCTTCCCCATCCAAAATATAGATAGAGGCCATTTGACCTGATTTAAGTGCAAGGTGGTGCGTGCCTCCACTGCTTATTTCGATCCGTTGCACCGCAATGCCCGGAGTATCCATGACAAAAGGGCTTGATTGACCAACAATATTGGTGATGCGCACATGATCGAGCGATTCGGTAGGAAACCGATCCGCCACATAATCATCGTAACTAGCAGGCTGTCGTAGGGTTTTGGACAAATTTGGATCAAACCAAATCTGAAACATCTCCGAACCTTTGCCCATGAATTCTGAATGACTGATTCCATTTCCAGCCCTGATGATTTGTGCATCACCAGCACTTAGGGGTCTCCATTCGCGCATTTGGGTATCATAATGTTTGATCTCTCCTTTGAGTACAAAAGAGCAGATTTCAAAACCTTTATGCGGGTGCAAGCCAATGGTGCTATCGGTCACAGCCTTGGCATGAGCCCAATAAAACAGGTTGGAGTAAGGGCGTAACTTTGAATTATCTTGTGGGAATCCGATAGGCTTATTCTCTACTATTTCTCCACCGTTGAAGGCTCCGTAGCCTTGCTCTGATTTTTTTATGATTTCAATCATATTTTTCCTTGTTTGTGAGCATCCATAACAAATGAACGGAAGGGATGTTTAATCACCCACCCAATTCATGCTATATGCATTTAATTTTGTCGTTAAGATCTTATTTAAAACATCTTACTGATCTCTTCGTTTGTGTTGCAAAGGTAACAACATCTTTTACCTATTCTAATACGAGATTTATCACCGTTCATACTTATTCAACAATGCTACTTCGCACCATCTATATGGTTGTTCTCGGTTTTATCGTGTCGCCGCTCTCCGCTAGTATGCTGCGTGATAGTTTTATTTTGGTCAAAAGTATTCAAGCGAAACCAAGAGCCGTTACAGATGATGACCTTGGTAATATATACATCCTCAATACCGCCAATACGCTTGAAAAATACGATTCGACTGGCCGTTTGGTGACCCAATATACCAACCAACGGCTCGGACGTGCCACCTATATAGATGCCACCAATCCGATGCGGCCATTGTTGTGGTATCAAGACTTTCAAACCATTGTTTTTTTAGATAGAAACCTCACCGAAATGGGCATGTTAAGGCTATCAGAACTTGGGTTTCAGCAAGTTGCGTGCATCGGAATCTCCTCTGATGGAAATATTTGGATATACGACTCCAATACCTTCAAACTCTACAAATTGACTCCCGATGGTAAGTCACTGTTTGAGAGCCCATCTATGAATCAATTGGAGTCGCCCCCTTCAAACCCTGATGCACTCATAGAATGCACTGACCGGGTGGTGCTGTCAGATCACCAAAAAAGGGTTTGGATCTTTGATCTGTTTGCACAGCCAGACCGAATCCAAGTCACCACAGCCCCAGTAGCCAATGGTCGCATCATCAATAATCAATTGGTGTATATTCATGAAGATAAGTTCATTGTAGAACGGATCGGGGCGTTCAAACCTACTATATGGACATTGCCGACCACTGGACAATGGTACAACGGGAGGCATAAAATAATGCTATTAAATCCAGATCAAGTGAACATATACCAGTTCAAACAATAATTTTATCCAATTATAGTTTAGTAGATGCTTTTAACCAAACATGGTTATCTAATTAAAAACATACATGCTCAAACATTTTTTTTCGGCCATACTCACGCTTTTCCTATCCGCTTTCGCTATCCAGTTATCAGCACAATGCCAGCAAGGCGATTGTAGAAATGGGAAAGGCACGTTTGTCTATCCATCAGGAGCCAAATACGTAGGCGAATTCAAAAACGGTGAAATCAATGGCATCGGCGTTTGTTATTACACCAACAACAGCAAATACAGTGGCGAATGGAAGGCGCGTTTCCCCGAAGGGAAAGGCACTAAAACTTATGCCGATGGTACCAAACGGACTGGATTATGGAAAAAAGGCAAGCCAGTAGATGAAAGTGGCAATGTCTTGGAAGAGTACATCACCCAGAAAAAAGAAGAACGCTCTGACGATGGCACCAACATACAGTCTGGATGCCTAACGGGCGATTGCAAAACCGGCGTAGGCGTATTCGCTTACCCTGATGGTAGCAAGTATGAAGGTACTTTTGTCAATGGAAAATTTGAAGGTCAAGGCACTTTCTGGTTTTCAAATGGTGATAAATATGTGGGTACTTTTGTTGGGAATTACCCCGACGGCAAAGGTACGCGGATATTGAAGGCTGGCGGCGAAGAAACCGGCGAATGGCGCCAAGGCGAATTTGTAGGATCTAGCATGGTAGAAAGCGGCAAAACTGGTTGCGTACAAGGCGATTGCGAAAACGGAAAAGGCACTTACGTCTATAAAGCAGGATCTGCTAAATATGTCGGCGATTTTGAAAATGAACTGCCCAGCGGTATCGGTATCTGCACCTACGCCAATGGCGACCACTACCAAGGCGAATGGCGCGAAGGCGCATTTGATGGGAAAGGTGTTTTGCAGCTGCGCGATGGCACCATCGTGGATGGTTACTGGCGCGGTGGAGAATATATAGGAAAAGATCAACCCGCTGATTATCAACCAGTGACAGGCAAACCTAATGAAGTGGTGGTCACAACCGAGGTACCTGCATCACCAGCGGTGCAAATACCGCAATCTAAAATATGGGCCGTCGTAGTAGGCGTAGCCGCTTACGATCACATGCCTGTATTGCGCTATACCGACGATGATGCTTACCGCTTTTATGCTTTCTTGAAAAGCCTAGAAGGAGGGGCTTTGCCCGACCAACAAGTGCGGATCTTGATAGATGAAGAAGCCACCCGTGCCAACGTACTCGCCAGTATGGATGAAGTATTTTCGCAGGCTGCTCCCAACGATTTGGTGGTGTTCTACTTCTCCGGTCACGGCCTCAATGGCTCTTTCTTACCCATTGACTTCGATGGTTACAACAATAAAATAGCCCACGAAGAAATAGCGGCAGCATTCAATAAATGCAAGGCGCGATTTAAACTTTGCTTGGCCGATGCTTGCCACTCTGGTAGTTTGATCGCCATGCGCTCTGGCGGCGACACAGAACCCCTTCTATTGCAGTACTATGCCAACTTGGCAAAATCGGTGTCTGGCACAGCTTTGCTCATGTCGTCAAAAGCAGACGAAACTTCTCTCGAATCAAGCGGCTTACGCCAAGGCGTATTCAGTCACTTCCTGATCCGTGGCCTCAAGGGCGAGGGCGATGTCAATAAAGACAAAGTCGTCACCATTGAGGAGTTATTTAACTTCATCAATGCGAATGTACGCGACTATACTGGCAATCGCCAGAGTCCAGTCATCAAAGGCACTTATGATCCTAAAATGCCAGTAGCGGTGGTGCGGTAGCGGGTGATATGGTGGCTATGTTTTTTTAGATAGGTGTGGATTTTGGTTTGGGTGAGTGGGTCGAGTTGTATTATGCCTAACGGGCAGGGCAGGGCTTTGTGCAGGTGTGGCATTAGTATTCCGTCCGGCCACAGCCGCTACTTACTGAAAATATTAAGTTGAAATTAAGAACTAAAGTTGAAAGTTGATTGTCAAGCCCGAACCACAGATTGGATTTGCAATTGGCTGATGTTAGTTTGTCCAGCCACACTTGCACAAAACCCAATGTTAGCGGTAGGGCCATTTGGTGTCCAAATTTAATTGTAGTCATACCGGTTAATTAATGTGTCCTGAAATATATTGTAATAGTGTGAAAATTATGAAATATAAGAAATACGATTGAAATCAAAATAAAAAACCAACGTCGATATGGCAAATTGAAATAAAATGAATTTCCGATTAGTCCGATACCCATTAACCATAACAATGGTGTGTATGCAGGTGCCATAAATCCGAAAATATTATTACTCCAACCACTGCGGGGGAAATAAATCAAGGCAAGCCAAGAGGCAAAATATAACATTGTCCCACCTACATATAAAAATAGCCCTTTCTTTTGTGTAATTGTCGAAATACTTAAGGGCATTATTAATATCAACATGAAGACTATTGTCCGTGAAATATTTTCTCCATACATTAAGAAAGATGGAATGTCTTTCCAAAATATTTCTGATTGAAATTCTTTAGGTAATTTGTTTGACAAGAGAATATTCCAAACCATAATTGGAAGAGTCAAAAGAAAACAATTAAGCAAATATTTTTTTACTGTGTCTATGTTCATTTTGTCGCCAATGTGTTGTGGTTGTTGCCTTACCGCTAACGTCCGATCCCGAAGGGATTGCGGCGCAACGGTAGGGCTTTGCGATGTTGGGGAATTTGAAAAACGTCCGCCCAAAACCGATGCCCAATTGAAAAACTGATGATGAAGATAACAACAAAAAGCCAAATTGAAACTCGTCTGCCCGAACAAATGCCATATAGAATTACAAATGTTCATTGTTATTCCGTCCGCCCCAATATTGCAAAACCCCGTTGTGCGTTCGTAATTCTTCACGTCACTTCTTTTAGTTTTTTTGAAAGATAATATGTTATTGAAATTGTCCAAATTGTCCAAGCCAAGTAAAAAAACCGCTGAATTAGTCCTTCATATTCATAGCCAAATGGTTTTATAAACCTAAGCAAAATAAGTGACGAAATAATAAAACTAAGTAAAGAAATATTACTTACTTCTGTAAATACTTTATTTCTTTTCCATAATAGGTAAGCCAATAAAAATCCGAAAATTATTAAAAATGGCAACGGTCCTGTCAAACTATGAAACTCATTTCCTAATGTAAATGTAGCTGCCCAAATCATTGTAATCGGCATACTAAAAGACAAAATTGCTGGAATAACAGATAACTTAAATTTCTGTGAAGCTCTATAAAAGCCTATTGAAAATAATATACATAAGAGTGCAAGAATTATTAATACAGAAGAAGTGAAAATTTCTGATTTTGTCCCAATTGCACCTAACTCACTAATAACATTTTTAAAGTGATTGTAGTTTCCGTGAATAGCTCCGCTTAAAAGTGTCATACACCAAAAAAGCAGAGGTGCAGCATAGCCAAAGTATAAAAATCTCTTGGTATTAATCCTGGTCTTATAGTGATAAAGCAAAATAAAAATAATTGTAAGCCCAAGTAATAACGGGATTACAATTTTCTTATTCATAAATATTGGGTTAGAGAGGGTCGCAATTTGAATGTAACACGGTGTTTTTTCATTCAATAGTATTATGAAGTTATACTTACTGTTGGGGTGTATGCTAACGGTTATTGAATCAATGTCCGTTGTGAAAGTTACTTTTTTGACTTCATACAACCATTTGCTACCAATTGAAAATATGTCAGGCTTTTTAGTGGGGTCTAATGTCCACCCACCTTTTGCAAAATAATCATCATCAACTCGAATGTCAACATTAAGTGAGTTCGCTTTGATTGTTGGCAAATTTTCTTGAGCAAAAATCTCTTGGTTGAGTAAAAGCAAGAGGAATAAATAGATGGCTTTTTGCATTTTTCTTGTCATTGTAAGTGGTGATTTTTTTGTCATTTTTTGACAAGGCAAAACTACGTTTACAAAATATTAAAGTAAAAAGTCCGCTACGCCATTTTTACGACATTCTTACGACAAGGTTTGATTTACAGTATATTAGGAACTTTCTCCAAGAAAGGTGTTTGCTTATTGATGTTGATTGCAAACTGAAAAACAA
>JANMMZ010000124.1:0-8915 GCA_031373665.1 Saprospiraceae bacterium | reverse complement strand
AAATTTGTCTTCGATTTTAACGTTACCCCAGCACTTAACACCGTTGTCAGGGTTAGTTACCCGTACTTGGTAGGTTTTGCCTACGTCGCCAGGACCCAATACTGCAGGAACCCAAGGACCGTTGCCAAATGGTGCAGTCTTGTCAAGTTCTACAATGTAGTCGTCGTAACAGCCATAAGGACCACCTTCCAAAATATCGTCAGCACCGATTACTGCTGAGCAGAACTCGTCCAATGATACATATGATAGGTCATTACAAATCAATGAACCAACTGGGTTGGCGAATTCGTTGACTACTACATCGAAGCAACAAGCATCAATTGTAGCACCTGTTACTGGGTTGACCAGTGCAAAACAGTTGGTTGTAGTACCACGTGGGAAGTAAGAACCACTTGGCAAACCAGAAGTTTGTACCAAATTAGGCTGCGCAGGCAACAACAATGTGCCGTTCAATACTTGCAATATGTGGATAAAACCAAAACCAAAAGAAGCATAGCTAGTTGGTACAGTAATACCTGCTACAGGACAAGTAATGTAAGACGGAGCAGATTGGCCACCGTAGTTACCAGCCTGACTGAACGCGCCAGATAGTTTGCGCTGTTCTACTACGAAGTTAGTACCCGCTGGGATAACCGTAGCAGCAGTAAGGTTGATAGTCTGTGTTGATTGACCACCAGCCATAGCTGTAACCGCAGACTGACCAACCAAGGTCATCTGTGCAATGTTCAAGTTAGCACCACCTGTAGCACCTGTGTAGGTATATACAAATATTTGACCAGAACCAGCAAAGAAAGAACCTACTTTAACTGAGTTAATGGTGAAAGCACCAGTCAAGGCACTATATGCACGCCATTGGCTTGTAGGAGCAGATGCTGCGCAATCCAAAGCATCTTGAATGATCGTAGTATTGGTGTTCTGTGTAATAGAAGCAGCCGTAGGTACCAAAACCGTACAGTTACCAGTAGAGGTAACATTGTAGTTGTGTGCCTGTTCGCATTCGCCAGCATCCAAGTTGTATGTGATGTTTGCTGGGCAAACCAAATCACATGGGATGTTCTGCTGGATAGCAACTACGTCTGTATCAGGAGTACCTGCTGGCAACAAAAATCCGTCACCAATAGAGTTCAACGTCACTGACAATGGGCCAGAGAAAGAGGCCGCAACGTTTGCAGTGATCGTGAACACAAGGTCCAACGGATTAGGGAAACCATAAACACCACAACCAGTTGGAGCAAAAGCACCAGTGGCAGGAACGCCCGCAGTTGTGAATGATACGATAGAACCCCCTCCAGCAATAGTCTGGATACCGGCTTCTGTACCACAACCACCACCACCAGATGCAGGTGTGGCAGCGGTAGCAGTTACGCCCGCAGGCAATACGAATTGAAAACGATCAACATACTCTGCACCTGTATAGTTCAGATTTACATTGAACGTGAAAGTGTTGCTGATACCCGCTGTGTAAGAAGGAGTTGGTGAATTCATCGTGACGACAATACCTGCCATCGCGCTATTCGTACCGCCCAAAAACATCAAAGCTACCAACAAACACTGAAAAGTTGCGATAATACTTTTTTTCATGAGAGAAGAAAATTGTAAAATAAATTTTTGATTGTACTGCTAAGGCTTTTGCCTTGGCAAAAAAAATGTTAAGACTACTGGAAGTACGACATTACTGTGTTGTACTCTACCAATAGCTGGGCTTGGCTCAATGCATTGTTTACAAATGCATTGGCAGATGCCAAACGCTCAATAGCAGAAATCTCAGGTGCTACATCGTAAGTAACATCAGCCAAAACTGATGATTGGTACATGTACCGGAATTTCAACAAAGCCGCAGAGGCTTCATTCAAAGTGCCGCGTAGCGCGTTTGTGTTAGAAGTTAGGGTTGATTTACCCGCTTCGATCTGATTTTGTGTAGCAGTACCCAACTGATAAACAGTTAGTCCCAATTTAGTAGCCTGCAATGCGTAAGGGTTTGCCTTACTTTTTGCAGATTCCTGTTGTGCCACAGCACTCGTTCCGCCGAAAGCAATAAAACCAGCAACCAATACCAACATTACACTGGTACGTGAAGCAGACCCCATTACTTTGCTCAGAATTGATTGGATCATGTTAATAAATTAAATTTAGTTAAAAAAATATTGATGTGATAAAATAAAAAGTCACCATCTATCGCGACGTGTCGCAATGGATGGTGACTTTAAAACATTATATAATAATATAGTGTAGTTTCTTTACGCATGAGATTAAATAAACAGGATTACAAAAAAAATACGGTTGTTGTTCTTGTACTAACTAAAGCAAAAACAATGCCAAAGTCAGAATTTCATACTCCTGTAAATGTTAAAATTTTAACGTACGTAGAATTAGGATGCCTAGGCTGGAAAGGAAAACCGAAGGGATCATTAAACTTTTGGTAAGTCAAAATGAGAAAATAATACAGGATTAAATGAAAATAGAATGCAAAGGTAATATGAGTTGTAATATATGATACAAAAAAAATGATTTTTTTTTTGTTAATGCTCATATTATTTCTTTGACGTACCTTTGCGGTATCAAAATGTGCTGATATAATATGATTATTTGTTATTGATAATCAATGCATTAGTTCATTTTTTGATTCATCTATTTGTCATTTTTACATAATTAAACATTTATATTATTTTACGTTATGAAACACTTATTTATTTTATCCTCTGTGTTATTTGTTTTTTTTGCCTGCAAAAACGAGGCAGGCAATACCAATGCAGTCAGTCAACCAGCCAGTAGTACGGGTTCGGAGGCAGCGACGACACCTGCAGCACCAGTATTTGATGCTGCTGAGGCGGCAAAAGTTTTTGCGGAAGGCAAAGCGGCACTTAGCAATAGCCAAGCGATACTTAATAAAGCGGCTGGCCTATCAAAGGAAAAGTATGCCCGCGAAATTGAAAGTATTGGTAGCAAAGTTTCCACGATGAACGATCGTGGGTTTGTAGCCGTTGAGGAGTTGCAAAAAGGATTGGACAAACTGAAAGCGGGCGAACAACTGAGCGCAGAAGAAACGGCCAAACTTGTGGTGGATGTTCAAATCTTGAAAAGTATTGTTGAAGGACAATCATTTATCAGCAAACGTATTGATGAGATGATGAAGTAAAGCATTGAAATGTCCTCACTATTTTTAAATTAAGCGAACAAAAACTCGAAAATTGCATTTAAGAGTAATGAATATACAAGAAGGACGACAAAAATTTATAGAATCGTGGGGAACTATGTCTGGAGGGTGGGGTATCAATCCTGCTATGGCACAGGTACATGCCCTCCTACTCATCTCTTCTGAACCGATCACAGCAGATCAGGTGAAGGCTGAGTTGCAGATCTCTACTGGTAATGTAAGTATGAACCTACGGGCGCTTATAGACTGGGGTCTTGTGTATAAACAACTGAGGGTGGGAGAACGTAAGGAGTTTTATTATGCGGAGAAAGATATGATGAAGGTGTTTCGTCAAATATTGATACACCGGAAGAAGAAGGAACTGGAGCCTGTACTGAAAGTATTGGATGAATTGGCTGAGGTAAATGCAGAGTGCGAATCATCGGAAACGTTTTGTGAGGTGGTACGCGATATTCGCAAGTTTTCGCACAAAGCCAATCAGGCGTTGGATATGCTGATTAAAGCCGAATCTAGTTGGTTGATGAGTACGCTGCTGGGTACAAGCCCAAGTAGTACAGGTACAAGGTAGTGCTTTAGCACATTAAGGGTTGTTTGATTCTCCACTGCGTTTGGCGCGCTCCCAAAGCACGGATTGGTTGCCTCGCAGTAATCTGAAAAGGCCAGCAAACATGGCATAGTTCATCATACAAAAATAATACGGAATAAAAAAGGCTTTTACCTTCATCTGCCTTTGCTCAAGTAGATACCCGATGAGTGCGGCCGCGTAAAAGATTGCTTGAATGACTATTATATAGGTGTATAGCGGTTTTCCTTGGTTTAAGAGGAATAAGTTCAATACCAAAATGATAGGAAGCAATAGGGGAGCCAATGTCCAGCGCAAGGCTCTATGGGATACGTATTGGAAGGTAAGTACTCCGTATTTGAAGGGATTGAGCAATGCAGCCAACCTAACAAATGCTTGGAGTCCACCGGCGGCAATCCTGATTTTTCTTTTTAGTTCTTCTTTAACACTGGCCGAAGAGGACTCTACGGCAAAGGCTTGTGGCTCATACATGACTCGATAGCCTTTTTGGGCGATGCGCATGGTCATATAGAAATCTTCTACAATGGTGTCGTCGGGGACGTGTTCATATGCCTCCGTACGAAATGCAAACAATTCGCCAGCGGCTCCTACCACTGTCCATAGTTCAGCATCCCATTGTTTGAGTATGCTTTCGTATTTCCAATAAATACCCTCTCCTGCACTGCTTGCATCGGCTTTTACGTCCATGTGAATTCGTTTTTCACCAGCCACAGCACCGACGTTGGGTTCTGCAAAATGCCGAACCATCATTTGTACGGATTCCTTGTTGAGCAAAGTATTGGCATCTGTACTCACCACAAAAGGGGTAGTGATTTGCTGGATGGCCCTTTTGAAGGCCGCTATTTTCCCCTGTCTTTCGGGTTGGTGCAGGAGTATCCAGTTGATGCCCGCTGGAAATGGGTAATTTTCAATGATTTTAGGGGTATCATCGCTAGATCCATCTGTTACAAAAATATACTGTATTTGGCTTTTGGGATAATCTATCTCCAACGAGTTAGCGATTTTTTGCTCGATCCACTCGGCTTCATTGAAGGCACAAACCACAAAACTAACAGGGGGCTGAAAATCTTGTGGGGTCATTTTGGCAACGCGTAACTTCCTTTTAAAATACACGATCAAGCCAAGTATGATGCCATAGCCTAAGTAGGCGTAGAAGACTATGAATACTCCAGCCCAGAATAGAATTTCTATTGCGTACATCTTTAACATTAGTGCAAAGGTGGTGAAATATGTGGCTACGAGCAAATTAAGTGAAGTAATTTAAATATTAAAATAATAATAAATGTTTAAAGTATTGTAATTCATATAATTATATATTAAAATAAAATAGCACTTATATCTTTTAATAATTTAGTATTTTTCTACTACACTTTTATACGGGTCAATTTATTTTATAGTATTACCTTTATTCTTTTTAATCCATACCCTCCTCACAGTATTCTCGTATGTATATTCGTATCTTTTGTTATGAATATACATAATAGTCATCGTTTTTCACAGAAACTTTATGTCTGACTTCCATAGTTGGCTTAATAATTGTATTACCCATCAGCATTACAATTATCCACTATTTAAGTGACCTTTCTGTAATTTATAGTCTCATTCACAAAATCATGGTTAGAAGTATATTTATCGTAGAACCACATGAAGATTTCAGGCAATTGATAGGAAATTTCTTATCCGCAGACTACGAAGTTAGGGGTGCCAAAGATGGATTTGAAGCCATGTATTGGTTACAGCAGGGTATTATTCCAGATGCCATTGTGGTAGGTGCTAGACTTTCAGATCGTAGAGACCTTATCACTAACTTGAGATCAAGTGGGTTATTTTCAGATATTTCGATTATTGTCATTGGCAGTGAAGATGCCAGTGAAGAAGTGAATGATTTTTCGTACGCCCAAACAGGTGTCAATACCTATATCAAGCGGCCTTTTAATCCCTTGACCTTAAAGACGAAACTAGCACAATTAGGTCAGAGTAAAACATCAAGACAAATGTAGGTTTTTAGATAATTTTAGAGCAAAAACAACACTTTATGGACAAACATTTACTTCATTATGAATCTGTCATTGCGGTACCGGAGGTTTTATTTGTAGGTCATGACCCCACCTTGAGCGGCAATGTGATAAACTTACCCACCGATGAAAGTAGTTATGGTTACGCAGTAGCCTACAACGGTTTAGAGGCTTGGCAGTGGCTTACCAGCAAAGTTGAATCTGTTGATGATTTTCAAGCCCCTTTTGCGGTCGTTTTTGATGCTCATTGGGCCATTAAAGACCGCTTTAATTTGGCGCAACAGATGCGAAATCACCCAGATTTATATGCAGTGCCTATTGTAGCGATCAGCGCGATACACAACGATAAAAGTATAGAATATTGGCTTCAAAATGGCATAGACGATTGTTATAACACCCCAATTTCATGGGAGCGATTGGAAACGAGGCTCTTGTTTCTCAATCAATATAAGCCTCAGTTTGAAAATTGGAAAAAATCGGCTAAACTAGAGGCGTTTAAACTAAAAATGCCTGCTTTAAAGCGTCTTGTTGATATTATCTGCGCTATTTTCTTAATTATTTTGTCTTCGCCTTTGTGGGTTCCCGTAGCCATAGCCATCCGGTTGGAGTCTAAAGGCCCTATATTTTATAGGTCAAAAAGGGTGGGAGCAGGCTATCATTTTTTTGATTTTTTCAAATTCAGGTCTATGTCCATCCATGCTGATAAACTGTTGGATGAATACCGATTTATGAACCAATATGCCGATGGAACGGTGTTTGTCAAGATACCCAACGATCCTAGGGTAACAAAAGTCGGGCGTTTTATCCGGAAATATAGTATTGATGAGTTGCCACAATTGGTCAATGTATTGCGAGGGGAAATGTCGTTGATTGGCAATAGACCTCTTCCAGTATATGAGGCCGAAACCTTGGTTAATGAGGCCTGTTGCGCTCGTTTTTTGGCACCAGCAGGTATGACTGGATTGTGGCAGGTGACCAAGCGTGGCCAATCAAACATGAGTCAAGAAGAGCGTATTGCCTTGGATATTAGGTATTATCGGACGCATAGTTTTCTAAATGATCTAAAAATATTAATAAAAACGCCTTTTGCGGTGGTACAAAAAGAAAATGTCTAATCCCCTCGTCAGCATTATTACCGTCAACTTTAATCAAATTGAAGTAACCTGTGCTTTGCTGAAAAGTATCCAAAAACAGGGCTATGAGCATGTTGAGGTTTGGGTGGTGGACAACGGTAGTCAAGAGAATCCTGAATCTATGATAAAGAAGCGTTTTCCGGAAGTACATTTTTTGAGGAGCGACCAAAATCTGGGCTTTGCAGGTGGGAATAACCTCGCCCTACCCTATTGCAAAGGTGAATACCTATTTTTTATCAATAACGACGCTGAACTCACCAAAAATTGTTTGTCAATCCTGTTACAACACTTTGATAATCAACCCAATACGGGTATTGTATCGCCTTTGATCTGCTATTATGGCAACTATGCCACCCATGACAATGCAAGCCTAGATCTTATACAATATGCCGGAATGACCAAAGTGAGTCCCCTCACGGGACGCAATGAAATGATCGGAAATAAAACACTCGATAAAGGCCAATTCAATACCGAATCTGAAACGGGGTACGCACACGGGGCGGCCATGATGGTTTCGCGGAGGGTGATTGATGAAGTAGGGCCTATGTCGGAAGATTTTTTCTTGTATTATGAAGAATTAGACTGGTGCGAACGAATCCGAAAATCGGGTTTTGAGGTTTGGATAGTACCTCAAGCGAGGGTTTATCACAAGGAGAGCCTGACGGTATCGTCTATGGGTACGCTGAAAACTTTTTACCTACACCGCAACCGTTTGTTGTTTATGAAACGGCATCATTCTGCCTTAGAATATGCGTTTTTTTGCGCTTTTTTTTATCTCATTGCTGCTCCAAAACATAGTATTCGGTTGGTGTTGAAGGGAGAATGGGCGAATTTGGGGGCGTTTTGGCGTGCGGTGGTTTAGGTTTACTTTGTCACTTTAATGGTGTTGAATCCAAACCCTCCCCTCGATCTGCCATGTCGTAGTGAAACGGAGACAACTACACAAACCAAACTAACTGAAAATCAAAAATTATGTTGCTTTTCAGTCTTGGCAGGGGTTAATTTTCAGTTTATCAAGGTCGCTACTTTCTTCCTTGCTTTTGTCACTTTTTTCGTCAAAAAAGTTAACCAAAAAGACTTGGCCTAGACCCTGTTTCAAACCTCTCACTGGTTGAAAAGGCTCGTATTTTTGGGTCTATATCTCATCCATTTTTGAGCGCTACGTCGGAATTTAGATAAGGCCATTGAAGTAGGCAAAATCGCTACATCGTTGAATCGCCCTTTAAATAGTACGCTCGATTTACCCTACTTCAAGGGCCTTAGAAAAAACCCGATTGGCCCCAAATGGAGGCGCATGAGTAGCAACAGGGCATGCCCTGTTGCTACTCATGCGCATAGCCCTCGTACGATCATGCGGCGAGTTTTTTTCGCGCCGCCGGAGTTTGGAAGGACAATCGCGGTTTTTTTCGACAGCCAGGCCTTTTTTGGTTACTTTTTTCGGCGGAAAAAAGTGACAAAGCAGGGTAACTTGTAGGCATGATCTGGTACTGAATATAAAATAGGCAAAATAGTAGTCACTAGCCAAAATCACTACATTTCTTTTGTCTTTTGTCACTTTTTTCGTCAAAAAAGTAACCCAAAAGACTTGGCTTTATCTAAATTCCACGACTCCGCTGCTCAAAAAATGCTAAAATTTGCCTTTTTAAAAAAACTCGCCGAATGATCGCACAAGGGCTACGCCCTGAAACTACTCATGGCTCAAACAGTTTTTAAAAAACCAAATTTTGCCTGCGGCCGCATTTTTTGAGCGCTACGTCGGAATTTAGATAAGGCCATTGAAGTAGGGTAAATAGCAACAGCCTTTTACCAATAAAAACTATATGAGAAGTTGGCGACTCAAGTATTCCTGATTTTTTAAAGTGATAAAGTAAAATTAGGTTATATAAGGCTCTAAGTAGCAGTAAAAAAATAACTTAACGATTTTGTTTTAGGAATGAATAATTCCAATTAGGCAAAACAGGGTCAAAATAGACGTAATCGTTAAGATTACCTTTAAATTGGGCATCAACGATTCTTTTAGTTTGGTAGGT
>JANMMZ010000115.1:0-32032 GCA_031373665.1 Saprospiraceae bacterium | reverse complement strand
ATGCGTTCTACCATGCGTTCTATGTTACTTTTGCAGTCGTGAAGCAACCCAGATAAAAATTGTCCACACAAGGAGATATTGTTGCTCGTATGGCAGACAAACAATTTACCATAGCCTTTCAAATATTCACCAATTTTTTTTTCGTCAAATATTTTCATCCCGAAAGGTTCAATAAAAAACTTCAAAAACTTCGGGTTTCTCTCGAAATTTGATTTTGTTTCCTGAGTGCCAAAGTAGAATTAGGAGGCTGGTTGGATATCACTACGCTGGAGTCCATGCCTGCCCAGTTTCAGGCAGTATGGCGATTGGGCAACCGTAAGGTCATAGCGGTAAGCAACGACACTTCTTTCCTGTATGAGGGCCTGAATTTATTGAAATATTTGCCTTTTCGTACCACATTTGGCCATACTACAGGAATTGGGTTTTACTATCAAAAAAACCGAATTGGATTCATTGATACGTTGCTTATTCCAATTACTCCAGCCATTTATTCTGATTTTACGACTTGGAATGAATCCAGTTTTAGCCCTTGGATTACCCCCTTTGCCGCTAAAAAAGAAGGACAATACGGAATTTTATCTCCGACAGGTGAGGTTTTGTTGCCTTTTGAATATGATAGTATAAGGTTAGATAAAAATAATGGCATAGCAAAAGTTTATAAAGGAGCGAAAACGGGCTTTGTAACCCAACGTGGGTACTGGGTATCGCATATGGCCAACCGATCATCCGAAGGAAAAGGTGATGTATTTGGTTTGATGAAGGAGTCACGATTTGTGCAATACTGGACTACTTATTATCCCAAAGATACCATGATGCACCACCAAGAAAATCTACTGAAACTCCAATATATCGGTGGAGGCTGCTGCCTCGCTCGAAAGGGCAATCGGCTTGGGTTATGGGATATCAAACAAAAAAAATTACTGATACCCGACATCTACGACAGTATAAAAACCAATTATCCAAATTTATTGATCTGGCAGAACGGAAAGGTGGGTGTAGTTTCTTATACTGGAAAAATCGTACTTCCTCCTGTCTATAATAAGATTGATCTTTGGTATTCCAAATATATCGTCGCATTGCGCGATAGTTTATATGGGATGTGGGATACTACTGGCTTGATGGTTTTACGACCGGAGTACCAACAGTTCCAAGATTGCGGCTATTATTTTATTCGGGCAAAAAAAGATGGCCACTATGGGCTGTTTAATCGTAAACTTGAATTGGTTCTGCCTTTTGAATATGATGAAATAAACTGTGAACTTAATAGTTTTACCTGCAAAAAAGATGGTATTATTACTCGATGGGCAATACAAAAAGATCAATTGAAGCAGACTGGGGTTCTTCCCGTCCATAAGTATGGAAAAACCGAGCATGCTTGCTGTTTATCTGAGTGGTTCGAAATATGTTACGGGCAACTCTTTAGAGAGCGTGGTAAAATTGGGCTTTTGAATGAAACCACATGGCGAGAAGTGTTCCCCGCTCGTTATGACCAATTAATAGTCGTGCTTAGACCCGATGTTTTTGCCGTAGGCAGGCGCGGGAAAAAAATCGAACTCCTACTCGATTATAAAGGTAGGGTCGGGGATACGTGGCATGGAGACACTATTGAGAACGCGTATTTCAATTATCAGGTTATCCGATTTAAAAAAGATGGCGTTTTATATGTATATGATCTACTCGATGGAGAAATCAAAAAAAGTGATTAAAATTTTTCAATAGCAAACAACTTATCGATCGTAATGTAGTGATCTATTTGAGTAAAAACCAATTTGCCATGCTTTATGCCCTAGGTTGTAATGATGGTGTTAAATAAAGTCTGAGACCGCTTAGAAAATCGTGTCAAAGATAAAGTAAAACCAAATAACTTTGCGCATGACAAAAATTTAAAAAGGCTCACGTAACATTTTAGGATCAGATTCGTCTTGTTGCCAGTATTTGCACTTCAATATTTTTTAAAAATGAGCAAAACAAACATATTTCTAGCCTTTGTAGCCTTGGTTATAGGGGTTCAATCCTGTCTGCCACCCGCCACCCCATACCCGTATCGCCCAGCAGAAGAAATCGTTGCGGAAGCGGAAGCGTGGTCGGCAACCTTTGAAAACCACATCAAACAATGGACCCTGGGGCAAATACCCAGTGCTATTCCGAATAGCCTGATTCCAGAGGGCAGCACAGACAGCAAAAATTTTTATTTAAAGAATCCCGACCTCGTCACGCCAGCAGAAACATGGGCAGTGCGCTTTGCAAAGCCGATTAACAAAGATTCATTGTACGCTGGTATCCCTGATCCCAAGGTGACTTACTTGTTTTTAGGCACTTGCCTTGCGCCTTTTGGGAGCAAAATGGTGATCGAGGGGGAGTTTCCACATTGCCGGTTCTTCTCTATTCAGGCATCGCCTCCACTCAATGGGAAGGAATATTACGCCCAGCGGGTTTTTGGCACCGCAGAAGTTGGTTTTGTAGATGCCGATATTGAGCCACTGCCAGGTCATGTTAACCCTTTTCGGGTGGATGCGAACCGCAACGCTCCAAATCGAAAATACCGTGTCGAATTTGACTTGAAAGCAGGCGACCCGGTTACCCTCAATGATGGTGCACACACCTACCCCTACCGAAAACAAAGCAATACCCGAGCGGCCGCTATGATCACGTATCAAGGCCCCCTTGGCTATAAATCACTCGTGGGAACAGACCTTCCCGTGCAAGGTGACTGGAATCTGGGTATGCTTTGGTTGCGTATCTACGAACCTGACAACAATGTGGACGCATTAGGCGGTGTGCCTATGCCAAAAGTGTGGTTTGAATTGCCGAATGGAGAAAAATACTTTGTCGGTTCCGACTTTTCAGAACTCCAAACCCGTGCTGACCTGACAATTGCTAACCGTGTCACTGCTCCGGCAAATGTTGGCCTGGCTGGGCCTGAAACGGGTTGGTTCAAATCTTGGGGCATCACCCGAAGTATTCTCAATGGTATTTGTGGCGCAAACCTATGGAGTCGCCCCGACAGTGGGGCGCGGGTGGCTGCTATTGATCTCGGTTGGACAGGGCGCGGCGAGTTCCAACCCGCGCCAGGCAATTATGAACCACATGCTACGACCAATAATTATGCCTCCTATCTGGGTCGGTCGCTAACCGTTGCGCCAGGTATGGTGGCTGTTTTAACTGGGAAACTACCCACCTTTCCTCAAACTCGAAATGGAGAATCCGTGATGACTGGTGGACAGGTTCGATATTGGAGTATCTGTGGCATAGACCAAGATCCGCTTTCTCCCCTTCCTGCAACCACCATCCACGCTGTTTCAGATGATGATCTCACTATTGATGCTCAGCGAAATTTTGTGATTGCCTATTCTCGCCCCACTGACCGACCTGCTAATGCCGATTCGCCCAATGGGGTGACCTGGGTTGATTGGGGTGAACAATCTTCGCATGGTATCATGATGCGTTTTGTAAGTGTTGCTCCAGACTGGAATTTCCCCCTTTCTCCCCACGAAAATCATCTTGACTGGGGACACTCCGATTGGGCAGGGTCTCAATATGACAGCACACTCATAGGTGTGAATTGGAGAAATGGATTCATGCAGTGTTACTTACCCAAGGTGCATTATATGACAAAAGCGGAATTTGAAGCACTGGGCAGTAATTTGAAAGCCGAAAAAATCCCTGTTTGGGTCGAAGAAGGCTATAAAACGGGAGCCTCTGAAGCCCTACTCGGCACTATTGAAACCTCTTCGGTATTGAATGCCGAACCCGCTAATGCTCCTCAAAACGCCAATGATGGCGACTATAATACTGGTTGGGCCAGCCAATTTGGCCAAAACCTCGCTCAGATCACGGTGGATTTGGGTAAGCCTAAAGTTATTTCGGCGGTTAAACTTTACTGGGATTGGATATTTTTTGCGAAGCAATACAAGATAGAAACTTCTGATGATGGACAAAATTGGATAACGATCCAAACGATAGATAATGGTGTCGGAGCCATTGAATTATTTAAAAATTGGCAAAACGTAAAAGCACGGTTCGTACGCCTCTTCCTGACTCAGCCCAATGTGGGTTGGTATCGGCTCGGCGAATTTGAAGTTTTTACCAACGATTGCGATTGCGCTACCCCGACGAGCGATGTCGCCTCGCCTCAACTCGCTGTACCTGATATCTGGGTTTTCCCGAATCCTGCACATGACTTTTTGTTTTTTGAATTGGATGAAATATTCAGCCCCAAAACCGTGCAAATTTTCGACCTTGCAGGTAAGCAATATCATAGCCAGATCCTCGAAAATCATAAGATTGATCTCCGAGCACTGACTCCTGGGGCTTACGTTCTGCGGGTTGGAGACGGATATGGGCAATGGGCGGTCAAGAAGTTTTTGATTATACGATGAGGGATTGGTGATGCTATTGAAACAACGCTTCTACCTTTTCTGCGAATAAGAAGTCATTGTTGGTTATACCATCAACGTCGTGGGTACGGAGTTTATGACCACTTTATTATAGACTCCTGACCAATCGGGGTGATGCCCGATTACTTCAGATATCAATGCTACCCTCCCTAGAAAACCAAATGCTTCGCTAAAATCTTTGAAAAGGAAAGTTTTGGTTAAGAAGTTCTCTTCAAACGTCCAACCTGAGTCTTTCTTCAATTTCTGATTTGGAATATTTTGTCATATTATATCTATTATTAATTAATGTGAAGTTTACGCTGCTCATCTGGTGTAACGTCGTGATACCCTAAAATACCCATCACAGGCTAAAATACTGCCACAATATAGTAAGCTCTCACCCCCCCTTCATTTGCCCCAGCATCCATTCCCGTTCAGTCAAATGCTGTTCTTCTGTGATCTGATGAATTAATAATTCCCGCTCTGCTTTATGATTGGAAGATAGCGCGACTATTTTTTTAGTATAACGAATAATATTCATGTAATTCTCTTTGTGATACCCGATAATCCGTTGTCGTCTGATGAACGTCTCCATGCTCTGCAAATGAGCATCTAATGCATCCAATTCGTCGGTTTCATAGTATATTTTGAGTAATAATGTCTTGGCAATCAAGTTATTAATCAGGTCTTTATAATCAGCCTCTTGCAAATGAATGAGAGCCACCTCGTGTTGTTTGCGCTGGTAGGCCACCCTGGCCAAGTTGAGGTGATACGCGGCATTGCGGTGTTTTTTTTCTATTTTTTCTTGGTATTGGTGAATAAATTGCTCCGCCCACGACGACTCTTCTATCCGGAGCGCGATGGCCACTATATTATTGAAGGCAAAGTGCGAAAGCACACCGTTTTCGAGTAACAGATCGCCCGACAAGGCTGATTGGTATAAATCTAAGGCTTCTCGGAAATAAGGCTGATCCAATAAATTGATCCGTTTGACACAGTAATTGATGGCTAATAAGTGGAGATTTCGCTGTTCTTCTGGAGGCAATTCCAGGGTATCGCTCAAGAGTCGAGCCTTGAAGTCCTGAAAATGAGTATCTGAATCAATACCCGATAAAAAGTGATACCCATAATAGTACAAGGCAATACTTGAATACTGTAATAGGTCTGTATTTTGACTAATGTAATCTAAAATAGGCTGGAGGAGGCCTGATTCGTACGGTGCTTTATACACATTTTGGTGCGAACGTGCCATACAGGCTTGCCGTAGTTTTTTGACCATAAAGGCCAAATCCGTTTGATCCGTCAGGGCTTGGATATTGAGGGCTACGGTGCGTTGGCCAGTACTCAAAAACTGATACCGTTCATATTCTAAGGCTTCTTTGAGGCTGAAATATTCGGAATGTCGAAATGGTTGCCGTTCCAGACTTTTTTCGGCATACTCGATTTGTTGGGTGAAATGCTTGTCGAGTCCCCGCTTCCGATAAGCCGTAGCCGTGCACAACGCAGGGGGTACGGTTTCGTCAAAAAACTCTTTGAAAGCCAACAATTGTTCTATATGTACTAATAATTCACTGGTTATCAAGCGAAAAGCCTGTTCTTTGGCTCTTACCTCTGCTTCTGGGGCTACGGTTTTGCGCTTCAAAAGCGGTAGGTTTTTTTCTTCAAATAGGTATGCCTTAGCACCTTCGGCGGAGGGGGCTTGTTTTTTCTGTAAACAAATGACCAAATAATCGTACAAAAACAAGGGTGGTTCTCTACGATTGAGAAACTCAGATCGAAGCCATTGACCCAAATGTTTGCATTCTAAGGGAGAAAGGGAGGTAAAGGTTTGCCAAAGCAAATTATTTTCCATTTTTTTATTTTTTAATGCCCCGTAGTAACGGCAAAATTATTTTTTTTATTTTACTAACTCACTATAAATCAATTGTTTAAATTAAAAATAATTAAAAAAAAATCTACAAATTGAAAAATTTGTACTTGCACCGCCTAGGAAATACCTGAACATTTGTACCATCAAATAAGATTTCAGGTTTTCAAAAATTAAAATTATGATAAAAAAACATTTTCTCCACTTCGCTTTTTTTATGGCATTTATGGTCGCTTCAGCGAGCCAGATCAAAGCCCAATGCACCACTTTTTCAGGCACTGCCACGCCAATTAATTTAGTGCTTTGTTCCGGTTCTAGTTTCACTTCGCCCATTGTAAGCGGGGAGGTCTTGGACGCGAACGACATACTCAGATATGTGATCCATACAGGCACTGCTACGCAGATAGGATTCGTGGTCTTTACAGGAACCAGTACAGGCAATTTCAATCCCCAGTTTCCTATATCATCTGGCGTATATAGCATTGCTGCCATTGCTGGCGACAATTTATCTAGTCAGGTCAATACAAACGATCCTTGCTTCTCTATGACCTTTTTGGGTACATTGACTATACAGAGTAGCCCCTACATCATCTTAAATAAAGATAGTGATATTACCTGTATTCATCCGACGGTGCAACTTTCTGCTTATGTTTACTTAGGTGGAACCAATTACGTTACCAACTGGACAACCAATGTCGTTTCTTCCAATGGATTGACTGCAACCGCAAATACTCCTGGTTTATATGGCATTACAGTTACCGCAGAGACGGGATGCAGCAATACTAGTTCAATTCAGGTTGGTACAGCGGCCTCAACTATACAAATTAGCCAAAACGATCCATCTGGCTGCGCCGCCAGTCCCAGTACTCAAACGCTCAACCTCTTTGACGCATCTCATCTTTCTATTGAAACCTATTCTTGGAGTACTGGCGAAACCATCTCGGAAATTGTAGTGCCTAACAATAGTGATGCTTATTGTGTGACGGTGACTGGAGGCAGTGGATGCACGGCCAGTGCCTGCAAGACTATTATACCTTCTGGTGGATTTAACCCAACTATTGGTTTTGATTCTTCGAGTATATATTGCGATTCTTTAGAATTTTCATTTATAAGTGCAACTTACTATATTGGTGCTACTTACGAATGGAGCGACGGATCCACGTCTAGTTATGTATATCAAACTGGCCCAGGTCTGTATGAAGTAACTGTGAGTTTGCCAGCACAAGGCTGTGTTGAGGAATTATCTTATTACTTCGACGGAGTAACTTGTAGCCGATTAGAAGGACAAGTATGGGGCGATCTAAACAATAATTGTATCATGGATGCAGGCGATATTCCACTGAATAATGTCCATCTAAAGATAACCAATACAGCAAATGGAAGTTCAGAAATCGTTCTGTCATATAACAATGGTAGTTGGCATCGAGCACTTCTACCAGGTACCTATATCGTAGAGGCCCTTCCTCCAAGTTCGTTATGGACTGTTTGTACCTCGCCACAGACCATTGTATTACCCCTTTCTGATACGATTTCCCAAGATTTTGTGCTTCAATCCACTGATATTTGTTCACGGTTGGAGGTAGAAATTTCAACCCCAATATTGAGGCGTTGTTTTGAATCTCATTATTTTGTTCAATACCAGAATACTGGCAGCGCAGTAGCCACAGGAGCCTATATTGATTTAGCCCTCGACGATGATCTTGTTTTTATATCTGCGTCAATACCGAGTATCAATATTGGGAACAATACCTACAGATTTCAACTGGGTAATGTACCAGCAATGGATTTAGGGCAGTTCCATGTCCAGGTCATGGTGTCTTGCGATGCGGTATTGGGCGAAACCCACTGCACCGAGGCGACCGCATTCCCTAATTCCCCTTGTGGCGAACAACTCCAAAACTGGACAGGAGCCAGTCTGGCCGTTGAAGCCCAATGTTATGCAGATTCTATTCGTTTTGAAATCAAAAACGTAGGAAATGCCCCCATCAGCGAGGCACTGGAGTATGTGATTATTGAAGATGCCGTGATGCTAATGGTGGCACCGCCTCCTATTATCACGCTTGGAGCAGGTGCTATACACACGTTTAGTGTGCCAGCCAATGGTAGTACTTGGCGCGTGGAGACCTCACAAGAGGCAAACCACCCAGGGCTTTCATATCCTTCTGTTTCAGTAGAAGGATGCACGACCAATAGTACATTTAGTTTGGGTTTTGTGAATCAATTCCCTCAAGACGATGCCGACTACTGGAAAGATATTGATTGTACCGAAAATCAGGGCAGTTATGATCCAAATGACAAATTAGGAATGCCCACAGGATATGGAGATTCGAAGCAAATCGGTCGGAATACCGATATTGAATACATGATTCGTTTCCAGAATACAGGTACAGATACAGCGTTTACAGTCGTGATCCGCGACGAATTGTCTCCTTGGCTTGATCCTGCTACTATAGTGCCCGGGCCATCCAGTCATCCATATCGCTTTGAATTTTTTAGCGACGGGACCAAGATGAAATTCATGTTTGACCACATCAACTTGCCTGATAGCAATGTCAACGTAGCCGCATCACAAGGATTTGTTTCGTATCGGGTATCGCAGCAGAAAGACGTGCCTTGGGGGACTGATATTTACAATACTGCCGATATCTACTTCGATTTCAACGCTCCCATAACCACCAATACTACTCGACACCGGGTGGACACCTCCTATGTGCTCGTGTTATCATCATGGGAACCAGTATGGAAAGGTGCGACACTGGAAGCAACACCCAATCCAATGACAGATTTCACGAATTTGAAGGTTCAAGGTTTGCCTGTGGGTACTGAAATTCGATTTGAATTAATGGATCAAACGGGTCGAATGATGGCCAGTCAAACAACTACTGATAGTGTGTGGAGACTACAACGCGGCAACTTGCCAACGGGCGTGTATTTTGTGCGCATCGCTACGGGTAACCAATTTATAGGAACGGCTAAACTTGAGGTTATTCGGTAGTTGCAAATCTTAGGCTTTTTAGTTGCAATTAGTAATAAACAGAATCGTAGTGAACACTGCGATTCTGTTTTTTTGTATAAGTAGCGAAGAAACAATAATTTATCCTTTTTAACTGACTGGTTTTCACCCAAACTGCCCATCTTTTTAGTTAAATAGTACCACTATTCTCCTAAAAAGATAGTTGTTTGGTCAAAAACCAATCTACCTAAAAAGAACAGTTATTGTTTCATCGCTACTAGGGTACTGTTTTACCGGTACTTCTCCACAAAAAATTGATGAATTTCGCTACCTTTGCCAATATTTTAGTACTAAATTTCAGAAAGTCACTTATACCTAACAATGGATCAGCACGAACTCCCACCCACCGTAAAAAACCAATTGCATCCGCGAAATTTACATCGGGATCGCTACGACTTTCAGGCACTGATCGGCACTTTTAGCGCATTGAAGCCTTATGTACGGCTCAATCAATTTAAAGATCTTTCCATTGATTTTGCAGATCCTAAAGCCGTAAAGATGCTGAACAAGGCACTGCTGTTGCATTATTACGGGATCGAAAACTGGGATATTCCCGCAGGGTATTTGTGTCCGCCCATACCGGGAAGGGCCGATTATATTCACTATGTAGCCGATCTAGTGGCAGCATACAACAATGGAAAAATCCCAAGGGGCAAATCCTTTAGGTGCCTTGATATAGGGGTAGGGGCCAACTGCGTTTATCCGATCATAGGCACCAAAGCCTATCAGTGGTCATTTGTGGGCTCGGACATTGATCCATTGGCTATTGAGTCAGCCAATACCATTATTGCAGCCAATGAGCGGCTGAGTCAAAACGTCGTTTGCCGTTTGCAGCCTGATATTAAAAATATTTTTAATGGAATTGTGGAGGACAATGAATACTTTGATGTGTCTATTTGCAATCCACCTTTTCATGAGTCTATGGCGGTTGCCCAAGGCGGCACCTTGCGGAAAACCAAACAATTGAACCAACAAAAAATGGATAAAGCGATCTCCAATTTCGGAGGTACTCCAACCGAATTATGTACAGAGGGGGGGGAATTGGGTTTTGTACGCCGCATGATTCAAGAAAGCAAACAAGTGGGCACTTCTGTTTTTTGGTTCACTACCTTAATCTCCAAACAATCGAACCTCCGTGGGGTATATGAAGCCTTGGCCAAGGCTGGTGCAGAGGAAGTAGAAACCATTCCGATGGGGCAAGGCAACAAGGTAAGTCGCATGGTAGGTTGGACTTTTTTGAGCCCTGCCAAGCAAAAAATATGGAAGAACCTTAAGTGGGGGCAGAAATAGAAATCCTACTTTGGATTCTTTGAAAAAGTAAAACTAAGTTGACGACATTAAACGCAACGTCTAATGTCATCAACTCACACAGCCACAATTTTTTTAGGCAAAAGCACAAATAATACCGCCCATTAGGCCAAGCACAATGGCAAAATACCCAACATGAATAGCAGTATATTTCCAACTGCGACCTTCAAATAATGCAATGATAGCCAATATAGGCCAAGCCCCAAAAACGGCGGCAATTGTACCATGAAGCGCACCATGTCCAAACGTGCGGAAATTGCCGCCATATTTTTGGATGAATGCTTCTACATCCGTCGCTTCGGGCGTGCCAGCAGGCACATCACCTCCAAGCAAAGAATAAACATGTACTGCATGAAGCACAGTAGGCATCAAGAATACTGCCAATAATACACCTAATAGTAGGGTAAAAATATATACCTTGGGCGAATAGCCCTGCCCTAGGTCTCTACCCGAAGCGCGTGCTGATGCCGTGCCAAGAAGGCTAGGATGATAATAAATTGCGCCGACTAAAAGCGGAATAACACAGCTGCCAAAAATGACTGCCCAATTGAGAGATAACATAATATAAGTGATAGGTTATAAGTTCGTTTTGCTTAGTGTTTTACAACTGAAAGGTGCAAACGTACAATATTTTACCGTGTCTTCAGTCATTAATCCACAAATCTGTACTAACACGCTCTTTCACATCAATATTCATGACCTGCTCCTGTTGATTGATGCCTTCTTGATGGATCGCTTCAAGGAACATGCTGACAAATTCGCGGCTCAACTCATTTTTTTCAGCCCGTTTGCGGCAGGCATCTGCCAATATTCGCCACCGTTCCGGTTGAAATATGGCAATATTCTTTTCTTTTTTTACATGGCCGATATCGCGAACCAAATGCATCCGCTGCGCGATAAGGTGGATAATTTCCTCATCCAATTCGTCAATCTGTTGGCGAAAAGATTCAATATTCATCTGATAATCAGGATCATCCGAGTGTTGTTCGCGACGGATCAGCCCATTAATCATTTCCCCAAAACGCACAGGTGTGATCTGTTGTGCAGCATCGCTCCAAGCCTCATCGGGTGTCGGATGCACTTCGGTCATGAGGCCATTGAAATTAAGATCATAGGCTTTTTGAGCCGTTTCGGCCAATATGTCGCGCCGCCCGCAGATGTGGCTGATGTCACAAATCACCTCCAGCCCCGGAAATTCTTCCATCAGATCAATGGCCATTTGCCAGCGTGGAATATTGCGGTACTTGCTATCGCCATAAGTACTGAACCCTCGGTGTACCGCCGCAATCCTGCGAATACCCACCTTGTAAAGCCGTTCTATGGCACCCACCCAAAGTTTGTAATCTGGGTTGACTGGGTTTTTTATCATCACTGGTATATCGGTACCAGCCATGGCCTCGGCTATTTCTTGGACTGAGAATGGGTTGACCGTCGTGCGGGCCCCGATCCACAATACATCCACCCCATACTTCAAGCATTCATATACATGTTGGGCAGAGGCCACCTCGGTGGTGACTTTGAGGCCAGTTTCCTCTTTTACTCTTTTTAGCCAAGGCAAACCTTGGACTCCGATGCCTTCAAAAGCACCCGGACGGGTGCGGGGCTTCCAAATACCTGCCCTGAACAGGTCTATGCCAACGGCTTTGAGTCCGTGTGCCGTAGCCATTACTTGGGCTTCTGTTTCGGCGGAGCAAGGCCCAGCGATCAGTATCGGCTTACCATTTGTATTAAATATTGGGTTGAATTCCATAATTTCAATTTTTTTTGAAACAATTAAAAGGCTACTTTGGTTTAAGAAAATAGAACTATTCTAATTAAAGGGTATCTTCATAAGCATCGTCAACGAAATACTTGCTTTCTATGTTTAATGTACCAGAACGAATATGATCCACGCCCCTATTGCTTATAAGTAATTTGTAATCAATTAGTTATAAGAATTTTTTATTTGTAATTATTTACCGCACACGAAAAATAATTTAATGCGCAACCGTAATATACTCTTAGGTGCCTATGCACTGCTCGCAATTGTTAGTTTTGCTTTGCTTTTTCGCTTAAAATTCACTTTTGATTTTGAGCAATTCTTTCCGATAGGAGATCCCGATTACGAATTTTTCAAAGAATACATCAAAGATTTTGAAAGCGACGACAACTTTTTGTTGATAGCGGTAGAACGCAAAGAAGGGGTATTTGATTCTGTTTTTTTACAAAAATTTCATGACTTTTCTTTGAAAGCGGGGCAGTTGCCCCACGTGCTTTCGAGCAATTCGCTCACAAAGATACAGTATCCTTTGAAGACACCCTTTGGTATTACTGCCATACCAGTTATTCACACCGATGATCCAGCGTTTTATGCCACCGATCGGACGAGGGTGCTTCAAGATCGCCGCTTTGTA
Organism: Saprospiraceae bacterium; assembly: GCA_031373665.1. Classification (GTDB taxonomy): domain Bacteria; phylum Bacteroidota; class Bacteroidia; order Chitinophagales; family Saprospiraceae; genus M3007. The sequence goes on along the minus strand of JANMMZ010000115.1, from coordinate 19,075 downwards.
AACAACCTCATTTCGGCAGATGCCACCGCGATGACCGTCGTACTGAAAACAGTGAGTCCAAGCGACTTGGCTCAGGCAAAGGAGTTGATGAAATCGCTCAATACCTTGGTAGATCAGTATGGTTTTGAAGAGGTGCATGTACTGGGTCGAGCCTATTTTCAAGAAGAAATGGTCAAAATGGAGACCCGTGAAGTATTGGTTTCTACTATTTTAGCGGCCCTACTTTGCATAGCAGTACTGTTCTTTATCTTTCGACGCTGGTGGTCGGTATTCATATCTATGACTGGTATTGGATTGGCGCTTTTATTTTTCATGGGGATATTAAGTGCGTTGGGGCGAGAGTTGAATGCCTTGTCGGCTTTGTACCCGATCTTGATGTGTATCGTAGGCGTGGCCGATACCATACACATCACCACCAAATACATAGACGAACTCGAAAAAGGCAACGACCGAGCCACCGCCATGCGGATCACCATGCGCGAAATAGGATTTGCCACCTTCATTACTTGCATCACCACAGCTATTGGTTTCGCCTCGCTGCTCACCAACCGAACCCTACCGATTCAGGGCTTTGGGATCAATGCCGCCTTGGGGGTCGTGACAGCATTCTTTGTGATTTATGGATGGCTTTGGGCCATGCTGCCGCGTTTTCAACCCAATCAGTTGATCGAATACAGCAAAGAGTATGCCTTTTGGGGGCGGTTCATGGATTGGGTCTATCGCTTTACCAAGCGAAGTGCCCAAAAAATCACGTGGGTTGCTTTGGGGCTACTGGCTTTGTGCCTTTGGGGTATTTCTATGATCCATACCAATTATAGGATCAAAAACAACCTCCCTCGTGGAGAAGCGATTACGGCAGATTTTCTTTATTTTGAATCTAAATTTTCAGGTTTTAGACCTTTTGAAGTAGCCGTTTTCCCGCAGAATGGCCGACAGGCCGACGATTTTGAGGTGCTCAAACAAATGGATAGCCTCGAACGCCATATTCGAGGATATGCCCCGATCAAAACCTTGGTTTCGATCAATGACCTTTATCGGAGCCTTCACGCCATGAATTTTGGTAACAGTCCCGATGCTTATCGTATGCCCGACAGCCTCCCCGAGTTTGAGCGATACCAAACCTTGGCTGAAAAAGTACCAGCCTCCGTAGCCGATGTACTCTTGAGTAAAAACCGTGATAAAGCCCGCATTGCAGGCAGGATGCAAGATGTAGGCCGAGATACCGTCAACATGATCCAAGCCAGTATAGAAAACTGGTGGAGTACACACACGGATAGTTCCATTGTGCGATTCAAGATCACGGGTACGGGCGTTATTTTAGATAAAAACTCTACGTATATTCGTGATAATATGCTGATGGGACTGATACCTTCGATACTGATTGTAGCCCTTTTAATGGCATTTTTATTCAAAGACGCTCGTTTGGTATTCATTTTCAGTATTCCCAACGTCTTTCCGTTGTTTTTTGCGGGTGCTTTGATTGGCTTCCTCGATATTCCGTTGGAAGCCGGTATTGCCACCGTGTTCAGTATTGTATTTGGTATTGCCACCGACGATACGATCCACTTTTTAAGTACTTTCAAGATCTGTAGGGGCAAAGGCATGACCGTGGAACAAAGCCTACAAACTACCTTGGCCGAGACGGGGAAGGCCATGTGCTTGAGCAGTATTATTCTGTTTTTTGCTTTTCTGGTCATGCTGTTTTCTATCCATCCGCCTTCGGTGGTGGTGGGGCTGCTGGTCAGCATTACGCTGGCTGGAGCCTTGTTTTGCGATTTATTTTTGGCTCCTGTCTTGTTGCGTTGGTTGATAAAGGATTAGATTTTCACAACTGGCAGCCGCTCAAATGCAAGAAAACAGCAAAACTGATTTAATATGTGTTTTAAAACATGTGTTTTAAAAAAATCTTGTACATTTGTAAAGGGTACTCTGTCAACAAAAAAACCGTTTAATCGGATGTTTGACTATCTTATCACAAGGATATAATACTCATAAGGGTATCAAGTACAGTATAAACTAAAGTAGCACAACACCTAATTATATTAAAATATTATGAAAATTTTCTTATTTATTGTCGTATCTTTATGTGCAGCACTACAATGCTCCACGGCTCAAACGGCGTTCGACTACGCTCAGACAGATGCCCATGCTTTAACCTTCAATAAAAGCGATTACAAAACTCACCAACTGCTGGCTACCGCCATTTGTAAGGATTTAAAAACCGACCGCGACAAAGCCCGTGCTATATTTACCTGGTTGGCACATCATATCAAATACGATATAGACGGGATGGGCAGAAACCCCATCCGTGCTGATTCAGAAGCGGAATTGGAGCGCAAAAGCGATAAAGTAACGGCCAATGCTTATAAAAAAGGGAAGGGTATTTGCCATGATTACAGTACCCTCTACATAGAAATGTGCGAAGTAGCCAAGGTGGAGTGTATTTATATATCAGGCCATGCACGCCAAAATAGCCGCCGTGGGTGGGAACGCCATGCTTGGAATGCCGTAAAACTTGAAGACAAATGGCACTTGCTTGATGTCACTTGGGGGGCAGGCACGGTAGACGATGATGAACGATTTCACTATGATTTTGCCTCCAGTTATTTTGACAGCGAGCCACGGTTGTTTATCCTGAACCACTTCCCTAGTGATGAAAAGTGGCAATTACTGGCAACTCCCATTGACAAAAAAAACTTTAAAAAACAACCTGCCATTGGGTTCAGAAATACCGACTGGGAGATCACCGATGCCGCCCCGCTGGACAAGCCTTTGAAAAAAGATGCAGAGAACAAAGTGGAGGTTCGGTTCAAAATAAAAAACCAACCCGAGGCGATTTTCGTACTTCTGGGCTCTAAACAGGTCTTACCCGAACGAGAATACAAAGACGGATGGCTGACCCTACGTTTTTTAGCGGGTACTTATACGAAAGTGGAGATCTGGGGTGGGAAAAGAGCCCAAAATAGTAAATTTAGGCTTATGGGAAATTTTGAGATTGAGCGGTGAGCGGTGTACTTAATCACCCTTTTCGTTGGTCTTTCAACACCGCAATACCAGCATTGAGTTCAAACCCGATCAACAAAATCATGCAATTTAATTGTATCCAGATCATGGTCACGATCAAGGTACCGATGGAGCCATATACCTTATTGTATGAGTTGAAATTATTGACATAATAGGAGAACCCCCATGAAGTCAAAATAGAAAGCACGGTGGCCAGCATGGCACCTGGATTGAAGAATGCGATCCTACGACGCGTAGAAGAACCGTAGCGATAAATAGTGGAAAAAGTCGTGTAGAACAGCGACAATACCACTACCCATTTGAAGGCAAATAAGACAAATTGATAGATTAATCCCGTCTTGAAATAACTAAATAATAGTTCTAAAAAGGTGTTGCCTAAAATAACGAAAAGTACCGAAGCGATTAGTACAAACCCGATGAGAAAAGTCAATTGAAAAGCAATCATCCTTTTCTGGAATATATTTCGGCGTTTAAAGGTGGTTTTATAATTTTTTTCTAAGCCTCGCATCATGGAGAGCATCCCATTTGAGGCAAACCACATAGCCAGTATAAAACCAAAAGAGAGCAATCCACTGCGGGGTATTTCAACAATATCATCAATGGCCTCAATCACCATCGTACCGGCTTCGCCGGGCATGGCCTCCGTGATGGTTTTCTTGAGCACCATTTCAAAGGTTTGTGGCCGCCCATTGCGCGTATCCACCTGTATTGTGTATAAAGGCGTATAAGGTAATAGGGTAAACAGTACAATAATGGAAGGAAAAACTGACATAAACAGGCTAAATGCCATGCTATTTGCCCTGGTGACTATGGCATCTTCGCGGGTCTCTTTTTCAATAAACACCAATAGGTTATACAATGGAATACGGTTGAGCCCCGGAAAAGAGTGTGTCTTTGTCCAGTCAATAATCCGCAACCACCAAGGATGGTATTTGAAAAAGCGATAAAATTCGCCGATATAGTCAGTTTTCCTCATGCAAGGGGGGATGTGAATAATTAATACCCAAACACTTCTTCCAAACTCAATTCCTGAACCTTCCCAATTTTCTTCAAATACTTAAAGTCAACTTGGGCGCGATCGCCCAAAATCATCCAAGTATAATGGCGACCTTTGACGTGTGTTTTTTGAAACTCCACCAAATCTTCCATGCTAGCCTTCGACAGACGCTCATATACATCTTGACGCAAGTCGCGGTTGGGCAATTTACGATCCCTAGCCGTACGCCAGTTCCAGTACAAGTCATTAGGATCCACGCGGCTGGCCGCGATCTGTTTCAACACACTGATTCGAGCGTTTTCGATTTGTGGTGCTGATACAGGCATGTCTTCCAGAATTGTCTCAAATGCTTCCACTGCCTCTCGCAACTTATCGGGCTGGGTACCTACATACGCCTGTAGCCAATGCGCCTTTTTTGCCTGGGTGGGATTGCCTGCGTAAGTATAGGCAGAATAAGCCAAGGCTTTAGACTCCCTTATTTCTTGAAAAACAATGGACGAAAGGCCATATCCGAAATACTGATTGTACCACTCTGAAAACACAAACTCATTGACGGTAAACTTAGGTGTACCTTTTGACAAAAGCAACAATTCGACCTGAACCGTAGGAAAGTGTACAAAAAACACCTTGTCTTTTTTAGTTCCAATTTCAGGATATACCTTTCCTTTGAGGGCAGGTGCCAACTTGGTATCTGTCATCGAACGTGCTTTTTTCAAAAATTTTGAAACCGAGGCCCCCGTTTTTTTCCCAAAATAGAATACCTCATGCTGATACCCCTGCAAAGAGCCCAGCAAATCTAACAACTCTTGGGGCTTAATGGCTCGCAATTGGGCAACTGTAAATTTGTCAGAAAATACCGACAACGCTCCATACTTCGCATAATTACTCATCGCCTTGGTGAGGATAAACCGCTTGTCTTTTTTATCGTTTTCGCGACGCTGCAATATATCGTTGATCAGGTTTTCAAACGCTTCTGCATTGGGTCGGGCATCCGTCAGCAAATGCTCCATCAAAGCCACTCCTGCCTCAAATGATTCTTCCAAACCACTGAGCGTCAAGAAAAAATTATCGTCTTGGCAGGTTGCCGAAAAATGCACCCCCAATTTATAAAACTCCTGTTGCATCTCCACTGCAGAGTATTTGCTGGTGCCGAGATACGGAAGGTAGCCCGCCAACAGTGAAAGCCTTCGATCGGCGGTTCTACCCATGTCGAAGCAGTAGTGCAATTTGAAAATCTGGCTCTGCTTCTGCTGAACGCTGCGGAGTTTGATCTGCGTGGATAAAGATGCCGTTTTTAGCATTTTTTTGAAATCAACAAACTCGGGCGCAATATCTGGGGTGTCTTTTGCCAAAAAAGCCTTGGCGTATTCTGAAGACTCATCGCGGTTTACTTCTATAGGTGTAATAGAAGGCTTTTCTACCTTCATCACTGCGTTGTCTTCTCCACAATGTTTATACACCACCGAATAATTATCAGTGCGTAAGTGCTTCTGTGCAAAAGCCATGACATCCGCTTTGGTCACTTGTTTGAGTATTTTCCACCGTTTGGTGAAATCTGCCCAGCTGACCCCCGTTACAAAGGCATTGGTCAAAGTACCGGTACGGCCTTGATTTTTTTCAAAAGCCTTTATTTCAGATAGTTTCAGATCTTTCAAGACCGCCTCTATGAGCCAGTTTTCAAACTCGCCCTTGCGCAGGTGTTCTATTTCTGCCATGATGATCTCCTCGACCGTTTCAAGCGTTTGGCCTTCGCGGGGTTTTGCTTGCATGAGCAGGCTGCTATAATCTTCGTAGGCGCGGGGGTAAGCCGATGCCTCCAGCAATCGTTGAGGCTGTATGATGTTCAGGTCAAAAAGCCCTGCTTGATAGTTGTGCAGCAAGCCCGCGATCAGCGGGAGCATCATGGCTTCTTTCGATTTTGCCCCTTCAAAACGCCAACCCAACTCTATCCAAGCAGATTCATTGCCCATGACATCGGTTTTGATCCGCTGTTCCAGAGGAGGTTGTGGCTTGTACTTAAATGCCGGAATGGCTTTGGCCTTAAATTGCCCAAAATGACGTTCAGCCAATGCCACCACTACCTTGGGATCAAAATCGCCAGACATCATAATACCCATATTATTGGGTACATAATAGGTGTCGAAAAATCTGTAAATATTGGTTTGTGAAGGATTTTTTAGGTCTTCGCCCCTGCCCAAAGTCGTTTGAGTACCATAAGGATGCGAAGGCGTCAGGTTTTCCTGCATCACTTTGATCGTCTTTCGGAAATCCTTGTCTTGATTGATGTTGTATTCCTCGAAAACGGTCTCCAATTCCGTGTGAAACAATCGGAGAATGGGTCTTCTGAACCGCTCACTCTCCAACTCAAACCAACGCTCTATTTCATTGGATGGAATATCGTTTACATACACGGTCTGTTCTACCCAAGTATAAGCATTGGTACTTTGAGCGCCGATAGCACTCACCAATTTGTCGTATTCATTGGCGGCAGCAAAACCGGCCGCTTCAAAACTGAGTTTATCAATTTCAGCGTACAGTTCCTTTTTCTTTTCGGGTACTTGCTCCTTGCGGTGCGCTTCAAATTTTTGTTCTATTTGGTCAAGTAGGTTTTTCTCCTTAACCCAGTTGCGAGTGCCAAGGCGATCCGTGCCTTTAAACATCATGTGTTCAAAGTAGTGAGCCAAACCTGTCGTATCAGCAGGATCATGCTTGGATCCTGCGCGTACCGCTATTTCAGTATAAACGCGGGGCTCCAGGCGATTGACCGATAAAAACAACTGCAAACCGTTAGAAAGGGTATATATTTGCACTTGAATTGGGTCACCGGATACTGTTTTATGGGCTGTAAAAGCCGAAGGGAATTGTTGATTGGAATCGTGCATAATTAGTAGTTTTCCACATGTTGTTAGTCATTTCATGTGGTGCTGTCGCAAAGAACGTGTATTTTTGCCTTTTGTTAGACAAAATAGATAATTATTTTATGAAATTCAGCGTATCCTCCACAGAATTATTGAAGCAGTTGCAAATAGCATCCGGCGCGATCAACTCTAACCCGGTATTGCCTATATTAGAGGATTTTTTATTTAAAATAGAAAATAAAAAACTGACCATCTCCGCCACTGATTTGGAAACCAGTATTTCTACGACCATAGATGTCATGGCTGATGATGATTTTTCAGTAGCCATACCGGCTAAAATACTGTTGGATACGCTCAAAGCATTGCCGCAACAGCCCATCACCTTCACTGTGAATCCCGAAAATTGGGGTATAGAAATTACTTCCTCTTATGGTAAGTATAAATTGGCTGGTGAAAATGGTGCCGATTATCCAAGCCTCCCGGAGTCGGATACCGTGGATACGGTAAAAATAAACAGCCAATACCTATTGGAAGCCATCAGCAAAACGGTTTTTGCTACTTCTAGCGATGAATTGCGCCCTGCCATGACAGGCGTTTATTTTCAAGTGGATTTCAATAAAATGATCTGTGTCGCCACCGATGCGCACAAATTAGTCAAATACAGCACCCACCATTTGGCGGGCGAAGTGGCGACTAGTTTTATAGTACCTAAAAAGGCCTTGAACCTACTCAAAAACGCCCTTCCACCCAATGATTCTGTAACGCTATCCTTCAATAAGGCCAATGCCTTCTTCTCGTTTGGTAGCATGTACTTGATCTGTCGCCTCATTGATGCGCGTTACCCTGATTACAATGCTGTCATACCGGTTGACAATCCGAACTTGATGACGCTTAACCGCACTGATTTTCAGAATTCACTCAAGCGGATCGCTATATACGCCAACAAAACCACCAATCAAGTGGTTTTGGACATCCAAGATAAGAGCCTGACCGTCACGGCACAAGACCTAGATTTCTCCAACGAAGCCACCGAACAAATGGCATGTACCTACGAAGGCGGCCCAGTACGCATTGCATTCAATGCCAAATTCCTTGCTGAAATGCTCGGTGTATTGGATACTGACGAGGTAAAAATGGAACTTTCCACGCCTAGCCGTGCCGGAATCCTGACCCCTGTAGAAGAGGCCAGTGCCGACCGCGATATTTTGATGCTGGTGATGCCCGTTATGTTGAACGGATAGGGTTTTTCAGTGAGCAATGAGCAATGAGCAGTAATCAATAGCCCGTTGTGGTGTCCTCGCTGGGGACACTACAACGGGCTACTGTTTTACTTATACTTACTCGTTTTTTACTGCTGCGGTGGCGCATAACTTAGTGAACCTTAATTCCTACATGTTTTAATAATTGAAATCGCAACGGACACTACTACGAGAAAAACTGATTACTGTTCACTGAAATTACTGTTTACTGAAAAAGTGTGTATCTTTGCCAGTACATGTTCCACATCGTCTATAATTTATACCCATTTTCGGAAGGCTTTTTTTTGCCTTCGGCCAATATTGTTCAGATTGATAAAGGTGGTGAATATTCCCATATTATCCAGCGAGCATTGCCCACTACCATCAGTGCGTACCAGATCGAACAAACGGCTATCGTTGAGCGGCTCTTTCAATTAATTGACCTGCTTGGGGTCAAGCAATTGGAGACAAAATTCAAACCGCCCAAGGCTAAGGTTAATACACCTTTGGACAAACTATTGGCTGATACCGAAACAAAAAAGGTAATAGAATCCTATGTTTTTAGGAATTTAGACCTTTTTTTGAGCGAAATAGCCCAAAATAGGCTTCCACTAACCTTGGATGCCGAAAAAAAGACTTTGGCCAAAGATGTCTTGATCCATTTCCCTAAAGAGGATCTACTCCCTCACCTATATTTTAACAAGAGCGACACCGGGATAGAATACAGGCTCCAACTGGGCACTGAAACCGAAAAGTGGAATATCCGTGAACACCAGGTCGTCCCGCTCACCAACACCGATCCGGCTTGGATATTGGTGGCTTATGCCTTGTTTCGGGTAGTTGGAATCAATGGTAATATGGTCAAGCCGTTTAGGCAAAAAGACAGCGTCATCATTCCATTAGACAAAGAAAAAATCTATTTCCGTCAATTTATTGCCAAAAGTATCAGCCGCAGTCGGGTGGAAGCCGAAGGCTTTCAAGTATTAAAAGCCGATACGCTGCGGAGTACGCGCTTAGAAATCATTGAAAATATCTTAGAAAAATCATGGCTACTGAGACCTGTTTTTGAATACGATGGTGCAACATTTCAATATGGCGACCGCCGCGAACGGATCACCAGTATTGATATTCCAGAAACTGACGACCGCGAAATCACGGTTCACTTAATCAGTCGCAATGCCGATTTGGAAAATACTCGGATGGAATACTTGGTCGCCAAAGGCTTAACCGATACCGATCGCTTGTTTTCTTTGACTGAAACCATTGGTGACCAACCGGCTCAATATACAGGACTATATGAACTCATCCAATGGGCCGCCTTGCACGCGCAAGACCTAGAAACCTCAGGTTTTAAAATGGTGTCACCTGAAGTGGATGGAAAAAACATAGCGCTTTTAGCCGGATCTATCACGGTGAATACCGAAGCCGCCGGTGACTGGTTTGATGTGCGTGGCAATATTACGGTTGGGGAACACCAGTTTTCCTTCTTGCGTCTATTGCCTAACCTGCGGAGCGGCAATCCGTTTTTCCTATTGCCCGATGGTCATTTTTTCATGATCCCATCAGAGTGGTTCACGCGCTATGCCGACCTTGCTACTTCCTTACAAGTGGATGGAGAACAAATGCGCTTACCCAAAGCCCTGTTTACCCTCCTTCAAGCGGTGGAGCCGGAGGCCGTGGCTGAACAATTGCCACTGATAGACCCCGAAAAGATAGACTACACCCCTTCTGAAAACCTAGTAGCCACCCTTAGACCTTACCAATTGACGGGTACAAAGTGGCTGATAGGGCATTACCAACAAGGGTTGGGGGCTTGCCTAGCCGATGACATGGGTCTTGGAAAAACCCTACAGACTATCGCCTTATTACTGTATGCCAAAGAGCAGGAAAAAACGCTTAGTGAAGGCTTGATCAGCGATTCTGGTGCACAGATGGATATTTTCCAAGCCCACCGCGAAGCGTTGAAGCCGCTTACTGCCTTGATTATACTCCCAGCATCTCTGGTGTTCAACTGGCAAAGAGAATTGTCGCGATTCGCGCCCTCTCTGTTTGTATATGCGCACGTGGGGCCTAAGCGGCTCAAAGATGCCCGCGCCTTGAGCAGTCACGATGTCATATTGACCACTTACCACACTGCCCGTCAAGATCTTAGCCTTTTGGAGCAAGTGGATTGGCATTTTATCATACTGGACGAAAGCCAGCAGATTAAAAACCGCGATTCCGAAATATCAAAAGTAGTACGCGGCCTCCGCAGTGCGCGGCGTATATCCTTGTCAGGTACCCCCATTGAAAACTCGCTGGCCGATCTTTGGACTCAAATGGAGTTTATCAACCCCGCTACATTGGGGACTTATCCTGCCTTTAAGGAGCAGTTTCAAGTACCGATAGAACGCCACCAAGATGAACGCGCCAAGGCGCGGCTCTATGCACGGGTAAAACCGTTTTTCTTGCGCCGCACCAAAGAAGAAGTTGCACCAGACTTGCCGGCACTCAGTCAGCAAATTTTTTATACTGAAATGGCGGCCGATCAGCGCAAAAGATACGAACAACTCAAATCGGCAGTGCGCAACGAGATCCTTTCTTTATTTGACGATCCTAAAACGCGGCTCCAAGCCCTGCAAGCCCTCATGCGCTTGCGCCAATTGGCCAATCACCCCTTACTCACAGATGCTGATTATACAGGAGAAAGCGGAAAACTCAATGATGTGATGGCCCAATGGGATGTGATCCAAAGGGCTGGCCATAAAGTCCTGTTTTTTAGTTCATTTGAGCAACATTTGCAGATTTATCGCCGTATTTTTGAGGCACAAAAGATACCCTACGCTTGGTTGAGTGGCGATACCGCCACCAAAGACCGCGCAGCGGCTGTGGAACGGTTTCAAGAAGATGTCACGGTTCAAGCATTTTTTATCACGATGAAAGCAGGTGGGATAGGACTTAACCTGACGGCTTCTGATTATGTGTTTGTGCTGGATCCTTGGTGGAATCCTGCGGTAGAAGACCAAGCCATTGCTCGGGCGCACCGAATCGGACAGACCCGCCCTGTGACAGCCCTGCGGTATATTGCCCGCGATACCATCGAAGAAAAAATCATACAATTGCAAGAGCGAAAACGATTGCTTGGCAAGGATTTGTTCGGAGCCGCATCAGAGTTTCCGACCTTGGATCGTGATGATTTAGAGATGTTGTTGGGATAGTTGCGCGTTGTTTTTCAAAGAAATATATCAGTATGTTATTGACGGGGTTGGGTAAAAGGGGGTATTTGAAAATCCGCGTTTCGTAGATCCGCGTACCCATTCCACGCCTTGGCATGATCCCCTACCCCTTACAAAACCGCCCAACACTCCCAATGTCCAACAATCGCAAATAATAGCACCCCGAAGGCAATGTCGCCTTCAATTGAATCAGCCCACTGGACGTATCAAGTACACCAGATTGTACCACTTGCCCTTGGAGGTTGAGTATGTCGAACGTGATTGAATTACGCGATTCCATTCCTTTGAGGCCCACCATGAGGTGATCTGATGCTGGGTTGGGTGATATGGTTATACTGTTTTGAAGGGGCGTAATGGTTCTAAATACGCCGCTCACCAAAGAATCTCCCAGTTCGAGCATCCAAGGCTCTTGGCCAGTAAGCCCATCATTCATGCTAAAAAACAAAGTTTTTTTCTGAAATAAGTAAGGGTAGTTGGGGGCGGGCAATACATTGGCAGGGCCATTTTGAGGCAAATTGGCTATATGAAAAGTGCCATCAGTAGTGCCGTCGGTAGCCCACCATCCAGTGTGTTGACCATCGAAGGCTGTAAACAGCCACCGATCATCGTCGTATCGAATAAAGTTTTGAGGGTCTGAACTTCCATTAGGATTGATGTCTTTGAGCATGACTGTACCGTCCACTGTACCATCGCTGATCCACAGTTCGGTGTTGTTGCTTTGTTCGCCTGCACCCAAAAGGAGGGTATTGTGGATGGCGTGGAGGTGGTCGGAGATAAAAAATTCATTATAATAAAATTCCTGATAACCAACTATTTTTTTAAAGATGTGGAGTATCTCCGAACTGCCATTTAGACCTTTAACCAACCTAAAAGTAGCCACTTGATTGGCGTTTAGTATAGGGGCATCCACGATATAGATCGTATTGCCTATGATCTCAGTACCTCCAATATTATCGTAATTTTTGGCTTTAAACGCCAGGTCGGGGAAGCCTTGGGTGACTACGTGAATCGTATCATTTAAATAATCAAAACCAACCAGTTGGGGGCGTTCATTTCGGATATTTAAAGTAGGCACAGATCCGCTTGTATAAGGGAATGGATTTGGAGTAAATGTAGTACCCTCGATGGTTCCATCAGACCGCCACAGCGCAATAGTGTTTTGTTGATTGTTTGAACTTAGCCAGAAAAGACTATCCGAACTGGCATAAAGGGAGGTAAATCTGCTAGGAGTTGTTTCGGCCAATATCATAGTGCCATTTGGAGTGCCATCAGACACCCAAATTTGATAGCCAATGTAATCAATAAAGTAGAATTTCCCCTTGAATCCTACTTTTGTACTCCAGTTAGCCGTTTCAACGGTCTTAATGGAGGTGATACTTCCGTCTGGGTGAAGGCTTTTTAAGGTCGAATCATTGCTGAACCAAAATGTCTTATCTCCAGTGGTGTATGGTGGGGAGGTATAGTAGTCTGGCTGATCGGAGCCTATATTTTGTAAGTTAGTACTACCATTTGGTTGATACTCATATATCAAATGTTCGTAGGTGCGGATGGGTGATGCCCTGAATAAAACACTTCCAGTAGTACTTTCTGTAAAACCCAAGGGCTCGGAGTGCCGGAAGGCTGTGGACGCTACATTGTTTACTTGATATGTCCCTTCTGGAGTACCATCAGTTCTAAAGAAAAAACAAATTTGGTCTGAAGGTGATGAACCACCAGAAGGCTGAATGGACAAATCAAAGAATAATTGCCCCGGTAGCGTGTTGATAAAAATAGAACTGAAATCACTTTTGTCTGTTAAAATCTCTTTGATATACGAAGTACCATTTTGAGTGCCATCGCTTGCCCAAAGATTGAGGGTATGATCATCATTTAAAAATAAAAAGTAGCATTTGTCGCCAATACCGCCTAGGGGATAAAAAGAAGAAATCCCTAATTGATCTGGAAAACTAACCAATGATATGGTGCCATTACTGGTTCCATCGGTCTGCCAAAGTTTGACTCCAGCATCATTTTCATTCCGCGTAAAAAATAAAAATTTGTTCCCATTTTCAATCGTCATGTATTGGTTTGTTCCAATGTTTGCATCGTTTGCTCCTGCACCAATATCTTTTAGCAAATGGGTACCTGATTCAGTGCCATCCGAAACCCACCATTCTATACCAAGACCACTCTCCTCCATTTGAAACATGTACTTTTGTGCAACTGAGTAAGGGGTGGATAAAAAAAACTGATGATAGTCAGGGAATACTTTTACAACCGAGGTTCCACTTAGGGTTCCGTCGGTTTTCCATAACTGCGTTTTAGTAGGGAGATGACCAGTCCGAAAGTACAAATTGCCATTTACCTCCTTTAAATCAAGGTAATAATTAATATTGTCTGTTGATGCTGTCAGTGCGAAAGTACCATCCGTACTTCCATCTGTTCTCCAGAGCAGTGATTTAATCCCCGATGCATAAGCCAAAAAATAAAGCAAAGAATCCCCTTTATAAAAACTTTTGGGGGCGCTAGATCCTGTTCCTGTCAAACAATCTTTTAGCAATACTTGCGATCCAGTACTAGGGCCAGATTTCCATAATTCGAGCCCAGAACCTGCTTGGCTTTTCCGATAGTAAAGGTCATTGTGAAAGGTTTCCATTTCAAACCCCGGAGTGGATACTTCATCAATAAATACTGAATTTCCGGATGTGCCGTCATTGTAGTAAATAAACCATTTATTAACTACTCCATTCGGGTCAGGTATAGCATAGTAAATGCCTATATCTGCGACTGCGTGTATTATGTTAAACCCAATATCACAAACCAAAGTGGCTTTATCTCCGATGCCATCATATTTGAAAATTCCGCTATAAGATGAACTGAGCGCAACCATACTGGTGAAATAGTATATGTTTTCGTTAGCATCTTTGCTTAATTCGCTGATAAAATAAGGGATACCTGATGCCTCTGTTTGAATATCATGGATCAGTTTTGGTTGCGCTTGAGCCGATAAGATCTGAATACCTAGATAAAAGCAGAAAATGGAGGATAGAAATTGTTTCATATTGAGATGGATGACTAAATGATATACAAAGATATACATAAATACGCTCGGGAACGATTTATCTCCATGTTTTGCCAAAATCTTACGGTTTCACCGTAGTTTCGTACATTTGCCCCACAATGAATATCACAACTATATCAAGGCTTTGGAGCGATAAAAGAACCCTATGGGTGTTTTATACGGTGGCTGCTGTATTTGTCTCGATCCAAAAATACGGGCAACCAAGCAAATACGAGGGCTACACGGCTTATGAAAACTATGTCATTTTTCGCAATTCATTTGCACACTTGTGGTCAGGACAAAATCCATACGCCGCTTTCCCGGCGGAACAGTGGGATTTATTCAAATACAGTCCTGCTTTTGCCCTATTCATGGCTCCCTTTAGCGTCTTGCCCGACCTAATAGGACTCATGGTCTGGAATCTACTCAATGCCCTGCCTTTGTTGGCCGCCCTTTGGATGTTGCCCTTGAAAAACGATCAACAAAAGGCAGTTGTGGCTTGGGTTATTTTGGTAGAATTGGTAATTTCGCTACAAAATAGTCAAAGCAATGGCCTCACTGCTGCCCTTATGATCGGGACGTTGGTGGCACTAGAGCGCAAAAAATATTGGATGGGTGCGGCGGCAGTGGCAGGGGCGGCATTCATCAAAGTATTTGGAATCGTAGCCGTGCTACTGTGCCTGTTTTACCCTCGGAAATGGTCTTTTTTATTCAAGTTGTCCATTGTTTGCTTGGTATTGCTCCTCATTCCTTTAGTGGTGGTATCACCAGCCCATCTCTGGCAAGTATATCAGTGGTGGTGGCAACTCTTACAGCAAGACCATGTGGCTTCCATCGGCTTATCTGTACAGGGATTTCTACAGGTGTGGTTTGATTGGCAGCCTTCCAAAATGGTCATTACCGTTTTTGGGGTCATTGTACTACTGGGCTCTATTGCCGCCGCCGCTAGGCAACACCCACGGTCAACTGACCAAGCGAAATACCCACTGCTGGTACTCGCTTCCATCCTTATTTGGGTGGTGATATTCAATCACAAAGCCGAGTCGCCCACATTCATCATTGCAATGAGCGGGGTGATGTTGTGGTATTGTAGTGGCGGTCAAAGCCGTTGGGATCAGGCACTCACTCTATTGGCCTTGATATTTGTTTCGCTGTCGCCTTCCGATCTTTTTCCACGGTTTATCCGCGATCAATACATGCAGCCTTACGTAGTGAAAGTGATTCCTTGTATCTTGATTTGGGTGGTATTGACTTTGCGATTGTGTCGAACTTTTAGGACATATTGAATCAGTGCTTTTTTCTCATTTTTTTTGTCTCCATAATTGTCTGATTGACGTCAAATGTCCAAATAAAACAATCGGAACGATAAAAGTTGGCAACCAACTAAATGGAAAATTCAAAATTGCAATATTGGGCTGGTCAAAAGCAAATTTTTGAATTGGAGAAGGTGCTGAAAATAATGCGTTCACAACAATATTTACTAAAAGTCCAAGGCAAAGAAAATTCCATATTAAAATTGTTTGTTGGTTCAATTTCGCTTTTGTTAGTCCAAAATATGCAATTAAAGGTGCTGTAATTCCTGCAAGAATGTCAAAGTTTCGACCCTCAAAAGTCATAAGTTCTGGAATTGCTTTGTTGAGAAAAAGCCAAAACAATATTATTTCAACTGGTATTCTCACAATATTTAGATATGTCAAATTTTTGAGAGGCAAACTATCAATAAATTTTCTGCCTTTTGAAGTTGCAAACAAAAAAATAACTGTCAAAATTGTCGGCAAGATTCCAATCAACATAATTTTTGGTGGAAAGGAATTTGTGTCGCTGTTGTAAACACTTTTGTATGTCAAAATCGCCTGAATTGTCAACCAAAGTGTCAAACCAATAAAAATTGGTGTTGCTTTATTACGCGTTTGTTCAGCATTTGAATTTTTAATTGTCCAAATGAAAAGCAACAAAGTCGCAATTGTTGTCAGTCCAAAAGTCAGTGAAATGTATGTCGGTAAATTTTCTATCATTTTCTATTTATTCAATGTTTGCGGTGTCGCTGTACAATGATGCCTAACGTTTTCGGGCTTGGCGAAGGTGGCGATTTTCACCACAATTGTTGATGCGGAGAACCAAACTTTGATTAACCACAAATGTGTCTGCGGAGCACTGAACCGCCACTTTTGCCAAACCCGTGTTATCGGTTCGGGCTTCTTTTCTCGTCATACTATCACAGTCGCTTTTTC
Organism: Saprospiraceae bacterium; assembly: GCA_031373665.1. Taxonomy (GTDB): domain Bacteria; phylum Bacteroidota; class Bacteroidia; order Chitinophagales; family Saprospiraceae; genus M3007. Next base: position 2,472 of record JANMMZ010000115.1, on the reverse strand, counting down.
ATAAAGTTCAGGTAAACAGTTTTGTCTCAATCTGAATTTGGTTCCGTGATTGTGTCCTGTTCTTGCGTCAAAGTCAACTAAAATATTCCCTTTCTCGATTTGATTAAGAAATCCATCAAAGTTAAATTTTTGAAGCATCATAACTTTACTGTATTTGTAAAACTCTCTGTCGTCTTCTTTCTTAACTTCTGCTTGAACGTAAAAACAGTTTAATAGCTTTGTTCCTGCTTTATTTGAAAGGTCGTCAAAGCCCCAATATGGTTGCGGGTCAAGTTGTCCTAACCCAATTCTTTTTTGAACTTGTTTCAACCATTCGCTGTGTTTGTCAGCTACTTTATCACTATCAAATGAAATTAGGACTTTGCTGTTTTTACGGTCAATTATAACCTTAAATCCCCTGTCACTTGTTGAAAGTCCGTGAATGGTTTGTCTAAAACTCATTTCATTTTCAGAGTATTTTTTACCTGCTTCTTGGTGTGCCCAACCGTATTTTAGAAGCAACACTTGAGGAACAAACTTTACTGCTCGTGGAGAAGGTTCAATGTGAAATCAATAGTTCATGTAAAACTCATGCTGCCCATTTGGCATAATATGTTGAGAATAAGAGTTTTCTGATTTCGGGGTTGTTTTTTGTTTGGGTTGGGTCAAGTCCCAAGGCGCACGAAAATCTTTCGAGCATATCCAGATTATGATAATACATTTTCAATTCAGCCACTGAAAAGGCTCCCCTTTCCTCTTTAGTAATCGGTAACCAGTGAGTTGCTTTGGCCACCGACAATGCCGTTAGGGCAAGGTTTGCATGATTTTCAATTTTAGTCAGGTTTGTACTTTGACAATGAGTTATCCCCAGAAATTGCTTTGCATCTCTAAAAAGAAATTCAATCTGAAAACGGATTCCGTATCGGTCTAAAATCCAATCCCATAACTTGTCGGTATCTGTGCAAAAATACAGTTTCCTGCTTTGTAAACTTCCATCCTCTCTAAGATACTCAACAGCCACTAATTTAACAACCTAATGTAAGCACTTCACCCAAACTTTTGCGCTTCGGACTCGCTTTTCTTTATCTTCATAAACCACTGGCAACTTGGACTCATCTATAGCATCCCATTTGATTTTATCTCCTTTTACTGCGGGGCGACCTCTGCGTTTTTTACCCAAAACTTCGTTTGGCAGGTAATGAATTGCTGTATTAACTTTAAGGCAACTGATCAGAGTGATACCTAGTTTTATAACTGGATTGACAAAGGTCGATACGCCAAAATAGCCATCACAGGCTAAAACACCGCCGAAATGCAAGATATCCAACCTTCTTTTGTCCACTAAATCTACATAATGTGACATCAGGTTCATCCCTTTGTCTTTTAAATCCTTACCCGATGGTGTCAGGGTGGCATTCAGATGAAACGCTGTATGATGCTCCATATCTCCAATGGCAAAACACCCAATCTCTATTCCTCGCTTGGGAGCCTGTGCCTGACCTGACCACCGCCGATCAATGCCAGGTGTATGCTTCCCACTCTTGGGCATAAAACTTGGATCAAATATGGTTATCATGTCTTTCGACCCATGGTTGTCAATCATCGTCCTGTTGAATTTACAAAGATCCAGATCACGACCATACCAATTATGTATTGTCCCCTCATTATAGCCACTCCATTTTGCAACCTGTTTTAGATTGTGCCGTTGAGGTAGTGTAAAAAGCAACGGTATTATTGTTTGCAAAATTCTACGCTTTATTGCGTCCGTTTTAATTATTTCCCCGATATTTGCCTCAAGGGAATCTCGTGTTCCTGTCATTGCGTGTATGTATTGTTTGTCTGATAACTTCAAACATACACGCTTTTTTTATTCCTGTGAAAAAAATCTCCCGTACGAGTGGGTTTTTCATGAACTATTGAGTAAGCTCCAACCTATCAAATAACAAAGGTATATAGCAAGAAAGCAAAACTAATCCGGCATTTTTAGTCGAAATATTAAATCTCTTTTCAGTCGATAAATCACTCTCTAATTTATTCATGAACTTATTATTAGATCCAACCAAGTTATTTTTTTTCGATTTTCATTTATTCATTATTATTCTTTGCGTTTCGGGTTCTTTTATAATGACGCCCAATTCGTGTATATATGCACTTTTATATACGCGCCATAAAGGTAAGGCAAGGTTCTCAATATTGCATCATTCGATTAAAAATATATTTTAAATGCTTGATAATCAATAAATTAGATGCTATATTTCAAGGTTAAAACATGAGCAACAATGTAAACTGCGCAATGCGCATTCTGTATTGTTTCTTTGCCTCGGCTTTATCTAAATTCCACGACTCCGCTGCTCTTTAGGGAGCAGAAAATTTGCGCATTTTCATAGTATTACACAGGATAGGACAGACGCGGTATTGAATCCACTCCCTCCCCTCGGTCTGTCATGTCGTAGAGAAACGGAGACAACTACACAAGCCAAACTAACTGGAAAT
>JANMMZ010000113.1:0-93878 GCA_031373665.1 Saprospiraceae bacterium | reverse complement strand
ACACCGAGGCATTTCACAAGAACGATTGCCTTTTTATCTGGGATTTTTTGAATTCCTTCATAATATCAGAAAAAGAGGGGGTAGTGCGCTCACTGGTTTACTCACCCTTTTGATAGCAACTTGAAATCATAATTGAGCCTACATTTTTATTGGGCTCTATTACCTCTATTTCATAACGAATGCCATTGATACCAGCTCCTATACTTGACCAGTTAATGATCAGATGATTTTCACCTGCTTCCTGCACCGTCAATCCTTCAGGAGGCGTACACTCAGGCCAATACTGAAACCTAAGTTTGTTTCCTTTAAGTAATGTCGAGCCTTGCGCATCACTAATTCTGGTATCTACAGAATAAGCGTAATAGACACCAGCCTGTAATGCTGGGAGAGCGTTTCCATAACGGAGTTCTGGTTCTACGGTTTCCAAACCATAAATTAATTGACCATCCTCATCCATGAGCCGGAAAAGATACTCAACATAGGTGCCTTTTTTTGTTGGAAGCCTTTCCCATGCAAACAACAAACCTTGTCCTGATGGTAAGTGGATGGGTTCCGATAGTTTTGGTGCCTGATAATCAATACTGATGGAGGTAGGCTCTACAAAAGAAGTGGTACCGGTCAATAACTCGGTAGGGGCATTGCTTAAAGTTTGTACGAATGCAATGCTGGGTAATAGATGCACGAATAGTGCAAGTAGAAGTACTTGGCGTTTCATATATCAAAAGTCTTTTAAAAATGGAAGGTGACTTAATTTTTCACGATGCGAGTAAGGTGTAAAGCATCACCGAGTTTGATTTTCAGGAAGAATATTCCACTTGGCAAGGCTTCCAATGAAACATTTATCTGTTGTATCCCACCCTGAAAATCTAAGGTTTGTGCTCGTAGCAAACGACCATGAGGGTCAAGTAATTGACATGTTCCCTTTGATGGCTCAGGCAAATCTACCTTAACTTGAACATGATCGTGTGCTGGATTAGGAAAAGCATCATAGAACCGCAGATCTCCAGAACTTAAACTGATTACTTCATCGTTCTGAACATTTGTACAAAGGTCAGGCTGTGGGGCAAACTGAATATCTCCTCCAAATTCGATAAGCACCCCGTCACTAGAGTGGTAATTATGGATTAACAGCGCGTATTGCTTGCCTTGATCCAACACTATTTCGCTTAAAAAAGAACCAGCACCTGACGAGCAGCCGAAATCTGCATTTTCTACGGGATCCGCTAATAGTTTTAGCCCCGTGGCACCAGAACAGGCTTCGTCATTCGGAATACTTTCTCCCAATCGTCTGCCAGATCCCATACAACGCAATACCGTATGATTCATGTTATTGTCATTCAATTGGATCAATATAAAATCAATATCATCGTCAGATTTTAGAGGAACAATACTAAAGTTCAGTATGGCCGTGTTAGCAGCAGTCCACCTCAGCCAATGAGTATTGCTTTCGGATGCTCCCTCAGGAAAACAACTTGAAATGGACATCTCTTGATGGTCTTGACCAGCGTCGGGCAAATTGGCTATACGCACTGGAGCCGTATTACATAAAATCTGAGCATTTTTCAAATCGCCATGATTAAACGACTGAGCATGAATACTAAAAGAATAACATAAAAATGTTATGTAAAAAAGTGTAAAAATCTGTTTCATTCTAATGACTATTAGGTTAAGCATGAAGAATCTAACAGCAAACAGCGACAACGCTGATGACTGCACTTAAAAAATCTATAATTTTAAAGGCTTGAAAAGTGAACTATTTGACAATAGAATCCTAGTGCTTGGCCGTCGCCAAACGATTAAAATTAAATATACGAATAATTAAATTGTCCTCAAACCAATCGAAAAAACACAACTAAAGGAAATGAAAGCATTTCGCCTTCTAAAAGAAAATCCGTTTACATAGTAAACAAACAGGTGTTACACGCTGTTTGGTTATTTAATGAACTTATTAATGACTAGACAAAGGTAAGTAAAGGTTGTGAATAAAAAGCAAATTTTTGTTAAATTATTTTTGTTAAATATTTAAGGCAGTTAAATGTGTTATCTTTTGTAAAAACGCAATACCATATTTTGTTTTTGTGCGTTTTTTTCGGTAATTCAAAATTAAAATTTGCACACACACGAATATATATACATATATATTAAATTTAATTTTGAATTTTTTCCCCTGCTTATCGTACAAGCATAGCCACCAATGTCGTTAAGTTAATTCTATTTTGTCACTTTAGAAAATCAGTAATTTCGCTTTTGTTAATTGCTAACTTTCGCAGATTGTGGTATCTTTCCCTTCCCTCGATTTGTCATGTCGCAACGTAGTGGAGACATGACAAATCGAGGGGAAGGGATGGGTTCAACATCATTAAAGTAACAACGTAGAATTAACTCACCCCACCTCCAAAACCTTTTCCAACAACCACCCTTTTTCCGCCACCCCTTTTGATTGTTCAATGTCCCTTTTCAAGGCCGCTGCACCCGCGTGGTCGGAAAGGGTTAAGGCTAATAAACGGCGAGTAAATCGAATCAGGCTTTGAAAATGCTCCCTTTGGTATCCAACATTCCGCTGGCGGCGTAGAAAAATGGAGAAACTATCCAGCAGCGATTCGAGGGCATCGGTGTATTTTTTTTCGTAATAAATCCGCAACAACATCGTGCGGCCATTCAATTGAGCCAAGGGGTCGTGGTCAAAATCAACCTGATTGAGGAGCGACATGGCCGCATCGTAATCGGGCAAACGAAAATAATAGACCGCAAGGCTATAATTGTAAATGGTATCGCGCTCCCGAATGGGCAAAAAAGGGCGATACTCGTCAATAAATTGCCGAACCCAGGCGAAATTTTTCATCCCGATTCCGACACTGACCACATTGACGTAGGTGAATTTGGAGAGTGCTCCATTTTCAAAAAGGCTGCGATTTTCTAGGCCGCTGTTGTAGAGTTCGAAGGCTTCTTGCCAAAACTGTTGCCTGCCTGTATTCAAGCGGCGGATACAATAATTGATCGCCAATAGGTAAATGTCGCGGCGTTCCTTGTCGCGGAGCAGGATACCGTATTGTAGTAAGTCTGCTTTGATTTTGAAAAAAAGTTCCTCCGATTCGGGGTTTTCAAGGCATTGATGCAGGTTGTGGTAGAGGCGCACCAAGGGCTGCTCCAGGTACACCTCCGATATATTGGCCAACAACTGTTGGGTCAAGAGGTTGGGTGCTTGTTCGGTCAGGATGTTCTTAAAATTTTGCATGATACAGGCGTGCCGGAGTACTTGCAGCAAGAAACCCGTCTCCAAAGAGGCATTGTGGAGGGCAAGCGGCAGAGAGGCATTGCGCTTGAGGAGGGTTGTATGCTCGTACCGTTCCCGTTGGAGTAGCATGTTCTGAAAATGGTGCTGCGCGTCGCGGTAGGGTTCTTTTTCGAGGATTTCAGCCCCTGATTCCAATTCTTTTTCGATCATATCTGCTGGAGCGTTGTGCGCACGCAGGGCGTGACAAAGTCGGAGTTGCACATCTGCGGGGTCGTTTTGCCACTCGGCGTAGGCGAGGTACTGTTTGAGTTGCTTGAGCAAAAACGACATCAAGTGGCTCATTTGCACCTCATCGAAGGGCGTAGCGGGAAACAACCGCGCCCAAACCCGTTCCTTTTGAAGCGCGGCTGGCTGGTCGGCGTATTTTTCCAAGTATGCAAACAACTGTTGCACGTCTTCCCGGTGATTAAAAAAAGGAGAATCCAACCATTTTCGCACCTTACGCCGCTCTTGCGGGGCAAATTGCAAGAAAAGGCTCCAGAGAAGGCTATTTTGCATGTTTTTTTAGATAAAATTAATTTATTTTATTGATAATCAATACTTTAACGAAAAAAAATGAGCATTATTTTTTGAGAGTTAAGGTATTTTGTTTTTTGGGAATCAAGAAATTGCCTTCACCTTTGTGGCATCATATTTTTGAACTATAAAAATTAATCTTTGCTCATGTTAAAAAAACACTCAATACTCACGTTTTTTCTTTGGTCGCTTTGCTTTGTGGCGAATGCTCAAATTGTTAATATTCCCGATGCGAATTTTAAGAATGCGCTGTTGAATATCTTTTGCGTCGATACGGATAATAATGGTTTTATGGATGCAGATGCAGATACCGACGACGATGGAGAAATACAGGCAAGTGAGGCATTGGTGGTGACAGGGCTGAATTTAGGTAACTTTTCAATCCAATCTTTGGTAGGAATAGAAGCGTTTGGGAATTTACAAAGTTTGCATTGTTTTGATAATCAATTGACGACCTTGGATGTGCAGGGGCTGAATAATTTGCAAGTATTGTATTGCTATGGAAATCAATTAGCAACCTTGGATGTGCAGGGGCTCAATAATTTGCAAGTATTGAATTGCTATGGAAATCAATTAGCAACCTTAGATATGCAGGGGCTGAATAATTTGCAAGTATTGTATTGCTATGGAAATCAATTGACGACTTTGAACGTGCAGGGACTGGTCAATTTGCAATATTTGAACTGCTATAAGAATCAATTACCGACCTTGGGTTTGCAGGGACTGGTCAATTTGACAACCTTGCATTGTTCTTACAATCAATTAACAACCTTAGATGTCCAAGGGTTGATTAATTTGCAAGAGTTGTATTGCTATAACAATCAGTTAACGGCCTTAAATGTGCAGGGACTTACCAATTTACAAAAGTTGAGTTGCTATGACAATCAGTTAACGGCCTTGAATGTGCAGGGACTTACCAATTTACAAACATTGAGTTGCTATTACAATCAATTAACAACGTTAGATGTCCAAGGGCTGATTAATTTGCAAGGGTTGAGCTGTAATGGAAATCAACTGCCTGCCTTGAATATGCAAGGGCTGACCAATTTGGTTCATCTGAATTGCAATGGAAATCAATTTACAACCTTAAATTTACAAGGGCTGATTAATTTGCAGTTGTTGGACTGCGGTTTCAATCAATTGACAACCTTAAATTTGCAGGAGCTTACCAATTTGCAAAATATATATTGTAATAACAATCAATTGATTGCTCTTTATATAAAAAATGGGAGTGTAGAATCTTGGTTAAATTTTAGGGATAACCCCTTAGTCTATATTTGTTGTGATGAAGGCCAATTATCATCTGTACAAGCGCAAGCGACGCTATATGGTCTCACTAATTGCCTCATCAATACCTCCTGTATTCAGATCGGAGCACATATTCAAGGAGAGATCAAGCACGATATAAATCTCAACTGCCAAACCGATTCCACAGAAACCGGACTGGCTGGCAGGATTGTCAAAGCGGAAAAAATAGGAGCAGATCCTTATTTTGGAATCACGAACAGCGCAGGCTATTACGAAATCGTAGTTGACACCGGCCTTTACCGCCTTTCTGTTCCGAATGCGCTTACAAATAATTATTATGCACTTTGTGCTGACTCTATTTGGGTAAATCTAGCCCAAACAGGTGATACCGTGAACACTGATTTCTTGCTTAAACCTGTTGTCTTCTGCCCTTTGCTAGAAGTCAATATCGGTTCCAGCATCATGCGCCGCTGCTTTGAAAACCAATACATAGTTCAGTATTGCAACATCGGCCCTGCCCCTGCCCCCAATGCTCAAGTGACGGTGACGCTCTCTGATGATGTGCAGTTTATCAGCAGTAGTATCCCTGGGGTGAATATTGGCGGGCAGGACTGGCAGTTTTCCTTGGGAGAAGTGGCCTCGGAGGCTTGTGGATCATTTACGATCAATTTTTTAGTGATTTGCGATTCGACAGTGCTTGGGCAAAGTATTTGCGCGACAGCGCATATCACACCCGATAGCGTCTGCACCGCTCCCGGTTCCAACTGGTCGGGTGCGGAGGTGATGGTGGATGGGTATTGCGAGGGCGATTCGGTGCGGTTGGTGATCCGAAACATCGGCACAGGCGATATGACCTCCGATCAGGAATTTGTGATTATTGAAGATATTGTGATTTTTAGAGAAGGCGTATTTAACCTCCCAGCCCATGATTCTCTGGTGATCAAAGTGCCTGCCAATGGCAGCACTTATCACTTGGAAGCAGGGCAAGAGGCCACTTTCCCGTTTTTTTCACAGCCGTCGGTGACGGTGGAAGGGTGCGGATTGAATTTGGGAGGCTTATTTAGCCTTGGTTTTGTCTCACAATTCGATGAAGATGACGGGAATCCGTTTTATTCTAAGGATTGCCGCGAAATCGTCGGTTCTTATGATCCCAATGACAAATCGGCTCAGCCCCTAGGCGTGGGCGATGCCCACTATATATTGCCTAATACGCCGATTGATTACCAAATTCGCTTTCAAAATACGGGAACTGATACGGCATTCACAGTGGTGATTCGAGATACTTTATCGGCTTGGTTGGATGTGGAAAGTTTTAAAGTGGGCATTTCGGATCATGCTTTTCGCACGGATTTTGAAGGCTCTAATATCTTGAAATTCACTTTCGATCACATTCTTTTGCCAGATAGCAATGTGAATGAAGCGGCCTCACATGGTTTTATTCAGTTCCGAATCACCCCAAAAACGACCACTCCGCTGGGCACAAAAATCGAAAACCGAGCCGCTATTTTCTTTGATTTCAATGCACCTGTGATCACCAATTGGGTGTATCACACCGTAGATACGGGCTTTTTAGATCGGAAGGTGGTATCTATCTTTTCAGGAACAATGCCTGCTCAACAGCAGATTTATCCGAATCCTATTCGCGCTGGAGATTTGCTTTATTTTGAAAATTTGCCAGCAGGTAATAGCCGCATCTCTTTGGTGGGGCCGCTTGGGAAAGTGGTTTTTGCGGCGGAACTTGTGGGTGATACGGTGCGTATTCCTTCGGGTTTGGCGGGCGGTGTGTATTTTCTGGAGTGGACTGGAGAGAATGGAGTGAAGCGATGGGGGAAGATGGTGGTTTCTCAGTGAACAGTTTTTTCAGTGAGCAGTCATCAAGGATCAGTAAGCAGTTTCCCGTTGTAGAGTAGTTTTTAAAACACTAAGGGACTGAGATTCACTTAAGAACGCTTATGCCATTTCACTAATTCAAACCATATAACCGACAAAAAACCAACGCTGATACTAATGCCCAATGCTAGGAATGTTAAGTGCTCAAACTCGAAAAACTGGGTCAAAGGTTTTACATAAAGCAGCAGACCTGTAATGAAAACAGTGAGGCTAATAATAATTAAAACTAAGTTGTTTTTATATTTTGACGTGGTGAAAATAGAATAGTAAAAGGAGCGATTGACTAAGGTTAGAAATATATTGGCAGTGACGAGTGTTGTAAAAACCATCGTTCGGGTGGTGGCTTCATTATGCCCTTGATAGACGGCCAATTGATAGATACACAACGTGCCAACTGTAATCATTAAACCTTGTAAAATACTGGTACTCAGTTCTTTCCAATCGAAAAAATTGGTGGTGAATGGGCGTGGTTTTTGGCTCATGGTGTTCTTTTCCATTGGCTCGTTTTCATAGACAATCGAGCAGGTTGGCCCCATGATCAATTCCAAAAAAATGATGTGGACGGGCGAAAAAATATTAGGATAAATCCAGCCCAAAGCCAATGGGATAAAAACCGTCAAAATGATCGGAATGTGAATAGAAATAATAAACTGAATCGCTTTTTTTAGGTTTGAATATATTTTCCGACCCATTGCGACAGCATCCACCATGTTGGATAAATCATCTTTCAATAAAATTAGAGATGCTGCTTGTTTGGCTATTTCGGTTCCTTTTTTACCCATTGCAATGCCAATATGGGCGGCTTTTAGGGCGGGGCCATCATTTACGCCATCGCCCGTCATGGCCACGATTTCTTTTTGTGCTTTTAAGGCATTGATGATTTTCAGTTTGGCCTCTGGAAACATTCGGGTGAAAATTTGGGTATCCCTTACGCATTTTTTCAAGTCGGTATCTGATAATTTCATCAATTCATCGCCCGTTATGCTCTTTTCATACCCTCTAAAACCAACTTGTTTGGCAATAGCGGTGGTGGTTGCTGCATTATCGCCTGTAATGATTTTTACGGAAATACCCGCTTTGTGAAAATGCTCCAAAACTGCGTGAATGTTCTTTTTGGGTGGATCATAAAAAGCGACAATACCTTTGAAACTGAATGCAAATTCTTGTTGTGTTTTAGGAAAATTAGCCCCTGCAAAAGTCGCTTCGGCTACTCCTAATACCCGATAACCTTCCATAGTGAAGGCTTCAATGGCTTTATTTATTTTAGTTTTTTCGGCCTCATTTAACTTACAAACAGCGATGATGGCTTCGGGTGCACCTTTGGTGGCGATGATGCGTTTGCCTGCCTTGTCTTCAAAAATATGCGTCATCATAGGTGGGGTGCCACCCAAAGGATATTCGTGTATCATTTTGAATTGTGGTCGTATATCGTCTGTAGTGGCTTCTGTGTAAGCATGGTGCAAAGCCACTTCCATTGGGTCAAACGGAATGGGTTCACTTGCCCACATTGCGCTTGTTATCAATGCTTTATCTTCATCGTTTAAGTCTGTCTCGGCATCAGTGATGGTTTGCGTTTTTAGGACAAATAGTTTTGCCAAACTCATTTTATTTTCCGTAAGTGTTCCTGTTTTATCGGTACATATTACGGTGGCACTGCCCAGGGTTTCCACTGTTTTCATTTGTTTTACCACAATGCCCATTTTCATCAATCTCCACGCGCCCAAGGCCATAAAAGTGGTAAAAGCCACGGGGATTTCTTCGGGTAAAATGCTCATGGCCAAGGTGAGGGCTTTGAGTAAACTATCCATGATTTGATAAGAGTGAAAATAGTTGATGGCCCAAACAATCAAGAAAACCACCCCGCCAACGATTGCCATTTTCTTTACAAAATTGTTTATTTGCAGTTCTAACGGCGTGGGTTCTTCCTTGATATTTTCGAGACTTTTGCCTATTTTGCCCAATTTCGTTTCAATTCCAATCGCCGTAATCGTAGCAATAGCCAATCCACTGGCTACAGTTGTGCCTTGAAAAACAAGATTATCCTCCTTGTCTTTATCTTTATAAACGGCCAATGATTCGCCTGTGAGAATGGATTCATTGGCTGAAAAATCGTTGGAATGCACGATGATGCCATCGGCTGAAACGGAGGTGCCTTCTTCCACCATGAGGCTATCGCCTAGTACCAAATCTTCACTGTTTATTTCCACGACTGTGTCATTCCGAATGACTTTACAATGTGGTTGCGAGATTTTTTTTAAATTTTCCAAAGCATTGCGACTTCTCGAAGATTGGAACAAAGAAATAAGCGCAACCAAAACAATGGCAGAAGCCATAAAAATACCATCACCTGGGTTGCCTGTGATAAAATAAAGCGTTGCCGCAGCCAACAACAAAATAAGCATAGGCTCTTGTAAAAGGCTTTTCAGGCCCTCATAAATGCTATTTTCTTTTTTGAAAGTTAGTTGATTGCTTCCAAATTTTTGGCGAGAGGCTAAGACTTGTGCGTCGGTTAGTCCTTTTATATTGAAATTTGTGTTGGGCATCTTGTCCTGATTTTATATTTGTTTCACCATTACTAAATCCGTATTTCCACCCCTCACCGCTCAAAAATACGCTTATAAATCTGAACCACCACCAAAGGTATCAAACTTGCTATCAAACACACCACCCAAACTTGTGCTGTAAGCACCTCCAAACCCAACACCGTCCGCAAAACCGGCATTGTAAAAACCAAGATCAATTGCGCAGCACAAACTATAATCGCCCACCAAACGAACTTATTTTTGGTCACGTCATTGACCAACAAATGTGACCCCACGGTTGACATATTAAACACATGAAAAAGTTGGGCAAACGCCAAAGTAATGAAGGCCACACTATTGATAATTCTACCATCCAATTGAAGTATTTTTTGGCAATAAATCACCGCAGCAAGCACAGAAAGGGTAATCACTACGGCATAAAGTGCAATATCTATCCATTTTCGATTGGATATAATATCGGCTTTTGGGTCTTTGGGTGGCAGTAGCATGATTTTTTTGTCGCCTTTTCCGAGACCTAAAGCCAGGGCAGGGAACACGTCGGTCACCATATTTAAAAACAAAATTTGCAAAGGCAATAGCGTAGTGGTTGGTGCATAAATGCCCAAAACGGTCACGATAAAAATCTCACTCAAATTGCAAGAAACCAAGTAAATCACAAATTTTTGAATGTTCTGAAAAATCACCCTGCCTTGTGCTATTGCCTTGACAATCGAAGTAAAAGAGTCGTTTTTCAGCACGATATTGGCCGTTTCCTTGGCCACCTGCGTGCCACGCAACCCCATTGCAATGCCCACGTCCGCTTTTTTGAGGGCAGGGGCATCGTTCACGCCGTCGCCCGTCATGGCCACTATATTGCCGGCTTTTTGATAAATAGCGGCAATGTCTAATTTTTGTTTGGGAGTGGTACGGGCAAAAATGGAAGTAGATAATATCCTTTTTTTCCACTCCGCAGAGATAGTTTTCCCTTCGGGTAAATCTTGGCCGATGATTACATTTTCTTCTTCTTCGGGGACTAATCCCGTTTTTTTGGCAATATTTAAAGCAGTTTTAGGGTGATCGCCCGTAATCATGACGATTTTGATGCCTGCATTTTGACAAGATAACAATGTTTTTTTGATGTCTGTACGGGGAGGATCCAAAAAACCAATCATACCAATGTAGATCAAATTCTTCAAAAAATCGTCATCTTTCCCATTCGCATCTTCGCTGTATGCGAAGGCTAAAACGCGCAGGCCTTGCTCAGACATTGTTTCGGAAGCCGCCAAAATGCTATTTTTTTCTTTTTGCCCCAATGCCTTTATGGTTGCTCCTGATTGTGTTTTGGTGCATTTTTCCAATAGGTGTTCCACCGAACCTTTGGCCGCCACTAGGTTTTCTTCTTTGCTTTGGTGCAATGTCCCCATTATTTTAATATCCGAATTGAAAGGCACTTCATTCACCCGCTTATAATGTGCCTTATATCCATCGGCAAATGTACCACCTGTATCGGCCAATTGCAGTAGGGCAATCTCTATGGGGTCGCCCAATATTTTCTTTTTTCCTTTGATCGTTAAAGTAGCGTTGTTGCACAAAGCCCCAATGAGTTTTAGTTTTTCAAAATTTTCAGTGCTGCTTTTTATTTCCCCGTCTTCAAAGTGCAATTCTTCATTTTCGATGCTTACTTTAAGGGTTTCTGTAGGGAAAGAAAAAGTGTCCACAAATATCTTATTTTGGGTCAACGTACCGGTTTTATCCGTTAAAATCACGGTGGTACTGCCCAAGGTTTCTACGGCGGAAAGTTTTTTGACGATGACTTTGTTCTCTGCCATGCGCATCATGCCATAGGCTAGTGCAACCGTCGCTACGATAGGTAAACCTTCGGGAAAGGCGGCAACTGCCAAGGCAATAGAAGTTTTGATGATGACCACCCATGCTTTGCCCTGTATTACGCCTGAAATGGCGAACAAAAGCGTCATGCCTAAGGTCAGCCAAATCAGTTTTTTACTTAGTGCACTGAGTTTTTTATCCAAAGGAGTAATGGTGTCTTCTGCACTTGCCACCAAAGACGTAATTGTGCCCAATTGAGTATTGTCAGCAATACCTGTGACAACGGCTTTCCCATTGCCATTGATGACCGAAGTTCCTTTGAAAATCATGTTGTGTTGGTCGCCGAGTGCGGTTTTCGAGGGCAACGCCTCGATATTTTTTTCTGTGGGCAAAGACTCGCCTGTGAGGGAGGATTCATCGCATTGCAATTGATTCAACTCGATCAAGCGTCCATCGCCAGGCACAATATCGCCCGCTTCCAACACGACGATGTCGCCGAGGGTTAGTTTTTCGGAAGGAATTTCCTGCAATTTTCCGTCGCGCATCACTTTGGATAAGATTATGTCCATTGCTTTGAGGGCTTTCATGGAGTTTCGCGCTTGGAGTTCCATCAAAAAACCAATCAAAGCATTAATCAAAATCACGACACCAATGGCAATGCCTTCTATAATATCTTGGAAGTAAAAAGAAACGGCCATGCCAACCACCAATAAATAGACGATTGGGCTTTGAAATTGCTGCAAAATCATCCGCCAAATCGGCTTTGGTTTTTGGGTTTGATAGATATTTTCGCCGTATTTTTTGGAACGATTAGCGGCTTCGGCAGTGCCAATACCGGCAGCGGCATCTGTTCCCAAAAGTTGCAGTATTTCCGTTACAGACAAGGTGTACGGGCTTTCAATGGGATATTTTATCTTCATAATTGTAACTTAAATGCTAAGAATCAAGTCCTCGCTTTTTCTTCTTCCAATTGCGCCAAATTTTGCAAATGGTTCTCCAAATCATTGAGCCAATTGTCCAATTGATCGGCGGCTGTGTTTCTTAGTCTGTCCATCCATTGTCGTCCGTTTTCGGTATAAAAAAGGAAATAGGCAGCACCACCGAGTAGGGCAGCGGCAAGGAATATTTCGGCAGCAGTTCTTTTTTGCATGTAAAATAATGATTAATGGTTAATGAATCAATTGATTGGTTATATTTAATCTCCTGTTAATGCTAATGATCGGTAGGTTTAATGCGACCACGAAGTGCAGATACGCCACGCAGTATCCCTCCGTATATTCTGATTTTCAGGGGAATACGCGGTTTGTTTTCTTCAAATTCGATCAAAGCACGTTCCTCTTTGGTTTTTCTCTTGGGTAAGTATTTTATGGCTAATGGCGCTACTATTTTTGCCAGTAAAGAGAGTTTAGGGTCTTTGATAAAAAGGTCGGCCAATATGCCCAGTGACCGTGGCAATGGAGGTAAAAGGCTTGTTTGTTCATTTTTGTCTTGTTGATTGAAGCCTAATATACCACTGACCGCTTTTTTTAGCAAATTGGCGGGTTCTATTTCTTGCCTTATTTCGTGGAAAGTATCTTTTATGTCAAGGCGTTCTTGCTCCATTTTAGCCTTTAGTTCGGCTTTTCGGCGGGCGAAATCTGTTATATTATCCATTTGTGGTTTCGTGTTCATCAGATAAAATTGATTGTATAAATTTAGTCCGCACATAAGGCCTTATCCAACGATAAGTCAGCGCAGCAATTGGAATAAAAATAAGCCCAGACAAAGCAAATCCGCCTGCCTGCGAACCAATCGCACCCCCCAACCACCAAGCGAAGCCCATGCTAAAAAAGAACAAAACCAGAATAGAAAACACGAAAATCACTACTGCACCAGCCATATTGGCGAGGAAATTGGAGATTCTCTCAGTGCTGGTAAGGGAAAAATATTCCCAACGGGTTTCGAGGTGCTGCGAGACTTGTACAAAAAGTCGCTGCATCATTTGTTCGGTGTTAGTTGTGTTATCTGTCATTGTATTGAGACTATTATTGGACTGGTTATGTGGATATTCTGTCATCTTTGTTAGCAATTTTAGAAAGCGTTTTGCGGTGCAAAGGTTTGGCGTTTTCTGAATTAGAGCGTTACATAATTTTTAGGAAGAGTTGTATAATTCACACGTGATATTTACATTAACCAACCAAAAACCCATGAAACAGTGTGCTGATACAAAAAAACTTTGCACCGCAACCCAAAAGAAGCCCTTTTAAAATTCTGTATCGGCTTTTGTATCTTCCGATTATTCCCCCCTATTTGTATCGAATTATCAAGATTATGAGCCATAACGATTTCCTGCGTTTTAGCAGTTTTAGGTTCTTTTATCCAAACTGCCACCTCCGTATTATATCGCTCTGATGGCCTATGAATATTGTAACTGCCAATCACAACCGTCTGATTGTCAATTACTAAGGCTTTGGCATGCCATTTTTCAGTACCGTGGTATTCCCAAATTTCGAGCCCCCACCGGAGCCATTTCTTTCGTTGGTTGCGGTAGGCGGCCTGTCGGACAGGCAAGTCTGTACTTCGAATAGAATTGGTGAGCAAACGCACTTTTACCCCACGGAGCAGGGCATTGTGCAAAGCGTTTTTCCATGCTTTGGTCGGTACAAAATAAGGGTTTTCGATGCAAATACTGTATTTTGCGCTATCAATAAAGCGAATATGGGCATTGGTACTTCCCATATCTTTTTCATCAGAACCAACATAATTTCGCCCCTTCTTAATATAAAAATCATCATTGATAAAGCCAATTGGGGCGGTCGTGGCAAAGATGTCGGGCAACCAATTGGTTTTGGTATCCATTCGTATTTGCAATTTTTGTTGCACAAAATTAGTGGCGAAGTGGATTTTTTCGAGATTTTCAAGGCTTTCTTGTTCGGTAACTTCGTCAGTGGGATAGGGAGAAGACAAGCGTTCGTCGTGCCACAAAGTATAAAAATGTATGCGAGCATCTTGTATCAAACTATCGCCTGTCACCAATACATCGTAATCAAAAAAGTTAAAATCGGACGATAAACCAAAGTAATTGTCCTTGATATTGCGCCCACCGACAATCATTTGATGCTGGTCCGTTATTAATATTTTTTCATGGAGACCGTGGTAGTATTTTTTTAATGCCTTATTTTTTAGTACAAACTTATTGATGACCACTCCATTTTTTTTCAAGTATGCTTGCATCGGCAGCGATATTTTTGAGCCATTTTTATCTATCAAAATCTGCACAATCACCCCACGTTTAGAAGACGCTTCTGCCAATAATGAGAGCAATAAAGTACCACTAAAATCGTCTGTTATGATAAAATAGGACAACAAAATCTCTTTTTTCGCTTGCTGTATAAGGTCTATACGGCATTGAAGCGCGTCTTTTGAGTCGTATAGAATGTTAAACACCCGGGTTTTAGATTGTCCATATACTGCAAAATAAGATAGAAGAAAAAAGAAATATATTGCTAGTTTTCGCATTAAGAACGGGAATTAAATGAAAATTAATTTTTGTTTTTACTAGGCAAAGTTAATAGGTATTGTGACTGGGGTTTGATGATATATATCATTTTGTAAGGCGATTTTTGTCATCTATTCCATGTGTGGGAATTATGTAATTTATTTACAGAATCATGTAACATTTTGAGCGACAAGTGCCTGCATCTTGCGGCCTAAAATCGCAACTATGCCTATCCCTTTACTTACTGGTATTACCCCTAAAAATGTGTGGCGTAGAATTCGCATTTTGGGTCGCCTTTTGCACTTAGCAGCCAAAGAATTTGTTGCCGACAACGGCACGAAATTGAGTGCCTCGTTGTCTTATTATACCCTCTTTTCGTTGGCACCTATGTTGCTAATTATCATTGCCATAGGCAGTGTTTTATTGGGAAGAGAAGCCGCAGAAGGCTATCTTTATAAGCAATTTGAGGGGCTATTGGGCCCTTTGGGGGCTTTACAATTGCAAGAAATGATACGAAATGTTCATGTTTCAGGCGATACACCGTGGGTGACAGCCGTTGGAGGAGTGACGTTTTTTTTGGGGGCAACGGGTGTTTTCATCGAAATACAAGACTCAATCAATACCATTTGGTCTATCAAAGCCAAGCCTAAAAATGATTGGATACACTATTTTACGACCCGTTTGATTTCATTTTCAATGGTGGTTGGCATTGGGTTTTTACTCATGGTTTCGTTGGGTTTGAGTGCCATGTTAAACGTATTGGACGATTGGATCATGGTCAATATTGGCACTATTGCATGGTTGGCCTATATAATCAGTAATTTGATTACAATGTGCATCGTGATGTTGTTGTTTGCGGTCATTTTCAAGGTTTTGCCGGATGCGCACCTGAAATGGTGCGATGTTTTGATAGGATCTCTTTTCACGGGAGTACTGTTTTTGTTTGGCAAATCACTCATTGGGCTGTATTTGAGTCGTTCGAGCACCGTTTCTGCATATGGAGCGGCAGGTGCGGTGGTGCTGATTATCCTTTGGGTCTATTATTCGGCCATTATCCTTTATTTTGGAGCAGAATTTACGAAAGTATATGCCAATGAATATGGAGGAAAAATACGTCCGAGCAAATTTGCCGTTTTTGTAGAAAAAAAGGAAGTCGTCGCTACGCATTTGATATTGACGACGGAGGAAAAAAAGGTGTAACCCCTCATTAAATTCTTTTAAATCTGTCCAATCTGTATTTCAAATACGCCTATGCTACATGATAATCTACTACTCATCATCGTACTACTTTTAGTGGTATCGCTTTTATCGATGTTGGGCGAAAAACTGCGCATTTCGTACCCGATATTTCTGGTGCTTTGTGGGTTGGTCATTGGTTTTATTCCAAAAATAGAGGGTATTAATTTGGGCCCTGAGTTGGTTTTTCTCATTTTTTTGCCGCCACTGCTCTATGCCGCAGCGTGGAATACTTCGTGGAAAGATTTCTGGGCATTCCGCCGACCCATTGCTTTGTTGTCTTTAGGACTGGTCATATTTACATCGTGTGCGGTTGCGGTCGTTGCACACCTTTTGATTCCGGGATTTTCGTTGGCACTGGGTTTTTTGTTGGGAGGTATCATCTCGCCCCCCGATGCTATTGCTGCTACTTCAGTGCTCCAAAAATTGAGCATCCCTAAGCGCGTAATTGCTATATTGGAAGGAGAAAGCCTCGTAAACGATGCAGCGAGTTTGATTGTTTTTCGTTTCGCTTTGGTTGCGGTTTTGACCAGCAAATTTGTATTGTGGGAGGCTGGTTTAGAGTTTGTAATGGTTGCTGTAATGGGTATTTTGATTGGATTGACTATTGCATTTGCGATTTATACAATGCACCGGTTTTTGCCTACTACCGCCAGTATTGACACGGCGATTACCCTCATTACCCCATATTTGATGTATATCACTGCCGAACATTACCATTATTCAGGTGTTTTGGCTGTTGTGAGTGGTGGATTGTTCCTTAGTGCACGTTCAACCGAAATTTTTACGTATAGCACCCGTATTCAGTCGGAAGGCGTATGGGATACTTTAGTATTTTTGCTAAATGGCGTAGTTTTTATACTTATTGGGCTACAATTGCCCACCATATTGGGAAATTTGGATGCTGGCAGTCAGGCTAAGGCGGTGGTGTATGGTATATTGATTAGCCTAGTGACCATTTTGGTGCGCATCTTGTGGGTATTTCCTGCTGCCTATTTGCCGAGGATGTTGAGTAAAAGAATACGTACTACCGAACCTAATCCCAATTGGAAATCTGTTTTTATCATTGCTTGGAGCGGGATGCGCGGCGTTGTTTCTTTGGCAGCGGCTTTGTCCATACCGCTCACGTTGCAATCTGGCGAACCGTTTCCACTCCGCAATATGATTTTATTCATTTCCTTTATCGTTATCCTTTGCACCTTGGTGTTGCAGGGTTTGAGCCTTCCTTTTTTGATCCGAAAATTAGGAATAGAGGTAAAAGACAACGAAAGGACGCAGGAATTGGAAATAGAAATGAACTTAGCAAATGCCGCTTTGGCACATATCACCGCCAATTATGACCATGAGATAAAAACAGTCAAAGCATTCAGAATGCTGAAAGAACGCCACGAAATGCTTTTAAAAGCGCAGCATAAGCAACTTTCTGATCAAGGGAATGCCCCTCCTTTGCATAGCTCTACTTATCGGGCGGCTTTATTGGAACTTATTGATGTGCGTCGTGCTGCATTGGCAGAAATACGATTAAGTAAAGCCTATCCCGATGAAATTATCCGCAATATAGAACGAGAAATAGACCTAAATGAAGCACATTTGAATTTTAAAAAATTGCCTATATAAAGAAAAAGGCATTGATGGCTTTACAACAGAAAATGGGGAAGTGTGGTTGAGGGAGTGACTTAGTAAAGGTGTAAAAATAACTTATCCATTTTAAATAAAATTTATAGAAACTGAACCCTCTACTTTTTACGTTTAGTCTTTATGCGTTTTATTTTTTTCTTTTCCCTTATATTTTTAGGCTCTGGTTGTGCCAAAGTTGTTGGTTATTTAAACCTTGCCCCAAGTGACAACAAGGTGCGTCGTGCTTTTGCTAAGTCCAACATAAAACCTGAAATTGGATACCTACAATCAGGCAACCGTCGTCTGCGCTATATCAGTATTGGAGCCGACTCGTTGCCCGTGACTTTATTATTGCATGGTTCTCCAAGTGCTTTATATCGTTTTAGAGAATGGTTTAGGGACTCTTCTATCTATAATAAAACCCGGCTGGTGGCTGTGGATAGGCCAGGCTATGGTCGCAGTGGCTTGGGTAAAGCCGAAATTTCGATAGCCCGACAGGCCGAAATACTTGCCCCTATTTTGACTAAATTTGCTAAAAATCAACCTGTTGTGGTGTTAGGGAAATCTTATGGAGGGCCAGTAGCGGCTCGATTGGCGATGAATCACCCTGATAAAGTGCGTGGACTGATCTTAGTATCCGCTTCTGTAGCCCCAAAATTAGAAAAAACACCTCGTTTTACCAAAAAATTAGTCCAACCTGCCACTCGTTGGATGTTCCCCAAAGTGCTACGGGTAGCGGCTAAAGAAAAACTTAGTCACGACAAAGCACTTTGCGAAATCGAAAACGATTGGCCTAAGATCACTTGCCCAACCTATGTGCTACATGGTTGTGGTGACCGCCTTATATATTACGGAAATGCGGAGTTTGCTTGCCAAAAATTAGTCAATGCACCCGTTACTTTTATTCCTTTTGATGCGCTACGGCACAATCTGTTTGCGATGCAGACGGACTCGGTGAAGCATTATTTATTGGAAGCGGTGGAAAGATGTACTACGTGCTTGAAACCTTAATTCACGTTTGTTAAGAGCCTATCAAGAGTATTCAATAAATGATTAAAAATCACCTCCTCTGATGACCTAGGTCACCGCTCGCTATGCCTTTTTACTTCATCTTTGTTCAAAATTTAGCAATACATGAAGAAAATATTAGCGCCCACTGATTTCTCCGCAACCTCCGTACGAATTAAATTGCTCAAATGGCTATTGATGACCATTGCCTACTGGATTCAACTGCCTTACTATGCTCGAAATGTAGGAATGCTGGACTTTTTTTCTTACACCAACCCAGGGTTACAAATGGGAGGAGTACTCAATTATTCAAAAATTGGGTTGCTAAAAAAATTGGATAACCGTTTACGACAAATCCCAATAACTCGTCTATTACCCCACAAAATAACGCTCGAAAATGCTTTATTTAGTATAAAAACCGCTGGATTGACCTTTCCTTTTATCATCAAACCCGACATCGGAGCGCAAAATGTAGGCGTAGCAAAAATAGACTCTGCTCAAGAGTTGGAAGTATATTTAGAATTTGCTCCAATGGATGTACTTGTCCAACAAATCGTGGTGGCTAAATTAGAATTTGCAGCGATTTGGTACCGTCTGCCCAATGCTTCGAAAGGCAAAATACTTGGTTTGGCCTTGCGCAACCGTGACAAAAACAATATTGCTTCGACAACCTGTAAAAACCTTGATTTTGAAATTGATGCGGCATTGCATCAGGCGTTTGAGCCACTCACTGCCAGCCTGACCGACGTGTTTTTTGGCCGTTTTGACCTAATCGCCGATGATGTGGACGCTATCCGTGCGGGTAATTTTCACATTGTGGAGATGAATGGCGCATTTGCAATGCCACTACAATTATACGATATTTCATGGTCATTTTGGGCGCGGATACGTGGGTTTTCGCGGCATTGGGCAATCATGGCAGAGATAGTGCGTCAAAATGTGACCCTTAAAGTAGTCGCTCAACGCGGTAATATTTTGCAAGTGCTACGTGAGCCGTTGGGGCAGTTTTTGGGGAGGGAATGTCGGTGGTCGGTGGAAAGGAAATCGTTTTAAGTATTCGTTCTGGTACTTATCTCAAAACGGATACCCAAACGAAAAATTCCAGTTCAAATTCTCTTTCCGCCAAGCCCTATTTCCGAAATGCAAATCATCGCCCACAAACCGTTCTCCATCTGGTAAATAAGGCTTCGTCAGTGGAAAAGCCACGTCCAAACGCATGATAAAAAAGCCCAAATTGACTCGCAAACCCACTCCTGTTCCCCAAGCCAGTTCCTTGTAAAAACGCTTCACTCGAAATTTTGAAGCCTCCGTTGCTTCCGCTCCTGAGGTAAGCCAAACATTGCCACCATCCACAAAAAAAGCCAACTCCGGATAGCGTCCCAAGGGCATTCGATACTCTACACTGGTCTCTATCAGCACATTGCCTGTGTGTTTTCCTACAGTGAGGCCGCCGCTATACGACGTATCACGCGGCTCACTGCCAGGCCCTAAAGTGCGCGGTGCAAACGCCCTCACACTTGATGCTCCGCCCACTACATAACGGTCGAGTAAAGCAATCGTGCCATTGCGGCGTAGTGGTATGCCAGCACCCACGGCCACCCGTAAAGCCAATACATTGCGGCCTCCGGTTTTCTGATATTGGCGGTATTCAGACTCTAAAAATAGGTTGAACGGACTCGCCAATTGGTAATCATCTGGGAGGAATTTATTGCGCGTAAAGCCGCTCACTTGCCCAGCAATGCGTTGTCTAAAATATTGGGTATATCGCCGCGCAGGCAGTAGTCTTTGGTCGAGTGTAAATGTATAATTGGGTCTATATTCCAAAAAATTGAGCAACGCAAGTAGCGTCCCCGTTGTATCCGAGGGTATTGCTTCAATCAATTGTTGGTGTATCGCCCGTTTGTTGACCGTCGAATAGCGAAAACCCAAACTCAGTGGATTGATTTCTTGTATAACCGAACCACGACGATTTTTTTTCCAAACATAGCCACCTTCCACTTGAATGCGCTGAAAACTCAATCGAAATTTTTCAACTTCAGGCAAATCATATTTAAACCAATTGCTTTCGTGCCGTACATTGAATTGGGTGGTGCTGAATGCCCGTTTTTCATTTTTGGGTAAAAACAAAAAACGCGGCAATGTTATCCGTGCGGTAGCGTCAGTGACCAAAAAATCTTTGTAATCAAAATTACTTTCGTCCGTGCGTAGATATCCGATATTTGCCGATACTCTTAGTGCCTCCGCACCCCCAAAAATGTTGCGATGATTGTACGCCGCTCCTGCCAAAATACCATAATAAAAACTTGGCGAAAACACCCCTGAAAGCGTCGCATCTATCCGAGCAGCGCGGTAAGGCGTGAGGTAAATACGTACATCCAAAAGCGAATCAGATAAGGGAGAGACCTCAAAACGAATGTTGATGAATTTGTACAAATTGAGGTTCAAAAGCCGGTAAATAGTGGTTTGGTAAGCATTGTTGGAGTAAAAATCTCCAATATGCAGTATTATTTGTTGGTTCAAAATGGCTGGTCTGGTGTCCATTTTTCGATATACATACTGCACCTGACCGAAGCGTAAAGTATCGTTGCGCAGTCGCGTTGAGTCGGCTTGTTGCGCCAAATCATAATCAGGATAAACCGTAATTGTGCCGAGGCGGTATTGTTGTTTTTCGTGGTCAGATACGCCTTCTTTTATCCGTAAAGTCAAATTTAATTCACCTTTCGGGTGTAAGGTATCGGCTTCAAAAATTAAATTATCGGGTGAAAAATAATACCAACCATGATTGCGAAGGGTATCACTAAGGCGTTGCCTTTCGGCGATCAATTCCTCCAATTGATAAACCTTTTGGTCTAGTGGTCTATTGGTTGATTGGGCGATTAGTTTATTGGTTAATTGGGTATTTGTTGAACTGGTGGAGTCAGTAGGGTAGGTCACTTTATTGACAAATTTGCGCGGACTATCGACTTGCACTTCGTGTATAATCCGAACACCACGTTTGCTTACTTTTTGGGTGGAATTTATTTTCACTTTAAAAAAACCATCATTTGCGGCCCGTTCTATGAGCAATTCGCGCTGACGATTGGCAATTTTAGTATTAAAAAGCACGGGTTCTTCACCAAATTGATTGGCAATAAAATTGCCGATACTCTTTGTTCGTCGGTTTTTAAATGCGTTGTATATCGCTAATTTTGGGCGCATCCAAGCAATTTTTTTGTTGGGGCGTGGCAAAATGACAGATTTTTTTAAGTCACTTTTAAGGGCTTTGGTGTCCCAATTTTTGTCGGTTTTCGTGAGGTCTATTTTTGCGCCTGTGTAGAGTTGTTCCCCTTCTTGTAGCCGGCCAGTGCCGGTGCAGGCGAGACCCATTAGGATGAACAAGCAGAAGATGAATTTCTTTAAAAGGCACATTGCACAAGGGATTGAACATGAATAACCTCGGATAAAATTCGGGGACAATGCAAAATAGCCCTCACAACCCTGAAGGGCAGGGTTGTGAGGTTCTAGCAAGCCAGCCTCGGAGAGGCTCCCAATTTGTAGAAATTTACATTTTATCACCATCTCGACCTCGTAGGGGTCGCCCATTTGTACGAAAAATGCTAGGAATGATGCCGAAATCATCAACAAAACAAACGGATTTAACAAATGGATGACCTCATCCGAGGTCAAGATTGGGTGTTTCGTGTGCTTTCTACAAATGGGGAGCCTCGCCGAGGCCAGATTTAGAGAACCAATCAGCCCTTTCAGGGTTTTCTAAAGTGCCAAAGTAAAATTAACTTAACGACATTGAAACTCTGCCTTTCCTTAATTACCAGCGGTTCTGAAACCACCGAAATAATATTGAATACCCACTGAAAAATCTAGGGCATTCGTCCAAGTTTTGGAGGTTCTTTTTACGCCTTGCACATCAATGATGCTGGTACTTTTTGCATAGTTGTATTTGACCAATGCCTCCAGTGCCATGCCATTGCGTGAAAATATTGTAAATCCTGGCCCTACGCCAATGTTAAGCAAGGTGTTATCAATGGATTGTGTGGTATTGTCTGCGGTGTATTCGCTTTTTGAGTTACCAAAACCGAGCGTCGAACCGATAAAAAACGCCTTGTCATCGCCCAATGGGATAAAGAACCGAGCAAATGGGCCAAAAAGCACATTGTTGCTGTTTGATTTCTGTGGAGCCGCAACACCTCCATTTAAATCTACGCCAGTGCTACTATTCGTTCTGAGCCAATCCATACCAACACCTAAAACAAGGTTATTGACAATGAAATAGCCAATGGCTGGAGCCAAATTGAACTGTGCAGAACTGCCACCATCCCCTTTAATAGAGCCTACCGAAGATTGCACATCTACTGTTGATTTGGCGGTGGAAAAGCCAATGCGAGTACCAATTACAAAATTGCCACGCCTAGTTGGTTGATTTACAATTTCTTGTGCATTTATAGCAAAAACGAACATGCACAACATCATGGAGGTTAGTAATTTTTTCATAAAAATTTTATCTTATTTAAACTTTTGAATGTAATCTAATAATTACCCTGCAAAGGTCGGTCATTTTTAAAGTGGGTCTGTTACACAATACTTTTTATAAGTTTCATTATTCACACATCCAACATTAGAATTAGAAAACTATTCTAAATCTGTCTGTGTCATTTGCCCATTTTGTGTTCTACTTCCTCAATTCACGACTAAAAATCAACCCCGCTCCTGAATTTCGAAAATTTGCAGACGAAGCATTCAGTAATTCAAAACCACGTTCCGAAAACACACTGATTTTCAGTTCTCCATTGGAGGTAAGTGCGTACTCCACCGAGGCGTTTTCCAAGGCACTTTGCACATCATCGCTCCCTGCACCACCGACCGAAGTGCCGCCCGAAAGTTTAAAAATCAAGCGATCTTCAAAAAACGATTTTTGTAACCGCAATTGATAATTGGTCGAGCCGTCATCTTGATTACTTCCGTTGTTGGTCGAGCCTTCGGTCGTTGTCAAATCTACGTCAATCCATTTCAAATATTGGTCAGCCAAAGCATTTACTTGCCCAGTCAGAAAATTGGTCAACCCAGATTGCAACGAATTGCCTCCACCGCCTGTATTGATGCTGCCGACCGTCTCGCCTATAAAATTTTGTAGCAAAAGCACCCCAAATACCTGCCTCGATAGTTGATTTTTGTCTTCATTCACGTTGCCCAATGCACTTTGCACCAAATCCGCTTGGGCGGTACCGATGCTCATACTGAGATTATCTTGCCGCTCTGAGGCTGGATAAATGAACTGAAAACCGACCTCAGGTTGCAAGGCGGATCCATTCAAAGTCGTCTGTAAAAAGAAGATTTGTGACTTCCGATAACTGGCCGCTTCTTCTGCCGAAGCCGATGATAACTGATTGATAACCAAAGGATAAGGAGAGGCCTTGAACTGATACCGCGCTTTCAAATCCAACTCAGGAGTACGAATGTCGCCCGTCCACAATATCGTGCTACCTTTGGTGACATCAAAACTGCGTTTCACGACGGATTGATAGGAATAATTGTAAACACCGCGTATTAACTCTACCCGTCCAGACAAAGTGGTGGTGCCATTTGCCAATTGGTCATATTGCAATCTCCCAATGGCTTTTCCACGAAAATCGTCACCTGTTACTGGGTTTATCACGCTACTAATGGTCAGGTTGGAGTCAATTTCAAGGCTTGCACTCAATGTATAAGCCGCTTTATTGACCGGCGCATCGTAGATTGGTGGGCGCACATTCTGGCGTGGCGGCTGTACAAAATAAACAATTCCCTCGTGTTGCAACGCTTGTGTAGCGACATCATACACGTAGGTGAAAGTGGATGCTTTGGCCGTTTTTACCACCACACGAAGGTCTGGTTGGTTGATGGAGCCACGGATAGTACCGTCCAAATCGGCGTATAATTCGCCATAATACACTGGATTTTGTTGTTTGGTTAAGTTAAGTACTTGCCAACGATCGGCATGGAAAGTTAAGTTGGTTTGAATGTCTGCCCAGTCCGTGGTGTTGATTTTACCATTTATGATCAGGGTTTTTCCGTAAGGATCGCGCAGCGAAATACCACCCAAAGAAACACCCGAATTGGTAAACTCAAGTGGTGTTTCGCTCAATTCATAGCGCACATTGGTGGCCACTGGCGTGAAAAAAGTCTCATGCATGATTAAATTACCCAATACTTTTGGAGCATCGGTTGTACCGCTTATTTTTAGATTTGCCTCTGCCCAACCGCCCAAATCGCTTAATGTTTTGGCCACGAAAATATCGAAATTACCATAATTGAGTCGGTCAATGTCCACCGAGAAATCTAACCCTGTTTTCTTATTAGCCAAAAGATTGGTTGCCCCTTCAATTTTTATGGATTGACCATCGCCAGACATTGTTAATTGTGATATTTCAATGCCTTTGGCTGATATGTTGATTTCATTTCCAGGATTTACTGCCCATTCTTTAAAATCAATAACCTGAAGTGGGGTTAGTTTAATGGATGACTGCTTGATTGGTTGATTGAGGGATTGATTATTAAAAATTGCTTGTAAGCCGAGTCTAAATCGCTCACGGCCTTGCTCGTCATTAGCTTGAAAAGAAATATCTGCCTCATTTTTAAAAAAACGCCCGTCGAGTGCTGCATTCTGAATAAAATCTTTTTCACCACGTTTCACCAAAGGCGTAGTCACAGCAAACATAGCAGCTGTGTCGCCGGCATAAGAGCGTACCTTGAACGAATCTATCGCCCAATCTTGATAGACAATACGCGAGGAAGCGAAGTATAAATCAAAAAAATTGCGTTGTGCTACTAAAGTACCTTCGAGGTGCACAACGCCCAAGTCGGAAAGCCCCGGAATGAGGCCTGTCGTGATTAATTCGGGTTTTAACAGGTGAAAATGCAGGGATAATGAATCTCTTTGCTGGTCTGAATTAGCGAATTTTGTTCTAACAAAAGGCTTGTTTATCACCGTATCGCTTCTATCCACCATAAAATATTGCTCTGCCACATTGCCTAATATTTCGGGTAAATCAGCCAAAGCAAAATAACCTTTTATTTCCCCATCCATCCAGTCAGCCAGCATATCAAGTTCATTTTGGTGGTTGTCCAATTTGAGATTTATGGCCAAATTGCCAGGGCGAATGTGTACCGTATCGTATTGTAAATCAATGTCTTCGATCCGAATGTTGGCCAGAAGAGTATCCAAAGACAAGCCCTCCGAGTGCGAAAAAACGTGCAGACAAACGGTTGTAGGGCGATTGACCCAGCCGAACTCTCGCATATCCACACAACGCAAATCAATGTCCACATCTAACAAAGGGATAGCCGTTGTAAAGTCTCCTGCAAGTTTGGCGCGGATCGCAGCCCGGTCGTCAGGAGATTGCAAATTGCTTGTAAATTTTCGACCATTTACAGCAGCATCTAAGGTAATATCACGCAGGATAAGGTTGTCCCAAATCAGAGAATCAAACGTACCAATCAAATCAAGTCGGGCGGATTTTCCAAATTGAAAACCATTGCCACTAATTTTTGCGGTAAAGCCGACGGCTTTTAGCGGTCTAAAAGTTGTATCAACTGCCAATTGATTGACTCGTAAATTTTGAGCCACCAAATTCATCAAATACGTGCTGTCGCGCAAGGTTCCATCTAAAAATAGTTTGCCGAAATCACCCAAAGTAACGCTTGCTTTTGCGGCAGCATCCTGCAAAAATCCCTCTACTGCGCCATTAATTGACACAAAATCTGGCAAAAAAAGTACCTTCGTTACCAGACTATCTGCCACATAACCTAGTATTTCAGCACGCGCCAAAGTGCCATTAAAGCCCGCATCAAAGCCCAAGTTTTCAGGGGTTTGTAGGTTTTTTAAAACACCTTTAAATGCCAAATTGCTTTTTGCTACGCCGCGCAAAGTATTGAATTTCAGATCCGTTTTAAGCGTCTGTAATGTGCCGCGCAATGTGCCATTCACTTCCAATAAATCAGGGAACTGGAGGTCATTTGTTTCATAGATTGCCAAGAAGTTTCGGGGCGCATCCAAGCGGATTATTTCCAAATCCATACCCAATGAATCAGGATTGTTGATTTCGCTTAGCACTCCTTTTATATCATACTGTGTGGCTGGTTGATCGGGCCATTGGTTGATGAGTGATTGGGCTAAATTATCTCCTTTTTGAAGTGCTCCAATGATTCCTTGCATGTTCAAATGTAGGCTTTTTAAAGTGCCATTAAGTGTACCTGAGGTGCTAAAAAAAGAGGGTAGGAGCGTGGTGTCTTTTATGGTTTGGGGCGACAATTTTGAGGGACTATTGGCCGGTAAACCTGCTTTTGTTTGTGCCGCCACAAACGCCGACATATCGTCATAATTACTTTCTAATTTGTTGATAGTCAATTGCATCGCCATTTTACTCGGTTCTGTGACTTGCTGCACAGCACCCGAAAAATTGGCAATGGTGCCATTGCCAGCACTGAACTGAAGTAGCGGTGTTTGCAAGTTTTGGAGGGTGCCATAAAGTTTGCCTGACACGGTGTAAGGCATGGCTCTTAGTTCTGATAAATAGGGGTTTTTCGGCGGAGGCAAAATGACAATTAAGTCTCCAAAAACACCTTTTACTTGCTTCAATTCAACATTGAATTGATCAAAAGTGGCGCTGTTATTTTTTAATAGCAAAATATCACCCACAAAATTCGTGTGATTGAAGTTTGCCACGGTGTTTTTAACGTCAATCCTATTGGGCGTCACAAGGGCTGTAGTACGTAAGGAATGTACCTGCAAACCACTTTTGTCAATGCCAGAAAGCGTATTGGTTTGTACGATTATCGTATCATTTTGGTATGAAAAATTGAGAATTTCGGCGTTGAGTTGACTCAAATCCAAATCCCCTGCGTTAAAGTGCCCCAAAGTGGGTTTTGCTTCAGGGTCACGATAGTTAATTGTGCTCTTTTTGATATGGATACCATTGGAATGGATACCCATGAAATTATCTGAAGATTGGAGTTGAAACGCATCCATTTTTGCGGTCTCTAAAGTGGCATTGACGCTGAGTTCGGTCGTCGAATATAGTACGTGGGTACGTGCAATATTGCCATTTTTGAGTGCAACAATATAGGAAGGAGAAGGCTTGTTTTTAGGCGGTGATTTTATACTTTGAACCAATCGAATATCTGTATCGGCGAGCGTAAAATCGTCTAACTCAAAAGCTAAAGTTGCTAAATTGGCTTTTGCAATGGATGTTTTTGCCGTACCAATATTGGCTTGGGTGGTCGTTTGGCTATCGTCATTTTGTTGGAGGAGAGCAACGTTATTTAAAGATAAAACTGCCAAATCGAGGTGCAGTTTCCAAGGCGATACATTGGGCTTAGCCGTCGTATCAGCCGTGCCTGAATCAACGGACACCGGAACGGCGGCCAAACCCACTGTATCGCCTGAGAAAGCCTGCACAACAAAATCGTAATTACCCACCTTATCCTTGGTATGAAGGTAAACGCGGGCATTTTCGAGCGTTATTTGTTTTATTTCAATGGTTTTATCCAATAATTTCCACATTCTTACGGATACGAGCAAATGGCCAACTTGCGCTAAAGTATCGCTTTTTTCGTCTTCCAGTAAGAAGTTTTCCAACAAAATCTGGGTCGGAAACCGTACCCGGATGGCTCCAATCTCTACGCGAGTGTTAAGTTTTTTTTCTAAAAAAACTTGTGCCTTATCGGTGACTCGTTGTTGCACGGCGGGTAAGGTAAGCGCGTACAAAATTGCCGCCACCATAAGGAGAATGACGCAGCAAAAGTAAACTATAAAGCGCAAGATTTTCCTTAAATAAAGCACAGATACTAATGTTCAATTTTAAATTTTATTTTTTGGAAGACAGCAGGCGAACGAGTAGTCCGACAACTAGTATAATCACAAAAATAACCGCAAAAGCACCAACACCCATGCCCGCTTTGAAGATGCCTGCAATCGCTTCACAAGAACTGAAAAAGATGGTCATCAATACCAAAGCCACCTTCGGCAATATTGCGGGAGGTAGCGTATTATTTCCAATTACGGGGACTTCTATTTCGGGGTGGTGTTCTTGCTGATTGGGGTCTTTTGGATCCGGTTTTTCTTTGTTGAAGTCTTCATAGGTCTTTTGGTTCATCATCGTACCGTGACCTTGATTGGGCTGGGTATGCGGCTGTTTTTTCATCTTTTTAATAATTTAGTTACTTGTTTCACGGTGCAAAGATGGGGTAGTTTTCAGGCGAATATGTTACACAATTTTGTGAAATAGTTATATGATTCACACTGCTCACTCGGGTACTTAACACTCAAAAAATAGGGTCACCTCATCCTTTGACAAAGTGACCCTAGAATATTAAAAATACTGCCTTTTTTTAATTCATGGTTCGATGCTTATTTCAATTTTTTATGTACTGCACCTCCACTTTATCCAATAACTTCGGGTCGTGTACGTGCAGATTATCACCCATAATAAACGTGTATTTGCCTGATTTCGTAAACACAGGCATATTGGTGTAAATGCCATATGTATATGGATCTGAAGTAAACGTTTGCGGATTGATAAGCATGGTTTGCAAATCCACGAAATCCTTACTTTCTATCACAGGCTGCAATTCACCCTGTGAATTTTCACTCGGGAAAACAATGTAGAAAAAGTGGCCATCGGGGTCAATAACACCCAAAAATGGAGGATTTGGTGCTGAAAAGTGCAAACTTAGGGTTTCGTTGGAGCGCAAAATTTTGTTGTCAACCCATATTTTGGAGGTGACATTCATCTTTGCTTTTTGCGTAGGAGCCTTATTTATTTGCGCATTTTTTACCGTTTGAGATCCGTAATTTGCAGGGCAAATATTGATCTTTGGGTCTAATACACTAGACTCGCTTGAGGCTAAAGGTTCGCTTGATGCGTCACCTTGCCTAACTGCGATAAAAAATGGAGTGGTGGATAAGAAAAAAATAAAAAGAAACTTCATCGTCGTAAATTTATATTTGAGGAACATACCAATGTAAATCTTTCCCCATTTTTCGATAACTAAAAATGCTTGTCATTATTTTTTGTAAACGGCTAAAAGCGGTATTGCTTTTCACCACATAATCATACGCACTATGGTGCATACAATCCACGGCAACTTCAATTTTGTCTTGCCCAGAGAGCATCACTACTGGAATATCTGAATTAAAGGACTTGATTTTATCCAGGGTATCTATCCCATTCATCGCATTTTTGTCAATACTATTGAGTTCATAGTCCAATATAATGACATCAGGAGCATGAGATAGGCTGGCAATGCAAAGTTCACCTGTAGGGTAGGTTTCTATCGTAAAATCAGCGTGTTCTAAGAGTTCAATTTCTAGTAATTTTGAAGAAATTGAATCATCGTCAACTAAAAATAATTTTATTTTATCTACATTAGTCATTGATCATATTTTATGGATTATTAGACAGAAATTAATCATGAATTAATACCACAAAATTACGGGCTTACTGACGAGTATTTGTTACATAAAATTAAAAAAAGATTACATAATTATCACTATTTCAATTATCACTTATTTTCAGTTTTTTAACCACTTGAAGCGTCAAAATCACATTTTGAAGGCGCAGGAAAGCCATGTCGCTTTTCACCACATAATCGAGTGCATCATGCGCCATACACTGGAGGGCTTCTTCTCGTTTTTCTTGAGAAGAAAGCATCAAAACGGTGATATTCGCATCAAAAGCCTTGATTTTATCCAGAGTTTCGATACCATTCATGGCATTAGCATCAATGCCATTGAGGTGATAATCTAAAATAATTACATCAGGTTTTTGAGATAAATGCGCCACGCAAAGCTCCCCACTTGGGTAGGTAACTACTTCAAAATTAGGGTTTTGCTCGAATTCAATGGCCAATAACGTTAAGAAAAGCGCATCGTCGTCCACCAAACAGATTTTTATTTTTTCGTGATTGTCCAAGTTTTCCATTATTAATTATTTTACGCTGGCACATAAATATCAAACTTTGCACCCTCATTTAACGCACTCGTTGCAGTGATGATGCCGTTGTGATTTTCTACAATTTTTTTGACAATTGCCAAGCCAATACCTGTGCCTGCATACACTTCTTTGCCATGTAGTTTTTGGAATACCTCAAAGATGCGTTCGTTAAAATGTGGCTCAAAACCAATGCCATTGTCTTTCACCGTAATATGGCAATAGTTTTTTTCGGGCGATAGTTTTGGGTTGTTCAATAGGCTCCCCTTCACTATTCTACTGCGCACGGTAATGTGTGAGGGGACATTTGGATTAGAGAATTTTAAGGCATTGCTGATGAGGTTGTAGAGCAATTGGCGAAACTGAAAAGCGATGATATTGGCGGAGCAAAGTTCATGGGACTCAATCGTCGCGTGTTTTTCAAGGATTGTATCCTTCAATTCTGTTTTTATTTCCTCCACAATGGTATGGAGATCCGTTTTTTCAAAGGTCAATTCTGTGGTGCTGATGCGTGAGAAAGCGAGCAAATCGTCAATCAATTGTTGCATCCTACCTGCGGCCAATTGCATCCGTTGGAAGTTACTTTTGCCATTTTCGGAGAGGGTTTCGTTTTCATTTTCGAGTATAACGGTCACGAAGGTCTGTATTTTGCGCAGGGGCTCTTGCAAATCGTGGCTCGATATGTAAGTAAATGCCAAAAGTTCCTTGTTGGCAATGATTAATTCTGCGGCACGTTTTTCTTTTTCTTCATTCTGAAAAGCAAGTTCCGTATTGGCAATGCCTAACTCGGCAGCGCGTTTTTCCTTTTCTTCATTTTGAAAAGCAAGTTCCATATTGGCAATCGTCAATTCTGCGGCACGTTTTTCCTTTTCATCGTTTTGAAAAGCGAGTTCCTTATTGGCAATGTCAAATTCTGCGGCACGTTTTTCCTTTTCATCGTTTTGAAATGCGAGTTCCTTATTGGCAATGCCTAATTCGGCAGCACGTTTTTCCTTTTCATCGTTTTGAAAGGCGAGTTCTGTATTGGCAATGCCTAATTCGGCAGCACGTTTTTCCTTTTCATCGTTTTGAAAAGCGAGTTCTGTATTGGCAATGTTTAATTCGGCGGCACGTTTTTCTTTTTCATTGTTTTGAAAAATCAATTCTATGTTGGCAATACCCAATTCGGCAGCACGTTTTTCCTTTTCATCGTTTTGAAAGGCGAGTTCCTTATTGGCAATCGTTAATTCGGCGGCACGTTTTTCTTTTTCATCATCTTGAAAAGCAAGTTCTATATTAGCAATGCCCAACTCAGCGGCACGTTTACCCTTTTCATCATCTTGAAAAGCGAGTTCTTTGTTGGCAATACTTAATTCTGCAGCACGCTTGCCTTTTTCATCGTCTTGAAAAACCAGTTCTTTATTGGCAATGCCCAACTCGGCAGCGCGTTTACTTTTTTCTTCTTTTTGAAAAGCGAGTTCCTTATTCGCAATATCTAATTCGGCAGCACGCTTGCCTTTTTCGTCTATTTGGAAAGCCAATTCCTCTTTTGCAATGTGCAATTCACTGGATAATTTGCTTTTCTCTTCGATCTGAAAGGCGAGTTCTTGGCGAGCAACAAGAAGGGCTTCTTCGGATGATTTCTGCATGATTATTATTTGACTTTGTTTTATTGACGGGGTGACTCAAAGTCACCCCGTCAATTTTAGACAGATTTAAAAGGATTTCTATTTAGGTAACTATTTAGTCACCTTAAAATTCCCGTAGGGAATACATGTTTATAGTGATAGAATGTGATTTTACGCTAATCCCGTAGGGATTATATGTAATTTGTGTGCTTTTTTACATGTAATCCCTACGGGATTAGTATGAAATCATACTACAAAAGCCTATAAACATATATTCCCTACGGGAATTTGGAGGCTGCTGGATAGTCGTTACTTAAGTACGGTTAGCACAAAATGTGCTCTACTTGGTTTGGTGGGGTTTCCTTCGGTGATTAATTCGACGGTTTGTTGGATTATTTTTTTGAGTTGCGAAAATTCGGCGGGCTTACGAATAAAATATTGCGCACCGTTTTGGTATAATAAATTCACAACCTCCTGTTCGTAAGAAGTGGAAAATATAATGACGGGGAGTGCTTTATAATCAGCATTGTCTTTTATTACTGACAAACACTCAAATCCGTTTTTGCGCGGCATATTCAAGTCCAAAAACAACACATCGGGTAGTTGATGCACGTTTTCAGAGAGGTATTCCATGAGTTTTTCTCCGTCCACCACCGCAACCAATCGGGTCGGGGTGGTCAGGGCATCTAAGGCCATTTTGAAAAAAAATCGGTCGTCTCTGTCGTCGTCGGCTAAAAGGATATTGAGTGGTGTAGGATTGGACACAGTTTCACAGATTTATTAGGTTATTCCTATCATCAATCAAGCGTATCAAGGCATTTTTTACTACTGTTTTTAGGGTCTCAAAATCGCTTGGCTTACGGATAAATTCCCATGCTCCGATACTAAAAAGCATCATAATCATCCCTTGTTCGTAGGTTTTGTCCCTTGGAAAAGAAGTTGAAAACATCACAATGGGCAAATCTTTTAGTCGTGGGTCTTCTTTTATCTCTGCTAAGCACTCAAAACCGCTCTTGCGGGGCATACTTAGGTCGAGGAAAAGTACATCGGGGAGATTTTGGAAGTTTGCAGCGAGGTAATCCATGAGTTCCTCCCCGTCGTTTAAGGTCGTGAGGTGGGTATCAATGGTGATTTCCTTCAGTGCTTTGGCAAAGAAGTAGCGGTCGTCGGTATCGTCGTCGGCTAGTAGAACATTAAGTGGTGGTTGCTGGGTCATAGATTTAACATATTCAAAAGATTAAAAAGATTAAAAAAAAATTTTGTGTTCCATTTCACATACGCTCCATATACCAACTCAGT
Source organism: Saprospiraceae bacterium (assembly GCA_031373665.1). Taxonomy (GTDB): domain Bacteria; phylum Bacteroidota; class Bacteroidia; order Chitinophagales; family Saprospiraceae; genus M3007. The sequence goes on along the minus strand of JANMMZ010000113.1, from coordinate 60,372 downwards.
TCCTTTTGCATTTTCTTGAAACTAAAAATCGCCGTGATGACTTTCTGTAATCTCAGGAATGCCGTCTCACTCTTCACCACATAATCATGCGCCTGGTGGTGCATACACTGGATGGCAACTTCTATTTTATCTTGCGACGATAGCATAATTACTGGAATATCTTGGTTTATCTCCTTGATTTTGTCCAACACTTCGATGCCATTCATAGCGTTTTTATCAATGCCGTCGAGGTGATAATCCAAGATGATGACGTCAGGATATTTACCCATGTTTTTTAGACACAGTTCACCTGTAGCGTAGGTTTCTATACTAAAATCCCCGTGCTCTAGAAATTCAATTTCTAACGATTTGAGAAACAACGCATCGTCGTCCACGAGAAATAATTTGATCTTTTCTTTATCTTTCATTGCTTTTAAATTAACCATTTAATTTACGCTTTATCAACCCTATTTCCTCTTCCAATTCCTCACACGCTTGTACACACACGGCTTCCAATTGCAACACCAAATCATGTATTCCTTCCAGTTGCGCTTGTGTTTTGGCCAATTCCTGTATTTTTTTGGCCAAAACCTCAAAATCTTGGTGGATTCCCATGATAGAAAACGAAGGGATTAGCTTGTGTACTGCTGAGTGCAACATTGTCCAATCTTTGTCAGCCACGCTTTTCTTCATGGTTAACAGGAGCGGTGGTGTTTGTTCAAGATAAATATTCATCATCTCCAACATAAGGGCTGGATTTGATTTGGTGCGGAGGTTGAGGTATTCCAAGTTGGTGCATTTTATCTTTTTGATTACCTCCTTTTGGTTGGCATCTATGATCACCACTGGTACTGGTATTGGTTTTTTGATAAGACTGATGATTTTATTGTACAACAGTTTTTCATCAATCGGCTTGGCTATATAATCATCCATGCCCACGGCGCGACATTTGCTCAAATCCATGGTCGTCACATCTGCCGTGAGGGCAATGATGGGGATTTTGGATTTGAGGGTATTACGGATATAATCGGTGGCTTCAAAACCATTCATTTCAGGCATTTGTAAGTCCATCAGAATAAGGTCATATTCCTTTTTTTTCATTTTTTCGATCGCAATTCTGCCGTTATCGGCAATTTCACGTTCAAAACCAAAGTCATCTAAGATGGTTTTTATCAATAGTTGGTTGAGGGCAATGTCTTCGGCCACTAGAATTCTGATTTTTTTGCTGCCTTCCGCCATTTTTTCCAGATCGGGTTCTACTTCAATGCTGGCCTCTGTTTTTTGAAAATCCAACGTAAAACTAAACGTGGTACCTTTGCCTACGGTGCTGTGTACTTTGATATTGCCCCCTTGTTGTTCTATCAATTGCTTGGAAATAGCGAGCCCCAAACCCGTGCCACCAAACAAACGCGCTGTTTCGCTTGTCGCTTGTTGAAAATTCTCAAAAATCGTCTCCATTTTATCGGCAGTGATACCAATGCCAGTGTCTTTGACCGAAAATTCGAGGCTGGCTTTTTCTGCCGTCTGACTCAACATACGAACGCCGACGGTGACGCTGCCTGTGGACGTAAATTTGACGGCATTGCTGACCAAATTCAAGATGATTTGGTGCAAACGAACCGGGTCGCCCAGCAAAATTTCGGGAATGTTTTTATCGTAAGTTTTGATTAATTTGAGGTTTTTCTCCTGTACTTTAGTCTCAAAAACGTGTAACATGGCCGCTAATGAAACAGACATACGGAATGGAATTTCCTCGAAAGTCATTTTCCCTGCATCTACTTTGGCAAGGTCGAGTATATCATTGATGAGTACAATGAGCGAGTCTCCACTGACTTTGATGGCTGTGAGGTATTCTTTTTGTTTGGCATCTTGGGGCATTTTCAATAGCACTTTGGTGAATCCAATGATGGCATTCATGGGGGTGCGTATTTCGTGGCTCATATTGGAGAGGAATTGTTGTTTGGACTTCATCGCACTTTCAGCGATTTGGGTGGCCTCTTCTGCTTTTTTTTGCGCAACTTCGGCATTGGTGGAAGCCAATTCGGCCAGTTCTTTGGCGGCGGTCAATTCTTTCTCTGCCTTTTTTTCTTCGGTCACATCGCGGGCGACGACCACCGCCCCGACCACATTGTCATTTTCATCTTTATACACCGATCCATTGAACAATACATCGGTCAGTTTATGGTCTTTGATGGTCAATGGGTAATTGAGTACGAAACCTTCGTCAAACACTTTCTGATAGACCATTTCGGCTTGGGTCGGATGCGTAAAATAAAAACTAAAATCAGTGCCAATCAGTTGCCCACGGGTTTTACCAGTGGCATGAGCCATGGCTTCGTTCACATCCATTATTTTGCCGTCGGTGCTGATGGTAATGAGCGGGTCGAGGCTTGCTTCGATGAGGCTACGGGCGTATCCAGACAAGCGGTTTTCTTTGGCCTCCGCTATTTCTTTGTTTTTTTGGAGGAGTTCTACATTCTTTTGTTGTAAAGTTGCGTTGGCTTTTTGCAGTTCTTGAGTTCTGTCAAAAACGGCTTTTTCTAAGGCTTCTTTTTCCTCTTTTTGGTGATGAATGTCGCTGTTGGAGCCAATCCATAGTTTTATATGGCCGTCATCATCGCGGACAGACCTTGCGTGGCTACTGTGCCACCGGTATTCGCCTTGGTGGTTGAGCATCCGTAGTTCCATCTCAAAATTATCGCCGGTGGCCACGGCTTTAAGCCAGCTAGCGGTGGTTTCGTCCACATCTTCGGGGTGTATCCATTGGATCCAACCGTCATTAATCAAGGTATCTTGGCTGGCTCCCGTATATTCTTGCCAACTTTTGTTGTAAAAAATAACGGTGCCATCGGGGGTGGCATTGGTCACTTTTTCGGGCATAAACTCAGCAATGGTACGAAAATACAACTCACTTTCGGCGACCGCTTTTTTACTAATTACTTGTGCCGTTACTTCATACGCAATCAAGGTGACTCCTGAAATGGTTTCATCGGCCTCCTGATAAGGTTGATAAACAAAATTGAAATAGGTTTCCTCCATTTTACCTTTGCGCAAGAGCATGACCCTCATTTCGTCGCCATAAAAAGGGATACCCGTGGTATATACCGCATCAAGCAACGCTGGAAAACCTTGATCGGCCACCTCTGGCAATACCTCCAAAAAGGTTTTTCCTTCCACATCATTGCCTTTGCCCCACATCGCTTTGACACTGTCGTTGGCTAAGGCTAAAACCATGTCTTTGCCTTTAAAAACTGCAAAAGCATAAGGCGATTGCATGAGCATTTTGTTGTAGCGTTTTTCGCTGTCTTGCACCTGTTTTCTGGCATTCACTTGGGCACTCACGTCATTGATTACCACCATAAGCCCCGTCACGAGGTTGTCCTCGTTTCGTATGGGTTGGTAGGCTACATTGACAAAAACAGTGCTAGTTGTGCCATTTTTGATGATAAATCGCTCTTGTTCAGTACCAAAAAAAGGTACACCGCTTTGCATTACGGTATCAAATAAGGTTTTTACTCCGTGGTTTTGAGGTGCAGCGTGGGTCTCGAAGAAGGGCTTACCAAGCAGATTCTCGCTACTTACGCCCACTATTTGCTGGTAAGCATCGTTGGCGGCTTCCACACGGTAGTTGCTGCCGTGCAGTAGGAGGATGGGAATAGGTGCTTGAAGTAGTAGCTGATACATTGTTAATGCTTAATTAAATATCCTCAATGGGGCTGCGCCTTTTATCTTTCAATTGTTTAAAATGCGAAGGCGTGAGTCCCGTGACTTTTTTAAATTGGGTGGACAAATGTGCTACACTACTGTAATTGAGTTTCCATGCGATTTCAGAAATATTATGTTCGCCATAGATGATGAGTTCTTTGATGCGCTCCACTTTGTGGGAAATGATGTATTGCTCTATGGTAGTGCCTTGCACTTCTGAAAAAAGATTGGCCATATAGGTGTAGTCATGGTTAAGTTTGGTGCTCAAATAATTAGAGAAATTGACCTTCACGATTTCATCAGTATGGTGCACCATTTCGACAATGGTATTTTTTATTTTTTCTATCAAAATGGCGCGTTTATCGTCCATCAATTCGAGACCTGATAGGAGCAACGCGTCTTTCAACTCCTCCCTCACATCTGGGGTGATCGCTTCCATGATCTCTACTTCGCCCAAATCCACCAACACGAAGTGGAGACCAAGTTTTCGCAACTCGTCTTTGACCGCCAATTTGCAGCGATTGCTGACCATGTTTTTGATATATAGTTTCAAGTATTGTCTGCTCTATAAAAGTATAAATGCAAAGGTGCAGGTATTCTGGGTAGGAAAGTTTATATAATTTTAGGGGAAAGTTATATAATTCACACATTTTTTATGGAGGATGGATAATTGTCAATTATTCATTATCCATTGTTCTTTCGTATCTTTGCGCCAAAATCACGATAATATGATACGCATACCTTACGGACAAAGCGATTTTGAGGGTATAATTGTGGATAAAAAATTCTACCAAGACAGAACCCATTTTATCTCAACATTGGAAGATTGGAATTCACCGTACCCTGTTTTTCTGCGCCCTCGTCGGTTTGGGAAAAGCCTGTTTGTGAGTATGCTGCATTATTATTATGGTTTAGAATACAAAGCAAAATTTCAAGACCTGTTCGGGGATTTGTATATCGGGAAAAACCCAACCAAACTGGCAAATAGTTATTTGGTGTTGCGGTTAGAATTTAGCCGTATAGATACGGCTACGCACGAAAGTACGTATGATGGTTTTTACACCAATGTTTATCTAGGTGTAAGTAGTTTTTTGGCTGTCTATCGTTCATTTTTTTCAGAGGAACAATCAAAGTTTGTTTTATCACAAAAAAGCCCAGAGGCATTGGTAAAATCAGTTGTTACCTTATGCAAGGACAATAAAGTTCCCCACAAAATCTATCTCCTCATTGATGAATACGACCATTTTGCCAATGAATTATTGTCGTTTGATATGGATCGCTTCAAAACAGGGGTGAGCCAAAATGGTTTCGTGCGCAAGTTGTATGAAAGTTTTAAAACCGCTACGGGCGAAGGTATCATAGAGCGAATATTCATTACAGGTGTGTCGCCTGTCACCCTCGACTCGCTCACGAGCGGCTTCAATATTTCCAATAACATTACGCTAAACCCCGTTTTTCATGAAATGATGGGTTTTACAGGGGCCGAGGTTGAGCATATTTTGCATTTGTCAGATATTCCTGTGGATACTATTCCCGGCATGTTAAATGACCTGCGCGAATGGTACGATGGTTATCGTTTTTCTGGAAAGGAGAAAAATCACCTGTTTAACCCCGATATGGTCTTATATTTCTTATTGGAGTATAGCATAGATCAGACCTACCCGCGCAAAATGCTGGACAGCAATATTATGTCAGATTACAGCAAGATAGGTGAGATCTTTAAAATCGGTGGGGAGGAACTCAACCGCTTTGCCTTATTGGAGCGTTTGGTAGAACAGGGTTATATAGATTTCCCGTTGACGGAGATTTTTAATCTTAAAAAAACCTTTTCGCAGGACGACTTTTTGAGTTTGCTTTTTTACATGGGTCTGCTAACCATGCGGGAAGCGCGATTGGTGGGTTCGCGTTTTGAAGTACCCAATTATGTCATTAAAAAACTGTATTTCGAGTATTTTACTTCGATATTTTTGGAAAAAAAGAGTTTGACGCAGGTAAGGAATAACATTGGGCAATCGGTCACGGCTTTGTTAGAAGACGGCAATCCCGAGCCTTTTTTCAACATTGTGGTAGAGGTATTGAAAGAAAACCACTCCAACCGCGACGAAATGTCTTACGGCGAAAAACACTTGCAAACGTTGATGATCGGGCTTTTGTTTCCCTACGAGTCCTACATGATACACAGTGAGTACGAGGCTCGCAGGGGTTATCCTGATATTTTCTTGGAACAAATACCAAGCAAGCCAATCCCTTTTGAGATTGTAATGGAACTAAAATACATCCCCAAAAGCAAAGCCGATACCGTGCCCACTAAGATTGCCGAAGCCCAGACGCAACTCGATGGCTATATGTCAAGTGGCCGTTTTGCCCGACCTAATGTACGTGGCTTTTATGTCGCTTTTTTGGGAGGCGAGGTGTTTGAATGGAAGGAATGGGGGGCTTATTAATTATTAATTATTAATTATATGGCTTTTCTTTCCAATCGCATACACACAATCCTTGTTATCACGTAAGATCCGATCAAGGCAACGACCACCCCTTCCACAAAAATGAAAAGACTTGCCGTAAATGGGCCGAGATAAGGTGCAGCAACAGAATTTTGACGTATTACTTCCATAAATGCAGGATTGAAGTAAAAAAACAAGGTCATAAATATCGTAAATCCGACAACGCCAATGGTCGCCGCACCCATGCCTTGCGTGGCTCCTGCTAAATAATCTTCAAATTTATCGGGATTATTCTGGTAGTATTCCTTTATGTCGCGATACATAAAAAACAGCAAAATAAATGCATTGGAGACGCGCAATTCGCTGTGATAGCCCTGCCCTAACCCAAACATAAGTAAGAAAAAGGCAATATAGCAAACAAGCATATAAATGCCCGTCCTGATTGAAATAGTACTCATAATTGAATGATTCTGGATGATATAATTGAAATATGCGGCATATATATAGTTCTTTTATTACGTGCATTTATTACATCGTCAACCGCGCCATCAAATAACTAACCGCAGACTCTGCTCCCTGATTAAGATTGACTTGCGTCTCTTCCAAACCATCGTAACAGCCACCTGTACAGGGATTGTAGATAATTTGATTGAGGTGATTATTGCCCAAAAACCAGTTGAAAGCAATTTCCATTTTTTGAGCATATTCTTGTTGCCGAAACACTTTATAAAATTTGCTCATCGCCAAGATTGTATAAGCCACATCAATGGGTTGTTCGCCGCCAATTATAATAGGAACCGATTCGTGGCCTCTGTGCAACCAACCTTTGTTGGAAATTACCTTTATCCTATCGTTCTTAAAAATAAGCGACAAAAGGAAGTCAAAAGATACTTTTGCGGTCTCTTTGTAGGTCTGATCTCCTGTTTCCAAGTAAGCACACAGCATCGCTTCTGGCAAAATACTATTGCCATAAGTCAAATAACTTTCGTACCACTGCCAATCTGAGTCGGACTCGTGGCGGTACATTTGCACCAATCTATCGGCCAACGTCCTGATAAGCAAGGTGGTAGCCGCCGACTTTATTTGAAGATTGTAATAATACAGACCTTTGATCGCAAATGCCATCGCCCGAGTAGAGTGCATCATTTCGGCACGTGGAGCCGCTATTTGCATCACCTCGTGTGCCGCAGCAATGAAGTTTTCGGGAAATATATCTTGTTTTGAAATCACGAAACCCAGTGCCCACAACGCGCGACCATTGGAATCTGCTAGGTTGGTTTCTTCATTTTGAGTTGTAAATTGTTTGTTTTGATCTACATAGTTGAGAAAATCCCCTCCAGATTGTAAGCAAAATTGAATAAAATCAACGTAAATACGGATCAATGCCAAATCTGCTAGGTCATTCGTCAATTCGTAGTGCATACAAGTAGCCACCAAAGCACGGGCATTGTCGTCAAGTGTATAGCCTGTTTCAATATCAGGTTGGTTGATTTTTGAGAATTGAATCATCCCAAAATCGGTGGTCATTTTCTTGATATGTTCCATGCTAATGGTTGGCATCAAGTATTTCAAGGGAAAAATTTCGGGTATGGGCAATGGCTTGGGATTCGAAATTTTTTCGGGATTGTTGGACGTAATAACTTCTAAGTTGGTTTGTTTCGCTAATTTTTGCAACAATTGAGCGTGGGCAATCGCGGAATTCTCCCAAACGGTCGGAGCCATGCACTGCAACGTATTTGCACTCAATGACGCTCGCAACGACGAGTCTGCCAAAAGACGATTAACGCCCTCGGACAATTGGTGAGCGTTTCCAAAATCTATGATAATTCCCGTATTGGAACACAAAACCTCATTTGCATGAGGAATTGGCGTGGAAATAATAGGACAACCGCAGCTCATAGCATACGAAAACGTGCCACTCACCGCCTGATTGGGGTCTTTGGATGTGAACAAATAAATATCCGAAAGTTGCAAGTATTCCAGCAAATTTTGGAGCGGCAAATAATGGTTGATGAATTTTACATGGTTTTGGAGTTTTAATTCCTGTACCATGGCTTTCAAACTATCGCGGTATTGCTCTCCATGCTCTTTAATAACGCCGCTGTGCGTCTTTCCAATGATTAAAAAGGCAACATCCGGATTGTTTTTTACAATGGCTGGTAAGGCTTCTAAAGTGGTTTCTATGCCTTTTCCCGGACCCAATAGCCCAAAAGTGGAAAGTACTTTACGCCCCGACAAACCGTATTTTTCTTTCAATACGTCTTTGTCCAAATGCGGCACGAGGTGTGTTCCGTGGGCAATCACCTCTGTTTTATTTTGCGCTACGCCATAGTCTTCATGGAGGATTTTGGCAGCGTTTTGCGTCATTACGATGACTGAAGCACAAGCCGCAGATATTTGCCGCACTTTAAGCCTCATATCTGCATTTGGCGCTGGCAATACCGTATGAAAAACCGTCACGATTGGCTTGGTAAGCGTGTATAGAAACTGCAAAAAAGCGTCTTCCTTACCCTCTTGAAACAACCCAAACTCATGCTGCACCAATACGAATTTGATTTTCGCATCCGCATTGATGGCATGAGATAACTGGGTGTATTCGGAAAATCTTGAAGTGTTTAGAATATACTTTACTTCCTTTGGATAGGCATGGCTGGTGTGGCTCGCTTCTAAGGCACATACTTTTAATGAAAAAGAATTGCCAAATTTGTTGTCCAACGCTTTTATCAAATCTTGAGAATAAGTCGCAATCCCACATTCTCGGGGTGGATAAGAAGTGACAAAGAGAATTTCTGGTAACCTATCTTCCAATTTAAGTACCACCTTTTCGCGCCCTACACTGGCCTCAAAGGTGGGATAAAGTGGTTGTGTCACATTGTCTGTGTACGGGATAGCGATTTCATATTTCATGCTGTGTGTGATTGGATATGAGACTGAAAAGATATTAGGACAAAGGTGCAGGGAAGAAGGGGTGTGGGCGTTATATAATTTTTGGGATGGTTTATATTATTCACACATTGATGAACGTAGATTACGTATAATTAAAATAATTTTGATAGAAAACTATCTATAAAGTACTTTTTTTATGACTTATGGACAATTTGCTATCATCAGTTTGTCCATAAGTCAAAAAAAAGTACCTTTGTGGTAAAATTGCTCGAAATGAAAGAAATACTTATTGCGGTCTGTTTAGAGAACTCACACAAACTAATAAGTCTGTTTATCTAACTTTTATCACCACTTTTGGGATCGATACCAATGAACATTCCGCCGCCTTGGTGCAAAACGCACTCACAATGGACATTTTGTTTGAGGCTGTATGATGTTGCAGAAAATATTCACACATGGCCTTTCAATTCCTCCAAAAGCCCCTTTAAACTCACCGAGGCACAAGCAATCCGTTCATCTGCCGCTCCGTAATAAATGTAAAGCATATCGCCAAACAAGACACTACCTGTCGGAAAACAGACATTATTGACTTCCCCCATTAGTTCCCAGTTTTCACTAGGTTTGAATAAAGGATAGGGCAATCGAGCAAGTTCAATATGCGGATTTTCTAAATCCAACAATGCAGCGCAGGCAGAATACACATAACCATGCGGTGTATCATACACTCCGTGATATATCAGTAGCCAACCTTCGGGCGTTTCTATGGGCGTACTGCCACCACCTATGTAGCATACTTCGTGCTCATGCTTCGAAGTCATTACGATATTGTCGCAGAAGTGGAGGAAAAATTGTTCCCAATATTCCTTAGTCAAATCGCTCAATTCATGGCAACTTGAAATTTGAATATCAGGCTTGATGCGGTGCAAAAAGTAAAATTTTCCGTTTATTCTTCTGGGAAAAAATATGAGGTTTTTGTCCCAAAGCAGCACCTTTTTGTCCGCTTGTGCCATGAGGCGATTGCGATCGTTGTAACGGGCATATTTTTCATTCAAAGCGCATTTGCAAGCCGCCAAGTGCCTGAAATCATCAAAAGTTACCTGCGGAGTGATGATACCTTTTTTTTCAAAATGCACTAAATCTATGGAAGTAGCCAACGCACCAAGCGCATTTATACCGTCAAAAGCGGTATAAGTTAAGTAATAAATACCTTCAATTTGCGTAATCCGTGCATCTTCTATACCATGAGATTCGTAGTCAAATTGAGGAAAAAGCAAGGGCACATCGTGGCGTTCTTCTATGGTAAGCGGCCCATTGAGTCGGCAATAACCAATACTGGAATAATTACCCTTGCTGACAGCGCGGTAAAAAAGATGCACCTTATCGCCTATGCGAATGGCCGCTGGATTTAAAACATCTTCGTTTTCAAAACCTAAAGAAGTGCTTTTGAGAAGGACACCGTGTTTTTGTACTTGTAGCATTGTATTTTAATTGATAATTGGCAATGGATAATTAACCAGTTAATTATCCATTGCCAATTAGAGTTGTTGCAGTGGGGGCGTTTGTGCGAACCGACGACAAATTTTATTTTAGATAAGGCAAAATTTGCAGCCAAATGCGGGCGATTTGGCGAAAATTTTAACGCAGTATAAAATGAAATTTGGTTGGTTCGTGCAAACAGCACCCTACTGCAACAACTCTATTGATCATTCGTAAAAATTTAGCCGCTCTCATGTTGATCTAAAAAGGTAAAGTTTTTACCCAACTTCGCCGCTTTTTGAAGTCGCTGCACTGCATCGCTTCCAAAAAATCGGCTAATTGGATAAAAACTTACCTACTTCTTTGCCTCAAAACCCTAGACTGAGTTTTTACAATTATTTCTTATTATTGACCGTCAAATCCTTCAATGCTGCACCGAGTTCTTGCATATCATGGTTAAATTCACGTTTGAAGGAATCCCAATTGCTATTGTCGTAGTTATTCATACGGGTGCGCAGGGCGGTGTTTTTTGCTTCCAAGTCATCAATGCTTTTGGTGTACATAGCATCAACAGTCTTACCAGACTTCTTCATTTTTGCTTTCAAATCTGCAATTTGCTTTTCGGTGTCTTTGATCGTAAGTTCAGATTCGGCTTTAAGGATTCTCCACTCTTCAGCATAAGCGGCTTTTTGGGCGGCTTCGGCAGATTTTTTTTCAGCGTCCACAAGTTCCTGCTTGGCTGCTTGCACCTTATCTTGTGCTTTATCGGCTTTGTCGGCAGAGGTTTGGCAGGCTGTGAAAAGCGTGCTAGTAAAAAGCGTAGTCGCTACCATTAGGTAGAATAAAATTGATTTATTCATTGTTTTTTTTAATTTGAATGTGTGATTGTATGTTTTCTTGAATTAGAAATTAAAGGACTTTTTCGCCCCGAATAACTTTTAATAGAACCGCGATTACTGCAATTACCAGCAATATATGGATGATAGAACCTGCACTGTAAGCAAAAAAGCCAACAGCCCAAAAAAGTACTAAGATGACAGCGACGATGTAAAGTAGGTTTCCCATTTCTATAATTGATTTTAGATTGTGAAATTTAATACCACAAAGGTGCGTGTATTAAGTAGTGGAAGCGTTATACAATTATTGAAAATAGTTATAATATTCACACTTTTTCATAATAAGTTTAGGCGGTTCCATCATCTGTATGAATGAGCATCATGGGCGTATTGGTATTTAAAGCCATTTTCTCAGCAACGCTGTGGTGCATCAAACGTTCCCAAAAAGTGCGGTGTTTACTGGCAAACGCCATCAAATTAATGTTGTGTTTATCAGAATACTTTTGGAGGGCATCCTCTGGCCTAAGGCCATAGACCGCGTGTATTTCGTAGTTCAGTTGAGGATTTACCGTAGTCATAAGAGCATCAATAATATCTTTGCTCTCTTGTTTTGGGTCGATTGGTTCGTTGGTTTCTACATGGACAAAATGCATCTTAGCCTTTATTTCAAGGGCAAAATCGGTTATTTCAGTGACCATTCGAGGCGTAATGGAGTAATAATCACTGGCATACATGATTTTTTCAATGGGTTTCCACTTGGCATCTCGCGGCACGAGTAAGACGGGGCAATGCGCTTTGTTGGCCACTCCAAGAGAAGTAGTTCCTATGATTGAGGCCAAAATATCCGCAAACCCCGTCGTTCCAAGTACAATCATGTCTGCATAGTTGCTTTCCGACAACTCGACCAATCTTTCGCTTGGATCACCTTCCACAATGAGGGTCTTTACTTTATGCTTGGTCATTTTCCAGCCGTCGTTTTCATCTTCTTCGCTGACAAAAAGTTCCATTTCCTCATCGTAATTATTTGGAATATGTTCCTTGATGGGTAAATCCTGAATTTTTGTCGTATCAGGCGAAAAACTATCTTTGATATGAACTACCGTTATCGTAGCATCTAAAACTTTGGCCAATCGCTTGGCATAGTGAAAGGCGTTGCGGGCAGTAACTGAAAAATCAGTGGCAACAAGGATGTTTTTTACCTTTTTCATGTCTTTTTATAGTAAAACAACGAGTAGTATGATGAGAAGCAACAAGGCTCCACCAGAAATAAAGACTCCGTCGCTGATTGCTCCGCCTCCGCCTCTTTTGGCACGGCGGTTCTCTTTGCGCATTTTTCTTTTTTCTTTGTTGCTCAAATTTGTCTTTTCTTTCGGATTTACTTCGTCAGTTAGACTAGTTTGGCCTTGATCTGAAGCCGTTTCGGTAGTTATTGATGCCGTTATTGCATTTGGTGTTACTTCATTTGCTGCCGCAGTTGGTGTTGATAGGGAAGCAAGGGTCAGTAAGGTAAAAAGAAGATAAATTGGTAAATTTTTCATTTTAATTGTTTTATAATGTGAAATGAATGTTCCATTGGTTCAATGGTTTTACAGTTTCTAAATGACTGCCCATTAAGGGTCGCCGCGCGATTTGACAACTTTGAAAAAAAGTCAAATCTTGCAACTAGAATCGGAAACCAAGCGTCGCTTGTAACCAAGTATTTTTGTACCTAGGGGTGGTAGAAGATTCATTTACGCTGTTATTTCGTAAATCCCAGCCGCCACGCAGACCCAGCACAACGTGTTGGATAGTAATATCCAGACCACCTGTAAAGCAAAGGGTATTTTTGCGGAGATCGTCGTTTTCGAATTCATCGGTTTGTGCTACGGTCGCTCCTGCACTTTTGAATACATTTTTTTGACTAATCAAATAGGAATATTGAGGCCCTGCCACGATGGTCAATACTGGAATAGGGCGAAGCGTAAGTAACAATGGCACATCTATATAATTGCTCGTACGGGTCAGTTCATAATCCGTAGCAATAATTCTGCCCTTGGCTCTGAACCCTTTTTGAGAGAAGAGTAATTCGGGCTGTACGCCAAGAAATTTACCCAATGGAATAGACAAAAACGCTCCACCTGCAAAACCTACCTTGGCTTCAGCATTGAAATCTTCGGTTTGAGAGTCATAAACGTTGGAGACATTAACACCTGCTTTTGCACCAAAAGCGATTCCACTTTGGGCATTAACGCTAATGGTGTAACAAATAAGGGCTAACGTAATAATAAGAGTATTTTTCATTGTATTTATTTTAAAATGTGAAATAATTTTCATGGGGCAAAGGTCGGGGTGCTAAGCGCATGGAGTGTTACACAATTTATCGAATATGTTGTAATATTCACACATTACGCCAAGGACACCCGCAAATGCATAATCGCCCCTCTCAATCGTGTTTTGACAGTACCCAAAGGAATGCCTGTTTCTTCAGCCACTTGTTTTTGAGTATAGCCTTTAAAATAGACCATTTCAATGAGCACCGCGTGTTTTTCATCCATTTTTTGCACCAATTCTTTCAATCCGAGCGTATCAGGATTAATCACCTCATCACTTGGCGTTTGTACCAATACCTCAATCCCAATGGTATTTGCTTGGTTGCGGTAATGACGGGTACGGGTGGCATCAATGGCCGTATTGCGGGCTATATTAAGTAGCCAGGTGAACAATGTACCTTTGGTATTGTCGTAATTTGCTCCGTTGCGCCACGCCTTCACGAAGGTATCTTGGAGGACATGTTGAGCGATTTCCTTGTTATGTACGATGCGTAGCACCACGCCGAATAAGGCAGCACCGTAAGCATCATACAGTTGAGCGATGGCTTCTGGATCTTGCAAATGCAGAAGTTGAATGATATTTGCTTGCATAATTGCAGGAATTACTTTTGAGTAAATATAAATTACGGCGCTGACAAAAACTGTGGTTCTTCCATCTCCTTTTTGGGCAGCGATGGGGGTAAATCGGATTCTTTTGCCTTTTCGATAAGTGGCGGCATTTCATTTTCAGTGGCATGCACCGCTATTTCGGTATATTCCTTGGCAAGTTCGATGATTTCATGTTCTGTTTTTGCTTCCACATTGATGACCGAATTGCGAGCAGATTCATTGGATATAACCAATTCATTGATTTTTAGGTGCAATGAGGCAGCGAAACGGTTAAATTCCTTTTGAATAACAAACAAAGTCAAAAAAGCAATACCATGAATAATATCGCGGATGCAATACTGCATATCTTGCTCAAAAAAGGCTTTGTTTGTCAAAAAATAAATAACCAAACACAACGCGGCTATAAACGTGATGGAGTTGCCAAGCACAATGGTTGCGAGGGCGGTTAATTTTTCAAAAATCGTTTCGGTATGCCTATAAAGTTGTCTCATGTTTCAAGCAGATTGTTTTTGTGCATTTTACCATAAAAATAAGCCCTCACAAAGGCGTGCTCTTGGTTTTCGGTCATTTTTTCGGTTTGTTTGGTGGCTATTTTTATATCTGCAAAACGATGATCCTCCAGCAAGATATTGAGCAACTCAGTTTTGGCATCCGTAGGGCCAAAGAGCAACACAGACTCATGGTGAAGAATTATCTCCCCCAATTTTTTGTAAAATGCGGCTTGCTTGTGTTGCTCCTTGTTGTGCATCCCCTTTTCGCTTTTGTGGAGGCTGTGCACCTTATCTGCGTGGGTAAAATCAGACTCCAACACCGTGCTTTCCATGGGTTCGTTGGACAATTCTATCAAATGAGCACTTGAATGATCCATCCAAATACCTAAGTTTTTCGCTACTATCATAATTCTGATTGAATTGAATGTTGGTGATATAAAAAATACCCTCTTGGTCGGGTTTGAGTGTTTGATCTTGTTTCGCCCTGACAGTTAATACACTATTTAGGAACATTATTGGGATTAAGCAATTCGTAGAATTGGTCAATCTTTGGCAAGATGATGATACGTGTTCTGCGGTTCATGGCACGTCCAGCATCAGAGTTATTACTAGACAAGGTATTATATTCTCCCCTTCCAGCGGCAATCAGGCGGTTTGGATTGACTTTATAAGTGTTTTGCAGCACCCTAACGACCGACGTAGCACGCTTTACGCTCAAATCCCAGTTGTCGTCAAGGCAGGCGGTCTTAATTGATTTGTTGTCGGTATATCCTTCTACCATCACTTCAAGATCAGGGCGAGACTCCACGAGTTTTGCGATTTTGCCCAATACTTCGTTGGCTTTGGAAGTCAAGTTTGAACTACCAAGTTGAAACAGCATTTTGTCTGAAAGATTGACGAAAACCACTTGTTTGTCCACCTTGATTTCTATGTCCTTATCGTCAAGACCTTCTTTTAAAACGCCTTTAAGATTCACTGAAAGGGCTAAATTCATGGAATCTGCCTTTGTTTTTGCGGCCTGCAACAGGTAGATGTATTTCTCCTTTTTTTCCAATTGTGCTAAAGTCTCGCGGATATTGTCGGTGGCAGATTTTGAGAGATTGGTGAGGTCGCCAACTTGGGATTGCTGTATGCCGCGCTGGTCTTTCAAATCCTTGATTTGGCCTTCCCAACTGGCTTGGGCAGTGGTCATATCGTTGCGCAACTTAGTTTTTTCGTTTTCGCAAGTCGTCAATTTAACCATGTAGGTGTTCAGATTTACACCACAAGTACCCAAATCGCGGTTGGCAACTTCTAATTCTTTTTTGCTCATATCCAAGCTGGTTTGTAGCGCAACGAACTTCTTTTTGGCCACACATGAGGTGACTGATAATCCCACATATAGTAGGATGAAGATTTTTAGTATTGACTTCATTGGAAAATTTATTAAAATTGAATAAAGAATAGTGAATATTATAAATAATTGATAGTCAATTATTTGTGATAAGTTAAATTTATTTACGTTTGGCCTTAAACCTTTTAGGGAATTGTTTGACAATGCCATCCACAATCATGTCGGACATCAGCAGCGTTTTTTCGTTAAATTTGTCATACGCAACTACATCACCTGAATAGTCCTTTTTGATGCGCATTACGGCTTGGTCGTTCATCAATTTGAGGTGATTGTTCATCATCGTAATCATGTCAGCCAAAGGAAGGTAAGAATTTTGCTTATTGAAAAATTCGGATATTTTGTCTGCGTTTGCATACCATCTTTTGGTCGCTTCATCTATCGGTATAGTGCTACCTTCTTTGGATGCTCCTACTACTTCAGCGGTGATATCAATATGATTTTTAAGGAGTTCTGCCAATTTGTCGCCCGCCGCTTCGCCATAAAATAGTTTGAAAGCATTGCCAATGTCGGTTTGATTCTGGCGGACGCGCTTCACGACTTCTTCGATACCGGGTAGGCCATCAACCAAACAAAATATCATGTTGCGTGTCCATACAGAATGATCTCCCCAAAGTTTGCGCATTTCGGCCCTGAAGGCAGTTACAGAAGTAGTAGAAGGAGCCTTTGTCTGTCCAGAAGAAGGAGTGGTGGTAAAAACCACTATCATCAAACAAAGAATGGAAAGTATTTTGGTCATTTTTTAGATCTTACTAGTTTGCAAAAATATTAATGCAAAGGTAGTAGGCTGCTTTTGGGGGGGTGTTACATAATTTATGAAATAAATTATAGGATTCACACTTTACACAGTTTGCCGTCTTAAACAATTGTAAGGGAATCCTGTTAAATTAATCCGTTCTCTATACAGTTGCGTGTTATTTCGAAAACCCGTAACTTGCAGCCTGAAATAAATAAAGAACAATGTATTAATATTTTAAAATAAGTAATAATTTTGTAAAATGAATCAAAATTGGCAATTGCACATTAGCACAGACCCAAAGGTAATGTTCGGCAAACCCGTAGTAAAGGGTACGCGAATTCCTGTAGAATTAATCTTAGAGAAAATTGCTCATGGCGAGTCGGTCGAATATTTATTGCAATCTTACCCACGTCTCACACGGGAGGACATCACTGCTTGTCAATTTTATGCGTTGCAAAGCGTAAAAAATGACCTTGTTTTTGCAATTGCTTAATGTATGAAGATTGTAGCTGACGAAAGCGTAGATTTTACAATTATTAAAAATTTGCGCGACCAAGGGTTAGAAGTTATTGCTATTTTTGAAGAAAGACCCTCCATTACAGATGAAGAAGTATTGGGCATAGCTGTGAATCTCAAAGCTCTACTTATTACCGAAGACAAAGACTTTGGAGAACTAGTTTTTAGGCTAAAATTACCACACTGTGGGATTATATTACTTCGATTGGGGTCAATTCCAACCGAACAAAAAGGAGAACTTGCATCAAGATCTATCTTGGCACACCTTGCAGAATTGACCGATGCATTTTCTGTTTTTGACGGTCAAATGCTTCGGATTAGGAGATAATCACGCTTTTTTAGAGATGTGTACGGGTTGTAATTCTACTTGCCCCCCTTTTTTCTCAAAATACGTGGCATTTTCTTAGAAATATCCCCCAAATCAACTTTTAACAAGGAGGTAGTCGTATCTCCCAGTAAAAATCCCCAAGGCTTCAGCAAGTCTATGCGATCAAATATGAGTTTAAGTATTGCCGTAAGCGGAATGGCCAAAAACATCCCAGGGATACCCCACAAAGCAGCCCCTCCGATCACTACAAGGATAGAAACGAGGGCATTGAGTTTTACTTTTGAACCTACTATTTTTGGGACGATATAATTGTTGTCTATCAATTGGATGAGTGTGTAGAGCCCAATCACATACAGCATATATTCAGGTGATTTTGTCACTAAAGCGACAATCATAAACATCACTACACCAATGATTCCTCCTATGTATGGCACTACGTTGAGCAATGCGCCCACGATGCCCAACAAAATGGCGTAATCAATGCCCAGTACCAGCAAACCAATCGAATTGAGTACGGCAATGATACCAAATTCGGCAAAAAGTCCGACAAGATAACTTTGGATGATCATGCGGGTTTCGACCAATATTTCGCTGACGCGATTTTCGTTATTGTCGCCACATATTTTATGGACAAATTGAATTAAATGGGGTTGGTAAGTCAAAATCATAAAAATATACACGGGCGTGAGCAACAAAGTGGCGAATACACCGCCCATTGTTGTAAGTGTGAGACCAATCACTGTACCGCTATTGTCCACAACATCAGCCCTCGTGTCGGCCACCCAAGCATTTATTTTTTGGATGCTTATATTAAAATACGTGGAAAATCCCTTGATACTTTGTTTGAATAAAGACTGAAATTTCTCTACCAATTGCGGCCAAGCATCACTCAATAAACTTACTTGTGAAGATAAAAAAGCCACTAAAACACCCAAAATCATGATAACTGATACCAACACCAAGGCAATGGCAATGGTACGGTTTACTTTTTTATTCGTTAAAAAAACCACTCCTGGGCTGATAGCACTCGCAATGATGAACGCATAAATCAAAGGCAAAATAATCCCTTGTGCGATGAATAAAATACTGAAAAAAACATACAAGCCTACAAGTAGAAGCGATGCTTTGGCGTAAAAAGGAATTTTTAACATGAATTATGGACAGAATTTTGATTACTTCTCAAAAACGATCAACCCTTAAATGATCTAACAAAACTCAACAAATGCGTATTGAATACTTCAGGCTGTTCGAGATTTGATAAATGTCCTGCCTGTGGAATGATCTGTAAGGTCGAATTTGGAATATGGTCGTTTAAAAATTTAGATTGAGCAACGGGTGTCACCGTATCTTCTTCTCCACAAAGTACGAGGGTTGGGAGTTTGATTTTAGACAAGGTATTGCACGTATCTTTGCGCTCGGCCAAGGCGGTTAGGCCAGATACTACGGTTGGCAAAGCAGTCGAAATGATAGATTCTTTAATAACATTGACCAGTGTTTCCTTTTTTGTCAATGAAAGTTCGCAAAAAACGCTTTTTACAAACCCACTGGCAAAGGGTTCTAAGCCATCCTCAATGATACTCGTAATTGCTTTTTGGCGTTTTTCTTTCGTTTCATTGGAGTCGCCAATACATTGAGTGTCGCACAAAACCAAGGCTTCAAAACGGCTCGAATGCCGCTCAATGGCATCAAGCAAAATATATCCGCCCATAGACAGACCACACACTATCGCTTTTTCAATCTGCAAAGCATCCATAAATAAGATCAAATCATCGGCAAATAATTGGATGCTTGGGATACCTTCGCCTATACCTGATTGTCCAAATCCTCGTATATCATACGCGATGACGCGGTGTGTTTCTTTGAAAAATGCCATTTGGGGTTTCCAAGAAGACCTATTAAATGGAAAACCGTGGATAAATATAATAGGCGTTTTGCCAGTTCCAAAATCATCGTAGGAAATATCCACGTTGATATTGCTAATGTTGATCTTTGTAGTACTCATTGTTATTGTGTGGATTTTTGATTTAAATTCATTTTTTGAGCCTTTTTCTTAAAATACCGTTTCAACGGAAAAGTATGCTGCAAACCTTCCAAGTCCTCCTCCAATCTTTTAGAGCCACTTTCCAAGGTTTTAAGGGTTTGTTTCACATTTGCACCCGCTTCTTCATCATATAACAATACACCAATGCTTGAATTTGGGTTTTTGCCAGCATCTTTTAGGTTCGTGATGAAAACAGCGGCCGTGTCAGCAATTTGTTGCAGTTGCAAAGCCGTATTTTTGATGGAAGCAAATACGATGGTATCCGTGACCAATTGGTTAGAAAGTGTGCCTTTTTTGTTCAGCCCTTGGCTAAATTCTCCTAAATTGCTCACCACAAGGTCGGCTTTGGTGGCAGTACCCGTGAATGAGTTGGTGATATTTTTTAAAGAACCCGAAGCAGTTTTAAGCGATTGAGTCGCAGCATTGATATTATCATAAACGGCATCATCGTTTAATAATTTGCCTATAGAACCTTCGCTGGTAGTCAATTTATTGCTAATTTTCTTGAAATCAGTGGTGATTGCCAATAAATTGGTGTTGTTTTCTTGCAAAGTGCTCATCATTTGTTCCGTTGAGACAATGTTTTCTACCGCCAAAGTATCACCTTCTTGTACTGCGTCAAAAAGCGATGTCCCACCATAAATTACCAAAATTTTATTGCCAATCAATCCGTCGGTACTGATTTTAACTTTTGCATCTCTACGAATATATTGTTGCACTTTTTTGTCAATTTTGAAAGTCACTTCTACTTGCGATTTTCCGTAGAAATGCAATTTGCTTACCACCCCGATTTTGACTCCCGAAAACCAGACATTATTGCCCGATTGCAGCCCATTTACGTCGTCAAAAAGCGATACCACTTTCATTTTCTTCTTGAAAGTTTCGTGCAGATTGCCAATCAAAAGCGTACCAGTCAATAGCACGACCAAGCCTGTAAAAACAAACAGACCAACCATTACTGCACGTTTATTTGTAATTTCGTTCATGAGTTACTGTATAAAATTGTAATTATAGAAATTTTTAATTTGTGCTTCGTCTGTATCAAAAACGTCTTCAAATGTACCCGTTTTTAAAAATTGACCTTCACTCAGCACTGCCACACGGTTGCAAGTACTTTTTGCACAAGTCAAATCGTGCGTAATAATGACCGCACTCGTCTTGTACTGTTGTTGCACTTCATTGATAAGTGCATTGATTTCGGCACTCGTCACAGGGTCGAGGCCCGAAGTGGGCTCATCGTACAGCATGATTTCAGGTTGAAGGATGAGCGTGCGGGCAATGCCAATCCGTTTGCGTTGTCCACCTGAAAGATCGGACGGCATTTGATTGGTTTTATCACTTAGACCAACTGCTTCTAAGGCTTCTGCTACGGCTTTGTCCACCTCACTTTTAGTCAATTTTGGGTGGTTCATAGTCAAAGGGAAAGCCAAGTTTTGGTATATATTCATACTATCATACAAGGCACTGTTTTGGAAAGAAAAACCAATCCGCAATCGTAGCGCATTCAATTCCTCTTGATTCAAATCTGCTACTTGCTGACCCAATACAGTCACTTCGCCTTTGTCGGGCTTCAATAAACCCACCAATATTTTTATTAAAACGGACTTGCCCGAGCCTGATTTTCCCAACACCGCCACGTTTTCACCTTTGTAAACGGTCAAATCAATGCCTTTGAGGACATGAAGTTCATCAAAGGATTTGTACAAGCCTTTCACGGAGATGACTTCATCGTTTGGGTCAATTATGTCTTGGTGGTGCATTTTTTATCTGAAATTGAACATGAGATATTGACGGGGTGATTCGAAGCCAAAGACTCAAAGTCACCCCGTTAATTTTGACGAAATCCGTTTTTTAATATAGCCTAATCCAATTGGACATTTGCACCACTATAATTTCCTCAATAAACATCAGAAACATGGCCAAAACTACCGCTTCATTGGCCGCTCTACCCACGCCTTGTGTGCCTTTGGTAGCATTATAACCTTTGTAACAACCAATGATACCAATAGTAAATCCATAGAGTATTGATTTGAAAACCGAAGCGTACAAATCCAAAAAAGAGATATTAGAGAAAGCATTGTTCAAAAAAGTCACCACACTCGTCGCCTCTTCTCCGTGCACATTGACAAACGAACCGACCAAACCCATGAAAGTACAGTACAACGCCAATATCGGAATCGTAATAGAACACGCAATCACGCGCGTGACTACCAAATATTTGAATGGATTGATAGCCGATACCTCCATCGCATCTATTTGTTCCGTTACTTTCATAGACCCCAATTCGGCTCCAATGCTGGAGCCGACTTTGCCTGCACATATCAAGGCAGTCACCAAAGCGGCCAAGGCACGCACCAAAGCAATACCGATCAAAGAGGGCAACCAAGATTCTGCGCCAAACTGCTCCAACGATGGGCGCGATTGTTTGGTAAAAACAGTGCCAACGATAAAACCTGTTAGTGTAATTAGGGCAAGCGATTTTAGCCCAATCTGGAAACACTGATTGATGATTTCGCGCCAATGAAAAGGGGAAACAACGGCTTCTTTAAAGAACCGTAACACAAATTGATAGCCAGCATAAACGCCTTCAAAATAATTGTCGAGTCCTTTGGAAAGTACGTATTTTTTGGTAACGTTTGTTGCCATACTGATTTATATGCGTATATTGGTCAAAGAATCCAGTAATCCAAAAGCCCGCAAAAGCCACAACACCAATACAATCACGACAACGATATTGAGGATATTTTTGATTTTTGCGTCCATTGGAATATAATTGTTAACGAGCCAGAGCAATACGCCAACAACTATTAATGCGAGTAAAATACTGACGAGAGACATATTAAAAGTTTTTAGTGTGAAATAATGCACAAAAGTAAGTGGTTGCTGTAAGCCAATTGTTACACAATTTTGGGAATCATTTATAAAATTCACACTTTCTGATTGGAGATTAATCAAAAACAAAACCCCGCTTTCGCAGGGTCTTGAGGAACTATAATTAAATATTTCCTTTTTATGTCAACAATCATCTTTACGTCTCTTCTCTGTGCTCTTCTAAATCATCGTGATTGTCACCACCGATGCTGTAATAGTTATTTTCCTCGTCTTCACTTCCAATAAACTCTTGATCATTGTCCAACTCTGAGCCTGGAATATCAAGGTCATAATCAGGCAAATTTTCGTCATAATCAGCCTGAGTATCCTCCTGAAGTCTATCATCAAATGGCCTATTGGAGTCATTAGTGATGATTTTGCTGCTCCCTTCTCTTTCGTATTGACTATACACATCTTCACTTGGAGGGTATAGCGGATAACCCACGGGGGCTTTCGCTTTTTCTTTGGTGACAAGTCGGGTTGCTTTTTGAGTAATGGTTGCTTTCTTTTTCATATGAAGACTGATTTTTATTGATTACATTGTCCAAGCGCCAGCCAAACAATAATAAAAATGACAACGGTACTCAAACAGCCCCCGCCTAATTTATTAGCAGCTACGCCTGCAATGATTCCTTTAAAAAGATTATTCATTTTTTTTGTGTTAAAGATGAGAAAAACCAAATCCTCGTGTAAACTCGGATTTGGAAGAAGAAAGTATTACCAAATATTTCCTTTAGTCTTTTTTACTTTTCCCGTTTCACCTGCTTTACGTTCTTCTGTATTTTGATACTCCATGGGAGTTTGGCCGCTCAATGTTGCATCTTTTTTTTGCCATTCCCATTGAATTTTAAGAGTCGTATTGGGTGTTTCAGGTATTTGGGGCATTTCAGGTATTTCAGGTGTTTGGGGCATTTCAGGTGTTTCAGGTATTTGGGGCATTTCAGGGTTGTTTTGTTGTTTACTACCGCCCTGTGTGGGTGGGTACGCGGGTATGCTTTTAGGAGGCTGGGTATGTTCTTTTATGTCTTTTTGCATGATATTTTGATTAGTAAAAAGGTGTTAGATGGTTACATACAAAAGCCGTTCTTTAAGCCGTTCCTAGCAACTTATTTAGCAAGTTTTTGATATTGTCGTGGTCTGCTTTCAGAGCCATACGTTGCGCAATCAACATGGTCTGTTGTGCAGCACTGATGTCTTCAAGGTTATCCTTCAGTGCGGTCTCATAGGTGTCTTGAGCCACTTGCTCGCCGTAATCGCAAGAACCAAGTATGGCTTTGCGGTCGTTGCCAGTGAGTGCGACTTTTACATCCATCCAAACCCTAAAAAATTTGCCCGTAATGCGCGTTCCTTCGTCGGGTGATCCACCGATATTCTGGATTTGCTTCACGAGTTCCGCTTTACAACGGTGGCTGGTATTTATAAAATGAGAGAATAAGTTTTTCAACTCCATTTCTTCGGTTTCCTTTGAAGCGGTTTCGTATCCTTCTATACGGTCATTGTTGATAATGATGAGCGTGTTTAACACGTCAACGGTATTGTTTTTGTTCATTTTTTATAAATTTAGAGTAATTAACTGTTTTTGTTTTTAATAAATCAAATGAGTGCGTTAGTGAGGCCGTCCTCTGAATTCCCATTAATGACTATATAAGTACTAGAACGAATATGATCCATGTTTATAACATTGATTTTTCAAGCCGACACTTCCCTGTTTAACCTTAAAATCTCTTTGTTGCATTCCACGGATTATATCCATTCTAGTACTTATATAGATTTTATAAACTATTATAATTCTGCAATTATTTTAGTCCATTCATCTTTTGTTTTACCGAGTTTGATTTGTATTTTGCCAAGCATCTCGTCTTTTTGGCCTTCTTCAAACATTAGATCGTTGTCGGTCAAAACTGCAAACTGTTGTTTAAGTTTGCCTTTTTGCTCGTTCCAATTGCCTTTAATTTGTTCCTTATTCATAATAATTGTGTTTAAAATTTGAAAAATTATAGTATTGAGAGAACACTTCATGTTCCATTATTATATTTAGTCTGCCGAATTAGGCATTTCCAAATCCACCATTTTTTGGTAGGATTAAATAACCATTTGAGGGTTTTTCTCCCCCCAAATTAATGAGTTGCACGTCACAAGTGATGATAATTTCGTCACTTAAAATTAAGCCACCCTTTTCTATGGCAGTATTCCAAACCAAGCCCCAATCACTTCTTTTGATTTTTCCAGTGACCGAAAATCCTGCTTTCTCCCGTCCGGTTTTGTCTTTGGCTATACCTCCGAAAATAACTTCCAATTTTACTTTTTGGGTGATGCCGCGCATTGTGAGTTCTCCCCACAAATCGTACGAGCCATCGGCCTCCGCTTTTTGAATCATGCTGGATTCAAAATTGATTTGTTTGAAGTCTTGTGTGTCAAAAAAATTTTCTCCTATAAGGTGATTGTCCCGTTTTTCATCGCCCGTATCAATTGAAGACGCCTCAATCCAAAGATCAATGACAGCAGTTGAAAAATCTTTGCCCGTGGTGTAAATACTTGCATCAAAGGTTTTGAAAGAACCTGTCACATGAGAAATCATAAGATGCCTAACTCTGAATGCAATACTGCTGTGTGATTGGTCAATAGACCACTTTATTTTTTTTTGCATATATTGCTTTTATTTTTAATTCAAATACCTCCTTAGCACCCAAGCCATTGTCTCGTGCTGCTCCATCAATCCTGTCAAAAAGTCAGCAGTACCAGCATCTTTGTTTTCATCTGTGCTACGCTCAACCCCTTTTCTGAGTTTTATAATTACCGTTTCGTGGTCTTTGAGCAATTCTGTGAGGGTATCTTTAGAAGGTAGATTTTTTTCAGGTTGTTCTTTTAAAGAAGTTAAAGACAGAAATTCATGCATGGTACCAATGGTTTTTTGTCCCAATTTTCCAATACGCTCAGCAATTTGATCAATGGATTCTTCCAATTGTTTGTACTGATTTTCGTACAATTTGTGGAGTTCCATGAAACTATCGCCTGAAACATTCCAATGGAATTTTCTGGTTTTGATATACAATGTCATTTCATCCGCCAAAATGATAGACAGTAATTTGACACTATTTTCCAAGTTTTCGGCAGAAATGCCAATTTTTGGTTGCATTTTTATCGATTTTAATGTAATTATTAAGAATCAGTTGCGTCCACTTCCCAAGCACTGCTTTTTTGAAGTAGTTTTGCTGTTGGTCGCCTTTGGGATGACCTCTGTATCTGTGATAGATTAGCGCACTTTGCGCGTAGTTACTCTAGGCTTGATATAAGAAGTTAGCATGGCAGGCCTAGGATTCTCCAATGATTTGTCGGAAGCCCTTTCGGCTGCTTCTACCAATACCTTGGTTGTTTTTACTGCCTTTTTTAAGGCTTTATGTTCCAATTTTGCATCACAATCGAGGTCGTTTTCTTGAAAATTATGAAATTTTTTGGCCATATGTGTCGAGCACTCTTCGATGATTTTAGCCATTTTCAGGGTGCTTTTTTCACTTAAACCTGAAAATTTGGGAAGTAAAACCTTTGTTAGGCTCGCTGCTTTCTTTTTATTTTCATCTTTCATAATTTTTGATTTAGTAGTTGATAGAATTTTTGTTTTCCTTCGGAAAGAATTGAGGTTGTGGAAAAAGTTAAAAATGCTTTACTTTGAGTGACAGATAATACGATGACAAATCATCATATTAATACTATCATCCTCTAAAATAATACTTGATTGATTATACTAAAACTTATTCTACTTCTTCACACAACCCCCAATCTCTTGATCTAATAGTTAGATTTCACTTCTTTTTTGACCTCGTTGTACTTTGATTTACCATCGGCAAGCGCATTTTCAGCGTCGTCTTTGACATTTTCATACTTCGCTTTTCCTTTAGCAACCAAAGTTTCTGCGTCTTCAAGGGCGTCTTCGTACTTACGGGTCATGGTGTCCAAAAGGTCATTGAACTTAGATTTCATACTGTCTGCGAAGTCTTCCCCCTTGTCAGTGATTTTGCGACGGGTTTTTGACCCTTTTTCTGGGGCAAATAAAATGCCCATCAATGCACCTGTGGCAACACCTGCCAACAAGCCTAATACTACTTTACCTGATACCATCTTTAATTGATTTAAAATTTGTGTGTGTTAGTGTGATTTCTTTGACACAAAGGTGCAGGCATCTGGTCTGCTGTCTGTTACATAATTTAGGTTGAAAATTACAAGATTCACACTTTTTTTCAAATCCGCTCCAATTGCACCCTCACCTGCGCATTCACAACCATCAATGCCACAATATGCTCAGGTTGCACCCACACCTGTTGGGGTCTGAAATCCCATTGCTCTATCACAAAATCCATTTTTTTCCCTGCCTTACCCCGCTCAATGCCGCGCTCAATCATATCTGGGATAAGCACCATTTTTTCACCTAATGGCAAACTCAATTCCTTTTTTATTTGCTCTTTAAAAGTATCATGCAAGAGCCAGTCCGCCCCTTTTAAGAGCATTTCTTGCGTTTTTACTTCAAAATCGAAGTTTTTTATCACAATGCGCTGCGAATCCGGCTCATATACAGGTGTTCCCTGAAAATACAGATCTCCTTCAATTTCGCCTTTCACTTGGAGACGAACCACCAAATTGGATCCACAACCCCACACTTTTGACTGAATTATCTCTATTTTATGCCCCTCCAACTCAATGACTTTGCCTTCAAGTTGGCAACTCAATATTTCATTAATATCAGAAAAAGGAATTTCAGCACACACATATACATACCCATCATTGGGCAAGGTGCGCCGCTTGATTAGCCTTGGTAAGGTAGAGTCTATGGTATAAGAAGGGCTGTCGCCTACTAATGTTTCGGTGGTAGCAGAAAGGCGTACCTGTATTAAAAGATCGCTTTTTTGGGTAGTTATTTCGCCCATTTCAAACCGGATAGGATTGATTTTTAGCCAAACCAATTTCTCCCTACGATTAATGATCATGGGTTTTTGGAGTTGCTGCCAAACACGCCTCACCACTGGTTCGAGGTTTACTTTGGTGTGTATCTCTTTATCTATATTGTCAGATATTTGGGGCATTTTACGCAGCAGCCCACGTTCTGCCATTTTTTTTACATCAATCAAACCGCCCAAAACTGTGACCTCACTCAGCCATTCAAAAGTTCTAAATTCAGTTTTTGAATCTAATTTCCAATCTTCTCCTACATTAACGGTAGTTTCAAAGCCCAATCGCAGGCTAAATTTAGTTTTTACGGCCAAAGACTTCGGCAATCGCAGCGATTTTTTAGGGATAATCTGTCGTTCTACCAAGATGAGCAGCGGGATATGATATTTGGCCACATTGTTTTTCCAGGTTACTTGCACGTCGCCGAGTCGCGTGATTTTCATTTTTAGTTTGTCACCTACACTGTCCTTTTTATTATTGTCAAAATCATCGTCATGCATAACGTTTTGCCGGAAAGCGCGGTTGAGTTTGTCCTCTATTAATTGTGTAGGAATAACCAGAGGCGTACTCAAAAAGGAAGTATCGTGCCGCATGGTTAGTACTTGCGGTTCACAAAATGGTACCGTCGTGACTGGTGCTTTGTTTTTACAAGCACACAAGCCGATAATTGCAATAATAATAGTAACAAAATAGCCTCCTCTCACAATGTATAGATTTTAATGAAAATCGCCCTTGCACCGTGGATGGGAAGGGCAATCTGCTTTTCATAATTAAATACTTTATAGCCAAAACACGCTGCAAAGGTCTAGGTATTGTCGAGAAGCGATGTTACATAATTTTGGGAATAATTTACATTATTCACCGCTACTGAGGTGGGTGTTGCTGAAATTGTATTCCCTAAAGGAGTTTTAGGGCAATTGATAAGTGCCATTTTTGAGTCAAAATGGGAGTGGCTAACTTTTCACCGTTATTTTTTCACCGCCCCTTAGGTACATCTACTGTTTTCAATCCTCGTTGCTTCCAGTCATTCATACCGCCAGTATAGTCATACACCTTTTTGAAGCCCAAAGCCACCAATTGTGCTGCGGCTTTGCCGCTTCTGCCTCCGGCGGCACAATAAATGATAAGAGGCTTTTCCTTATCCAAAAGGGCTATTTGTGCTTGAAAATCAGGACTTTTGAAGTTGAGGTGCTTGGCATCCGTTATTTTACCTGTTTGTTGTAGTTCGGCTGGCGTACGCAAATCAACGAGTTGCACGGAGGTATCAGTGCGCAACATAGCTGCTGTTTGGTCTGCGTCAAGTTTGGTTTGAGCCACAAGGCTACACAAGCCCAATAACAAGGAGCAAGCACATAAAATGATTCGTTTCTGCATCATCGTAATTTGTTCGGCTGGTTTAAATCATGCCTATGCAGCCTGCAATACGCCTATCCGCGACCGATCCAATTGACGCTCTGCATAAGCCAAGTCAATATTGAAATTGCGCTTCTCCGTTTTAGTGCCATCTGGCAATTCAAACATGGCTTCCGTCATGATCGCTTCACAGAGGGAGCGAAGACCACGAGCACCGAGTTTGTATTCCAGTGCTTTTCCGGCTATGAAATCAAGGGCATCATCGTCAATAGTCAATTTGATGCCTTCCATAGAGAAAAGTTTTTCGTATTGACGCAAAATAGCGTTTTTAGGCTGGGTCAAGATCAGGCGCAGTGCCTCCTTATCCAAGGATTGTAAGTGAACCAATACTGGAAGACGGCCTACCAATTCGGGGATCAATCCGAATGATTTCACATCTTGGTGGCTCACATATTGGAGGAGATTGTCTTTATCAATACGGGTTTCGTCTTTGCTGCCAAAGCCAATCACATTGCGGTTTACCCTTTTGGCGATAATCTTTTCGATTCCGTCGAAAGCACCACCACAGATGAACAAAATATTGTGGGTATTTACCTTTAGCAGTTTTTGTTCTGGGTGCTTGCGGCCACCTTGAGGAGGTACCATTACTTCTGCACCTTCCAGCATTTTGAGCATACCCTGTTGTACACCCTCGCCAGATACATCGCGGGTGATAGACGGGTTATCTTGTTTCCGCGATATTTTATCTATTTCATCTATATAAACGATGCCGCGCTCGGCCGCATCAATATCAAAATCACAGACTTGAAGCAAGCGCGCTAATATACTTTCTACATCTTCACCTACATAACCGGCTTCTGTGAAAATAGTGGCATCCACGATGGTAAATGGCACGTTCAATAATTTGGCCATGCTACGGGCCATGAGGGTTTTACCAGTACCGGTAGGCCCCACAAAAAGCACATTCGATTTTTCGATCTCCACATCGTCTTTACTTACCTGCTGCATCAAGCGTTTGTAGTGGTTGTAAACCGCCACAGAAAGCACCTTCTTTGCATCATCTTGTCCAATAACATACTGATCAAGGTAAGTTTTAAGTGCTTTAGGCGGAATCAAATTAATAGGGCCGCTGTATTTACTACTTTTAGTGGAGGCAGCAGAGGTTTCTGGCTCTATACCCGCCTTGCGTAATTCTGCATCAATCACCTCCTGCGCTTTTTCTGTGCAGGTTTCGCATATTTGTGCTTCCATACCCGATACTAAGATCATCACATCTTCTTCTCCGCGTCCACAAAAAGAACAACGGTGCTGGGTAGGTTTTCCTCGTTTCATCATACAATATTAAAAATAATAACTTTTGAACCACAAAGGTACTGCTATTTAGGCATCTTTTACCCATTTTTTGAACTGTTTTTTGGCCTAATCTGTTGGTATAGACGATTTAAGGTCAAATAATTATAGATAAGCGAACATTTGTT
The DNA here is from genome assembly GCA_031373665.1 of Saprospiraceae bacterium. Lineage (GTDB taxonomy): Bacteria > Bacteroidota > Bacteroidia > Chitinophagales > Saprospiraceae > M3007. The sequence goes on along the minus strand of JANMMZ010000113.1, from coordinate 29,980 downwards.
TGCGATTATCCATACTTTTGCTCTTGAAAACCTTTGGTAAATTATTCTAACGTATCCAAAGGCAGCATTTAGGTAAATGGGAATTATAATTTCGTTGTTAAATCATAAGGGTGGGGTTGGCAAAACGACCAGTGCCATCAATATCGGCGCAGGCATGGTCGAATTGGGTAAAAAAGTGTTGTTGATTGATCTCGATCCGCAGGCTAACTTGACCATTTCACTCGGTATTCCGCGTCAAAAAAGCACCATCTACGAGGCTTTGAGGGGCGAAAGTGACCTCACACCCTATACCCACAAACCGGGTATGGACGTGATTACTTCTTCACTCGATCTATCAGGTGCCGAAATGGAACTCATCAATGAAGCAGGTCGTGAGTACATCCTTCGTGAATTACTCACCCAAGTTTCGGACGATTATGACTATATTTTGATTGATTGTCCACCATCCTTAGGATTGTTGACCCTCAATGCCTTGACCAGTAGTCGCTATGTGTTGATTCCGTTGCAAACCGAGTTTTTAGCAGTGCAAGGGCTTGCAAAAATCAAACAGGTGATTGATAAGGTGAAAATGCGCCTCAATAAGCAACTCGAAATGGGTGGAGTATTGGCTACCATGTATGATAGCCGCAGGGTACTCAATCGCGATGTCGTAGATACGATTCATAAATATTTTGGCGACAAAGTATTTAAGACCTATATCCGCGACAATGTCGCATTGGCAGAAGCACCGGCCCAACGCAAAGATATATTTGATTACAGCCCCAAAAGCCCTGGATCTGTTGATTATCTGGAATTGAGCAAGGAGATATTGGAAAGATTGGAAAAGAATAATAAATAAAACAACGTGGCAAAAAAGCGTTTTTCATCGGGTCTTGACGACCTTTTTAGCGATAATTATGCGGCCTCCATGACAGAGCGTGGCGGGGTAGAGGTATTCGTTGGGAACACGTCACCAGTGGCGGTGGAACGCAAGCACCATGCACACAAAAATTTTCTGTCGGACTTAGACTCCCTTTTGCAGGAAGCCTTAGAAGAAAGCCTAGAAAAATTTGAAGCCAGTCAGCCCGATTCAGTTACGCCCAGTGGAAAAAGCAAATCAAGAAATGGAGGCAATTCAAGTCAATTTGCTATCGGAGGCCTAGATGCTTTAATTCGGCAAACCATTGATATTCAAGAGATTAATGCCGATGAAATCAGTGGCAAAAAACGCCTCACGGTCAGTGTGGATAAGAGCAAATTAGAAAAACTCAAAACCATCGCCCGTTTAAAAAACGCTTACCTTAAAGATTTCCTCATTGAAGTATTGGATGGATACATAGAGGATTATGTCAAGGAAAAAGGAATAGACCTGTGATTCATTGATGAATGCCTACCACGATTTTCGACTGTTTTACAATCAAAGCATTCACCCCGAATTGTTGCACATGGAGCAACGCCGTCGGCGACTTGTCCGCCTGTTAGGCTTGTCGGTCTTGCTCTTGATCGGGGTGGTCATTCTACAAATTTACCTAAATATCTTTTTTATCACGCTCTTGCTCCTACTACCCATTGGTGCAGGTATTGCGTATTTGTCCTTTCGGATTCAGTTGTTTTTTCAAGAGTTCAAGCCTCGTGTGGTCAGCCTTTTGCTTGATTTTATTGACAATGATGTCAATTTCAGGTTTGAAGCCTACGAAAGTAAAGCATTTATTCCAGCCGAAAAATTTTTAGAAAGCCATATTTTTACCCGCGCTGAAGATTACGCCGGAGAAGATTACATCAGTGGCCAAGTGCGTGAAACACCTTTTGAGATGAGCGAATTGACCGTCAAAGAGTTTTCTTCCGTCCGCAATCGCCTTGATTATGTATTCAAGGGTGTATTTTTGATAGCAGATTACCGCCGTTGGGATATGCACGCCAAAGTGCTGCTCTTGCCCGATGAATATAGAAAATACCTGAGCGGAACCGAGCGCAAATTTCACCTTTTGGGTGGGCGCAGGGTCAAATCAAACCTATTACCAGAGTTTGAAAAAGTATTTGATACCTATGCCACCCCCGATGCTCGGGTAAAAGACTTGATTTCACCTGAAATGCAACGTACCATCCTTAATTTCAGGGAATGTTTTCAAAAAGTAAACCGTCAAAAAGACATCTATTTTTCCATCATTGGCGATAAGATCTACATAGCCCTCACCCAAGATAAAAACCTGCTGGAACCATCCTTGTTTTCGGTCAACATCGGGTATGAGTTGGTACGAGAGTTTTACGATGATCTAAGGCTATTATTAGATGTGGTGCTGGATGTAGATGTGATGAATTAAGGATTAAGACTTACCGTTATGATACAAAATTATATCAATGGAGTCTTGGTTCCGGCCCTGTCGGGTCGGTATCTGGACATATATGAGCCTGCCACGGGTAAAGTATTTACCCAAGCACCTGATTCCGATGCTCCAGATGTGGCCTTGGCCGTTGCTGCTGCCAAAGCGGCTTTCCCTAGTTGGAGCCAGACTTCTCAACAAGAAAGGCATGATTTGCTCAGTGATATTGCGGTGCGCATCACGCAGCAGTTGCCCGAATTGGCTGCCGCCGAGAGTCGCGACAATGGAAAACCCTTGTGGTTGGCCGAAAAGATGGATATTCCGCGTGCGGCCTCCAATTTTGACTTTTTTGCCAATGCTATTACTCAATTTGCCTCCGAAACGCACGAAACGACGGGCAATGCCCTCAATTTCACCCTCCGCCAACCCATAGGCGTGGTGGGCTGTATATCGCCTTGGAATTTGCCGCTTTATCTTTTTACTTGGAAAATAGCACCGGCCCTGGCCGCTGGCAATTGTGTAATAGCCAAGCCCTCCGAAATTACGCCACTAACGGCTTTTATGCTAGGTGAAATATGCATCGCGGCGGGCTTACCACCGGGTGTGTTGAACATCGTGCATGGGCTAGGCCATACCGTTGGAGCAGCCATGAGTGCCCATCCTGATATCAAAGCCATTTCGTTTACGGGTAGTACGCGCACGGGCGCGGAAATCGCAAAAGTGGCTGCGCCCATGTTTAAAAAACTATCGCTAGAACTGGGTGGAAAAAATCCTAACATCATTTTTGCAGATTGCAATTATGAAAAAATGTTGGCAACCACCTTGCGGTCATCGTTTTCAAATCAAGGCCAAATATGCCTTTGTGGTTCTCGTATTTTTGTAGAACGCCCTTTGTATGAGCGGTTTAAGCATGATTTTGTGGCCAAAACCATCCAACTTCGCGTCAGTCATCCCACCGACCCTCAAGCCAAAATAGCAGCGGTGGTCTCTAAGCCTCATTTTGATAAAATACTGTCTTATATCGCACTGGCAGAAGCCGAAGGTGGCACGATACTCTGTGGTGGGAAGGCCGCTCAAGTGAGTGGCGATGCCTATCAAGATGGGTGGTACATAGAGCCCACTATTATAGAAGGGTTGGCCTATGATTGCCGCACCAACCAAGAAGAGATATTCGGCCCAGTGGTCTCCATTATGCCTTTTGATACCGAAGAGGAGGTGCTACACATGGCCAATAGCACGGAATACGGCCTCGCGGCTACACTCTGGACAGAAAACCTATCGCGTACCCATCGGTTTACCAAAGCCTTGGAAACAGGGATTATTTGGGTCAATACTTGGTTGAATCGAGACCTGCGCACTCCTTTTGGCGGGGTGAAGCATTCGGGCGTAGGGCGCGAGGGCGGATTTGAAGCCCTGCGATTTTTTACGGAGGCTAAGAATGTGTGTATTGAATATACTACTTAACCTTTGCGTCAAAACTATATTTCAAACCCCAGTATTCCTTCAAAACCATTTTGACTGATCCTACGGATACAGGCGACTCGATGAGCAATGGGATTCGGTTCTGATCATCAGAAACCCAAACCGTCATTTTTGCATCCTCTTTAAATACAGAGCCCGCTATGAGGTCGGGTTGAAATTTGAGGGTCTTATAGCGGCCCATGTTGTGTACATTTTTGCGGGGATCTTTACCCATGTAGCGAAAACGTAAAGGAAATTCCTCTTGATCCATGAACACACTAAACGGTACGGCATAGCCAGCCTGCTGGCTACCAAAATCAACATTTCTCAATGCATAAAGGCTCGAGAGTACGTCGTGTACATCAGTTTTTACGGTATGTTCCGTTTTCGTTTCAGTGGCTCCGCGCTTGGGCGAACGCCATACTGTCATGTTGCGGCTCGCTTGATTGAAGGATATTTTTTCAAAAATATGGTATCCTCCTTCATTGACGCTCCGCTCTGAATAATTGGGCAAGTAACTGTTTTTATCCACCCAAGAGTCGTAGTCGTCTTTTACTTCAAAAAACCACTCGTAAGAACTATAAGTCTTGCCCTTGGCCTGATAATGGAATTGATTGCCTTCATCAAATACCTTGAAGGTCACTTCTCCAGCGGGCATCCAAATGAAATTCAGATTATAAAAAATTTTATAGGTCAGTTTTTCGCCATTCTGAAATGATGGCTCAGAGGGCTGTGGCAATGCTGTGGCCAATTGTTCGGTGGGTATTACTTCAAGGCGGGTGCTGTGGCTAAATGCCATGAGCGACAAACCGCAAAAGATCAACATGAATTTACTCATCTGCATAATCGAATGTTTTGGTAATATTGACGTGAATGAGTGAAAAAGTACCAATTAACGCGGGCAAAATGAGGTTTATTATCCAGAGGGTGAAGGTTGCTGCTAAAATACTGATTTCATTGGCTCCAAACTGCGACCACACTAGGATGGCCAAGTTGCCTCTGGTCAATAATGCTGTTATAGGAGGCAATGGAATGAATGTTTGTAGGAAAAAGACGGCAAAAATGCCTGAAAATCCTTCTAAAACACTGATATCAACCCCAAAGTAGCGCAGCAATAAAAAGTACTGGGTGCTGTAAATCAGGACTCGAAGCCCTGACCAACCCAAAACTTTCAGCAAATCTATGCGCCGAAACTGTGATAAAACTCGAATATCTTTAACAAAGCGTTTGAATGGCCGCAACCACTTTATTTGACTGGCTTGGGCTACGACCCAATCCATATTGAAAAAAATAAGGGTCAATAATCCTAGTAGCAGCACACACAAACCTAAAAAGGCACGGATATAGAGTACGTCTATATCCCAAAAACGCTGAGCCAACCATCCTACACTTAGTAGTCCCAGTCCCAATAAGATCAGGTATTGGCTAAAACTTCCCACGAGGTGTACCATGAGTGCTTTCCAGTGGTTTTCGGGCTTTACATACAAGATTCGGCCTCCATATTCTCCTATTCGGTTGGGTGTAAACAACGCAAAACTTATCCCTGTCAAAATAGCCTTCATCCCATCTTTCCAAGACAAATCTTGATGCTGTCTGATGAATGGAATCCATTTTTGCAGTTCCGTGAGCCAATTGAAAGGCATTAGGATCAAGGCGGTCAATAGCCAAGCCAAGGGCGATTCTTTGAGTTGTACTTTAAACAAAGCCCAAATCTCCGAAAGGTTGTCTTTGGATTGAAATTCATGCCAAAGCATGGCAGCAACCAGCATGAAAACCGTGGTTTTAAACAAGATGCTCCACTGTCGCTTGGTTAGCAATTGGGCAATATTACGAATCACGGCCTTCAAATAAGCCTTTAGGATATGCTCCATCCGTCGCAAACTGAGCCAAAGCCGCTTGTACGGTTGCTTTGTCATCGGGATAGGTCACACCATACCATTGGCTCTCGCTGTTGAGTACGCGTACTTTGATTTTTCCAGATTCGATCAGGGTATTGACGACCGTAGGTATATAAAATTCAGACCGTGGTTTGTCTAGGTTGCTCATCACAAAAGCCTTGAATTGCGATTCAATAGCCTCGAATACCGTTGGATGAAATCCCCAAAAATTCATAGAAACAGGGGTGCGGTCGCCCAACGAGTGGTGGGTGCCAGCCTCATCAACAAAGGCGATTCCAGTATCAAAACGCTCTATTTGGGTGCGTTCTGTTACATCCGAAAGGAAGCCTTGGTCATCCACTGCGCAAACGCCCCGCGAAACGGCTCCGTTTTCAGAAAGGGTATTGCCCAACCGATAGGCCATCATCCCATATTGCGAAGGGCTACAGTCGGTTTGAAAAAACTGTGCAATGCCCGCAAAAGCATCTGCACCATAAAAATCATCCGCATTGATGGCAATAAATGGCTCTTGTATAACTGAGCGGGCACACAAAATCGCGTGGCCTGTTCCCCAAGGTTTTTCACGGGCCACCTCTTGATCGAGCCACTCCAAACAACTATCCATTTCTTGATATGCGTACTCCGTCTGGATATGAGGCTCTATTTTTTTGCCGACTTTCTCCCTAAAAGCCGTCTCTATATCTTTTCTGATAACAAAAACGACTTTGCCAAATCCGGCTTTGATGGCATCAAATACCGAAAATTCCAGAATGGCTTCGCCACCGGAACCCATGCCGTCCACTTGCTTGAGTCCTCCGTAACGCGAGCCTACCCCGGCCGCTAAAATTAAAAGTGTTGGTTTCATGCGAAATTGATGAATGAAAAATTTAATCAAAACTTACCACTACCCGCTTTGAACGCGGATGTGCTTGGCAGGTCAGTACATAACCTGCGGCTATTTCATCGGCCTCCAACCCATAGTTGACCTCCATCTCTACTTCCCCTTCCAGTATTTTGGCTTTGCAAGTGCTGCATACGCCTCCTTTACAAGAGAATGGAAGGTCTGCGCCAGCGCGCATCGCGGCATCTAACACGGTAGAGCCATCGGAGGGCAGGATAAAATCAAACTCTTGGCCATCCTGAATGACCAGCATGGAAGCGTCAAAACTATCTTGAAGGTTGGGGCGACTGAATGCCTTTTTGGCGGTTCCTGCGGTACCAAACAATTCAAAATATATCTTTTTCTCATCTGCGCCGAGGTCAATCAATACTGATTTTAGGTCGAAGATCATTTCTTCTGGCCCACATAGAAAAAAAGCAGCAACTGCTGCCGGCTGGAAGAAGAATTTGGCAAAAGTACGGCATTTATCGCCGCTCATGCGCCCATAAAACAGGTCAGAACCCAATGATTCGCGGCTCAATACATGGTGAATCGAGAGTCGGTCAGGATTCAGGCTTTTGAGCAACTCCAAAGACTCCCTAAATACGATATGGTCGAAACCCTTGTTGCCATAAAACAGGATAAACCTGCTATTGGGCTCTTGTTTCAAGGTCGTCTTTAAGATAGACATAATGGGTGTAATACCACTGCCTGCGGCAAATGCCACGTATATATTTTCGTTGGAGGGATCGAGTGGGGTAAAAAAACGCCCTTGGGGTGGCATGACTTCTAGGGTATCTCCTACCTTCAAGTGCTTATTGGCATAAGTACTGAATACGCCTTCTTCCACTTGCTTGATGGCCACACGCAGGTCGTTTTCATGCGGCGCTGTACAGATGGAGTAAGAACGACGCAGGTCTGTCCCATCAATGGTGGTTCTCAAGGTGAGATATTGACCTTGGGTAAACTGAAATTTGGATGCCAGTGCAGGAGGTACTGCAAAGGCAATAGAAACCGTATCAGGGCTTTCCTTCCTGATTTCGCTGATAGACAGTGTATAGAATTGTGTCATTGCAGATGATTAGGAAACACAAAAAGTGTATCCCGTATGTCAGGATACACTTTCAGAAATAAATTGCAAACAAGGTACTTTGAAGTTGCCCTGCTGATTATTACGCCATTGCGTTGATGTGAATCATCAACCCGCTTTTCAGGTTTGCAGCCTTATTGCGGTGGATATTTCCACGCTTTGCCAAACGATCAATCATGCTTACTACTTTAGGTAGAAACGTTTTTGCTTCTTCCTTGTCTTTCAAATCGCGCAAGTTCTTGATAGCGGTACGAGCCGATTTCTTGTAGTAACGGTTCTGTAAGCGACGCTTGTCATTTTGACGGATGCGTTTCAGTGCGGAACGATGATGAGCCATGCTATATAAATGTATCTAATTGTATCAAAAAATATCCGTAACAGGCTTATGCCTTTTTTCGGGCTGCAAAGGTACAACCACTTTTTTAATTATCATTGTTTTTTTGAAAAATTTTAAAATATTGGTTTTGGTACATATTCTTAAAAGGTGGTTTTGTTGTTTGAATCCTTCATTTTAATAGTTCAGTTTTGTCATTCATTGCTGTTATTTTATGGTGGTGCTATGGGGCGGTTTTACTTGTTTCGATACTTATCAAGGATTTGTTTTACTTCTTGCTCCGATTTTCTCACAATTTTCGCTATTTGAGACATGGAAAAACCCTCCTATTTCGATAGCAAGGAGCAGTTTGGAAAGAATGGATCTGAGGGACAATATATTGAACAAGGGAAAGACTCTGAAGTAGTAGCCTTCCCCTCATTCTTTGCTGCACACACGTAACCTGTATAGGTTGGTTGATTTTGAAGGAATAATTAGTTTATTTTTTTGAGTTCCTGCAGTGCCGCATAGAATCCTATTCCAAACAACAAAGTAATTAATCCTGCGAAATATGGTATTATTTCAGTCATTTGCCTTGATATTTATAAGTTTTAAATAAATTCCAAAAGCCAGTATAGAGGGCACCCAAATACCAATGAATATGGCAGCGGTTGCCTCTCCTTTAAAATACAAGATCTCAGAAAAAATGAGCGAAAGAAAAGCGGAGATAAATAACAATTTGTCGGTTAAAGTAAATTTACCAAACATGATTTTAAAGTTTTTTTATGAAATTGTGAAAAAGATATATTTTAAAGGACTGAACAAAGATAACATTAATCTGCGAAGGTAGTTTTTTCCTTTAATAACGCGATAGTTTTTTGCTCGCCCACCCAGAAAATAAAAAGGGCTAACAGTAAATCATATTACCATTAGCCCCGCAGCATGTTTTGATACTCGAGAATTAATCCTCCTTTTTTGAAGATCCTATCGCAAGGCTATAGATAACTAAACCAAAGCCAATTTTGTTGACGGCATCGCCAATGTTGTAAATCAAATCCATATTCCGGATGTCGATCACATTGCGAAGCCATCCGTCCGTTTCAATTGCCATGTATCCTATCGGATAAATAGCCCATCCCACTAGCACGAACCAAGAAAGCGCCTTGAACGCTGCTTGTAATTTGGGGTCATTAGAATTGCCTGCAAGTTTGCTGGCCGAACCGAGCCACACTTCGTACAGAATACCTAAATAACCGATGGTCGAAATAATACCCCAAGTAACGCTGTTTGAACGGAAGGCCGTCTCGCCGAGATACCCAGCAACTAGCATGATCAAAGAATATCCGATCATTTTCCAAAGTAACCCGATTTTGGCACCGAAGGCTTTGAGGATCAAGTAAAACTCTACGCACATGAGTGGCACTGTCAAGATCCAGTCAATATACCTGAATTGAGTAGGAGACTGACCCGTTGTCATCCATACATCACGCATATAATAATAGTGTACTGCGGCAATCATAGTGATCAAGCCCGCAATCAACATGGATGTTTTCCATTTCCCTTCAACCTGCTGGCGTTCAAAGAAAAAGAAAACTGAAGCGGCAAACATAGCCATGTAACCTATAAAAAAGGTAAATCCAACATAATCGTTGGAAGAAAGACCTGCAAAAAGCAGTAGTGGATTGGTGGAATAATACTCCATAAAATAAAGATTGGTTATTAGTTGAATATACAACTTATCAACTAAACACTGTTATCCACTATTGGTTCATTTTTTGTTTAATCTTTTTTTGTTTTTTTTTTAATAAGTTAAACAAAAATCATGACTGTCATTTTTGTTGAACCTACTGAGCGCGTTATAGTAGCCATCATAAAGTCGGTACTTTATGGAAGAACTGATGCTGAAAAACTGAAGATCGGCAACGGATAAAAAATAGGTGAGTTCGAAGGAATATGCAAAGTAATACCCCAGAGTAGAGCGCATCAAGACAAGTCGGAAGTATGACTGGTGCTGTTCAATTACGATTTAGAGACTATCGTAAGTACAATTATTTTTTCAGATCAGAAATTTTTTTGAGCCAGCAAGGCTTTGGTTCTATATTTTTTCATGGATTAGCATTAGAACACGACCGTCTAAATTTACAATTTGTGCCCCGTTTTCAAGCGTGCTAATGGTTTATCCGCTCGACCTATCACTCCACTATTCCGCTTACAATTTTATTTAATATTTTGCATTTGATTGATAATTTCAGGATAGAGTTCATAAACGGTTTTTGCACGATTTTTTAGAATTTTACTAAGGATATTATTAAATTCATCAAATTTTGAAAAACCCCTTTTTTTCATCAAGTTGATTCTTTCTTTGATTATAACATTTGCATCTGATAGATTATAACTTTCTGTAACATAAATGCAAAACAGTGAATGCGTCATATACTCATTAAAAATTGAATATTCATTTTGGTATCCTGATTGAGCTTCTTTCGTAGCCCAAAAGTCTTTATTAGCAATTAGTTTTTTAATTATTTCAATGTTTTTAGAACTTGTCGGATTTACATAGTTGTGATCAATTTCTGTAAATACAATACCTGACATTAAGCCTTCCTTGATTACTTCTGAAAGATCATTTCTTGTGTCAAAGTTTTCCGGAGAATTGATAAACATTACGTTTTCAACAAATTCAGGGTCTTTAAAAAAACCATTATAAAACTTTTGTGTTGAATGAGAGCCGCCAATTAAGGGGGAAAATATTATCTTATAACTTTGCATTTTTTGAGGAAAATCTTTTTCAAGCCACTTCCACATTTTTTCTATTGGGAGTAATTGGTGTTGCCTTTGAACAAGTTTTGTATAATAGTCTAGATTATCTGCATAAAATTTTTGAAAGTTTGATCTGTCAGCAAAATCTTGCACTAAATATAACAAGTTTCTAAATTGACCACCATTTATTCGCGATTGATCCCAATAAACATGTTTATAAGGCGTATTATATTGGAGTAATCCCTCTTCGAATTGAAAGCTAATGCTATTTTCTCGAAACCCATAGTAGAAATTCCATATTTTATTGCCCTTACAATTGTTGTTTAAGGCTTGTATTATTCTGTGATTCTTGTACGATTCAAAGTATTTTTCAATCCTTTTTGAATAATCAGAATTTGGACGATTATCTGTTTTCTGTGAACATTGACTCAGGTAGAGTATAATATTTGCTAGTTCATATACTACTGGAATTTCAATTTTGTAATTGCCTTTTGCCAGTGATATGTATTTATTATTAAAATTGGATGTATTCCCTTGAAATCTTAATATACACATAGATGTATCCATATGAGAAACAACTGGTATTTTAACTAACTGGTCTAATGGGTAATTGACATGAGGTATTATTATGGTGTCTGAGTCTGTCCATATTTTAAAATATGCACCTTGATAGCCTGCTGTACCAAGATTTAAAGTATCATTTTTTGTGATAAGCTGACTATAATAATTGTCAAATTTTGGACTGGTTACAAAAAAGGAGTCCTTAGTACTTCTCAGAGTATCTGGAAATAACATTTCTAATTCCAAATTTTGGGAATTAGATTGAGTAAGGCAAACTAAAATAAAAAGTATTGAAAATAATTCCTTCATTTTTTTGTATTTTTAATGGTCATCGGTTGGCTTCCTTGTATACTGCTGCGTTTAGCGAGCGGTTGGCAGGGAAGCTGTAGTTGTGTGCATTATTATTATCCTTCTGCGCGGTAATTTGTCCCAGCGCCTTGTCCGAATTTTAAAATCAGGTGCTTTGTGATCAAATCAGATACAATCCTCTTTACTGTAGGCTTGGGAATATTCAACTTCTCGGCAATTTCACCTGTTTTACATCCTGGATTATTTACGATGTAGGTATGTACCATTTTCTCTTTTGGCGAAAGCGTACTGTCTTGCCCCGTCAGGTCTAATTTCTTCTGTAATTTATGCTGGATATTTGACAATGATTCAAGGAAGAATTCTATCCATTCTGTAATATCTTCATTGGGCCTCTGCGCTTGACAGCTTCTTAAACTTATGTAATAGTCCTTTTTTCTGCTTTCAATCTCATTTTCAAAACTCACATACTCAATCCATTTATAACCACTTTTCAGAAGCAGTAATGTTGTCAGAAGACGGCTCAGGCGTCCGTTGCCGTCCTGAAATGGGTGAATACTTAAAAACTCATATACAAACGAAGCACATGCTATCAGCGGATGAACCTCTTTTTCTTGTGAGTACCACTCAACTACCTCTCTCATCGCGTCATCCGTGGGAAACCCCGGGTCAGTTGTCCTAAATATTATTTTTTTAGTGCCATCAGGGAAATTCGCTTCCACTGCATTGACGTGCTGTTTGTAATCTCCTCGATGCCAATCATCTTTTGCACTATACTTCAGCAATTGGTTGTGCAGATTTTTTATATTGCTCTCAGTCACATCAATTTCCAGGAAAGAGTCGCTAATCAAATCCAGTACATTGAAATATCCAACTACTTCTTGTGAATCCCTGTCCTCAATTTTACTCATGCCAAAATTACTCAACAGTGCCTCAACCTCTTCATCGCTCATTTTTGAACCTTCTATCCGAGTAGAAGCTCCCACGCTCTGGATTGTTGCAATAGTTTTGAGTTGTCTAAGGCTTTTACCTTCCAAGCGCTCAATCGAAGACCACGAGGCGTCAAACCGATCAATCCGGCTTATTACGCTCAATATCTTCCAACTCAATTTTAGATCAAAATGGTAAACTTTCGCTTTCATAGGGGCAAAGTTAAAACCCTTTATCAAATTTGAGCCGATTTGAGCCTATTATTTTGTTTTTTGAGCCGATTATTTATCCTAACCTTGCACACAACTCTTGCACTACCGCAACTGACGACTATCCAAAATACGCATTGCACATTTCACTTAGTCGTCAGTTGTGTGTATGCTGGCTTTGTCACCAGTCCAGTTGCTTGAATCCATCCAAACTTAGCCGGATTCAAGCAGATCATCTAATCCACGACCAAAAAAATGCAGATACCCAGCCCATAAGAACCAAATATCCGCACCAGATACAAGCCAAGATTGTACGATGTTTTGTACCAGTGGGTCACGTGATGATATTTTGATGAGACAAATATGAAGCCAATTTTTATAACACCAAATCGCAATCCCAACAATGAGCATATCCAACCAACCCCTAGTTCCGCCTTTTCAGCATAAACTTGCGGTTTTTTTCCACCACACTCACTTCTGCCAACTCCCAGCCTTCCAAATAAAAGAAGTTGAGCCCATCCACCACGCTTTTAAAATCATATTTTCGGCCTTTATCGTCGCTGATAAAAGCATCTACGGGATTTGGCTGGCCATAATCCACTTTAAAAGCGCAGCGGCCATCAGTTTTATATTGGGGATCTACTTCTAGGTAATAGCCCGTATTGGAAGCATCTAACTTGACCCCATCTACATACACTTGAGCGGAAATCATGGAAAATGGCGCACAAAGTGCGAGAAGAAACAGTACTTTTTTCATATAATATGTATTTTGAAGCAAAGGAAAGCCAGATTTTTCATCTTAAAAAATGGTTTAACTTCCAATTAAAACAACTTAACTAAGTTTAACCATAAATACATAATTTCGCTATTGATTGCAAGAGTAAAATCCTTCTATTACCTTCGCCGCCTCATTATCACAATACTTTATACACATGCGTACACGTAATATTTTTTTGATCCTGATTGCCGGCCTGCTAGGCCTTTGGTATTTTGCTTCCAATCGTTCGGATTCCAGCGCGGCCCTTCAAAACCAAAATCGCCCCAATGATCCTTGGGTATTCCGTTCGGTACTTGACAAGCAGCCACGTATGGTTACGCTTGCCCTCAACGACCGCATGTGGGTTTCGTATTCTACCGACTCTTGCGCCCTCTACAAGGCTTGGTCTGGATCGGTCAATTTTTCGGGTGCTGTGTATGACATGCAGCATGGCCCTCAACCAGTGGCGGTGGGATCATCTTGGTTCGAAAATCAGCACAAACGCCCTTGGACGGTGAGCCTCAATGGCAAAACCGAGCAGCCGCGTACCGATTACAAAGGGCACCGCTACACCAAGGACGGCCAAGCCGAAATCATGTATGATTTGGTGCTTGCTGATGGGCAAAACATCCGAATCAATGAGCGTCCTGAATTCATCAACCGGGATCGGCAAATCGGGTTGGTTCGTCATTTCGACATTGAAAAAGCACCTGCCGGTGTCAAAGTAATCCTGCACACCAATATTGCCTCTATTTCGGATGTATCCAATATAGAAACCAATGGAAATTGGAAATTACTGAAATCAGCGATGATGGATACCGAGCCCGATCTTCATGCGGTCACGGTGGATGGCGAACTAGAACTCAAGGCTGGCGAAAGTACCGATTTTACGGCTATGTTTGTATCAAAACCCTTGATCGTCAATGCTTTTGATCTGGAAATAGCCAAAGAAGAAGAAGCCAATATTGCGATCAGTCCGGGTGAAAAAATCATGCAAAAAAGCGATTGCCGCACCTGCCACAATCCCAAAGTACAGACCGTAGGGCCGGGGTACGAGCAGATAGCAGAACGCTACAAAAATATACCAGCCATGGTCGAAAAATTGGCGGTGAAAGTCATGAAAGGCGGTTCGGGTGTTTGGGGACAAGCGGCCATGAGTGCCCACCCGGATGTACAGCCCGACGATGCCAAATCTATGGTTTCATATATCCTTTCGCTCGATGAAGGTGCCGATGATGGAGAGGGTTCTGATGCACCCAAGAGCCTGGCGGAGATCCCCGATAGCAAGTGGTTGCGCCCTGATGTAGTAGTGGGAGATGCCGATGTGATGCCCGGTCTTTCTGTCAAAATATGGCAATTGATAGACAACCCCAAAACTTTGGACAATATCAAATTTGATGCCGCCCCCTCGCTGGTCGCCAAGGCCGGAAATATAGACGCGGGTTATGGCGAGTTTGGGCCTTACAAAGATAATTTTGCAATGCAAGCCAATGGCTTTTTCTTCTTGGATAAAGACGATAATATTGTATTCCAACTGGGTTCTGACGATGGATCTCGGTTGTATTTGGATGGGCGATTGCTCATCAATAATGATGGAATGCACGGCATGTCACCTATGGATGCCGAAGTGGCTTTGCGCAGCGGGTATCACTCTATTAGGGTGGATTATTTCCAAGGCGGTGGCGGCCGGGGAGTCCAATTGAAATGGGCTCGTTTTGGCCAATCGGAGTTTAAAGTGATTCCTGAAAGTAATTTTTCACACCGAAAATCAGAAAACCTTCAAGATGCCATGACCATGACGGGCGAGGCACAGGCCATTCCCGGCGATGGATCTCAACTGGCGGAAGTACACCCTTCATTCACGGTATCACAGGCGCGGCCTTCGGAGTTTTTGCCCAAGGTAGCCGGTATGGATTTTCTGCCTGATGGCCGTTTGGTGGTCTCTACTTGGGATGCCCTTGGCGCAGTCTATATATTGGAGGGTGTCCAGTCTGGCGATCCTAAAAAGATAAAAGTAAAACGCATTGCCCAAGGATTGGCGGAGCCACTGGGACTAAAGGTGGTGGATGGCGATATTTATGTGCTTCAAAAACAGGAATTGACCAAGTTGGTGGACAACAATGGCGACGATTTAATTGACGAATACCAGTGTTTTGCCAAGGGATGGAGGGCATCTTCCAATTTCCATGAGTTTGCTTTCGGATTGGTTTACAAAGAAGGTTATTTCTATGCGGCCTTGGCCATAGCCATCAATCCTGGCGGTGCTAGCACCCGCCCACAAGGGCTTGATCGCGGCAAGGTATTGCGGATCAGCAAAGAAACCGGAAATATTGAATTTATTGCCCGTGGTTTGCGCACACCCGATGGGGTAGGCATTGGGCCCGATGGAGAAATATTCATTGCCGACAACCAAGGCGATTGGTTGCCTTCATCTAAGATATTGCACGTCAAGCAAGGCGCATTTTACAATTCTTTTGCTGTGGATAGTACCGTGGTAGCACAAATGTCGGTACAACAACCAGTCGTTTGGCTTCCACAAGATGACATTGGAAACTCACCCACCCAACCCGCTGTACTCAATGTAGGGCCTTATAAAAACCAACTCATACACGGCGATGTCTGTTTTGGCGGTTTGCAGCGGGTGTTTGTGGAAAAAATAGACGGTAATTATCAAGGTTGCGTATTCCGGTTTACTCAAGGACTTGAAGGTGGTACCCACCGCTTGGTTTGGGGGCCTGACGGGGCTTTGTATATCGGGTGTATCGGCAATCCCGGCAACTGGGGGCAAGAAGACAAATTTTGGTATGGCCTTCAAAAGATGCAATACAATAAAGAATCGGCCTTTGAAATGTTGGCTGTACGGGCTAAAGGCAATGGGGTAGAAATAGAATTCACCGAGCCGCTCCGAGAGGGCGACGGATGGGATCCTGCCCATTACAACGTGCAACAATGGTGGTATAAGCCTACCGTCAATTATGGAGGGCCTAAAATGGATGAAGAAGGGCTAATCGTCAAATCGGCTACCGTTTCGGATGATCGCAAAAAGGTTTTCCTTGAAATAGCGGGCATCAAGCCCCAGCACGTGGTCTATATTCGGTTGAAAGACCTGCCATTGAGTGATCTACACCATGAGTTGTGGGCTACCGAGGCTTGGTACACCATGAATAGTATCCCAGCCGACCAGTTGGGTGTGGCGAAAGCCCGCCCAGCCGTAGAGCCTAAAACAGACAATACTTTGACCGCCAAGGAGAAGGCAGCAGGGTGGCAGTTACTCTTTGATGGCAATTCCATAGCGGGGTGGCACAATTACGGCAAAACCAGTATCGGAAAATCGTGGGTCATTGATGACAATGCCATCCACCTCAATGCCAAGCCCAATCCTGAAGGACATTGGCAGGCTCCCGACGGAGGCGATATACTCACGGGGGAGGAATACGGCGATTTCGAACTGGAACTTGACTGGAAAATTGGTGCCTGCGGCAATTCGGGCATATTTTACAACGTACAGGAAAAACCCGAAAAGTACGGTTACGGATGGATGACTGGCCCCGAAATGCAGGTATTGGACAATACTTGCCATCCCGATAGTAAGTTTCCGAAACATCGGGCGGGCGATCTCTACGACATGATTGAGTGCAAATACGTAACGGTGAAACCCGCCGGCACTTGGAATCATGTCCGCATCGTATTCCGCAAAGGCAAACTAGAGCATTGGCTCAATAATAAAAAGGTGGTGACCTTGAAGATGTTTGACAATGGAAAACCGACCCAAAAATGGTTGGATCTGATAGCCGGAAGCAAATTCCCTAGCCTATCCAAAGACTTTGGGTTGAGTACCACGGGTAGAATTTCTTTACAAGATCACGGTGATCCTGTTTGGTTCAAAAACATCAAAATCAAGCGTTAGTTGATATTATTGCTCGATAATTATGACTCTTTTACGTACAATTTGTACGATTATCTCCTCCAAACGGGGGTAGATTGTCGGGTCGTACGCAATGATGAATGGGCAATATCTGATTTTGAAAAAATACATTTTAAAGCATTGGTCTTGTCGCCCGGCCCTAAAAAGCCGGGCGATGCAGGCATCATGATGGACTTGATCGCCCATTATCACCTGCGGATACCGATATTGGGCGTTTGTTTGGGGCATCAAGCCATTGGTGAGTATTTTGGAGCCAA
The DNA here is from genome assembly GCA_031373665.1 of Saprospiraceae bacterium. Classification (GTDB taxonomy): domain Bacteria; phylum Bacteroidota; class Bacteroidia; order Chitinophagales; family Saprospiraceae; genus M3007. The sequence continues at coordinate 12,354 of JANMMZ010000113.1, read as the reverse complement.
ACTTATCAAAGCAAGGGTGCCGATGCACGGGAAAACAACGTTCATTTCGCACCAAGGCCAAGGCATTTTTGAGGGCATTCCAAGCCCTTTTCAAGTGATGCGCTACCATTCCTTGCTGTTGGAATCACTAGAAGGTACGCCACTCAAGGGTACTGCTTACAGCCCTGAAGACGAACTCATGGCATTTCAGCACCATAGCCTCCCGCTCACGGGGGTACAGTTTCATCCTGAGTCTATATTGACTGAATATGGCTTGAAAATGATTGCTAATTGGAGTGGTTTGGTGAGCGATTAGCCGAAGTAGAACGAATATAATCAGTGTTTTATCTTAAAATCTCTTCGTTGAATGCTACAGATTATACCCATTCTAGTCCTAATTACCACCTTGTGTTTCGGGTATGCCCTCCAAGTCCCTTAGCACAAAATGGTTGGCACCGACTTTAGCACGTTGCCTGTGCGACTGTACCAACATGGATAAACTCTGATGCCCCGTGAACTCCTCTCCGAACACATATTTGCCTTGTGTTTTATACACTTCGCTGATCCAAAAATGGGTATCCAGTACAAAAGTTGATTTACAAGCCGCATCTGTGGAGAAGGTCAGGTAATTCCGAAATTTGAGGGGCGATTCAGTCTGGGTGAATTTGTATTTAGTCCCGATTAATTTATTGCGCTTCCCTTGACGTACTTCCTCTTTGGTGCTATTGGGCAATCCTCCAAAACCAGTCCCCGGCTTTACCAAAAACTCAAACTGATACAGTTCTGTGCCGGGCGGTATGAACGCAATCTGTTCGTCGCGTTTGGCGACGGAAAACGTATAAGGGCCACGGAGGGCAAAGTAGCCATCCCAATCAAACGGTTGGATATACATATAGCCATTTGAAACGTATGTATCTTGCCAGTATGGGGTAAAATTCTTCCCCATAATATAAGCACACTCTCGCCAATTAACGTAAATAGGTTGATTGAGTTTGTTCAAAATACTAAATTTGACATGGCCTTGCTCGCTAAAAAAATCATAGCGAACACGCAAAGTATCATTTTCAAAAATCAGTTCCTTTTGTTCATTGAAAGTCATTTGAGGGCTTTGTATGGCCACGACTTGAATATGATTATTGCAGGCACAGCCAAGCATAGTGGCCACTAGAAAAAGGGTTAACTTTGACATGATGTATCAATTTACAGGTGAAAGATCTGTAAAAATAAACAACCATGTTGGTCAAAGTTTAGAATCGAGGTGACTTTAAGAAATAATTAATAGCCTTTATTTAGTCAGCCAGCCTATAAGAAGTTTTATGGGTAAAGTCAGAACAGCAAAACCAAGGTCTGTCGCAAAACCAATAAAAGGAAGAAGGATAAAAACCCACCATTCATATTTGAATTTTGTTGAAGTCCCTTCTGTGAGATTATTCCAAACTAAAACCATTCTCTCTTTGTAGTAAAATAAGATGAGCAAGTCTGAAAGTACCATACAAGTTAGTCGGATTGGCAATGCCAAGCCGAACATATTTGTCGTGAAAGCAAGGTCAACTAACAAAATTTGCCCCAAGATTGGGAGTAATAATAACGCGCCAACCAAAGCAGTTCTGTTGATAACAATTAAAACCGCACCGATAATCTGCGAAACTCCAACAACAATATCAAAGGTTTTGTCCAAACTGAAAAGATACCAAGCCAAATGAAATTTATCTACATCCTTTAAAGGTGTATTCAAAATTTCAATGCTACGATGTCCAAACTGCTCGCCTACTATTTTACCCCAGCCGTAATAAGCCATATAGTAAGCCAGATACCACCGAAGCACCAGAATTGCGAAATCAAATATTTGCGCCCTTGTCAGTTTCAAAATCATCTCGTTAGTTGTTTTAAAATTAACCGTTCAAAGTAGATGCATTTAATATTAGTTACTTCAGAAGTGTCACCGATTTGCCTTTCAAAGATACGGACACCCCATGATCGGGTGCTTGCTCCAAAGTAATAACCTTGACATCATCTAAGCTCAGGCTTCCGCTGCTACCCTGCACTTTTAGGGCTTGTATTTCACTATTCTCAATGCTTAATTCTGAGTGATTCAGGTTGAATTGAATCAGGTTCATCATAAACCTGCCCAAGGCGATTTTGCTATGGTTCATGGCTTGTATGGCCAGTTCTTCACCCTGAAATCCTTCCATACTGACATCCGTTTTGTTGACATGAATGCCTTTGACCTGAGGGGCATATATTTTGGCACTGGATCGTACCCGTTCTTCACTATTAAACCCTTTTAAAAATAGAGTATCCTCTTTCACAAACCACTGGATAGAGTCTTTCATACTTTTATGAATATACACTTTATGAGCAGAATCCTGACATATATCGGCGTGCATAGTAGCCCAATCAAGGGTTATGGCCTCATTATTTTCCTGATCTGCTTGTTTTTTAAATACATAGCCCAAATCTAAGGAAACATATTGAAACGGCGGCAACTCATGTTTGTCAAAATGGCGGAACTCGTCGGTGAAATCGTAAACTGAAGCCATTTTATTGAGCAATACAGTGCTTAGGGTCATCATTCCTATAAAGAGCGCGAAGAAAGAAATCGCTAGGATATTGGTGTATTTACGCATTGTTATTATTGTTAAATTGTGAAAATTGATGAAGCATGAGCCAGTAAAAAACAGGCTCTAAGGCTTGACATTTGCTGCGCGATATACCTCATACTGCTTTTGTACTTCTTCTATCGGAATATCCAAAAGCCAGAGGTTGCGCAAAAAAACGGGCATTTCTTGTGCTAAAAACTGCTCGCGGCGAAATTGACGGATCCGCTCCAGCGCAGACTCATCCACAAAGTACCCGACCCCGCGCCGATTGACAATGATGCCTTTCTGCTCTAAAAACTCATAAGAACGCACCACCGTATTGGGATTGACCTGTAATTCAATACCCAAGTCACGCACCGAAGGCATACGCTCGCCAACGACCCATTTCCCGAGTAAAATACGCTCAAATCCCATCTCCGCGATTTGTAAATATATGGGTTGATTATCTCTAAAATCCATGATAGTATAATGGTTGTTAATTTAGGCTACTGTTGTTTCTCTCAATCGGAACCAAGCCAATACCCAGCAAATAAAAGGCGTGAAATATGACTGAAAATACTTGAAAAAATGAAGCCACCCAGCACTCAAAGTAATGGTGTCGCTGCCATTGCTGCCAGATTTTTTATAAAAAGATAGGCTCACAAAAAAATCGCTATTGACCAAATAATCTGGCGGCATCTGAACCAACCAGTCCGTGAGTTTTTCATTGAACAGTTGTGTGAAAATGAGTACACCAAAAAACACCAAAGTCGCCTTAATGAAAGATGCTTTTTTGAAATATACAGCACCCAAAGCCATAAAACTGACCCCCAACCAGTAAAACTCTATAGAAGAAACCCAAAGTTTGGCGGGGAGTAAGCGTAGATTTTCTAAAATGTGTGGATTCATTGCCATCCGCGCCCTCAAGAGTTCAAAAAGAGGAATCTCTACCAAGTAAAAAACACCTATAGCAGCAGGTAAAAACACAAAACAAGTGAGGGTAAATGCCGCCAATATTTTTTCCAATTGCGATGCTGGCAAGTGCAAGTACCTGATACTGCGCGGTATGTCTGAAAGCGCTGAAAATTGTTGATTGGCAAAAACAGCACCACCCAAAAGCAATCCCGTACCGAATATCCCTTGCTGGAAAGTCATGCCTGCCCCTTGAGACATAAAAGTGGCCAAAACAATGAGCCAAAACCCGCCCAAAGCCGCCAATCCCATCAGGTAAAGGCGTTTGTTTTCTAAAATTTGCTTGCGAAGTAATAGGATAAATCGCTTTATATTAAATTGCATAATATTTATTTTTTTGATGAAATAATCAGGTCGTTTTTTGAAAACTATTGATAATTTTACGCTAATGGCACAGCCATTATCCTCCTAACTTCGTCAGGTTTATTGAGCGCAGCATTGAATAAAAGTTCCAGATCGGGCTTGCTCGATGCTTGCCCATTGGCGGGCATGATGGTTGCGATACCCCTGACGCTTGGCTCGGAATACAATAATTGATCTTCAAGTCCCGCCGTATCTGCTACGATCCCAAAAGAAAATCGTTCGCTGATCTCATCCATAGAAGCATGTACCAATACCTCACTTTTCTCTAAAATAATGACCGGATCAATCAGTTTGTCTAGGTCACGCACCTGATGCGTTGAAACCACAACCACCCGATCTTCGCTCACAGCGGCGGCGATCAATCTTCGGAACTGTGCTTTTGAAGGGATGTCCAATCCATTGGTTGGTTCGTCCATGATAAGCAAGGAAGTATTGGCGGCCAATGCAAAACAGGCAAATGCTTTTTTCTTTTGACCATGCGAGAGTTCTGTCATTTTCCAATGATCAGGCAATTCAAACTCGTCAATATAGTGATTGAACTGCGCAAGATCGAATTTTGGATAGAATCCAGCATTCAGGTTTACATATTCTCGTATCGTGACAGGTGGCAACTCAAACTCTTCGGGAATAAAAAACACTTCGCTCAAAAAGTCAGGGCTTCGCTTGGCTGGATTGTGGCCATTCACGGTACAATTACCCTTTTGTGCGAAGAGTAATCCGCTCATCAACCGGAGGAGACTGGTTTTCCCAGCCCCGTTGCGCCCAAGCAGACCATAGACACAGCCCGGCTTGAGGGTTAGGTTTAGGTTGTCGAACAGCATGTTCCTGCGACGATACGTAAAACCAACGTTATTAAAATGTATCATAAATAGTGTGTTAGTGCATTAGTACACTGCAAATGTAATGGCCTATTCTTCGATTTGTCAATAGTTTCAGGGATTTATTTTTTAATTTATTTTTTTAGTATAAATAAGTAGTTGGTTTACAATTTTTTATTGATTATTTATTTTATGTTTCATTTTTTCCTCTTAATATTCTTTTTCTTTTTAGTCGTTTTCATAACACAGAAGTACTTAGTCCAACTTTGTCACTTTTTTCGTCAAAAAAAGTAACCCCAAAGACTTGGCTTAAAACAGATTCTTGTAGAAATTCCACGACTTCGCTGCTCTTTAGGGAGCAGAAAATTTGCGCATTTTCATAGTATTACACAGAATAGGACAGACGCGGTATTGAATCCACTCCCTCCCCTCGGTCTGTCATGTCGTAGAGAAACGGAGACAACTACACAAGCCAAACTAACTGGAAGTCAAGATAAAGTGTAGGGGTCAATTAAACTGGATGGAGGAAATGCCAGATTCAAGTAATAAATGCAACTTTTGCGGATGGAGAATGGCATTTTTGAGTAGCGTGGTCGTCTAACTTCACATTTCCCACGTGTGTTTTCAATAAATCCCATTGAGCCAGATTTTTTTGAAGATTAATGCAAATGCCTAAAAATACGTTTCTTTGCTACCTCTTTCATCGGGCTCAAACGTATATCTATTTTGAAAAAAATATTCTACCTCTTCTTATTTATATTTTGGACATCCACAGGTGTTCAGTCCCAATCTCAAGTATTTGACATTCGAGATTATGGAGCCATAGGCGATGGGGAAACCTTATGCAGTGTCGCCATTCAATCTGCCATTGATGCCTGTACAGCGGCAGGTGGCGGGCAAGTGTTGGTTCCTGCGGGTCGCTTTTTATCGGGGAGTATCCGCTTAAAAAGCCGCGTCAACCTCCATTTGGCTGAAGGTGCTACGCTACTGGGCAGTACGCGCCGCTCTGATTATGATAAAAACAAGTGGTACGCGCTGGTATTGGCTCAAGAAGTGAGGGACATTGCGATCACTGGTCGTGGCACGATAGATGGACAAGGCACGGCATTGGCTGCAGATACGGATCGCATGTACAAAGAGGGATTGCTGGCAGGTGGCTACAAAGACAATCGAACCCATGAGAGCCAACGGCCACAATTGATTGATTTTGAGCAATGCACTAAGGTGATGGTTTCAGGGATCAGTTTGCTCAACTCGGCATGTTGGGTACAGCGTTATGGCCGTTGCGATAGCCTTACTATAGATGGGATCAAGGTGGTCAGTATGGCATTTTGGAACAATGATGGTATAGATCTCGTGGATTGTCGCCATACATTGGTACAACATTGCAATATTAATGCTGCCGATGATGGAATTTGCTTGAAATCTGACCTAAAAGACAAGGCTTGTGAAGACATCCTGATCCGCCATTGTACCATCCGATCCAGTGCCAGTGCCTTGAAGTTTGGCACCAATTCTTACGGCGGTTTCAAGCGAATCAAAGTGCACAACTTAACTATTTTTGATACTTACCGCTCGGCTATCGCCTTGGAAATAGTGGATGGGGGCGTTTTAGAGGATGTCGAAATCAAGCATATTCGCGCAAAAAACACTGGAAATGCCATTTTTTTGCGGTTAGGGCACCGAAACCAAAGGGTAGCACCGGGTCAATTCAGGAAAGTTCATATCAAAGATGTATCTGTAGAAGTACCCAAAGGAAGACCCGATGAGGGCTATGCCCTGCCTGGGCCACCCGTGAAAGAACCGCACAACTTGATGCCTTCATCCATCGTTGGTTTGACGGATCATGCCATTGAAGATGTGGTGTTAGAGGATATACGGATCACGCACGCCGGAGGCGGCCGTTGCGCTGTGGCTTGTGTGCCTCAAGATAGCCTCCATCTAGTACCCGAACGGGAGAAGGATTATCCCGAATTTTCGATGTTTGGCGAATTGCCAGCCTGGGGCATCTATGCAAGGCACGTAAAAGGATTGACGCTCAAAAAAATACGATTAACATTACTGGAATCTGACTATAGACCAGCCTTGATTCAAGATGATGTGCAGGGGGCTAAGATTGGGCGGATTTCTGTACGGAAGCGGTAGGGGGCAGTTTTCTGAGAACCAATCTAAAGGGTATATTTGATTATAAGATCGGCCGTTCTTCAAGTAACAAATATATACAGTACTTCATACTTTCAAGATGTTTAAGTCAACTATTTTAGTCATTACTTAGCAAAGCGTGTCGTCTGTGTTTTATATACTTCGCCAAATTCATATTTTTGCACCACAAAATTGAAATAAAATGATCAATCGTTCCTCTTATCTTATTGGGTTTATACTCCTAAACTTTCTCGCGGCTCAAGCCCAGACCCTTCCAGAATTGGACATTGCTGTCCATTCAAGAAACTACCACGAAATCTGCGCACAATTAGATGCCTATTTCAAAAATGAATATACGGCTGATGAAACCGACTGTTGGGACAACAAAAAGGTCAAATATGAACGCTGGAAATGGTTCATGCGCGACCGCGTCCATACGGATGGCAGTTTCCCTGACTTGCGAGATCAGTGGAAAGCCCAGCAGCAAGTATTGCATGAAAACGTACAAGACCGCGACGATCAGCCTAATTGGCAGTTTGAAGGGCCAGATGAAGTAGTGGACGGTGGTGGATATTGGGGAATGGGGCGTGTCAAACACGTTGCTTTCCATCCAACCAATCCCGATATTTTGTTCGTAGGAACCCCCGACGGCGGAATATGGAAAACAGAAGATGGTGGCTGGACTTGGACTGCCCTAGGCGACGGGTTGCCGTACCTGCCTGTGAGTATCATCTTGATTGATCCTCAACACCCTGACACCATGTATATTTCCTTGGGTGACAAGGGCGGCTGGTGGATGTGGAACCTCGGGGTGTATAAAAGTACTGATGGAGGCCAATCTTGGTTTACCACTGGATTGGATTGGACCCTAGCCGATGAAAATGTCATTTATAACATGGTGATGTCACCAACCGATCCCCAAACCATTTTAGTAGCCTCCAACAAGGGTATCAGGCGCAGCACTGACGGTGCCGTTACTTGGACCACCCTCCAAACAGGCGAATACACCGACCTCAAATATCGCCCAAATGATGACCAAACCTTGTACGCTGCCAAGCACGATTATTGGGGGAAAAGCCAATTGGTGAAATCAAGCGATGGGGGCGAAACGTGGATCCAAACCTCCGATTTCACGGCTACCTACAACGATATTAGGATCATCGTAGCCCCAACCAATCCCGACTGGGTCGCTTTGCGATTCTCCACCGGGAAGCGTTTTATGCTTTCTAAAGATGGGGGCATCACTTTTGAAGATAAATCAGAACTACCAGAAGATGCACACCTTGTTTTTTCGCAGCAAGACAGCAATATCGTTTATACCTCTGGGGTGGTAGTACACCGCTCTGAAAATCAAGGAGCCACTTGGACAAAAATAACGAACTGGTACAACAACGGTATCGAGACCGAAGTCCATGCCGATGTGCATGATATTGTCCACAATCCATACAATCCAGAGGAAATTTTCTTTTGCAATGATGGCGGCCTCTACCGATACCACGAACCCACCGAAACATGGTTGGATCACTCCTCTGGTTTGGGCATTGCACAGTTTTACCGAATAGCCATTTCGGAGGGAGGTACTCCAAAAATTGCGGCAGGGTCTCAAGACAATGGCGGGTGGTTGCGCCTCACCTCTGGTACTTGGAAGCATACCAATGGGGGCGATGCTATGGTACAGGCCATAGATCCCACCAATAGTAACACCATTTACACGGAGTATTATGGAGGCAATGCCATTTATCGGTCTGACAACAACTACTTTACAGATACTGAAATATCAGATAATCTACCCGACGATCCTTCTGGCGACTGGGTAACACCGTTTCTACTTAACCCCGTGAATCCCAAAACATTTGTGGTGGGTTTCCATGATATTTTCCGATCTTATGATCGCGGCGATCATTTCCATCAAGTAACCCAAAACCTCACTGGAAGCATTGACAACAAACTCCGAGAAGTGGTGATTTCGGCCAATGATACCAATTTCATGGCGGCTACTTGGGGCACTCGCTATTTCAAATCCGCCAATGGCGGTCAGACTTGGAGTTCCCATTTCATACCGGGAGCCGAAGACATCACCCGCTTGGCCATACATGGAGCCAATCCGCCCAAAGTATGGGCTACCAAAGGTGGGTACTCCGCTGGCAAAAAAGTATATCGCGCCATCAATGGCGGTGTCACTTGGGTCAATATCTCCGCCAATCTTCCAAATGTGCCAATCAACTGCATCGTGTATGATTCTTTGACCAATTACCTGATTGTCGGTACTGACATCGGTGTTTTTTATTCTGATGCTACGACTATCCATTGGAAACCTTACGGCGAAGGTATCCCCGCCGTGTATGTTTTGGATTTGAAAATAAGGCAAACGACTCGAAAACTATACGCAGGTACCCACGGGCGCGGTGTATATTCTGTTGATTTAGAGCAAATTGTAAAAAGCAATACGCCCACTTCAGATACTAAAGCCCTAAGTTTATACCCCAACCCGGCCAAGGATCGGTTGTCTTTTAAAGCCCTAAATCCTACTCCCTTGAATGGGCATATACAGATATTAGATCCTACAGGTCGCGTCGTATTGCGCCAACAAATAGCGGCACAAAACATTCAAAATCAAACACTTAGCCTTTCAGGATTGGCCGATGGGATCTATATCGTACAGGGTTTTGATCAAGATCGCGGTCTTGTATTGAATGAAAAGATTGTGGTGATGCATCCAAAATAATCAAAGAGTGCGCGGCAGACTGATCCAAATACCATAACTTTGCGGCTCAATATTCACAAAACGTTCGGCACCGCTCGTATGGTGTACGGACACCCGCCTGTTGTATGGGTGGGTTAAACCTAATTTTTATGATAAATATTACTTTTCCCGATGGCAACATTCGTCAGTATGCCGTCGGAACCTCTGCGATGGATGTCGCCAAATCCATTAGTGAGGGATTGGCACGGGTCGTATTGGCCGCCAAAATCAATGGTGAAACCCGCGATTTATCGCGCCCCATTGAAGCAGATTGCAACATCACTTTTCTCAAATGGGACGACAAAGAGGGCAAACAAACCTTCTGGCACTCATCGGCGCACTTACTAGCCGAAGCCATTGAGGCATTGCACCCAGGTACTAAATTTGGTATCGGCCCTGCTATTGACAATGGTTTTTACTACGACATTGACACCGGCGACAAGATGTTGACTCCTGCCGATTTTGCGGCGATGGAACAAAAAGTACTTGAGTTGGCGCGTACTAAAAGCGAATTCAAGCGCACCTCCGTCTCAAAAGCCGACGCGATCAAGTATTTCACAGAAAAAAATGATGAGTACAAACTCGAACTCCTTGAGGGCTTAGACGATGGCTCTATTACTTTTTATCAGCAAGGCAACTTTGTTGACCTTTGCCGTGGGCCGCACATACCTAGTACTGAGCCCATCAAAGCAGTAAAAATCATGAACCTCGCTGGGGCTTACTGGCGAGGCGATGAAAAACGCAAACAATTGACCCGCCTGTATGCCATCACATTTCCGAAACAAAAGGAATTGGAGGAGTATCTGGTGCTGCTCGAGGAAGCCAAAAAACGCGACCACCGTAAACTGGGTCAAGAACTAGAATTGTTCATGTTCTCTGAAAAAGTGGGCGCAGGTTTGCCGCTTTGGTTGCCCAAAGGCACGGCTGTGCGCCAGCGATTGGAAGATTTCTTGAAAAAAGAACAAATCAAACGCGGTTATACCCCCGTGATTACGCCTCATATTGGCTCTAAAAAACTATACGTCACTTCTGGCCACTGGGAAAAATACGGCGCGGATTCATTCCAACCCATCTTTACGCCCCAAGAAGGGGAAGAGTTTTTGCTCAAACCCATGAACTGCCCCCACCACTGCGAAATATACGGATACCGCCCACGCTCCTATCGCGAGTTACCAGTGCGGATCGCAGAATTTGGCACCGTGTATCGCTATGAGCAATCGGGCGAATTGCATGGCCTCACTCGTGTGCGTGGATTTACTCAAGACGATGCCCACATTTTTTGCACCGAAGAGCAACTAAAAGAGGAGTTTTTGGGTGTATTGGAATTGACTCGGTTTGTTTTAAAAAAACTTGGTTTTGAAGATTTCACGGCTCAAATCAGCCTTCGCGATCCAGACAATAAGACCAAATACATCGGTACTGATGAAAATTGGCAAAAAGCAGAACAAGCCATTATAGATGCTGCCGATGAGGTAGGTTTAGTAACCGTCAAAGAACTCGGCGAAGCCGCTTTCTATGGCCCTAAACTAGATTTCATGGTGAAAGATGCCCTCGGCCGATCTTGGCAATTGGGTACGATTCAGGTGGATTACAACCTTCCAGAAAGGTTTAACCTGACCTATATCGGTGCAGATAATGCAGAACACCGCCCAGTGATGATACACCGTGCACCGTTTGGATCTATGGAGCGATTCATGGGCGTTTTGATTGAGAACTGCGCGGGCAAATTCCCGCTTTGGCTATCACCAGAGCAATTTGCGATCCTCCCAGTTTCTGATAAATTTGTAGAATACTCTTATCAGGTAAAACAAGCCTTGGAGGCCGAAGACCTACGCGGTGTGGTGGATGACAGAAATGAAACCATAGGCCGTAAAATACGTGATAACGAGTTGAAGCGTATTCCATTCCTATTGGTGGTGGGTGAAAAAGAAGTAGAAGCCGGTACTGTCAGCGTTCGCAAGCAAGGCGAAGGCGACCAAGGCGTTTTCAGTGTAGATGCGTTTGCAAAGATGCTGAAAGATATGTTGTAAATAATAGAGATGGCGACATGGGTCTGATGGGTAAAATCGGGGGCTCGTGTCGCCAAGTTTTGGGATCTAGTTTAGTAATACGGATTAAATAACTTACTCCACTTTAGAGGTAAAAAGCAAGATAAAAGTAGGAATGATTTAAAAATGAGCATAAAGTACAGCAGCATAATGTTCACTAGTTAAAATCACTACATGCCTTTTTACTTTTGTCACTTTTTTCGTCAAAAAAGTAACCCAAAAGACTTGGCTTTATCTAAATTCCACGACTCCGCTGCTCAAAAAATGCTAAAATTTAGATTTTTAAAAAAACTCGCCGCATGATCGTACGAGGGCTATGCCCTGATTCTACTCATGGCTCAGACAGTTTTTAAAAAACCAAATTTTGCCTGCGGCCGCATTTTTTGAGCGCTCCGTCGGAATTTAGATAAGGCCAATTAAGTAGGCAAAATCGCCACATCGTTTATTCCCTTTTCCTACTTCAGAGCCTTAGAAAAACCCCGATTGGCCCTAAATAGAGGCGGATCAAGCAACCCCTCTTTTGGGCAATGTCGTTAAGTTAAGCGCGAATCATATCTCGTAACCGCTCATCTTTAGGGAGCAGAAAATTTGCGCATTTTCATAGTATTACACAGGATAGGACAGACGCGGTATTGAATCCACTCCCTCCCCTCGGTCTGTCATGTCGTAGAGAAACGGAGACAACTACACAAGCCAAACTAACTGGAAAT